>UQFY01000013.1 GCA_900540385.1 uncultured Mollicutes bacterium
CTAAAATGCGGTCTTTTTTTGTGTTTATAGGCTTAAATAGAATTTCCTAATCAAAGAAAAAACGGCAAAGGTTTTTCCTTTGCCGTCCCCTTTTTAAAAGTGATTAATCGTTAAAGAATCTTTCCACTAAATCGTGAGAATATTCAACGGTTTCATCCATATCTCCGAAAGACATGATTTCACCAGCGTAGTAAGTGTTATTCTTACCTTGCATAGCTTCGACTTTATCATACCATCCAGCAGCATAATCCTCAGAATAGACATGTGGGAAATAATAGGTTTGGAATTCATTGATAACGCCACCGTTTGATAAGCTCTTATCAGCTGGAACTCCAACCGTTTCCATATCCTTAAGGACTTGTTCTTGCGTAGGTTTATAAGGAAGTTCTTTACCACCATTACGAGTCTTATGATGACGTAAAACATAGGTGGTAATTGGTTGATCGGGTTCATTCTTCCAACGATGATAATAAATCATCAAGTGACCCATTCTATCTGGCGCCATGTTGTCAACGATATAGTGAGAGATATCTGGATATTTACCTTTTTCGATTAAAAGAGCCATGGTGTCATAACGCTCATAATCGATCTTGGAGAAGAGAGCTCTTTCCTCTTCGTTTACATCTAACCATGTATCCAAGGACTTTGCGACTGGGTTGTCTAATGGATTCTTCTCGGTTGCAACTTGGAGAGGGGCGGTGATAATCATCTTATCAAAGACTTCATCCTTGCCATTCACCGTAATAGTGACTTTGTCTCCACGAACGACTTTGGTGATATTTGAATTTAATGTAGCTTGATGCATTAATTTTGCATTTAAAGCTTCATAGATGGATTGTGTTCCATCTTTCCAGGTATAAAGATGAAGAGCAACGAAATCCATCATTGTTCTGAAATCAAGATACTTCAAAACATAAGCGGCTGGAATTTCATCAAAATAGCCATAGCCGAAGGAAGTATATGGCTGAACCCACACTTCTTGAACAAGTGGGCAACCTACCTTTTCACAGAAGTCCTTAAATGGCATGGAGAGGTCCTTTAATTTTGGATTCACTCCCTTAACTGGTTCACGTTCAGGAGTAACGGCAAAGCCTTCATATCTTCCTTCAGCGACACCAATATGGCCTGTTACATCATAGCCTTTATATTCCGTTTCCAAGATCTTGCCGAATCTCTTTAATTGTTTGGCTAATTTCTTTAAGTGAATTGCGGAAACTGGGTGATGGAGGAAATAGTTAAGAGGATGCTTCATCGCATCGGAAGTATCCCAACGATGATCAATTCTTCCATCTGGATATTTATAACCACGGACAAGTGCTGGTCCATCTGGTTTTACGCCAGTGAATTCTTCAATGTCCTTAACGGCAAAATAGGTTGGTGCACCCATAATCGCACCCATTTCATAACGTTTTCCGTTGTGATATGGGGAGTGGCATTTGCCTCCTACATGGTCCGTTTTTTCGTAAATGACGTAGTTTGTGTATCCTTTTTTCTCAAGATACATGGCTGCGCCTAAACCGGCTGGTCCTCCGCCAATAATCGCAATGCGAATATTTTTGTCCATAGTATTCAATCTCCTTTGTTAATGGATTTGTTCTATTTTAGAACCAATATCGGTAAAATTCTAGGTATATATCTCACTTACAGCGATTTACCGAATCTTTTTTAAAGTAAAACAACTATTATTGACATATAATGATTTTATGAGCAATCAAAATAAACGTTATAAAACCTTCCTTGAAATGCTTAAAGGTCAGGACAAAGACAGCCCTGCTCTTGTTTTTGATGAAGGTAATGAAATCAAAAGTCTTACGTATGGTGAATTTGTTAAAAGGATTTTGTCTACTCCGATTAACAAAAGCGCCAATTCGGTCGGAATCGTTTGTGAAAACAACTTAGAAACTGTCCTCAATATTTTTGCTTACGTGAATGCAAAGAAACAGGTGGTCCTGCTAAATTCTATGGACCACATTGATTTATTAAAGGCACAAGTCCAAACTGCAGATGTTGATTATTTGGTTGGGAGGAAGGATATCCTTGCCGAATTATCTCCTTCTTTAGTTAATAATTCCAACGTGAAGGGAAAAGGCAACATTCTATTCTTCACATCTGGAACGACAATGAATAACAAAGTTGTCGTTTTAACAGAAAAATCTTTATGTGCGTCCGCTTATAACGGAGGAGCTTGTCTTCCATTAGAGAAAAGCGATACTCTCTTATCCATTTTGCCTTTAAGCCATGTTTTTGGCTTTGTTTGTTCTTTATTATGGGGTCTCTCTTTTGGCGTCAAAGTCGCCTTAGGAAGAGGATATAGACATTTATTAGTCGACGGAGCTTATTTCCAAGCCACCGTTATTTCCCTTGTTCCTCAAATGGCTGCTTTTATGGCTATTAACAAAACATTTAACAAAGAACTTCGCATGATATTAATCGGTGCGGGTCCATGCCCTAAAACCATTTTGGATTTAATTAAAGCCAGCCATATTCGTGTGAGTTTTGGCTATGGTTTAACCGAAACGAGCTCTGGGGTTGCCTTATCTATCGGTGATGATCCTGAAGCAATGACAATTTGTCCAGACGATAAGATTCAAATTGCCTCAGACGGCGAGATCTTAATCTCTTCTCCAACCTGTATGATGCAAGGCTATTATAAAAATCCTGAAGAAACCAATAAAACGATTATTGATGGATATCTCCACACTGGGGATTTAGGAAAAATCGATGAAAATGGTCTTCTTCATATCACAGGTAGAAAGAAAGACATTCTTCTACTCTCTGATGGCACGAAAATCTTCTGTCCTCAATATGAAGGCGAACTTCTTCCACTTCTTCCAAAAAGTGATTTTGCCATCGCCCTTATTGAAAATCAGGTTCAGTTATTCATAAAAACAGAGATGGAACAAAAAGAAGTTGATGAAAAGATTCAAAATTTCAACTTAAGTAAGCCGAGAGGCCAAAGAATAAGTAAAATTAACTTTGTTATGAACGCTCTTCCTAGAACTCAAACAGGGAAGATTAAACGTTGGGCTTTAAAAGAATTAACGAGGTAAAAAAATGAATCGTGAAGAAATTAAGCAAAACATCGTTGCTATTTTAAAAGAGAACTTGGATGAATTTCAAAATATGGACATCCAAGAAGATACTGTTATCAATACGGATGCCGCATTAGACTCCATGCGTTTTATTTACGTGATGACAAAAATAGAAACCTTATTTGGCATTAGCGTTCCAGAAAAGAAATGGGTAAAACTTCAAACTTTAGGCGATGCTATTAATGCGGTTGAAGAAGAATTAGCAAAAAAGAAATAAGCTTTATGGGCGATTTTTCAAAAACGTTTAAGATCACGGCTGATCAAGTGACCCCTTTTCAATGCCTTAGACCGTCTTCTCTTTTACGTTACCTTCAAGAGCTTTCTATTGAGCACACTGAAGAGTTAGGCATGCCAAGACAATACACCTTGGATAAAGGTCTTCTTTGGGTTGTAGCAAAGCAACACATCGAAATCAAAAGAATGCCAAAATATGATGAAACCATCACTATATCCACCTGGCCTAGCAAAACAATGCACGTTCTTTTCCCACGTTCCTACGAGTTTAAAGACAAAGACGGCAACGTCATTATTGAAGGAGCTTCTATTTGGGCTCTTATCGACATCAAAACCAGAAAAATGATCAATCCTAATGAACACGGGATTGTTGTGGAAGATCTTTCAAATGGTAGGCCATTTAATATTCCATTAAGCAACAAGATTCCTTTCGATTTAACGCAAAATGGCGAAATCCTTGCTCAATTCTCCTTCTGTGATTTAAATGGGCATATTAACAACACGTCTTATTTAGATATTGCCGAAAATATGATTCCGATTGAATTCTTAAAAGAACACGAACTGAAGTTAATTGATATTAAATACGTTCACGAAATCAAATTGGGCGAATCTTTACCAATTCAATACGGTTTTGAAAACAATTCGTACTATTTCGTAAATCACGCTTTCCAACTTCAACTTGGATATTAGTAAAGCAAAGCGGGACGTATACGTGTTTTGCAATTACTTAGAGCATAAAAAATCGCCTGGGCAAAACCAAGCGATTTTTGTTTCGTCTAAGACTATTTAATCAAGGAATTCTTGCATTTGCCTGTAAGGCGATATTCTTCCATGTTTTGAAGAGTGATTTCAATCATGTCAATCAAAGCGTGTTCCGTTGCAGAACCAAGATGTGGGGTGATAAGAACTCTTGGGTAGAGATCAACAATTAATTGATCTTCTTCGTTTGGCATTGCTTTTGGATCATGGTCTTTGTTGAAAAGAACTTTTTCGTTGTCGATAACGTCAAGTCCTAATCCACCAAGTTTCCCCTCTTTGACAGCTTCCAAAGCAGCCAAATTGTCCATTACCTCACCACGAGCAACATTTACAAGGATTGCACCCTCTTTCATCTCTCCAATAAGTTCTTTGGAAATGAATTTATCGTTCTTTCCTTTGACATAAGCCATATGGCAAACTACCACATCTGCTTCTTTCATGACCTCATCTGGAGTCTTCTTCATTTCAATCAAGCCTTCGCAAGCTGGAGAAACAAAGACATCATAACCGATGACCTTAGCACCTAAGCCTTTGAAAAGGGAGGCGGTAACACGACCGATTCTTCCACATCCTAAAACACCGACCGTGCAATCACGGATTTCCTTGGAGAACATTGTATCGGTAACCTTGAAATGTCCTTCATGAGAAAGAGAGGTTGCATAGGCTGTATGACGAAGAAGCATCATAGTTAAGGTAAGAGCAAGCTCACTGATAGCGTTTGGAGAATAGCCAGGAACAAAGGCGGTTTCAATGCCTAAGTCTTTACAAGCTTGAACATCAACGTGGTTATAGCCGGCCGTACGGGTTAAGTAATATTTGAGGCCTGCTTCCTTAAGCTTAGCAAGGTGCTCTCTATCAACCACGCAATTGCCACGAACCATCACGTTCTCATAGCCAAGAGCAAGTTCATAGTTGTCGTTGTTTAAATATTCAGGTCTGGTAACTAATTCATATCCGTATTTCTCACCTAATTGTTTGAAATAAGGAAGCTCATAGCCACGGCAGCCAAAACAAATCATTTTCTTTTCCATAATGAATCTCCTTAAGCGGTCACAAACCAGCTTGGATCATAGAAGAGCCCAC
Source organism: uncultured Mollicutes bacterium (assembly GCA_900540385.1). GTDB lineage: Bacteria > Bacillota_I > Bacilli_A > RFN20 > CAG-826 > UBA4951. Next base: position 5,169 of record UQFY01000013.1, read on the forward strand.
TGCTGGTCAAAACGGTAAGAACAATAACCCAAATGACAATTCCAATAACCGAACCAAAGGTGCCGATTAAAGAAATATGGGAAGCCATTTCTTTTTCTTTATCAAAGTTGATGCAATATCCAACTGCAACGGTTGCTGGTGGAACCATCCAAGTGATAACGACAGAGCTTAAAGTATTTACAGAAACTAATTGAGAAACGTTCTTTGCGTATTCTGGAGCGCCATCTTTTAAGGCACCAGTAGCATTGGTTAAGAAACCAGTAGCATTTGCAATGGATTGCATGGCGAGTAAAACACCTAAAACAATAGCTGGGGCAACAACGACTTTGATAGCCGTCCAAATCCAAGCGTATTTGTCGGTTGCGGCATCTTTGATATTGGTTCCACCCAAAGTGCAGCCAATAGCAAACAAGATAATGGTGCTAGATAATCCACCAAGTTTATTTGCAGCTTGATAGAACCAAGGTAAGGTTGCATCAAATCTCCAGAAAGCAACTTTCGCATCTGGAGAAGCGGAAGGATAAGCGCCAAAAACGTTTTTGTTCACTATAGCCGTTCCTGGGATGGCTTGCAAAACCCAAAGAAGCAAACCGGCAAAGGTTGCAATGACAATTGGGTTAAGGAACACTTTTTTAAGAATGCTCTTAACGGATTTATCAACGACTGGTTTGTCTTCATGTCCCAAGCTAGAAGCATCCGCTTCAGGTGAAGTTTCATCTTCGAGGTTAGCTACAGCAAGGTAAGCATAAGAATAAAGGAAGACACGATAAGCAACGTTCATGATGTTGAAGTTATTGCCAGCCGTTCCTCCATAGATGGCAACGACAAGAGGATAGCCAAAGAAAGTCGTAGAACCAAAGGCAAAAAGGACAGAGAGAACGGTTCTCTTCTTTTTATCTTTGACCCAAATGAAAATCAATTTGGCCAAGAAAATGAATCCGATATAAAAGACAAAGCCCAAAATGAAATTCACAAGGGCATCAATTCCACCGGAAATCGTGAAATCAGACATAAAAGAGCAGAATGCAAGGCAAGGTAAGCAAACACTCATAACGAATTTCGTTAAGATTTTGCCCGTCTTATCTGGCAAAAGTTTTTTCTTCGTAAAGAAAAAACCAAGAAGAATGAAGATAACCGTTTGCGCAATATTGACCCATAATTTTTCTGAGGTCAAGGCGGTCGCAAGGTTACCACCGATGCTGGCTTCGGCAATTACAGCATTAAGAAGCATCATACGATCCTTCCTCCTTTACGCCCCGATTTTAGTTATTTAAAAAAGTGCTGACAAGGGGTTTGCAAAAGATTTTTTATCCTTGCATTTTCATCTTTTAGTAGCCGTTAACTAACTTTCTTTTATTGCATATAACCGGTTACATTCTAAATTTTATTTATGACAACTTATAAAACGCATAAGATAAAAAACCGCTGGAGTGTTGCTATTTTCTTATTTCTATTAAAAGATATAGACATATCCAACCAGTAATTTTTAAGGAGTATTTTATGAACCCATGGAAAGATATTGACCCAAAAAGAGTCACCCCAGATGAATTCGTTGCCTACATCGAAATTTCGAAAGGCAGCAAAAACAAATACGAATTGGATAAAGAAACAGGTTTATTAAAACTTGATCGTATTCTTTATACGTCAACTCAATATCCACATAACTATGGTTTTATTCCTCATACTTATGCGGAAGATAACGACCCTTTGGATGTCTTGCTTATTACATCTGAGTCAATCGTCCCAAGCACTTTGGTAAGAGGAAAGCCAATCGGAATGATTGATATGGTCGATCAAGGATTACGTGACGCCAAGATTCTTGCTGTCTGCCCTGACGATCCTTTCTATAAGGATTATGATGACATCAACGCTCTACCTGACCACATCGTCCAAGAAATCGCCTATTTCTTTGAAACCTATAAAGTGCTCGAAGGAAAACAAACTCGTGTGCCTGGTTTAAAAGACAAAGAATGTGCAAAACAAGTTATTAAAGAAGCAATTGAACGTTATAACGAAAAATTCCCTAACAACTAATCGTTAGAGGATAGCCATTCCCCTATTTCTTTAAGATATTCCTCGTTTCTTTCGAAGTAAGTCATATGTCTTGCATTCGAAAATTCGAGGATTTTCTTTTTACTTGAACCCAAAGAAAGATACATCAATTGATTTTGTTTCTTCGTGGATTCATCTAATGAACCATAACAAACTAAAGCGGGCGTTTTAATGTTTTTTAAAAAAGAGGTCGTTTCATACTCTTTTAGATTGCCTAAAGGGGTGAATTCGCTAGGCCCCCAAGCAGTAAGATAAGCGACATCTCCCCTTATCTTTTTGCGCCTAAGGCATTCTGGTAAAGATGGATCAGAAGGAGAAAAATCAGATACGGTCATTTTTAAATAACGATCTAAGGCTGCTAAAAAGGAGGGGGACGTGTAGTTATTTTCCTTTTCAGAAATAGAAATAATCTCTTGGTCCTCTTTGCTCATTTTCTTTATGAGGATATGGGTTTCCTCTTTCCAAAGCTTTGCGCTAGATAAAGTAGAAGAGAGAGTTAAAGAAAGAACATCCTTTCTTTTTGTTTGAATCATGTATAGTTGTTCTAACATCCCGCCCCAAGAATGTCCAAGAAGATGAAAATCATGAATGTCTAAATAAGATAAAAGGTTTTCTAATTCCTCTATCCAAAAATCTTTATTGTAGAGTTCTGTGTGGTTATCAGGCTTACTTGATAACCCACAGCCGATTTGGTCATAGAAAATAATGGGTCTATCCCCTATCTCTGCTAAAGGAGAAAGCAATTCTAAAGAATTATGAGTAGAGCCAGGACCGCCATGCAAAGTAACAAGAGGATGGTTCTTTCCTTCCGGATTAACGATTTTAACGTATGTTTGATAGTTTCTAAATGGGATATATAGTTCTTTTTCTTCCATGTTTTCATTCTAGATTGTTGTTCATAAAAGCTCTACTTATATTTAATTTACTTTCCATTTTGAAAATACCTAGTATTATGAACTAGTTCGATAACGAGGAGGAAAACGAATGAGCATTAAAATCATTGGCGATAGCACCATGGACTTATCGAAAAAAGTTCAAGATGAAGTTGGCATTCATTGTGTCCCTTTTAGCATAGAATTTGGTAGCGACGTAAAGAAAGATGGTTCGTTCCCAAATGAAGAAATGTATCAATATAACGCAACACATAAAGATATCTGCCGTTCTAGCGCGGTAAATGTTGGTGAAGCACTTAAGTTTTTTGAAGAAGAGGGTAAGGATGGAGACGAACTTCTATATTTCTCCATTTCTTCCAAACTTTCTTCTGGTTTCCAAAATGCATCAATTGCAGCAGAAGAATTCAAAAACGTTTCGACCTTCGACTCTCAATCCGCTTCTTTGGGTATCGCTTTACAAGCTTTGAAAGCAAAAGAAATGGCCGAAGAAGGTAAATCCATGAAAGAAATTATTGAAGTCATGGAACAATACCGTCACAGCACGAACGTTAGCCTTATTGTTGATGACCTAACCTTTATGGCTCGTGGAGGAAGAATCTCCAAAGCCGCTGCTATTGGTGCTGGCCTTTTAAAATTCCACCCAATTTTAACGGTAAAGGACGGAAGTTTCTCCGTTTTGAAAAAGTTAATGGGTAAAATCCAAAAACTCGGTGTTAAATACGTTGATTCTATCTTAGAAGGATACGAAGAGATTGATTATTCCCTCGCTTTGGTTGGATACACCTCTAAAAGAGATAGCACCGTTGATGATATTGTTAATGAATTAAAGGCTAAAGGTTTTAAAAAAGTAATCGAAACAAAAACCAATTCCACAAACGCTGTCCATTCTGGTCCAAATACCTATGGTGTTGCTTATATTTGTTCTATGAAACCTGGAAAGTATCGTTTCTTCTTAGGACAATTAAGCGATCAGTTAAACGAAAAAGCCGCTCAAAAAGCAATTGAAAAAGAACTTATTAAATACAAACAATAATAATTATTGAGCAGTAATCCAAGAAACAATGGAATTGTAATATCCCATTAACATTTCAAGGAAATTGTTGTTATAGAATACTTTTCCTATGCTATAAACCGTGTCGTCGGATAATCCTAATAGAGTATCTAAATAGGCATAAATGTCCGCGTTTGCGCTTAAAGCGACCAATCCTCCAGAGATCAAAGAAAGATCAACGAAGGCAACAAATAATCCAAATACGCCACCCAGTATACGATTAATCGGGCCAACCACTTTCACATGGTTCAATTTCTTGGCAAAAATCTTCACGATAATCAAAAGGATATAGCCAATGACAAAAACAAAAATAAAACCAATCGCGACAAAAACAAGGGAAGCTAATGGAGCAGAAAGATAATAAGCCAAATTTTGCGTTGCACCGGTTTCAGGAACAGCACTCATCACAAAGTTTTTAACAAAATCCGCTAAAAAGGAAGGGACCCCTGCTGAGCTTATGGCTAATTCAAGCACGGTTGATTCGCTTCCAGGAATTGTAGAATTCAAATCCTTTCCATTAACAACCCATTCCATGACGTTATTTGATCCATATTGAGTTTTAATCAATGCATCATAGATATCATTTCCCGTCATAACAGGATTTTGGGAACCTTTTTCTACTAAAAAGGAAAGAATTTTTTCATGAACGCTTTCCCCAGCCCCATTTATGCTTTGAAGCCATTGTCCAATTGGTTTGGCCAATAAATAGGCAAGGAAGAAAACAATGGCAAGACCAACAAATTGAAGAAGAGAGGACATAAAGCCTTGGCGGATGCCTCTTATTACACAAAGCAAAACGATTACAAGGAATATAATAGAGATCCAATCGAAACGGAAATTTTGGCCAGAAGTTGGAAATAAATTTGTCATTAAGTATCTCATAGCAAATTTATTGTATCGAAGGAAACAAACAGAAAAAAGATGCCATTCAAAAAGGGCCGATAAAACGGCCCAAATATTTTTTAAGCAACCACTGCTTGTTCTTCTTTGGCGATGTTCGCCTCATTTCGTTTAGCGAGCTCTTCTACCATCTTTTTCTCATCTTCCTCAGTGATATGGTAGCCATATCTCATAATAAGATAAGAAGCCAGATACAAGGCAACGGTTATACCGATAATGATAATTCCAAACGCCAATAGGTTCGCTTTCCCGTCAGCGTATAGGGCGTCTATTTGCGCATTGATTTCATCATTAACTTGTTGACGAATTTCTGGAGTTGCTCCTCCTGGATTGGAGTTAATCTTTGCTTCGGCATTCCCGATTAATTGGAATACGCCATAGAATCCACCAGCGAAATAAGCGAAATAACGAATGCCTAAATTAAGGCCTGAACTTAATTTGACATCTAGTGGTCTCCAAGCAAAACAAATGGATTCTTTCCTTTCGCCATAGACATATTCGTTATAGTCGATAGCGTCTTGGAACATAACAATTAAGGCAAGATAGAAGAGGCCTGATGCTGCAAAGAACATGAAAGCAAAGAAATACAACAAGAGATTTTGCCAGCCAAAAGCGTTCTCATTCGAAAGAAGCGGATACCTGCCTTGCATTGGGAAGCCAAGGAAAAAGAAAGCGCCATAGAAAATAGCAATGATAATGACCGAGAACAATAAAATGTTTTTCTTAGAAATCTTTTTGGCTAATAACGGGTAAAAGGCCTGGGCTGCAATTGTGCCAACGATATAGAAAACAGAAATAATAGTAGCAATGGTCGCACCCTTTGGATAACCATAAACGAAATAGTAATAGTTTGTTCCCACCCCCGTTAAAAGACCAGATGCAGCGTAATAAAGGAACATGGCAATCGCCGCAGAACGGAGTTCTTTATTCTTGATAACAACGCGGAATAAATCCAAGAAATGTGATTTTTCAGACACTTCTTCTTGTTTAGGGTCTCTTTTCTTTTCCTTACAAAGGAAGAAGACCATACTTTGAGTAATTAAGAAAGTCAAAGACATTCCAATAGAAGCCCACAAGAAGACTTCTTTATAGGAACCAAGGTTACCAGGGGAAAGAGTCAGTAAAGCAAACGCTAAGAAGGTTCCAATAGAAGCAGCAATCGTCACCGAAGTGGAAATCTTTGCTCTTTGTTTTTGATCATTTGTTAATGCCGGTAACATCGACCAGTAGCCAATATCGTTCATGGTGAACATCAAGTCCCAAATGAAATACATGACAATCATGAAGACGACGTACCCCCATCCATGAACCAAGCCTAGCGATGGGATAACAAACATCAATAAGACCGTAATGGTATTACCGATTGCACCAATTTCTATCCAAGGACGGAATTTACCTAATTTGAAACGGAACTTTTCAATGATAAATCCCATAATTGGGTCATTGATACCATCCCAAATGAGAGCAAGCATCAAAGCGATTGTGATAACGCCATATTGAGCGCTAAAAGCGTCGCCTTGATCAAGCACGCCAGAAGCAAGAGCATACTGTGTCAAAAAGGTTCCAACCAATTGATAACAGGCGTCACGGAAAATGCCGGACCATGGGAAAAGGATTCTAGTGAGTCTTGGAACCTTATCTCCTTCATAAGTTCCACAATCAATCATCCTTTGGATGAATTTGGCCATAATAAGCCTCCTAAAAACAAATAATATTATATATAGTAAGCGCTTACAATTGATAGTGTTTTTCATTTGAGTTTCTCACGATTCACAAGAAAAATTTAGAAAACCATTGACGGAGATTTCGATTTTTAAGAAGAGTATTCCCTTCCGAGCTATTCCTAGAAATTAAGCGAAATAAACAACATATGGTTGACCCAGGATTTTTGTTTTAAAAACAAATATTTAAAAATTCTCAAAGAAAAAACAAACATTTTTTGTATAATAATTGCATGCTTAAAAACCTGCTTGATAAATTAAAAGAATCTTGTTTCTCCGTACTCCCAGTTACCGCGATTGTCATTATCCTTTTCTTCACTCCTTTGCTAGATTTGTCTACAAAGGAAATTGTTGTTTTCTCTATTGCGGCTGTCTTTTTAATCATCGGAATCGCTTTATTTAATGTGGGTGCCGAAATGGCAATGTCCCCAATGGGTGAACAAATCGGTTCTTCTTTGATTCGTTCAAAAAGAATTTTCTTAGCATTAATCATTATTTTCGCCATGGGTGTTTTAATTACCATCGCTGAACCTGATCTTTCCGTGCTTGCGAACCAGGTGAAAGAGGTCTTAAACGGAACCGTCTTAATCGTCCTCGTTGGACTAGGGGTTGGCATCTTTTTGGTTTTAGCCATCTTAAAAATTATTTTTAAAATCGATCTTTCTTACATCTTGATGTTTTTCTATATGCTTCTTTTTGCCTTAGCTTGCTTAGCAATGACCACTCCAGAAGGTTTGAAGTTTATGGGCTTGGCATTTGATTCCGGAGGTGTGACCACTGGACCAATTACCGTTCCTTTCATTATGGCTTTAGGCTTAGGCGTCGCTCAAACGGTTGGCGGAAGACAAGCAAAAGAAAACTCCTTCGGTTTGGTTGCGCTTTGTTCCGTTGGACCAATCCTCGTCATCTTATTAATGAGCCTTTCAATCAACGGAGAATTTGTTTATCCGCTTCCTAATTATGATATGCCAGAAAATATGTGGCTCTATTTAGGTCAGACGATTCTTGCTAGTTTAAAAGAAGTCGGATTGGCATTGGGACTTATCACCGTTTGTTTCTTTATTATCGAAGCAATATTCATCAAGCTTCCAAAGAAACAAATCTTCCACATTATCGGTGGATTAGCATTCACCCTTTTGGGTTTAGTCATTTTCTTAACAGCCGCTACAATCGGTTTTATGCCAATTGGTTATAAGATTGGTGAAATGGTCGCAAAGGCTGGCGCTCCATGGTTAATCGGAATCGGATTCTTATTGGGATTCATTGTTGTTTTGGCCGAACCTGCTATTCAAGTTTTAACAAAGCAGGTTGAAGAGGTCACGATGGGCGGGGTTTCTAAACGTTCTATGTTATTGGCCCTTTGCCTTGGTGTTGGCCTCTCTATCGGATTGTCCATGATCCGTATCGTCTTTAATTTCTCTGTCCTTTATTACTTAGTGCCTGGTTATCTCATTTCTTTGGCTTTATCTTTCTTCGTTCCTAAGGTTTATACCGCTATCGCATTTGACTCAGGCGGAGTTGCTAGCGGTCCTCTCACCTCTTCTTTTATCTTACCAATGGCAATTGGTGCATGCGTTTCTATGGCAGGCGGAACACCTGATAGAATTCTTCAAGATGCTTTCGGAGTTGTCGCCATGGTCGCCATGACTCCTTTAATCACCATTCAAGCATTAGGCTTTAAAGCTGTTATTCAAGATAAGATTCGTGAACGTAAAAGAGCCAAACGTGTTCTTAGTGCAGATGATGAAGAGATTATCGTCTTCAAATAGAGGGCAACTTTATGAATAACACAAGAAAAACCAAATTAAAGAAAGCCATCAAAGAGAAGAAACTCGAAGTGGCGGAAAAGAAGGCGGAACTAAAAGAACGTCTTCCTTCAAAGCAAAACGCTTCTCCCCTTACCGCCCCAAAGAAATTGAAGGTGCTTTTCACCATTGTTCCGAGAAACAAATGTGAATTCTACTTAGATATCCTTGAAGGATATGAAGTAAATATGCAGATGGTGCTTTTTGGTACTGGAACAATTCCTCAAGAATTAGCTGCAGCATTGCACAGTAATACTGATAAGGCTGTTATTTTAAGCGTCATAAAAGAAGAATTCGTTAAGCCTATACTCAACGCTTACGAAGACAAATATTTTAAATTAAGAAACGGGCAAGGAATTGCGTTTACCGTTCCTTTTTCGAGCATCATCGGAAAGGCTTCGTATCAATTCTTGGCAAATATGGAGGGCAAAGGAAATGAGTGATAAGTTTCAATTAGTAGTTTGCATCGTCAATTCGGGATTCTCGGATACTGTAATGGAAGCAGCTCGAGAAGCCGGTGCAAGAGGAGGAACGAAAATTAATGCTCGTGGTACTGCCCGCCAAGAAGCGGAAGCAACTTTTGGCATTTCCATCCACCCAGAAAAAGAAATTGTTCTTATTCTTGTAAACGAAGATATCCGTGATGCTATTTTGCATGCCATTTATAAGAGCGTCGGCTTAAATTCCCCAGCTCAAGGAATCGCTTTCTCTTTGCCGGTTGATGATACCGTCGGTTTAGGGAATAAGACGCCTTTATCCGAAGCTTTAAAAGAAGAAATTAAAGCGAATACCCCTACCGATACAGAAGAAAAGAAATAGCCATGCGCCTTGATCTTTTTCTCGTAGAAAATAAATACGCTGAAACGAGAAGCAAAGCTTCGCAGCTTATTAAAAACGGCAAGGTATTGGTCAATTCTCGCCCAGTCAGCAAAAACGGATTCGAAATCAAAGATACAGACCAAGTAAAAATTCTTGAAAATGATGTTTTAGAATACGTTTCAAGAGGTGGGCACAAACTTGAAAAAGCCCTTCAAGTTTTTAATGTAGATTTCCACGATAAAATTATTTGTGACATCGGTTCTTCGACTGGAGGATTCACCGATTGTTCTTTGAAAAGCGGAGCAAAAAAAGTCTATGCGATTGATGTCGGAACAAGTCAATTACATCCATCTTTAAGAAACAATCCAAAAGTCGTTGTTCTAGAAAACACAAATTTCCGATATGTAACCCCATCTATTTTCGAAGAAAAAATAGACTACTACGTCTGCGATGTTTCTTTTATTTCAGTTCGAGTCATCTTAGAAACCTTACTTTCCTTCAAAGAGGATTTCGCCATCCTTTTATTGTTTAAGCCTCAATTTGAAGTGGGTCCTGATCGTTTAAACAAAAACGGGGTCGTTCGGAAAAAGGAGTTCCTCATAGACGCCTTAAATCATTTCAAAGAATATTTAAGAACAAAATCGTTACATATCTTAGGCGTTTCTTACTCTCCTATTCTAGGAAATAAAGAAGGTAATATAGAGTTCCTTTTTGAAATAAGCACGAAAGGGAAAGACATTTCATTCTTCTCTGATGCTTTGGTGGGCGAAGCTATTGCAGCGCTTAGAAAAGATCGTTAACGCATACATGTCTCCGTTATTTTATTTAAAATAGATGGTGAACTTGCTTCCTTCTTGGATATGACTTTTTAGTTGAATTCGGTAATGATAATTTAAACAAATGTGTTTTACGATGGCTAAGCCTAGGCCTGTTCCACCATCTTTTCTGCTACGGCTTTTATTTACACGGAAGAAACGTTCAAAGATTCTTTGCTGATATTTTTCATCAATACCAATGCCATCATCTTCACAAGAGAAAGAAGAAGAATCCAATCTTAAAATAACATGCCCTCCTTCATGGTTATAGAAAATGGCATTTGAAACAAGGTTACGGACCAGACGATCAAAATCCGTCGGGAGAATATTCAACGTCACTTCTTCTAAATGGGTTTGGATGGTAATTTTCTTTTCTTCGGCAATCAAAGATAAAGAGGAAACAACATCCTCTACTGCTCGTTTTGCGTTTAAAGGGGTTAAAAACGTTGGTTTCTCATCGTTTTCTAAGATGGCAAGAGAAAGCATATCGTCAATAACCATTCGCATTCTCTTAGATTCTGAAGTAATCACGGCTAAGGCTTTTTCCTGTTCTTTCTTATCGCTAATTAAGGAATTAGATAAAAGCTCACTATAACCAACAACTGTCGTAAGAGGAGTTTTTAGTTCATGAGAGGCGTTCTGGAAGAATTCTCTCTTTAGTTTTTCATTCATCCGTTGTTCTGTTACATCCAAGAAAATAACAGCAATCCCTTTGATCTTCTCTTTTCCTAACCAATCTAAGGGAACCAAAGATAATAGAAGCTCGTACGTTCTTCCTTTACGTTCAATATCATAAGATATGGAATCTTTCTGCTTGGTCTCTTGAACTTTATTTTTAAATTCCTCACCCAGCATCAAATAATGGAATTCTTTATTGAGGATGTTCTCTCTTTCTAATGAAAGGATGTTTAAAACATACTTATTGATAAGGATAACTTGATCTTTTTCGTTTAAAACAAGAAGGCCCTCTTCCATAGAATCGAGGATGTAATCCACTTTGAGGTTTTCTCTTCGTAGGGATTCCATCTTGTCTTTCAAATTAAGAGAGACGTCTACGATTCCTTTATCGATTGCTTCAATGCCATCTCCTTCTGTTAATACATCTGGATGAGAGGAGAGCTCTTTGAGTTTATTTACTTCATTCCGTAATTGGTTTAAAGCTTTCTTGTAAGAGAAATAACGATAAACGAAATAAAGACTATCCAAAATCACTAAAGCAAGCGACCCATATAGCAAAACAAGGTTTGCTGCTTCTTCTATATCGGAACGAGGAAGGCCAACACGAATGTAATAGGTAGACGTCTTCTTCACGAAATAAAGAATAGGGTACCCCATGGTTAAAGAATCTTTGTAATAGTAGGAGTTCGCATTGTTTTCCAATTCTTTTTTACGGTCTTCTTTTGCGGGGTTCTTATCTAATTGGTTGATTTCAAGAAGAATGTTGGCATCTAAGTCAAAAATAGAGACACGTATGTCCTGAATTTTAGAGAAATAAGAAATGGTTATATCCTTATCCGTTTCACTTCGATATGTTTTGCTTATTTCCTCTCCGTAATAAGAAAGCCCTTTATGTGCATTGTTCGAAGAAATGCCTTTTGTAGTTAGAAAGGAGGCCAACAATAAAACAAACGAGAGAAGAAAGGTAACAATGTAATCTAAAATGAGGGACTTTTTATTCATTTTTCAATTTATACCCCAAACCATAAACGGTTTCGATAATGTCGTTGTCGGGTGATAATTTTCTACGAATTTCTTTGATATGAACGTCTAGCGTTCTCGTTTCAAAGCCACTTACATCACCCCAAAGGGCTTTATAAAGATCGTCACGAGTCACAGGTTTTCCAACGTTCTTAGCCAGCTCAAAAAGGACGGCGCTTTCGCCTTGGGTAAAATGAATTTCAACTCCGTCTTTTTTCACCACACGATTATTCAAATCAAAAGAAAGCGAACGAATTCGTAAGCTCTCTTTCTTTAAATAACGACGCGCTCTAGCATTTACCCTAGAGATAAGTTCCATAACATCAAAAGGCTTACAAATATAATCGTCTGCGCCTAAATCCAAACCATCGATTTTGTTAATAGTGAGATTTTTAGCGGAAATAATAATGACTTGAATATCATCATTAGAAGAATCCATACGGATTTCTTTTAGAATCTCTTCACCGGATTTCACCGAAAGCATTAAATCTAAAAGAATCATGTTTGGTTTTTCTTTTTCGAAAGACTGTTTGAAATCCGCATATTCTAAAAACGGCTTAAAACGGTATCCTTGCCCGCTTAAAGCCAAATCTAGCAAGTGGGAAATATTAGGATCGTCCTCTAACGAATAAATTAAATAATCTTTGTTAGCCATAATAATAACATTATACGTTAAATAATGATTTCGTCTTTATAATAACCCGTCTCAATGTAATTTACCCACTCGGCAATATTTGAAGCGTGATCGGCTACTCTCTCAAGATATTTGCTTAATAATGTGGAGTATAAAATGAAATCATCATTCAAATGATATTGGTCTTTAATATGAGGAATTTCTTTTAATGATTGCAAATAAAGCGCATCCACCACATCATCACGCTTACAGATTTCTTCAGCAAGTTTAACGTCACCTTTCACGAAGGCGACATAGGAGTCTTTCACCATGCTCATAGCCACTTTTGCTTCTTCAATCAAAGAATCAATACGAATTCCTTGGGAATATTTCAAAAGATTGCTGATGTTCCAAAACAAATCTTCAGCATGATCTCCCAGACGTTCAATATCTTCAACCATTTTAAAAATGCCAGTCACTTTTCGAAGATCTTTAGAGAAAGGTCTTTCCTTTAAGATAAGGGTGAGACATTCTTCCTCGATTGAACGTTCCAAATGATCAACTTTGTTGTCGTCAATTTTAGGCGTTCTCATCACGCTTGAATTCAAATACACATCAATCGCTTCATCTAAATACTGAATCGTGATATCGAACATCGACATCATGTTGATGCAAATCGCATTCATTCTTTCATCTATTTCCATTATCCGAACCTCCCTGTAATGTAATCGTTGCTTCTTTTATCTTTTGGATGAGCAAAGAAATTGTCTGTTTTGCTATATTCGACAAGTTCACCAAGCATAAAGAATGCGGTGTAATCTGAAATACGTGCCGCTTGTTGCATGTTGTGCGTAACAATCACAATGGTGTATTTCTTTTTTAATTCCTTAATCAATTCTTCAATTTTTGCTGTGGCAATAGGATCAAGAGCGCTTGTAGGCTCGTCCATTAAAATCACATCTGGTTTCATTGCCAAGGTTCTCGCGATGCAAAGTCTTTGCTGTTGCCCACCAGAGAGAGCTGTCGCATTTTTGTTAAGCTCATCTTTTACTTCATCATAAAGGCTTGCTTCCGTTAGAGATTCCTGAACAAGCTGATTCAAATAATCTTTACGTCTTTCTCCTTGGCATTTTGGGCCGTATATAACATTGTTTTTAATCGACATTGGGAAAGGGTTTGGTTGTTGGAAAACCATCCCCACTTTCGTTCTTAGATAGATTGTGTTTATGGTATTGATATCTTGTCCGGAAAATTGAATGTCACCTTCAATTTTGCAACCATCAACCAAATCATTCATTCGATCAAAACAACGTAACAAAGTGGATTTGCCACATCCAGATGGCCCAATAAACGCGGTGACTTTGTTTTTATAAATATCGATATTGATGTTTTTTAACGCATGTTTTTTCCCGTTCTCATAATAAAGATTTACGTTTTTGCAGGAAAAAATTGTTTCGTTTTCCATAATTATTGTTTTCCTTTCTTTTTCTCTAATTGATAAGAGAGCAGTTTAATAAACAAGGAGAGCAACAAGACCACAATCAAAATAATGATGGAAATGGCACATGCTGATCCATATTGAGGGGATTCCCCTTGTAAACAAGTCCAAATATGAACGGCCAAAGAGGCTTGACCATCCAATAAGGAAACGTTATCTCCTATCACAGCGCCCATAGAGAAAACAAGGGCCGCGGATTCTCCAATAATTCTTCCAATAGAAAGAAGAGTCGCACTCAAAATACCTGGCAACGAATTAAGAAGGGTTATCTTAAAGATGGTTTGAACCTTGCTTGCTCCCAATGCCAAAGAGGCTTGTGAAAGAGAGGGAGGCACCGCTTTGATAGACTCTTCCACCGTTTTGACGATCGTAGGCAATAACATAATCGCCAAAGTAAAGGATCCAGAGAAAATAGAGCCGCCTGTATGCCCCGTAATACCATTCACAAAAGGAATAAATATCAACGCTCCAACTAAGCCAAAGATGATGGAAGGTATGCCGCTTGTAACATCAATAAGCGTTCGTATACCCCTCGTAAGTGTGTTGTCTTTAGCATAGATAGCTAAATAAATAGCTCCGCCAATACCTAATGGCAAAGCAAACAATAAAGAGAAACCAATCAAACAAAGAGTAGTCAATAAAGATCCACGAATACCCTTTCCTTGGCTTGTTAAAGTTCCATCATAAACAGAAAAGGCTTTTTCTAAACCATTCGCTAACGCTTTAGCCCCTTCTTTTGCGCCATATACGCTCATATCCCCATCATCATCAAAAGTAACCAACGAAGAAAGGAAATAATTGGTGTTAATGGACATTTTCGCGCCAGTAGAATCTACCAAATTGTTAAATGGTGACTCTTCTTGAATCGAAACGATATAAATGACGTCTTCTTCTCCGTTTTTACCATCTTCGAAACCAATTCCCCAACGATGGGAATACGCCTCAACGTTATCAGAATTATCAAAATATGAGGAAAGAGGAACATCATTTCCCTCCTTGCTTCGAATTGTGTAAGAATGTTGGTTATAATCCCCTGTTATAAAATCCCAGGTTAAATATTGCGCACCATTTTGCACAACGTATACAACCATCCAAATCAAAATGACGAAAGTGAAAAGAGAGAATAATACTGTCGTGAAGTAAGAAGTGAAATCCTTGATTCTTCTCACATGAATTCTCTTTTTTAAAGAGGGGGTCCCGATTTCTTTACTTTCCATTTGGAGTTCCCTCCTTTTTTCTAAAAAGAGATTTCATTTTGTAGAACAAAGCATCTTCTTTTTTGTAATTTGGATTCATTCTTTGCTTTATTGCGGATAGCAATGAAGAAACGATAAGAATCACAATAATTAAAACGAGGCCTAAAGAGAAACGAACGTCATAACCAATGCCAGCCGCTTCACCAATACCAGCCAACATAGCACTCGTTAAAGTATTTCCTGGAGCAAAAACGTTATAGAAAGAGGTTCCTAGGGAATTGTTTCCAATAACCATTTGAATAGCGGTTGCTTCGCCTAGCGCTCTTCCAATGCCTAAGATAATTCCCGCAAAGATACCGGATGTAGCTGTTCCGATAACAATTTTAAAATTGGTTTGGGCTTTGCTTACTCCCAAGGCAATAGAAGACTGAATCAATTTTTTATCTACCGCCTCCATTGCGTTCGTAGAAAGGGTTGTCATCGTTGGAATCGACATCATCGCCAAAACAATCACGCCAGATAGAATGGATCTTCCACCGAAAGTCTCTATCCCTAATGAGGCGACAATCGGGCAAATTACGCCAGCTCCAAATAAACCATAAATAACAGAAGGAATGGAAGCTAATAAATCCACGGCGCTTTGGAGGATGCTTTTTAAAAATTTAGGAACGATTCTCACCAAAAGCAAAGCGGTGAAAATCGATGTTGGAACGGAAATAACCAAACTCAATAATGTCGTATAGAGTGTAGTGAGCAACAAAAAAGGCATGCCACCCATTCCATCATATAACCATCTAGAATTGGTGAAAAACTGATCAATGTCTTGATGAATATAAATTCCTTCAATCAACGAATAATTGTGAAAAAACGGATAAATCCCTTTGTACGTAATAAAGACTGCTATAAAGATTACAAAGGAAGCACATAACAGTGCTAGAAATAAGAAAAAGTACTTCACGACTTTGTCGAGAAGCCTTTTTCTTTCGTAGATGTTGTTCTTCTTCTCTAACGAACTCATTCTTATTTCGCTAAAGCAGGATACTTGCTTTGTTGAACGCTAGACCAGCTTGGAGCGGTAGCAAGATTGGAAACGATGCCGCCAGCAGTCTTAATGGTTGCAAGTCCTTCTTTGGTGCTCATAAAGTCAACGAAGGCGTTCACAGCAATCTTTCTTTCAGAGGTTGCATCATAATCGCCACGGATAACATAGTTGAAATTACGGCTTAATTTGTAAGTTCCGTCGTTAACAGTGTCTTCAGAAGCGGTAACGCCTTCAAAAGTAAGCCCTTTGATTCCGGTTGCAGTAGCAAGAGAATCTAATGAACAATAACCAATTCCAAGAGGGGCCGCTTTAATGGCGTTCATCATATCGCCATTGGAAGCTTGGCTAGAAACGACAACGCCATCAAGCCATTTATCTTCTGCTTTGACATCGCCATAACCGATACCTTCAAAGAAACATTCTCTTGTTCCAGATCCTGCTTCTCTAGAATAAAGTTGGATGTTGCCAGATAAACTAGAATCAATTTCTTTCCAGGTTTTCTTCTCGCCTTTATATATGGCAACTAAAGTTGCTTTATCGGTAGCGGAATAAGCATTTGCTGAATTCACGATTGGAACAACGGCGTCTTTACACATTTTTCCGGTTTTGTTTGCTTCAGTAAGAACCGTTTTTTCAGAATCTTTGATTTCTCTAGATAAGAAACCAATATCGTATTTGGTATTGTTCTTTCCGGCAGTAACACCAGTTGTAGCGTCGCCACTACCATGTTGGTCTTTCTTTAATGTGACTTTGTTGCCGGTTAAATCCGCAAATTTTGCACCAAGAGCGGTAATCACTTTGTCAACGGATGTAGAACCGCAAGATTTTAATTCAACAGGGGTAAATGCTGGGGTAGGCTTCGTGCTTTCGACACTTTTTGAGGAGGATTCGATTGGTTCTTGTCCGCAGCTGAATAAAGATAAGCCAGCAAGAGCAAGAATCATTGTTTTTAATGTTTTTTTCATTTTTTTGCCTTTCAAACACCAACATTCTAAAAAAGCCGAAAAAATCCTTATATCATAGACTTGTAAAAGAATGTAAAGGAATTGTAAGGCTTTTTGAAAAGATGCCAAAAACCACAAAAGAGCGATAACAAAGGGATATAATGCAAATGTTACAAAATTGTTAGTCTATGAACCAACCATTAATTTATTGTGTAGATGATGAGGAAAATATTCGTTCCTTATATGAAGATGCCTTGAGCGTTGGCGGCTTCCAATGCGTCGCTTTTCAAGATGGCGCGTCTTTCTTTGATGAGTTAAAAAGAACACAACCTGATTTAATCATTTTGGATGTGATGCTACCAGGAATGAATGGAATGGAAATTCTAGAGAAGCTCTCACATGGGCAATATTCCGCCATACCCGTTATTATGATTTCCGCTAAAGGTGGGGAAAGCGATATGGTCAAAGGGTTGAACCTTGGCGCGTCAGATTATATCGCCAAACCTTTTGGCGTAATGGAATTATTAGCGAGAGTTAAAACCAATCTTCGTAAAAACGGCTTTAACAATACCATCACTTATAAAGAATTGACTCTTAACAAGCAGATGCACACCTTTTACTTAAAAGACGTCCCACTCTCTTTATCTTTAAAGGAATATGGCCTTTTGGAATATCTTCTTAAGAATGCCGAAAAAATGGTCACTAAGGAAGAACTCTTATCCAAGATATGGGGAATAAACTGTCGAATTGAAACGCGAACCGTTGATATGTTTATTTCTCGCGTAAGGAAGAAGATATCTTCTTCCAATGTTCATATCGAAACCCTTAGAGGGGTCGGATACATTCTCCGTTAATTATTTCAAATAGACGTCTAGCACATGCTCTCCTAGAAGATTTTCATCGAAATTAAAATTCGATGTTTCTTTTCCATCTATTCTGAATTTATATACATGGGTCGCGTATTTTCCAATTTCTTTATGTAAATGAACGGAATATTTAGCTTGATAGGTTGAATAAATATAGGATAGTTCTCCTATCTCTTTTTCAAGCAAAGGCAGCATCTTTTTCTTATCGCTAAGGAAAGGGATACCCATACTTTCTTTGATTGCTAATAAAAGCCATGTTGCCGTTCCGGAAAGAATTGGGCCCATATCCTCTTTGGTAAATGGATTTGCATATTGACAACAGAATCGTGGATTTCCTTTTTTAATGTAGGGATCCTCTATATCTTCGTATGGATATGTTTTCCTCATCATGAAGAATGCGTCATCTAACATTCTTTCTTTTAAAGATTCAGAGGAGACGCGTTTCGCTCCAACAAAAAGAGATTCCACAAACATCATGGCCGCATGTTTAAAAACGCCACCATTTTCTCTATCGCCTGGGAAGTAATGGCTTGTTGCAGAATCTTTGCTTCCTAGAAGAGTAAGATCCCCTTCCGTTGTTAAACGATACCCGACATCCGTTCTTAGATAGCGGTCTACAAGAGGTAGCATTTTAGCAATTTCTTCCTCACTAGCAATTCCGGAAAGAATGCTCCAAGAGAAGGAATTTAAATATAGGGTTCCGTTATTTAGCTCAGGGTTTTCTGACAATCCATCTCCAAGCGATCCCACAAAAGAAGAGATACCCCTATTTGAATTTAATAAAACTCTAGCATAGAAATCATTGATCCAAGCATGTTTGCGAATATTTCTTTCTAATCTAGTTTTTATTCTTTGGTAGAAACACGTTTCATTTTTCTCAAACGCATTTATGCTCAAGAGAGAACGTATACCAGTTAATAGAAGAAAAGCGTTCATAACGGATTCAGAATAATCGCTCACTAAAGCTTCCCCACAACGAATAATCCCTTCTTCAAGTTGTTTTTGATATTCTTTTTCCTTTTCTGGGCCTCTTAAAGCAGAGGCGTCAATCTTTAAGCAATCATTCCAATCAGCGCTATCAAGCAAAGGAAGACCATGTCTTCCAATCGAAATGCATCCAGAATACATGACAATCGCTTTTAATGTATCTCTAAGTTTTCTTGTTTTATTCCCTTCAGCCATAGGGAATTCTTCGTTCAAGATGTCAAAATCGTTACTGGCGTATATATACTCACTTACCGCTAATAAAAGCCACAAAGAGTCATCACTACATTGTCCTGGTTCTTTTCCTTCATAGTAGAAATTGTGATTGGCGTAACCAAAGGAATAGACGTTTTTTATCCAATTAGATAAAAGGCTTTTCGCTAAATCTTTTTGCCCGTTTGCAACAAAATAAGGGATAGACGCATATAGGTCTTGGATTTCTCTAAAGCCGATTTCACGATATCCTTTTTGAGTCTGTGCAAAACTCCTACTAACAAAGCTTTGATAAAGATTTTGAAACGGAAGATTCTTAGAGACTAAAGAATCATACTTTTTATCTTGGGAAGAGATGACAAAGGAGGAGGCATACCTTCGGAAAGAATCTTCTCTTTCTAGCAAAGCTTTTTTGATTGAAGAAACATCTTTTTTATCTTCTAGAAATTTCTCTAATTTGGATAAAAAATCTTCCTCATTTTCTAAATCCACGAGACCCGTGTAGCTATATAGATATTTTTCTTTGTTTTTCTTCAAAGATATTGCTTTCTTTAAAGCAAAAAACGAAGCACCTTTTTTCCGTAATGTATTGTCTAAATGATATATGCCTTGAGGATTTTCTATATTCCCGTTTCCTAAAAAAGAGGCGGCATCATTACTAAAAGAGGTGGGAAAAGAGTCTTCATCTCGAAAGCCAAAGAATCTTCTCTTGTTTGAAAAATAATGTGGGTAGTAATGTGGGGAATACGCGACTATTTCGTTTCTCTCGTTTCGAATGATCGAACTTTCTTGAATGACCGTTTGATAAATCACGTCGTTTTCCATGCAAGATGGATTCGAAAAACCAAACATGCCTGTGAAACATATCTCTATATTCCTATCCGTCGGAGAAAGAAGACTTACTGTTTGTATTTCGATCGCTTCAGGTTCCCCTTCTTTATAGGAAGACAAGAAGAAGGTTCTCTTAATTTGAAGACCGTCTTTTAAAAGATAAAGAATAGTTGTCTTGTTAACAGAATGGACACATTCTGCTTTTTCAACATTCTTAGATATGCTAGCGCTATAGAAAATTATTTCTCCGTTCTCAATGAGATAAAATTGCCTATTAAAAGGATTACCGTTTTCCTCAGGAAGAACATCCCATCTGGATGCTAATATTTGATAACCAGCAGGCCCACGAAAGGAACCTCTAGCAAAAGGATCAAGCACGCTTTTAGGAGTGCTTAATAAACAATCAGTAACGTTGCTCCTATCGCCCAAAAGAAGATTCACGCCATAATGCGGCCCAACTTCACCGCTTTTTAAATCTAAATGAAGAGAACCGTCATCATCAAGATAACCACCATAAGAACCTAAGCTTTTCAAAGCAGATAAAATAACGTCTTCTATTTCCTTTGGAATTCTTTCCCCTTCCAAAGAAACGACATCGTTTTTAATTTGAAACAAGTGTGTGTCTCCGTCCAAATTTGAAATGTAATGAACAAACAGAGGTTCATTTCTTAAAAAGGAAAGCAACGGAACAGAACGAAAAGAACCTGCAAAGCCAACATATTTACGAAAAGGAAATAGATATCCTTCCTCTTTCAAAGAAAGAATACCTTGAAATGGCGATTGAAGTTCTCTGGCATTGGTAAGTTTTAAAGACATGCTCTTTAGCCTTTCACGCTGCCTTCAGTCGTTCCACCAACGATGAATTTAGAGAGGAAAAGATAAACAATAACAAGCGGTATGATAGCAAAGCCAATCAAAGCATATACCTTACCCATATCAAATGAAGATGGGTCGGAAGCCTTAACGGCAGCAATAATAAGCGGCAACGTTTTCTTTTTATTATCGCTAATTAAGAGAGCAGGGATAAAGAAGTTATTCCAATTGCTAACAAAGGCAAAGATAAGTTGAACAGCTAAAGCAGGCTTAATAATAGGTAAGGCCATTTGATTAAAGATACGGAACTCCCCTGCTCCATCAATACGGGCTGCTTCAATCATCTCTAACGGAAGGACAGACTCCATGTACTGTTTCATGTAGAAGAAGGTGATAGGCGAAGCAATAGAAGGAATAATCAGCGGCCAAAGCATATCCGATTGGCCAATGCTAGTAAGCATTCTAGCAAGACCAACACCAGAAATGGTTGTTGGAATCATCATGATAACCAAAATGAACTTAAAGATGATTTCACGTCCTTTGAATTGATAAACCTCAATGGCGTAAGCGGTTAATGCAGAAAAATAGACACAAAGCAACGACCCGACTACGGAGACAATAACGCTGTTTCCTAAAGCGGAAAGAACAGGCAAGTGATCATCGGAGAAAACATTCTTCATGTTCTCAAAGAAATTGGTGCCAAACCAGAAAGAGAAACTTGTTGCAATTTGTCCATTGCTACGCGTCATATTGACAACTAATGTCCAAATTGGGAAGAGACAAAGGAAGGTTAAAATGATCAAGATAAAGTAAACGCAAATACGGCGGGCTCTTAAGATGGAAGACATCCCTAAGAGGCTCTTTTTCTTGCTCATGTCTTTATTTTCTCTCATAAGCTTTCTCCTCTCTGACGGGCTATTTCTTTCTCCGTTTCTATACAACCGGCATATGTCCTAAAACGTTTTTTACGGTTATGACGGATTTCTTTTTCCATGTTCTTAGTGTGGTAATTGGAAAGATAAACGATGCAAGACAAAATCAAAGTGATTACGAAGAGGACAATGCTAAGCGCGCCAGCTTGCCCATAGTTATGTTTTACAGTCACGAGATTATAAAGGTACATCATGACCGTTTCAGAGCTCTTTAAATAGCCACCCGTTGTTTGAGTAAAAATTTGAGCAACGTCAAAGAGCTGGACTCCACCAATCATGGAGGTGATAAAGACATATAAGAAGATTGGTTTCAAAAGGGGCATCGTGATGCTCCAGAAGGTTCTTTGAGCACCAGATCCATCAATACGAGCAGACTCAAAGATAGATTCATCAATACCCATGATGCCTGACATAAGCAATAACGTTGTGTTACCAAACCACATTAAGCAATTTAAACCAGCGATGATGATGTGGGTCCACATCTCATTATTAGCAACGTTGATCAAATTATTTCCATCAACCCATCCCCAAGAAATCAAAAGTTGGAAGACAGGGCCATTTGTGGCAAAAATCATTAAGAAGAGCATGCCGAACGCCGAAGCCATAATTAGGTTTGGCATATACATAATCGTCTTCCAGAAACGTTGGCCACGAATCTTCAAACGAGCATCCGTAAACCAAACCGCTAAAGCTAAAGAGATGATAATTTGAGGAATAAAGCCAATGATCCAAATCACCATCGTGTTCATCAAATAATAAAGGAAAGTTGGGATATGAGCATTTGCCGTAAATGTATGATTGAAGAAGGTAATTGAGGTTGCATCCTCAACCCCTGATTGGAAAATGTATTTGAAGTTATCAAATCCACACCAATTAGGTCCAACAGTATCCAATAAATCATCATAGTATTCTTGAAAAGCATAGATGAATGTTTTTCCTAAAGGAACTAATTGAAATAAGATGAAAGCGACAAAAAAAGGAACAAGGAACAAATAGCCCCACTTATCATAACGAACACTCTTTCTTTTTCGTTTTTGGTTGTTCATTTTTTTCTCCCTTTCCAATGAAGGGGCAGCGCCGAAGCGCCACCCCACAGCTCTTTTAGCTATTAAGAATTAAAGCGTTTTGCCATCCCAGCTATCCCATTCAGAGGAGAACTTGAGATTGTTTGCTTTTTCCGCAACAGTCTTCTTGAAAGCGGCAAGTGCGTTAGCATATGTTGTCTTTTCATTGAAGAAATATGCTTCGAAGGAGTTTTGAATACCTTCATTCAATGTTTGGTCATGTGGGCCAGCATTGCTCATATCAATCTTTTCAGCACTTTCTTTGAAGAGGGCGATATGATTTTGTCCACCAAGGAATTCAGAACCATAGCTTGCATCGCTAGCGAGTTTGTTCATAGCCGTCTTATTGTTGGTATAGTCTTGAGTTCCACGAGTGATTTTTTCAGCAATTGTTGCATCACAGGTTAACTTCTTCATGATATCTTTGACTTCTTCTTTGTTGTCTGTGCCTTTGGCTGCGCAAAGCCAGCTGCCACCCCAATACCAGGACGCTGGTCCTTTGCAAACCGCATAGTCACCGTAAAGGGTCTTAGTGGTGTCAATGCTACCATCCGCATTCTTTGCTTCATTCATCTTTTTGGCGTATCCATCTGGATCGGCGTTGCCAGCGAGAGTGAAGTTAATGCCCCATGTGCTATAGAAGAAGCCGAAAGTCTTCTTTCCAGTTGCAGTGACTTCGCCTTTATCGTTTTTCAAAACGTGGCCATCTGGTCCTTGGTCTGCTTGCCATTGAGCACTCCAAAGAGGGGCATCATCAATATATTTCTTATCAGCATAATCTTTCGTGTTAACAATCCATTTCTTGATTTCTGGGTCAAGACGGATGGTGTTATCCGCTGTTACCCATTTATCGGTCATGTTGTTGGAATATGGACGATAGTTATCTGCAAAGCCAGAAAGCATTTTGACGTTCGCAGTTTTCATTTGGGCTGCAACTTCATTGAATTTGGCCCAATCAGAAATCTTTTCTTGAACCCTTGCTGGATCGTCTGTTCCTAAAACGGATTTAGCAATATCACGACGATAAGCAAATAACCCAGGGGTAGCTTGCCAACTTGTAGCCTTTAAATGACCATCATAGGTGACAATATCTTGCGTATATTTGTATTGATCGGCAAGATCTTCGGTGGTTAAGCCGATGTCAGTCTTTAAATCCAGAGTATAGGCAGTTTTGGTGTATTTTGTCGCATAGTCTGCTTCGATAAGGAACATATCGACCTTATCATCAGCCGCAGCTTTATCTTGGCCTTTTAATTTCTCATCCAATTTGTTTTGATAATTGTTGTTATCATTTGGTTCAACAATGAATTTGACTTTTACGCCATTTTTTAAGGTGTAGGTCTTGCCCGTTCCTTCTCCAGTAATGGTCACGTCTGGATAGTAATCTTCAAAGCGTTCTTGGAATTCCGTATTCCAACACATAACATTGAGGACTTTTCCGTTTTCCTCGGTTTTTGTTTCCGAACAGCCGGCTAACGCTAAGAGCCCGGTTGCAGAGATGACGAGTGCCGCAAGCATTGATTTTTTCATGAAATTTCATTCCTCCTTTCAATGTCGCTATTTATTTATTTTTCCGATGTTGTATCACCGGTTGAAAACTGAATGGTTCCGCCTTTTTGCAGGAAACCTTTTACTTTGTTTGTTTTTGGGACAAAGAGTTTTGGTTCCTCAATACGGGAGATAAGTTCCTCCACTGCAAGACGGCCGATCTTATCGCTATCTTGGCAATAAGTCGTTAAGGATGGTTCAATCATCCTCGAAAGAGAAATTCCGTCATATCCCGCAATAGAAATTCCTTTTGCGTAGGCGGCATCGTTCTTAGAACTAAGAAGAGCGAGAGCGCTGATATCATCTGGGCAAAGAACGCAAGTTGGTTTTTCTTTCAAAGAAACGAGTTCTTTGAAGGCAAGGCGCACGGAATCAGGATCGTGATAACGAGCCGGAAGAAGATATTTTTCATTCGGCTCCATACCTAATTCGCGAATAGCTCTTAAATAACCAGCAATTCTCTTATGAGTAACGCCCGTATCTTCACCGTGGATGAAAGCGATTTTTCTATGTCCTTGCTGATAAGCGTATTTTGTAAGCTCATAGGTTCCATCCTCGTTATCAGACATAATAGAAGAGCATCCTTCAAACATATGATCGATGGTGACAACAGGAAGACCGCTATAAGCAAGTTCCGAAACATTTGGGTCAAAGAAATCAACAGAGGCAATAACCACTCCATCAATTCCTCTTGATTTCACGTGTTGAAGATAAGAGGGTGTCAATCCAGAAAAATTTCCACTATTAATAAAGGTTAAATCGTAGCCTTTTGCTTCAGCAGCAACTTTAACAGAGTTAAGAATAGAAGAGAAATATTCGTGCCTAAGACCACTTTCAGTTTTGTCAACGAAAAGAACTCCAATAGTAAAGGAACGATGCATTTTTAACGTTCTAGCAAAACTAGATGGAACATAACCCATCTCGCGTGCCGTATCTTTGACAAGCTTCTGGGTGGCTTGGGAAATTTCCTTACTACCATTTAAAGCTTTAGATACGGTCGCATTGCTAAGATTCAGTTTTTTTGCAATATCAGAAATCTTTGCCATTGCCTTTCCTCTAGGTACGAAATCGTTTTCGTTATCTCAATGCTAAGTTTGGGAAAAATGCTTGTCAAGGTGAATTTTGTAAGCGTTTACATTTTGAATTTTCCTATACTCTAGGCGGTGTGTAATTATTTCGTTCTTTTTTCGTAACGTAAAATTTTTTTCGGCTTGTAATCGATACTTTTTGCTTTAGAATGAGAATATAACGAAAACGTTTAAGCGTCGATAAAAAGTGCGTTATCACTCGTGTGAATACGTTTACGTTAATATTTATATTTTTAATCAGCAAAAATGAGGAAAAATTTATGAAATTCGGCTACTTTGACGATGAAAACAAGGAGTATGTTATTCAAACGCCTTTTACCCCTTCTCCTTGGATAAACTATTTAGGTCAGGATCATTTCTTCTCCCTCATTTCCAATACTGCTGGAGGTTATAGTTTCGATACAGATGCTAAATTAAGACGCATAACGCGTTATCGATATAATGATGTTCCAGCGGATTTTGATGGTCGCCATTTTTACGTCAATGAAAAAGGATTGATTTGGTCGCCAACATATCTTCCTAGCAAAACGGAATTGGATTTCTATGAATGTAGACACGGCCTTGGCTATAGTGTTATCACGGGAAAGAAAAACGCTCTTAAAGTCCGTTGCACTTTCTTTGTTCCAAATGATGCTCATTGTGAAATTCAATACATTCAACTAAAAAACGAAAGTAACGAAAAGAAAGTCTTCTCTTTCTTCGCTCAAGAGGAATGGTGTTTATGGAACGCTAGCGATGACGCAGAAAACTTTCAAAGAAATCTCTCTACTGGCGAAGTGGAATGCTATAACGGCATCATTTATCACAAAACAGAATTTAGAGAGAGAAGAAATCACTACGCCTTCTATTATGTTAATCATGAAACCTCTCATTTTGAGTCAGACCGTGATTCCTTCTTAGGCATGCATAATGGCTATGATCATCCTGAAGAGATATTCAAAAACAAACTAGGGGATCATGTTGCATCAGGATGGCATCCAATTGCCGCTCATCAAATTGATTTAGAGCTTCAGGCAAACGAGGAAAAGAGTTTAATTTTCATTCTAGGTTATTGTGAAATTAAAGAAGGAGAAGAGAAATTCATTGCCCCTAATATCATTAACAAAAAACCAGCTGCAAAAATTATTGAACAATTCAATTCTGATGAAAAAGTACTACACGCCCTCGCTCTTTTGAAGAGGAAGATGAATTCTTTCTTAGATATCTATCAAGCAAAAACCGGAAACGAAAAACTTGATCGTATGGCAAATATATGGAATCCATACCAAAGCATCATTACTTATTGCATGTCCAGAAGCGCATCTTATTACGAATCTGGAATCGGAAGAGGAATGGGTTTCCGTGATTCTTGCCAAGACTTGCTCGGTTTCGTTCATATGATTCCTTTGAAAGCAAGACAAAGAATCCTTGATATTGCAGCCATTCAAAAAGAAGATGGTTCCACTTATCATCAATATCAGCCATTAACCAAAAAAGGGAACTCCGCTATCGGAGGGGGCTTTAATGACGACCCTCTTTGGCTAGTTGGAGCAACAAGCGCTTATATCAAAGAAACAGGCGATTATTCCATTCTAAAAGAAGAGGTTCCTTTTGATAATGAAGCAGGAAGCGAGAAACCTTTATTGGAACATCTTAGACGTTCCATTCATTTCACAATGAATAATCTAGGTCGACATCAACTTCCACTCATTGGAAGAGCGGATTGGAACGATTGTTTGAATTTAAATTGTTTTAGCAACACTCCAGGGGAATCTTTCCAAACAACTGAGAATAAAGGCTCAGGAAAAGTTGCTGAATCCGTCTTTATTGCCGGTATGTTTGTCTTATATTCCAATGAATATGCAAGAATCCTTTCTCATTTAGGCTTAAAAGAGGAGGAAAAAGAGGTTCTTGAAGCAAAAAAGAAAATGGAAGAGGCAACCATCCAACATGGTTATGATGGCGAATATTTCCTTCGTGCCTATGACGCTTCTGGAAAGAAGGTTGGCTCTCATGAAAATGAAGAAGGGAAGATCTTTATCGAACCGCAAGGTTTCTGTGTCATGGCAGGAATCGGTCATAGCTTAGGATATGGTAAAAAGGCCTTAGCAAGCGCTGAGAAGTACCTTGGTTGCAAATATGGATTAGAGTTACTTTCCCCTGCATATCATACTTATCACGTCGAATTGGGAGAGATATCTTCTTATCCACCAGGATATAAAGAAAATGGAGCGGTATTTAACCATAACAATCCATGGGTAACAATTGCTCATTGTGTGGAAAAAGAAGCCGAAAAAGCATATGCCCTTTACATCAAAAACTGCCCTGCTTTCATTGAAGAAGAAAGCGATGTCCATTACACGGAGCCGTATGTCTACTCTCAAATGATCGCCGGTCATGAAGCAGCCAATTACGGCCAAGCAAAAAATAGCTGGTTAACAGGCTCTGCTTCTTGGTCTTTAGTTGCCTTACAAGAATATCTTCTAGGCATTCGTGCTGATTATGATGGCTTGATTGTAGAGCCATGCTTACCGAATAAGGAATATCCATATCTTCATATTCAAAGAAAATTTCGTGGAAACACCTATGATATTGAAATTCATAACGTTCCAAACGCTTCGTTATATGTGAATGGAGAAAAGATAGAAGGCCATTTAATTCCATATAAACCTCAAAAAGAGGTCATACATGTATTAATGAAATAATGATTCATGTCCTCCAGCCATAGGAAACCCCTATGTCTTTTTAAAAAAAGATGGGCCGGAACCCATCTTGTTTCATTAAGCAAGTTTGTTTTTACGAATGAAGCTGTCAACCCAACTGACAGAAGTTTTACCAAAGTCAGCAAAGACATATTCGTAATAATTTCCTTCCTTGCGGTAAAGATTCATTGTAACCTTTCCCTCATCTTTATCGTAAATGATATCGAGATGGGACAAGCTATTTCCTGTTTCCTCAAGAGCAAAGCTATTAGAGAAATCAACAAGGATCGACGTATCATCTGTCGTGAAGGAATCATCTTTATTATCCGTAAAGAGTTCCCAATGGTTCAAGGCCATAAGATTCTTTGGATAATTCATGATGCTTACGACATCAGAGGAATCATTGTCTTTAAATGAAGGTTCTGCATATCCCGGTTTTGAAGGATTCTCTCTTGTCACAAGATACAAAGAAGGCACAAGGGCGCTTGTATCTTTATAAAACATATAAGTGCCCTGGAAGGTTAATTCTTTTCCACCATAGGTCATCTTTTTATTTTCAATGCCAAGGAATCCTTTGGTATAAGCGGCTGCTGTTTCAGGATTTTCTGCAGCATATTCGGAAGTGAAATCCGTTAAGAAATACTGCTCAGTGAAATAATCCATCGTATCCATGACATTGTTTCCAGTTAAATCACGATACTGAGTGAAATTATCAAGAGCAAATAAGTCAGTGATGGCTTGCTCTGTTTCGGTTGGAGTAAACGCTTCATCATTCTCCTTTAAGGCGTTCTCTAAGAAAGAAACAGAAGTCTTTCCAACATCTTTAAAGGTAATGGTGTAGTTGGTCTTATTATCAAAAGAAAGATCAAAATGGAAACCATTTAACGTTGTCTCATCTTCAAGAGTTGCGTTAAGCGAAACAAGCGAGGTGTAATCGGTCGCGGAAAAACCAATCTTTGGTAGCAAACGAGTGGCAATGGATTTGGTTTTTAAATCCAATGTCATATCCGTTTTTCCTTCCAAAGAAGAATAATTAACCCCTTCAAAGGAAGGAACAAAATCCTTTAAGGTAAGTGCTACACCTTCTTTTTTAAGCAAAGCAGACTTCGTAAGGGTTGTTCCATCGTATTCGAAAGAACAAACTCCACCTTTTACAGATAAGTACCCCGTGTAGTTGTTTTCGTAGTATTTCTCCGTGATATGTTCTTCTTTGATGGGAGAGGAATTTTTAGCGGAAACCAAGGTGTAATTCGTTAAACCCTCTAATTGTTTCAAGGCTCCTAAACAAGTTTTTGGAGCCGTATCTTTCGAAGAAGAAGCCTCAGGAGCAGAGCAAGAAACAAGAAGCAACGGAGAGAGAAGGAAGAGTGCTAAATTTTTTCTCATTTTTAAGCCCTCGTAAAGATGACTTCGCTTTCAGCGGTCTCATCGGTTGCAAAGGATCCAAGAATGCTTGTGGATGTAGCGCCTGTATCTTCTCCGGAATAGGATACGCTTTCCATAATGACAGCAACGGTGCCGTCTTCTTTGAAAGTCATCTTTCCATCAATGCCAGAATCAGCAAAATGGAGAGGGAGAGCTAAACTGTAAGCGTTAAAGCCATAGGAGAAATCATAGGTCTTTGTTCCTACGACAACACTGCCTTTATAAGGAGTATTATTCGTAGCAAGGCTGCCTGCTTCTTCACCTGTTAATTTCAAAGTGGCGGAGTTCTCTGTATTGGTATAAGTTCCTTTGATATCTTCTGCCGTATAAGCAAGATTTTTCAAAGTAATGGTTAAAGTAGAACTAGAAGATAATCCACCTTCTTGGGCATGGCTTGTTTCTGGGGTATAGACAATGGTAACGGATTGGTTCTTCTCCACCCCTGTGACTTTGCTGCCATCAAAAGTAATATCACCAGTTGCCCAATCGATAGAATAGGTCAAACCGTAGTCATTTCCGTTTGCTTTTAACTTCAAATCAGAAGGAAGAGGGATATCTTTCTTAGCCCATGGCGTTCCTTTTTCACCAGAGGCAATCAAACGATAAGTCGCTTGTGAGCCAACGAAGGCAACCGCTTTTTGAGCGTGATCGTCTGCACCATAATCGCCTGCATCATAGTTATGGTCGAAATAGAAAGAACCAATGGTTGCCATATAGACCACGTCTACATTCAAATCCAAGCTCACGGTCCTATCCGTTTTATTAGAAATGGTTACAACCGTGCTTCCTGTGGTTTTAGCTCTCCAGGTATTTGTGCTGGCATTATATCCAAGTACGTTTTGATCACTTGATGCAGTAAGTGTATATTGCCAGGTGTCCCAAACGGTTTTAGGAGCGTTGATGGTTAAATAATCATCAATATTAGAATTATCGATCTTGTCTCCTTGATGGAGTTTGTTTTTATTCGTATCTGTTTCGGAAACGACACTGCTATCCGCTAAAGTAA
The DNA here is from genome assembly GCA_900540385.1 of uncultured Mollicutes bacterium. Taxonomy (GTDB): domain Bacteria; phylum Bacillota_I; class Bacilli_A; order RFN20; family CAG-826; genus UBA4951. Next base: position 35,667 of record UQFY01000013.1, read on the forward strand.
CCGTATCTTTCGTCAAAGTGGAAGAAGAAAGGAAATACTGAGAAACATCACGAATGCCTTCTGCTGGCTTACTTTCTGGATTTCCATATTCATAAGAGAAAGAAAGCTCTTTAACAACCTTTCCGTTCTTCTCATTGGTAATCTTTTCGTTTGTGAAATCGTATCCCAAAGCGTCATATCTTGTATTGAGATAGCTTCCGCTTAAAAGAGAGCCATCCGCATTGAAGCTCAAGGTAACGGCAAATTCATCGTGATACTTCAATTCTTCAGTTAATTGAGCGTTCTTAGAAGAATCATAGGTGAGTCTGGAATCAATCTTGGTTTGGAAACCATTATCTGTTTTTGCTGAGGTGACATTACATTCTGCTAAAACAAATTCGTCGCCTTGTGTCATATTTACACGATAGGCATACATAATATCGAAATCGATGGAATTCATATCATGGGAATAATGAGTGCTGTCGAATAAAGCAGCCTCTTTCCCTACCTCTTGTCTGCTATAGTCCACGGCATTGTCATCATATGGATTATCTACAGCTAAATATTTTCCAGAGAATTCATCGGTATCGTCCAATTTTGTGCTGTCATTAGCTGCTTCCAAATAACTATCAACGACTGTGTAGATGTTGCTATTTTTGTCAAAACTCTTATAAACAAAAGCTTTTTCAGTATTTGTTTTTGTGTTCGTAACGGTGGCTAAGGAAGCGTTATTTTCATAAGCTTGCCAAACGTATTTTTCAGCGCTTGAAGAATTAGAATAAGTAACTTTCTTCACATTGGAAGGATATAACGCATATTCCGATTGAACAGAACTATGGAACATATTTTCCAACGTGGACGCGTTAGAAGGCAAAACATCCACACTAGTACGTTTGAAATAAAGAGGGCGATCTAAACTAGAGTCATAATAGAAGTCATAGGTTGCTCCTCCTGGCAAGGAAAGATTACCGCCAGAAGAAGAATAGCTTGCTTCAATTGGAACAAAGCAACGGAAACGATCAACATTAACAATGCTGAGAGTGGTTTTCCCTACTTTGACAGAGAAGCTGGAAGTGTTATTGATTTTCACTCCTTTTGCAACCCATAACGTGTCTGAGCCTTCCGCCTTTTTAAAGGCGACCGCAACATCTCCGCCTTGAGCGGTGATTTCTCCTTCAACAGAGAGTTCCGCACGTAAAACAACGTCGATTTCAGGCATGGTAAACGTATACACGTCCCCGCTCTTTTCTAATTTTTGGCTGTTTGCATAAACGGCAATCACACTATAACCATCTTGAACGGTGGCAGTAACAGAAATCGTCTCGCCTACTTTGGCGCTGGTTTTATTTGGGGATAATGTGTAACGGGTATCGCTTCTAGAAGTGACTTTAAAATATTCTTCCACAGGTGCAACCGTCCCGCCCGAAGAAGTCGAATTCTGACTTGAGTTGGTACCATTTCCACTTGATGGAACATCTGGATTATTAGATGTGCATGAAGCAAGAATGAAAGCACTACTTAAAAGGAATAAAGGTAATAGTCTCTTTTTATTCATATTGTGTTCTCCTAATTAAAATTTAGCGGCAAAGAAGCCAAGGACGGATCCTCCTTTATCGAATGGCAACATATTGAATCCGTTGGCAGAAATATAGGAAGTGCCAAAAGTAAGGTTCTCGTTGGCTTCATCCATGGTGATGTTTAATTCATAACCATAGAAATTAGAAAGACGTATTGGTTTTTCTCCTAAGGTATAGGTGAAAGAGGTATTGTAAGTGTTACCTTCCTCTTTTCCTTTTAAAACGCCTTCAGTGTTGCTAACAAAAGAGATGCTGTAATTGTATGAAGCGTTTTGGAAGGTCGTTTCATAATGATCAACCGTTTCAATAATGAAATTGGTAAGCTCTGTCGGAGCAAGAGGATCACGAACATTGATTACACAACGGTATACCGTAATGTCGTCTTTGTCTTTCAAAGAAAGGGTAACGCCCCCTGCTTTTAAGGCTTTTAAGGTGTACGTTTCCGAGGATTTTTTCTCAAAAGAAATAATCCCCTCTTGGCTATAAGTTGGAGTAACGTCCCCACCTTTATCGGTAACGCTGACTTTCATATCATAGCTTTGTCCGGTGACTAACACTGTTCCAATGCCTTGAGAAATATCCACGCTAACTCCGGAGACATTACAACCATTAATCGTTGTTTTCACCTCTAAAAGAGTTGTATCAACCTTTTGTGTGACTTCAGAGGATACACTATTCTCTGAAGAAGATTCCTCGGAGGAATTGCCTTGGCATGAAGCCAATAATGTTGCAGCCAATGGCAGAATTAAGAATTTAATATTATTTTTCATTGTTTCTCCTTTTTATTGTTTTGTAAGTTTGAAGTCTTTCGGGAAATAGATGCTTCCTTGAACATTCACTCTTTCCTTCAAAGTAAGTGTCGAATTATCTGAAGAGACAGCAAAATTGAAGGTAAACAAACTTGTTGAATAATTCGTCGCAGAGAAGGTAACCACACCATCTGAGAAGGTGTAATCGTATTGCTTATTATTTAAGCCACTTTCATATTCTTTATAAGTAACCTTTCCAGCGTTGAAAATTAGAATCATTGGAACGTCTTCAAAAAAATTCGTATTAAGAACTCCCTTGTAAGTCATAGCTTCGTTGGCCCATGGGTCTTCGTTAGCAAAGGCCTTAGGAGAGAAGCTCTTCTTCTCTAAATCAAGGGCGTATATAGTTTCTTTTCCGCTAATTGTTACAGTTACAGCCTGTTCTTTGGAATCATATACATAGGTTCCTTTCGCTCCGTCTAAGCTACATCCACCAAATCCGTCAAGAACAAGGGATTTATTATCGCTAGACGTATATGTGCCTGCTTCAGGGCCTTTTACAGCCACTTCAATTTGATGAGAGTTCTCACTCTTTTTGAAGTACGCCGTTTCTTGTCCGTAAGTCACAGTTAATAAGGTGGATGAGAGTAAATTGTCTTTGTTACCTACAATTTCAACACCGCAATAAAGCTTCTCTTTAATAGATAAGAAGGAATAAGTTGTTTCTCCAGAAGTGAATTGAGCGAGAACATAATTCTTATCATCACTTCCAAAAAGGGTTGAAACCTTTACGTTCCCCGCTCCTTTTAATAAATAGATGTCGTATGTATCATTTGTGGAGCTAGAATAAGCAACGTGGTAACGAAGGATGGAAGAATCGTAAGAGATTGTATTTGACGTATAGGTTTCGCTATCAAGAGCAATCTTCCCGTTCTCATCCAACTTATAAGCAATATCATCGAAATGAGCATCCATGACAGCGCCTTCCACGGTAATGCTAAACGTTCCGTTAGCCTTTACTTCACCGGAAGAGGAAATACTACTTCCACTCCATGCGCCATTTAAATCAAACCCTTTGTATTTTCCAATGAATTCTTGATCGGCGTATTTGCTTTCGTTCGTTGGAGAGAAAGTGAATAAGATGGAGGTCTCTGGCATCTCAAAGAAATAAATGCCATCAGTTTCATCTTTTTGAAGAGTAAGAGAGCTTTCTAATTCTTCTCCGTTTGCTTTTTTAACGGCAATTTGTTCAAGAGAGCAACTCCATGTTCCTTCGCTTGTGCCATCTTGCACTTGTAAATAAACCGTATCCCCGGCATACGCTTTTTCTTCGCCTTTGGTTAAATCTACACGCGCGTTATTCTTCATTTCAAAGAAAGAGACGCTTAAGTTTTCGTTTCCTTCCATAAGAATGGAATACGCTTTATCAATGACAGATAAAGATAAATCTGAAGTATACGTGTCTTTATGAACGGACAAGGTTAAGGCATCGTTTATATCCTCTTTAACAAAGACATATCCTTCTTGAACAGTCTTTTCTCCGATCGTTAAGGTGAAATCCGTTACAGCATCCGTTTGAGAAAGAACGTCATCCGAATAGGTTTCAAGAGAAACGGTTAATCCGGTTAGGGAGAGAGCATCTCCCACTTCATATTGAGTTTTCCATCCTTCTGCCACTTTCGTAATTAACTTTTTAGTGATGGTTGGTTCCTTGCTTGCTTCGGAAGTAGACGGAATAACACTAGAACTGCTTGATTCTGTTTCTCCACCATTGCAACCCGTTAGCAATAAACCAGTAGCCAGAAGGGGAATTAAGATGTTTTTCATTTTGTTTTTCATATCTAAATGCTCCTTTCGCAAATGGTATTGAACTAAATATAAAAACAATGTCAAGGATTGTTTCTTAAATACGCGTTTTATTCTTGCATTTTGTCAAATAAAGGGCTTTCATGAACGTAAATTACAAAAACGTCAAGAATCTAACGCCTTCCAATCGTCTCTATATAACTGCTGTGACTTTCTTATTGCGCACGTATGCAAAAAAGGCGCCTTAAAAAATTAAAAGCGCCTATTTATCGATTATTTTCTTATTGCGCTTAATTGCGATCTATTGCGCTCTAATTGCGCAAGACACCTAAAGCGTACAAAAAATAAAAATTTGTTTTTTTAAAATTAATAATGTTTTTTGTTTTGCTTATTCAACAAAGAAGGTGTGTTTTGTGACCCACTTCTTCATTTTGATTGGAACCCAAAGCCCATAAATACCTAAGGTAATAATGGTAAGTAAAAACCATTTGATCCAATTTCCAAATAATTGAGCGGCATGACCATCAAAACGAAGCCTTTTGCCTTCAATTACTGTGTGTTCCGCTTCCCAATTAATTAGCATGCATTTTGCCCAAGGATAGCAAATCCCTAAGGTGCAAACAGTGATAATTGCTCCAAGAATGCTCCAACCGATTTGTTGTAAAAGACCACCATCAAAATAAGATTCTTTTTCCATGTTTCCCCTCCTTATTTTTTAACGGCATCTTCATTATACAAAAAGTATTTCTATCCGTAATGAAAAAAGGTCTGACACAAATTGTATCAAACCCATGCTTTTCTTTTGGTGGAGTCGAGGGGAATTGAACCCCTGTCCGAAGAATCTCCCACAAGGACCTCTACAGTTTAGGTCCTATCATAATTTAACTAACTGGTACGATAAGACCAAATCCAATTAGCGAGGCTAAGAGGGTTTTCGTCGCCTTTCCCTAGCCAAGGATTGGCGCTTATCATCTTATTTAGCGCCCTGCCCGTTAGTAAGATGCGAAACTAACGGAGGACGTGCTCCTCCTAGACGATGCTAGGAAACCCGTAGGTTACTAATTAAGCGGCAGCATACGAAACGCGTTGAGCGCGGTTCGCATAGATATAACTGTTGTCAGTTATTGTTTTTTGATGTTAAAGCTCATCACGCTACTGCAGTCCAGGCAAGATCGGTTCCCCGTCAAAACCAGAACGACCCCATAAGCTCAAATATTTGAGCCTTTGTAGTATATGTCAAAAATCGTTAGAAATACATTCCTTTCTTGTCTCTTAGAGACAATAGAAGCGGTTTCCTTTGTATAATCGTCCCGTTTGTTGTAAAGTTTCAATGCTTGAATAAAGGATGAACTATGGCAAAAGCAAAACCAATTAAACAAAAAAAGCAAAATAAATTTCTTCAAAAATTGAAGTTTTTACTGAAAACGCTCTTCTCTAATGACACTTGTGTCTCAGGAAGAGAACACAAATGGTATGGACCAGTTATTGTGGCGATTGTCGCTGCTCTTATTGCGACCATTCCAACAATGGTAGGATATTTCACCACTAAAGCATCGGATTTCTTCACGAGTGGATATTCTTACGATTACGAAAACGCTCTTGTTGCTTTCCAAAAAGAAACATCTGACGTGAGCATGAAAATTGAAAACGGCTCTTTGACATTAGATGAAACTGCTTGGAAAAGAAAATGCGTCAATCCAAATGGAAAAGATGTTTCCTATTGGGGTTATTACTACAAAGTTCCAGTTTCCATTACCGAAGAGAAGCCAAAAGATGAAAATAGCTCTTCCTCTTCTTCTCAAGCAGCTGGTATTATCACTGCCAAAGATCAATGGCGTTGTGGTTTAGCTGTTTATTATTGCGGGGACGAAAGTCCATACAAGTTCGCTTCCAATAAATTCTCCAATGTTATAAACGATCCGAATGCTGAATTAGGACAAGCTCCAGAAAGCTATAGCACCAATACCATCGTTATTGGTAAAGATGCCATCTATCTTGCCAAAGGCATTAAAGGCAGCCAAGTCGTTAAAAACGTCCAAGTCAAATATGATTACAAAGGCTTTGACGGAAAAGATTTACACACCATTCTCACCCCAGCTGAAAATCAAACAGTCATTGATGCCTGGTGCAATTTCTTAGAGAACGGCTATGCTTCGACTCGTGTTACCCTTGCTTGGGAATATAGCGGAATCATGCTTGCTATCTCTGTTGGTATCATCTTCTTGATGGGCTTGCTTATCTTCATTATGACAAGAGGAAAGAACAATCCATTTAGAATCTATACCTTCTGGCAATGCCAAAAGATTGGCTATTACGCATCCTTATGCCCAGCCCTTCTTGGCCTTCTCGCCTTCATCCCATCCTTCGCTGGAATGACGATGTTCCTCTTCCCAATGATGTATATCCTTAGAATCACTTGGATGTCGATGAGAAGTCTTCGTCCACAAGCTTAATTACATGGACACAAAAACCCTCGTTCAAATTGGAACGAGGGTTTTCTTTTTATCTTTTTGCTAATCTCCGTAATCACTACCGCGGCTCTTATCTTCCACATATATCTTTAATGGATCAGAGATATCAGAGATTTCACGATAGATGAATCCATCTTTTTCCATAAACGGAGAATCATAAGACCAGGTAAAGATCACCTTCTCGTTTTTCTTAATAACATCGAAGATGCCATTTAAGAGATCTTGGTAACGTTCTTCTCTTTTTTCCTTAAAACCTTGCATGCCCGAATAGAAACCAGGCTCAACATAGAAGATATGGCCTTCTTTTGTTTTATAGGCGTTGCAATAAGGATTAAGAGGATCAACGAAGGATTCAAATTGTTCAAATTCAGGATAAATCATAATGTCTATATATTACTCCTATTATTTATGATAAGGTTCATTCTTAAGAATCTTAAAAGAGCGGTATATCTGTTCAAGAAGAATGATTCTTGTCATCTGATGGGTGAAAGTTAAGGAGGATAACGTCAAAGTCGCGTTGCCCCTATTTCTTAATTCTTGAGATAAGCCAAGGGAACCGCCAATAACAAAGGTTAGATTGCTTCCGGATAATTCCATCCATTTGGAGAATTTCTTAGCTAATTCTGGGGAAGTCATTTCTTCTTTCCCTAAGTCCAATAACACTAAGAAGTCGCTTGGTTTTAATTTCATAAGAACCTCTCTTCCTTCTTTGAGCTTAGTTTCCTCTTCTTCTTTTAAAGAGGCATTCTCTTTTGAAGGAAGGTCGTTACATTCTATAACCTCTATTTTGCTATATGGGTTAAGTCTTTTTAAATATTCTTGCTCAGCAGCTCTCCAATAAGGTTCTTTTAGTTTTCCAATGGTAATGATGCGTATTTTCATTTGTCTCCTCCTAGCAAAGGCTCACATGCTGGCGCAACTCTTAAATGGTATTTGGAAATTGATAAGCCCTTTTCTTGAAATATTTTATCCCACGTTTCTATGGCTTTTTCTGGAGTGTTGCATTCTAAAGAGAGGTGAGCGAGGGTGATTTCTTTCGTTTTATCTCCAACAAGATCCACCAAGTAATGAGCGGATGCCTCATTAGAAAGATGCCCATGTTTGGAATGAATCCTCTTCTTTAGAATCAATGGTCGGCTTGATTCTTTAAGCATCTTTAAATCGTGATTTGATTCCACGATATAGAAATTTGCATCCACCATATAAGGAAGGCTTTCCTCAGGAATGTAACCTGTGTCCGTCATATAAACGAGTTTCTCATTCCCTTGAATAAAAACAAAACCAAGGGGATGATTTGCATCATGGGAAGTGCGAACAGGAATAATCGTAAAATCGCCAACATCAAATGAAGACTCCTCTTCTACTACATGGGTCGGCTCTTTTAAGGTTCCTTCTCCTGCAAAGGTGTCGATATTAAGATGCTTATAACAAGATAAAGACATTCCCTTAATATGATCGGAATGCTCATGGGTGACAAGCAAAGCGTGAATGTCTTCTAATCGATAAGGAGTTAAAGATATGGCTTTCTTAAGCGCGCTTAAAGTAACTCCCATATCCACTTGAATAAGAGTTGTTTCGGAATAAATGAAAGCGGCATTCCCTTTTGAAGAGGAAGATGCCATTACGTAACGTATCATTCTTCGTCTGAAGGATATCCTTCTTCACCATTCAATCTTCTCTCTTCGTCTTCCGCTTCTAAGGAGAAGTTATCAAAATGCTGGATGGCTTTAGAGAACATTAAAGAAACCTTACCGGTAGAGCCGTTACGGTTCTTAGTGACATTGATTGTGGTGACCGATCCTGAGTCTTTATTTGGCCCAGCTTGTTTTGCTTTTTCCACTTGAGCATCCATCTTTTGTTCAAAGGCGGATTGCCCTTTGACAATGCGTTTTCCTTGGTTATCGTAATAATCTTTACGGTACATCAACATAATGATGTCGGCGTCTTGCTCAATGGAGCCAGAATCCTTTAAGTTAGACATGCTTGGAACACCGTTTTCATTTTTATCCGCATCACGGTTTACCTGAGCGAGAGCAATAACCGGTATTTTTAAAGTACGGGCTAATTCCTTCAAGGAAGAAGTAATTTCTGCGACTTCCAACGAACGGGATTCAAAAGATTTTTCTGTATGTATGATGTTGATATAGTCAATAAAGATGGCACAAAGATTAGGCTCGCTATTCTTTAATTTGATGGATTTAGCAATGATGTCGCCTAATTTTGGGTTTGGCTTATCATCAATATAAAGATTCATGCGTTCTACTTCCGTAACAGCAAGAGCAATCTTTCCTAAATCTCTATCCGTTAAAGGTTCGTTTCCCGAAAGAGAAACACGAGAAATAGAAGAAAGGATACGTTTCATAACCAACGTAGAATCCATTTCTCCCGAGAAGACAGCGACTGGTTCTCCTTTATAAGAAGCGGCATTTACCGCTAAGTTTAAAGCGAATGCCGTTTTACCAACAGAAGGACGAGCAGCTAAAACGATAAGGTCACCTGCTTGCCAACCATGGGTAAGTTTATTTAAGCCACGGAAGCCCGTATCCACGCCTGTTAAAGAACGATTAGAACGCTTGGCCTCAGCAATGATCTTAAGTTTGACTTCTTTGGCAATTTCTCCACCTTTACGAAAGCCACCAACAGACCTTCTATTGGTAATGGCCGTTAAGGTTTGTTGAGAATTGGCTAAGAAATCCCCAATATCGGAGATTTTTCCTTCCGCGTAATCTTTTTGAATGTCCTGAAGTGCTAAAAGGAACTCTCTTAAAACTTGTTGGTCTTTAACGATTGCAACATAATGTTCCACATTCTCTGGATTAATGACGCTATTCATTAATTCCAAAAGATAAGAGGAATCCCCTGCCGCACTTAAAAGATTGGTGTTGATGAGTTCGTTTGTCACCGTTTGAGGGTCGATGATTTGTTCATGCTGGCTAAGATTTTCCATCGCATGAAAGATGATTTTGTTTCGAGGATCAACATCGGAAAAAGAATCTTCCGTCAAAGACGCAATAGCAATATTGCAAGCATTGGAAGATAAAAGCATAGCGCCTAAAACGGATCGCTCTGCTTCAACGTTGGAGGGAAGAGATACTTTCGCCATTATTTTTCCTCAGAAATATGAACATTGACGGTGCCAACAACTTCGCCAGCACTTCCTTTATAAAGTTCAATTTTCAAACGGGTGTATCCTAAAGCATTAGCAGGATATTTATCGATGAATTTACGTTTATCGATAATGATATTCCATTGGGATTTTAAGCCTTCTTCGATTTGTTTTGGAGAAATGGCGCCAAACATTCTGCCATCGCTTCCGACTTTGGCTTTAAATTCAACGTTAATGTGTTCAAGACGCTTTGCAAGCTCTTCTGCTTCTTTCTTTAAGGCTTGTTGTCTTGCATCTTCTTCGGCGTTGTTCTTCGCTAAAATCTTTTGATTGCTATCCGTGGAAATAACAGCTAAACCACGTGGAATGAGAAAGTTCTTAGCAAAGCCGTCTTTCGCATCAACGGTCATTCCTTTTTTACCTACGCCTTTAACATCGGCTAATAAAATGATTTTCATACATTGTTTCCTCCCGCAGTGACGTTTACTTTTGAAGCGTCTAAGTAATCATTCAAACATTCTATGAGTTTCTTTTCCGCTTCATCGACATGAGTGATGTTTGGAACTTTTGGATTTGGGAATAAGGTTGCCGCCATCGTTAGGTGACCTCCACCCCCTAATTGTTCCATAAGAAGCTGAACAGATATGGTTCCATCGCTTCTTGCGGATATGCTAATTTGTTTATCTGCTGTCCTTCCAATAACGAAGGAAGCGTGCACATCTCTAAGAGAAAGAAGAGAATTCGCCACCTTAGCAAGTGCACTTCTTTCAACGATATCGTTATCATCCGAAACACAATAGAGAACGCCATAAGATGGCGTCTTCATTGTCCCGAGTATCTTATTCGTCAAAGCGAATTCTTCGTAATCGTCTTTGAGATATTCATCCGCAAGAGTGTTTTCAGCGCCGTATTCTTTCAAGATTTCAGCGGCTTCGAATGTTCTCATGCCGACAGATTTGCTCTTGAAATATTGGGAATCCATGAAGATGCCAGACAACATAATTGTGGCATAAGATGGTTTTAAATCGATACGAGGGTTTGCAGCCGCATAACGAATCATTTCCGTAATCAATTCGCAAGCGCTAGACGCAGATGGCTCAATATAGGACAAAGATGGTCTTTCAATGAAGGAATCCCCACGACGGTGATGATCGATGACAACGACTTTTCTTGCTAAATCAAGAATCTTTGGAGCCATGACGTTTCTTGGAACGGAAACATCTACGACAACAACAAGCGAAGTTTCTCTAATTTGGGCAGCAGCCTGTTCTGGAGTCAAAGTCAATTGATCCAAGGCATCTTTTGAGAAGGCGTTTGTGAAGGCAAGTCTAGCTTTCTTTTCCGTACGTTTTGGCGCATAGACAATCTTGGCTGGTTTTTTGCACCAATCACAAATGGCTTTGATACCTAAGCAACTTCCTAAAGCATCCATATCCATTTCGGTGTGTCCCATAATGAAGACGGCACTAGAGTCTTTAATTAACTTAGCAAGCCCTCCAACCATGGAACGAACCTTCACCTTAGAAGTATTCTCAATAGCAGCTGATTTACCACCAAAGAAACGAAGTTCCTTGCCATATTGTGAAACAACAGCTTGGTCACCACCACGGGCTAAAGCAGTATCAATCGCTTCTTCCGTCATTTCGTATAACTTGCCCACATTAGGGAAATCATGAGCAAAACCAATAGATAAGGTTAATGGTGTATCTTCTTTATCCTGTTTTTCACGAACCTTGTCCATCACAGAGAAGCCATCTTTCTCCATTTGATCAAGGGCATTAAAATTACAAACCGCGAAATAACGGTCTTGTTTCACTTGGGTAAGAAGGACTTTATATTGGCGGAAATAATCACGAACAATAGCGCGAACATCCATAACCGCGTCCGCTACTTCATCCGTATCGGAAGCAACATCATTAAAGTTATCAATCATGACAACGCCTAAAGCAATGGCTTGCTCCTTAGAATAATTGACAACGTTGTCATATTCGGTCACGTCTTTAAAGACAAACAATCTTGGTTCGCTTAAGAAACGAACTTCATATGATTTGCCTTTCATTTCAAGATGGACGGTCTTATCGCTTTTGAGTTTGACCAATTCCTTCAAGGCAGGGAAAGATTGGAAAATATCCGTATCAACAAGATCCAATTGTCTTTCGTTAAACAAAGTATTGGTCCATAACACGAGACCATTTTCATCAATGGCTAACAAACCAATTTGATTGAAGTTATAAGCCATTTGAATGTCGTTACCAATAAGAGAGGCCACTTCGATATCGTTGCTTTGTCTTTTTCTCGAAAGACGTGCTAAAGCAAACCAAGTGAAAAGGATGTCAGCTAAGCAAAGAACGACAAAACCTAAAAATATATACTCTTCGATATATTTGATATCACGGATGCCGAAAGTGTTATAAACCCAGAAAAAAGTGAGGGTTCCAATAAAGATTAGCTCTATTAGAGCAAAGATGAATGTAATGTTACGAAATTTCTTAATGGATGCGTTCATAGTTAAATTATAATTTAACCCCTTATGGGTTAAAAGGGGAAAGAGACGAAACATATATTAGAAAAACCTCACGCTTAGGTGAGGTTAATAACCCCGTTTCTTAGAACAAACAGGTTTAACGGCATTTTCGCTATGGTTAGGAAATCTTTAAGACTTTTTTGCACTTGCTAATAATCTTTTTCGCAGTATCCAAATCTATTTTGTTATTTGTAGCAACCTTAAGCATATCTTCATCGGTTATCCCCTTTCCTTTTCCATTAACGGATGTCGTATGCTCGCCATAATATGTTTTCCCGGGAGTAATATCATATGCAGGAGATAATCTATACATTCTTTTTGCCTCATCATAGATAAAAGAGAAATTTTTGATATGGTCATCTTGATTATCGGCCAAAACGTTAAAAACCATTCTTCTAAACATTTCTAAAAGATCATCATCATTTTTTGTTAACACTCTTGTGAGTTTCAATAGCTCATTATAATCAAGCGAAGGAGCCCGAAAATCAGCCTCCAATAATGCGGCTACGCTTATCATGTGTATCTTTTTATTAGCACACCTATCAAATCTTTTAATAAGAAAATATTTGTTACCAAGTTTTGATGATACCAATTTAATCGTTGGTATATGGATCCCTGCCCCTTGAGCAAGAGACATATATGCATACTCAAGTTCAGCGATGTTTTTGGGGTCATATTTAGATGAAAATTTAACAATATAGTCCTCGCCTTCATACTTGATTAATGATTTAGGCCTAGAGCCGCCACTGGACCCGCCAAAAGCATAAAGTTCATCAATATTTTGAACCTCTTTTGCCCTTAATAAATCGTTACATTCATTTTGAATTACATCAAAATCATAATTGTTTTCATTAATTTCTACGCTCCAATCTGGAACGTATTCTAATGCCCCCATGCCAGAAGAACCGACATAAGCAAGTCTATCTAAACAGGTTAGCTTATTCATATCTATGTTTTTACTTTTTAAGTAACGTTCTAAAAGCAACTCACCATAACTATCAGGTAAAGAATCCGCAAAGACACCAAACAAGCCTTTAAAATAGGGTGAAGTAGAAAAAAACAATTGTTTGGATAATGGTAATTTGAAAGGATTGATGGAAAAACCTTCCGCAACCCATTCATCGGTGTATTGAAAAGCCACTACATTTTCTTTTGTCAATGCAAGCGTGCCAACTTTTTTCTTGCTGGCAAAAACATCAATCTTTCTGATCATTGATTATTTCCTCGATTGTTTTGTATTTTGAGTGGCTGACAAACAAATTATCTAAATCATCATAAAGTTGCAAAGCTAACGCGAGTTTTACTAAGGAAGATAAAGAGATATTACCAGTTTTTTCAAATCTTCTAATAGAAGCGTAAGAAACACCAGAAAGAATAGACAACCTTTGTTGAGACACTTTTTTGCTTTTTCTAATAGCAACAAAACGTTTGGCTATTTCTAGTTGTTTTTCATCGTATGTTACAAATTGTAATGCTTGTTCTTCCATATGCTAATATTTTAGCATATTTTCATTCTTTATGCATTTTTTTGATAATATATTAGCATTTTACTTTTATTCAGATTTCTTTTAAAACATACGTGTAAATATTAAAAAGCCTCACGCATAGGTGAGGCTAATAACGTAATAGTTTCGCTTAGTTAGCGCCAACTTCTGGGAGTAATCCCATATAACGGGCGTTTTTGATTGCTTTCGCTAATTGACGTTGATATTTAGCACAAGTACCAGTGCTGCTTCTTGGCATGATTTTTCCATCAGGTGTGATGAATCTTTGAAGAAGTTCAACGTTTTTATAATCAATATGTTTGATATGATTCTTAGTGAAATAGCAAACTTTACGTCTGGATCTCATTTTTCTGAAAGCCATAATAAATTTTCCTTTCTATTAGAATGGTAGATCGTCGTCTACAACATCAATGGCATCTAAATTACCGCTATCTGGTTGTGGGGCTGGAGCAGGCGCGGCTTCTGGTTGAGAAGCATATCCGCTTGTTTCTGCTGGAGCTGAACCTTTCGTATCAATGAAGTCAAAATTATCAACGATTGTATCGATAACAGTGACTTGAACACCGGCCTTGTTCGTATATTTTCTTTGTTGAAGTCTGCCTTCAATAGAAACCATCGAACCTTTGCGGGTGTATTTAGCGAATGTATCAGCACGCACACCGAATAATGTGCAATTCATGAACAAAGTGTTTTTTGTTCCATCCGGATTTTTGCGGGAATCATCAACTGCAAGTGAGAAGGACACGACAGAGAGATTAGATGGGGTCTTACGTAACTCAGGGTCACGAGTAAGACGGCCAATTAGAATGACACGATTTAACATATTTTACGATCCTCCAATGTTTTTCGTATAAAACGATGATTAGTCTTGGTCGACCGTAATCAAGAAACGAAGAACGTTTTGATCAAGTTTCGCTTGACGGCTCCACTCATTAAGGCCAGCAATTTCGCCATTCACTTTGAGAACGACATAGTAGCCTTTGAGTTGCTTTTTAATTGGCGTAGCGAAATCTTTCATGCCTAATTCTTGGGAATTGGCAACTTTGACTTTGTTAGCTTCCAAAATCCCTTGAAGTTTGGCGATTTCATCTTTTCTAGCTTGTTCTTCAAGAACGCTATTCAAGATGTACATGATCTCATACTTTTTCATGTTAGCACCTCCTAAATTTGGTCTAATGGATCGTATCAAGTACGACCATAAGAGAATGTTTTGCTTCTTCCTTCTAAAGAAGCCTAGAAATTATACACGAGAAAAAAGCAGTCTTCAAATGATGATTACGATAAGATTTGGGACATCGTAAAACCCAACGGAAAGGAAATGATTTTCTAAGGCGAAAACGCATACACGTCCCCTCTGTTTTCCGTTAAAAGCAGAAGGAATATAAATTCAAAATATTTTGTTTTTCTTTTGCCTCCCACCTATAGAAAGACGGGGAAAAAGAAAAAATGCCAAAAAATTACAAAAAGATGAATCAAAACGCAATGATCAATCAAAAAGAAAAAGACGTTTTCTTTTTACCCATTAAACAAGAATAGAGCTCTTAAATGATGACGTCTAATCATTACTTGTTTTCTTGAATTTATACTTTCCCTTGCCATGGCCACTTACATGTTCAATGAGTTTTTTTCTTAACAGCAGAGATAAAAATTCTGACGAGCGGCTTTCTTTCAAGTTAAGTGTCTTCATAACCTCTGTTCTCCCAAAAAAGTCGTCCCACCCAAATTTGTTGAACAGTTTTTTAATATAAAAACGACTCGTCGAAGATAATTCGACGTCTCTTTCGATAAATGGATAATCAGTCGAATGTCCGGTTTCCTTATCTCCAATGTCCGGTTTTTCATTTGAATGTCCGGTTTTTTCAAATCCAATGTCCGGTTTTTCAGTTAGAATGGCACCAATATACATATCACGGTTCCGAAGTTCGTTTTTCTCATTTAACAAGAGATTTTTTAAGAAGAGCTCAAGATATTTTGTCGTTTCATGTATGCTAAGTTTTAAATTTCTATAATTTGCTCTCACAAGGGTATTCCTAAAATACCACGCATTTTTTGCAAAGATGTCATTTGTGGAAGAAAAACTCAGATATCTTAAATACTTAATTAAGAAAACGGCTGTGGTTCTTGTATTCCCTTCCCCAAAAGCGTGAATCTACCAAATCATCTCTCATAAAACTATTTTAAACGATTTATGCCAAAAATTGTCTTATATAAACATTTTTGATTGCGTGAGTTTCTTATAAATATAGAAGGCATCCAAGCAAATAAAAATCCGCGTCTTCAAGGCGCGGTTTTTCGATCTGGCCTATAAGGCCGGT
>UQFY01000014.1 GCA_900540385.1 uncultured Mollicutes bacterium
CCCGATTATCGGGGAGTTTTCACTCGCTCGACGTTGCGCGTCGGCTCAAACAGAAGAAAACCCCATCCACATGGGATGGGGTGCAAAGAAGGGACAAATTTGTATTCTTTAGAAATCAACTTCCGTGTCGTAGTAGCAGCACTTGAGAAGTTTTTCCATTTCTTCTTGCGATGGTTGACGTGGGTTGGAGCCAGTGCAAGCATCAGCAATCGCGTTTTTGGCGATTTCTGGGAGTCTCTCTAAGAAGACTTCTTCAGGAACAAAGCCTTGTTCGGTTGGGTAGGAATCAGAACCATAATTTTTGATGCAATGTGGGATATGAAGTTCATCGTTCATATTACGAAGCATAGCAATCAAATTGGCGATCTTTTCGTCATCCGTGTTTCCGCCAAGATGGATAAAGTCAGCAATATATGCATATCTCTTCTTAGCAACAGGGTCTTTGGCGTTGAAAGCGATGACTTTTGGTAAATACATAGCATTGGCGGCACCATGGATAATGTGTGCGCCATAATCGGCAAATGCAGCTCCTGTTTTGTGGGCCATAGAGTGAACAATGCCAAGTAAGGCGTTAGAGAAAGCCATGCCTGCTAAACATTGAGCGTTGTGCATATTATCACGAGCTTTCATGTCATCGTTATAAGATGGGATTAAATCGGCTTTAATCATTTCAATAGCATGAAGAGCTAAAGGATCGGTGTAATCGCAATGAGCGGTAGAAACATAGGCTTCAATCGCATGTGTCATTGCATCCATACCAGTATGGGCAACGAGTTTATGTGGCATAGTGTGTGCCAATTCAGGATCGACGATTGCGACATCAGGAGTGATTTCAAAATCAGCGATTGGATATTTAATACCATTCTTGTAATCAGTAATGATAGAGAAAGCAGTCACTTCAGTTGCGGTTCCAGAAGTTGAAGAAACAGCACAGAAATGGGCTTTTGTTCTTAATTTTGGAAGTCCGAATACTTTGCACATATCAGCAAAAGTCGTTTCTGGATATTCATATTTAATCCACATCGCTTTGGCAGCATCAATTGGAGAACCACCACCAATGGCAACAATCCAGTCTGGTTTGAATTCAAGCATCTTTTGAGCGCCGTTCATAACGGTTTCAACAGATGGATCGGATTCAATTCCTTCGATTAAGGCAACTTCCATGCCAGCTTCTTTTAAATAATTAATTGCGCGATCAAGGAAGCCAAATCTTTTCATGCTTCCACCACCAACGCAAATGATGGCACGTTTCCCTTCTAATTTTTTAAGAGCTTCTAATGAGCCAGCACCATGGTAGACGTCTCTAGGCAAAGTAAATCTAAACATTATAAAACCTCCATTTACTTCGCTAAAAATTATCAATTATTTGGCAATCGGTTTCAAGATACCGGTAGTTTTTTATCGTTTTATCGTTATCAATAAAAAATAAAAAATGAAAATCTATCTAGTTTGGTTCGTTAGCCAAATCTATCTTAATAAATCCTTATATATATTAGAGCCACAAAGCTCTATAAGATCTGAAATGCATTTTTCATTTTCAAAACGGCAAGAATCAAAAATCCAAACTCGAATATATGCGACAACACTTTGAATTAATGATGACTCTAAAAATTCAACATTAGAGACCAAACGATTTCTCTTTTTTGCTGGAGCTGGAATAAGAAAGTCTTTTCCAAAGTCCTCTACTTTTTGGTTGAACCGAAAGGTAGAGGCATTAAGAACGGCTTTTGCAAGTTTTTTATTGTCCCTTAAAAAATTTAGACAAGTGTCAAAAAAAGCAAAACGAGAATGATTCGTATCCAACTCATTTATTTTTACCGTTAAACCGGAAAGCAGTTCATCCTCTAACGCAGATACTAAAAGATCCAAAGATTGGTAATGAAGATAGAAGGTTGATTTGTTTATGTCGGCCTCCATGACGAGATCTTCAATTTGAAGTTCCTCTGCATTCCTTTCGTTCAAGAGCGAAATCATAGATTTTTGAATAATTGCTTCGGTTTTAATGAATCTTCTGTCTTTTGTTCTCATACTACCAAAAGTATAGTATATTCCCATCATTTTTTCTAGACTTTATTCTATTAATAGACTTATGTCTACTTCTTTATATAGATAAAATGGGCATTTTTAATATATTTTTCTTTTGTCTATTTCATCCATTTTTTATTTTGCCTTGTATTAAGGATTTCTAACCAGCCTTTCTTTAAGGTCGTTGGTTTCCGATGTATTTTTTATCAGCCATTGCTTCGGTTTTTTAATTGCTGTTTTAATCTTTTATTTTCAATATCCAATTAATAGTCAATTTATCCATTGGTCGAAAAAATAAAAAATGCCGTCAATTTAATGACGACATTTAATCTAATTTGGTGCGATCGAGGGGATTTGAACTCCTAACCCCAAGCTTCGGGGGCTTGTGCTCTATCCAGTTGAGCTACGACCGCAGCATTCTTTTGTTGGTGCACTGGATGGGACTTGAACCCACACCTGTTTCCAGACTGGCTTCTGAGACCAGAGCGTATACCATTTCGCCACCAGTGCATGTTTTATAAATATACTATCGTTCCTCTTCCTTGTCGATGTTTGTTTCAGCTAGGAAAATGAAGATTTTATCCCATATTTCCTTATTAGGATTAGTAGCTCTTATAAGGTCCATTTCAACGTCCTTTGTTGACTTTAACGAAGTAATTCCTTCCTTCATTATTTTTTGAACATACTCCTCAGCATCCTTGCTTTTGTAGACGGAATGGCCACGATTAGGAATATATAAGAACCGGAAACGTTTATTTTCTTTAAACAAAGCGTATAAAGGTTCGTAGCCTTCCCCAGGTGTCACATCTTTATCTTTATCGCCTTGGATATACAGCACTTTGGCCGTAGAGTTTTGAAGGATTTGATAGGTCTTCTGAGCACCTTCTTTGCCAGTAAAACACTTCAAATTGAGCCATATGGATGGTTTAAAAATTTGACACCATTTAGGAAGTTTCTCTGAAACAACGCGCAATGGATCATTGAAACCAGCTATATCTACTATCTTTTCTATTTTATATTCAGGTTTGGCCGACATTGCCGCTCCATAACCACCCCAAGAATGGCCCACACTATATCTTTTTAGTCCTTTTGAATCTGGATCTTCTTCTAAATATTTAAAGAAATATTCCTGATCAATGATGGTATGTTCTAAAGAAATAATTTTATTTCCTTCACTTTCCATGCAGCCTGTATTGTCATAAGCGTAGACTAAATAGCCTTCGTTAGCTAATTGGCAAATGCTTCTAACATAAGAAGCTCTTCCATCGCCAAGACCATGGAAAAAGACAACTAGGGCTTTAGGCTTGACACCTTTTTTAAAATATTTTGAGCCATAAAGAATATGATGTTTATCAGTTTCAAAAGAAAATCTTTTCTCTTCAATCCCAAAGTCTTTTGCTCGAGCATAAGGTAAGCTAGGCGCTCCATCAAAACGTCGGCCGTAAATGGCCTTTATTGCATGACGAAATAAGAAAAACGAAATCATTTTCTTCGTCCTTTAAGAAATTCAGTTAGAGCTTTTAAATATTTATGGTTTGCAAGAGCGACAATCGCTAACGCCAGCCTATCATTAAAACCACCCATGCATCCACAACGAATTGGCATATTTAAGAAACTATTAAGCTGTTTTTCCATTTCGATTTCATCATGGAAAGTGGAAGAGAACTGTTTCTTAAACATCTTGATACATTTTTTTCCAATCTTCGTATCAGAAATATCTCCAAAGGTAGAATTTAGGGTCTTCTTTTCAGTCTTATTTGGAAGATCGTTTACGTAATCTCTTCCAAGAATGTAGGCAAATTCGTCGTCCACTAAAGAGAATGGGCGCTTTGTTGAAATGGAATAATAATTAGGAAGTTTAAAGTTTTCGGAAATTCCTTTATAAGGGCTACTCACATGAATTTTCATTGAGCATCTTATATCTTCAGATGAAGCGCCAATTTCAATTAAATAATCGCCATCTTCAACGATAAATTGTTTTCTTTCTCGGGACCATATTGCAAAATCATCATAAGAAAGGCTCATCTTTATTGTCTTAAAGGCCCATGCTTTAATAAAAGTCTTGTTAAAGGCTTTAAGAACACGTTTCTCACGATATAAAGAGGAATTTAACGCAGAAATATAGACTTGAACGGTTTCTTCGCCATTTCTTCCACCCATGTTCATCACATTTAAGGAAATAGAAACCTTCTTTCCTTCACTTAATTCCGTTGTTGAAAGAGCCATATCGGAATATTTATAGTTCGTGTAGGAAATGCCATAGCCGAAAGGAAATTGAACCTTTTTACCAGCAGTTAAATAATAACGGTAGCCAACGAAAATACTTTCTTTGTATAAAGAAAAATCGTTATTACCTGGATAGAATGTACTAGAAGGAACATCTAGATAACGGATTGGCCAAGTTTCAGCCAATTTCCCTGAAGGGTTCGTTAATCCAAGAAGAATATTCGAAAGAGCCTCCGATCCGCCTTCGCCATACAAGTAAGTGATAAGCAAAGCCCCCGCTTTGGAAATAGAAGAAAGTTCTACAGGGGAACCGCTACAAAGAACGACAATCACATTGTTATTTAAAGCAGTGATATTCTCAAACAAACGATATTGTTCATTTGGGAGACGCATTGTTTCTTTATCGTATCCTTCACTTTCATAAGATTCAGGAACGCCTAGAAACAGAATGACTTTCTTATGGGTTGAAGCTAAATCGCAAGCATCAAAGTTCATTGCTGTTTCCGTATCTTCAGTAACTTTGCTAAGCGCATAGCCAGGTTCGTAAGGAACAGGATGTTCTCTCCCCTTGTTAATAACGTCTAGAAAAGAAAGGGAATGCATTTCTTCAACATGCGAAGAGCCACCCGCTTGAATGCGAGGAGTTTCAGCAAAAGAGCCAATTACGCATACATCATCGTAATTATGCAAAGGCAAAATCCCATCATTTTGAGTTAAAACAATGGACTTTTCAGCCATTTTAACTGCTAATTGATGATTCTTTTCATAATCCGCCTTCTCGCCCATTTGCGTTTTGGAACAACGTTCCGTTAAATGGACGATTCTAGCAGCAGAGTCTCTGACATCCTTAATCCCTAACTGTCCGCGTTTAATGGCTTTGAAAAGAACTTTGTTACGGTCTTTGCCATTAAAACATGGCATTTCTAAATCAAGCCCATTCTTATGAGACTCAATCACCTTTTCAACAGCGCCCCAATCGGATACAACAACGCCATCATATTGCCATTCGCCTTTTAATACATCCTTAAGCAAATAGGAATTGGCACAGGCATATTCGCCATTAATACGGTTATAAGAAGCCATGATCATCCATGGATTCGCTTCTTTAATGGCGATTTCAAAAGGTTTGAGGTAAAGCTCATGCAAAGCTCTATCATCAACTTCAGCCGTATAGGTAAAACGTCTTGTTTCCTGGTTATTCAAGGCGAAATGTTTTAAACATGTGCCAACGCCGTTTTCTTGTGTGCCTTTAATGAAAGAGGCAGCCATCTTGCCGGATAAAATAGGATCCTCGCTAAGATATTCAAAATTACGCCCGCCAAGAGGGTTTCTTTTAATATTTACACCAGGAGCAAGAATCACATTTGTATGATGAGCCTTGCACTCGTTAGCAATCGCCGCACCAAACTCTTCCATTAAAGAAGGATCCCAAGAGCAAGCGTTTAAAGCTGCGGAAGGGAAGCAGGTTGCCTTATAAGTGTTATTACTAACCCCTTTTTTATCTTCTGGCGTTTCCCCTATGGATAAAGGTCTCCTTAAACCAGCCGGACCATCATTCATTGTGATAGAGCGAACTTGGTATTTCAAAAGAGCGTGCGTATCCCAATTCCCGTTTCCGGAAAGGAGAACGAGCCTTTTCTTAAGGGGAATGTTAACGAGAAGATTGTCGTTTTGACTTTTTTCCATATAAAGTGCCTCTTGAAATATCTAAGATATTTTACGTTCTTTCTAGATCCTTTTAAAACCCTAAATCATTCGCATTATCAAAGGGATTTCAAAAATAAAGGGGATTTACTAGGGATAATTGATTAATCGTGACGTGTTTTATCTTCAAAACATTCACAAAAACGGGCGGCAAAAGACTCTTCCTCTAAAGCGGGTTCAAGGTGAGCAAGAGAGCCAATCTTATTCGCACGGAAAGAAACAATTCCCTTTCTTCTTTCCTCGGAAACAAATTCCGTTAAGGAGGAAGGAAGAAGGACGCTATTCTGCCATAAAGAATAAGGTGAGCAATTCATAAGATGAGAAAGAAGGACGCTAGCCACACCAAAATGGCAAAAGAAGGCAACCACATCATGGTTTGATTCTTTCGTTACGTAATGAAAGCCATCACGTAGATAGCCGTGCTTTGCTAAAACCATATCGAATTGTTTGATAACGTTTTTATATTCCTCTTTAACGGTTGCACCTTCTTCATTTAAAAGAGGGGCTTCCATCCATTTCTCGGTATAAAGAATCTTTTCTTCTTCAACAACGTCAGGAAGAAGATCCCAACAACTTGCTATTTTATTGTTTTTGTCTTCTCTTCTTATTTTTCCAGTGAATTCAACTAGCCAAGGGCAGTATTGAACAAAAGAATTCGGATAATAGACTTGAGAGGCCTCAAAAGTCTTTTTCGCCCTTCCTAAAAGAGAAACATAAAAAGAAGAAATCTCAGGATAATGTCTATGAAGATACTCTCCTAAAAGCCTTGCTTCTCGGAAACCTTTTTCCGTTAAGGAATCCAAAGCGTAATCTGGTTCAGCGTGACGAATAATTAGAATTTTCATGTTTTCTCTCTACTTGCATTGCCTTTTAAGTTTTTATTAAAGGCTAACAACATAATAAGCCTCAAAGAAAAATGCTCCAATATGAAAAGAGAGTACTTAAGCTTTCTTCTTAGGTAAATAACGATATGCGATTTCCCAAAAAAGAGGATCAGAGACAAAAACGCGTTCTGTTTCTCCTGAAGCATCTCTTATTTCCGCATAAGCTAAAGTTACGTCCGTTATTAATTGAGCTGGCTTGTTTGAAGATTTCGTAGCGATTTCTAATAATGTTTGAAGATCTTTTTCTTCATAAGGAATCCTCATTCTTTTTTCAATTTTTTCTCTCGTGATATTTTTTAAAATGAAATTCAGTTTTCCCTCTTCAAAAATCAAATATTCATCGTAAAAGTCCCCTGCTTTTAATCCTCTAGGCATTGAAAAAGAGATAAAAAGAAAGGGTTTCATAGTTCTTTCTCCGTTGGAACTTCTTTGACTTGGCATCTTAAAATAGAAAGTAAGTAAAGCGAGATATCCGTTGGCTTAACATGGAATATCTCTTGGATGTTTCTTTGATAAGCATGAAGTTGGTTAGCGTATTCAGGATCATCAATATCGCTCGTTTTGTAATCGACAATGTAGATGTGCCCATTCTTAATGAAAAGCAAATCAATAAATCCAGTCGTTTGATAGAAACGATCAAAGTAACCGTATTCTTGATAAAGCTCATCCGAAGATAAGGCCTCTTGCATCAAAGGTAACTGAATCAGTTTTTCAATGAGCGCTTTATCTTTAGGTTCTTTGATATAAGAAAGATCAGGATGGGAGAAATCGAAGAGTTCTAAAAGACGGTGCAGATAGGTTCCACGAGCTAGGCTTTCTTTTAATTCTTCATCCTCTAATACCAAAGAAGAATTTTTTGAAGCGCGTTGCTTTTCTCTTAAAGCAAAAACAATTTCTTCATCATTCAGTCTTCTTCCTTCTGGCTTGTCTAAAGGAGGGAGAGAAACATCTTTATCTTTATCGCTTACTACAAGCTCTTTCTTTTCGATACGATCAAGAAATTCATCCGTTTGATAAGAAAGCGAAGAAAAAGAATCAACATTTCCAAACACTTTAGCAAAAATAGGAGCAAAGGTTAAAGCAATGCCTTTCTTCGTTTTCAACGTTTTGAAATATTTGCTGTTTTGTTTAGATAAGGCTTCCCCGAATTCCTTTAGGAGATCAACAAGTTCATCACGGGTATAATGTTGATACATCGTTTCGTCTTCTTTTTGAGGTTTCTGATAATCGTTTCCCTCTTCATCGTTGTCGGATGGATCCGTATCGTCTTCATCTTCTTCCAATGAAGTTTCATCGTTTTTGTTATTTTCAAAGAAAGAGAGATATTCCTCAAAGCTTTTCACTCCGATGTTGGTGTGATAGGCATCATATAAACGGGCGAGGACGTTTAAATCTTGGGCTTGCGTTTTAAAAGAAGAAAGATAGTAATCGAAAATCGTTTGTTTGATGGAATCAATGGCTCTCTCTAAAGCGTTCCTAATACCATCTAGATAATATTTTTTAGCCAAATATTGATACAGGTCTCCCCTATCTTTCAATAAAGATGGATCCAAAGGCATATGTATTTTCTTTGTAGCGTCTAATAATTCGTGATAAAGATTATATTGTTCTTCTTTAATCGCATGTTTAGAAAGTAATTCTTTTAAATACTCTTCATTCAACTTGTAATAGTGAGGGCAATAATCAAGCATGCCGTAGAGTGTCTCATAGTTTTTATCCGCTTCCTCACCTTTATAATCGTCTCCAACAATGAAAATGGTGTTTTCCGCTCGAGTTAAGGCGACATAGAAAAGACGTACGTGTTCGTCTCTATCCGTTCCATTAGAACTTGGAGTATTCTTGACGACCAAATACGGAATAGAGTAAATGGTTTCTTCTTTCTTATCTAAAGGCAAATCCGCATTCGGGAGAAGAATTCCATAATCCTCGCTAAAGAGATAATCGGGTTTACTTAAATTACTCCCTGCAGACATTTCATTGAAAGAACATGGCATATAAACAATTTTTCTTTCAAGGCCTTTCGAAGCGTGAATAGTCATCATATCCACTGCATCTTGTGCCTGAAAAATGCTAGATGAATCTAAATCCAAGTCATATTTGTTGATGTTATTTAAAAGAAGAACGAAATCATCCAAGCCTTCTCCAGCTTGTTCACTTGCCAAAATAAGCTGGTGGATGGATTCTATTTTAGAAATAACATCATCCACATTACCGATTAAGTAAAGTTTATCTATCACATGGAAGGTATTCAGAAGGTCTAAGAAAATATCATTAAAAGACTTGTCTTTATTACGTTCCACAAAATCGCTTAAATCCTGCCAAAGAGGATCTTTTTTGATGAAAAGAAGGTCGTCTTGTTTTTCTTTATCTTTGTAGGAAATGAGTTCATAAAGTTTTTCATCCGTGTAGGAATAGGCATAGCTCCGAGCGATAGAAACAAAAAGATGTTTGATTTCATTTACGTCGTTGCTCTTATGAAAAAGAAGAGCAATCATTTTAACGAGAGATTGCAAAAGAATGATGGCATCAACATCCTTAAGATCACTAGAAATAACGTTATTTAAAGGAATTCCTGCTTGATTAAAAAGTTTTTGATAAAGGGCAAAGCCACTTTTTTTACGCATAAGGATGGCAAAGTCTTGATATTTGCAAGGGCGAACCTTTTCTTTCCCTTCACGGTCATAAACCTTGTATCCTTCTTTTACTTTCTTTTGAATGTCTTCAATAATTGCAGTCGCTTCCCATAATTTGTAATAAGCGTTTTTTGGCCCTTTTTCAGCCGTCCAATCATCCTTGTTTTCACTCTTAGAAACGATACGGTATACGCCAAAATTGTCATAAGGCTCCGAATAAAGATTAACCTCTTTATCGTATTGAAGCTGTTCCATTTCATCTTTATAGGTAATAGAACCGTGGTCGAGAGTCATATAATTGTCAAAAATGTAGTTGATATCATGAAGAAGGCCTGCTCCTGAACGATAATTCTTATTCATAGCAATTACTTCATGCTCAGCGTTTTTATTTTTGTATTTCTCTTGTCTGGCCCTAAATAAAGCAACATTCGAATTACGGAACGCATAGATAGATTGTTTTGCATCTCCTACACAAAATAAGTGAGAACGCTCACCTTTTTGATTCATTTTCATAAGGGAGTCTAGGAAGGCTTCTTGAAGATCGTTTGTATCCTGATACTCATCCACCATGATGTACTTAAAACGTTGACGAACTTCTTCAGCTATGTCGGAATAGTTTTCATCGGTCAATAAAGATAAAGCTAAAGCGGATACGTCTGAAAAGGTGAAGAAGTTATTCTCTTTTTTATATTTCCATAGACGCTCATCAAGTTTATTAACGATCTCGATTAATAGCTTTGTATCTGGAGCAAGGGAAAGGAAGAATTTCCACTCTTCATCTAAGTCTTCATGAACGGAAAGAACATCCGAAAGATATGGAAGGTTCTGTTTATTTGAAGAGACAAACAAAAATTTCATCTCCTTAAAGATGTCATCCTTGTTTTCAGAGGATAAAAGTTCCTCATTTTTAAGGAGTTTATGAACATCTTTAAGAAAATCTTTTGGAGATTCATCTAAGAGAGGCAAAAGGCCTTTTTTGTAAAGGTTTTCGGCTGCCTTATTTTCTGAAAAATCGAGTTTTCTAACGTCCCATTGAAAATTCGTTTCCATTTGAAAGAATGTGTCTAAACGTTGGAGATAATTTCTAGGGTCCTCAAGAAGATGAGAGTCGATGTTCTCCACTTCGGTGAAGTTTGGGCAAGATAAACGAAGATAACATTCATAGATGGTTTGAACGATTTGTTGTTTGGCTTTTTCGACAAAAGAAGCGACACATGTATCAAAAAACTCACGCGAAAGGAATTTTTGTTCATAGTTTGAAAGGAATTCTTTTTTCTTTGAAGGGATGAGTTTCCCAAGCTCCTTATCAAGCAAAAGGACGTTCGTTTTTAACCAGGAATCATTCTTCATCTCATGCTTATTTAAAATTTGTATAACGCGTTCTCTTTGAATAGGATCGGCATAGTACTCATTCAAAATTTCATCCAAGAATTGATTCCGTTTTGCCTCAATAACGGAGGCGTCCGCTACGACGATACGGTCGGATAAGCCTAAACGTGGGGCGTATTTCTTCACAAGATAGGAGGAAAAAGAATCAAATGTTTGAATATGGGCAGAATACATTTCATTGACACGGGGGTAGGCTCCTTTTAGATCTTTGATGATTCTGCTTTTCATTTCATGAGCAGCATTATCCGTAAAAGTTAAGATCAAAAGCTCAGATGGCTCAATTTGTCCACTTGTTAAAAGATTAAAAACACGGCGGGAAAGAGTTTTTGTTTTACCACTTCCAGCGCCAGCGGAAATCAATATGTCTTCATTCATTGGGGCTTCAATAGCCGCAGTTTGTTCATCGTTGAATGGCATGTTAATTCATCTCCTTTTTTCTTTAGGAAAGTGTTGATTGGTTTCTTTTAAATAACTCTTAAAGTCCTTTGAATCGTGATAGCAAACGTCTTTATATAAGCAATTTTTGCAAGAACTGTTCTTTGGGTTCGTCCCTTTAAGTGAACCATTTGGTGAAGGGAGAATAGGGAATTTGCAACTCTTGATGTTTTCAATCGTTTGAATCATGCTTTGGACGGCATCATTTACAAGCATGT
Organism: uncultured Mollicutes bacterium; assembly: GCA_900540385.1. Classification (GTDB taxonomy): domain Bacteria; phylum Bacillota_I; class Bacilli_A; order RFN20; family CAG-826; genus UBA4951. The sequence goes on from UQFY01000014.1 coordinate 11,515, forward strand.
GCAAATTATAAAGAGGAAAGTCTTTCTTTTTTTTATTTTCTTGGCTAAGCATGAAATTATCATGACAATCTTTTTCCTCACTGATAAAAAGTTTCCCTTTGGAAAGATAGGTTCCACCATGTGCTATAAATTTATCTTTGTCTAAATCCACACTAGTGGCATCGAAAGAAGTGTAATAGTCTTTGCTATCTAAAAAGAGGCCACGTAGTTTTGTTTTTGCTAAGACGCCTCCTTCAGTAAGAAGGGGGGACGAATCATCCTTAAAGAAGGTCTTAGCTGAAGAAGCGTAGACGTGTTGGATACCAAAACCACCAAATTGGCTTTCTTCTAAGAAGGCTTTAAAAGGGGCGTTGTCCTTTTCTTCTAAATTAACGTTTTTTAACGCGTAATAATAAAGAGGGAGTTGAACGGAAGAACCTAAGAAAACATTCTCTGGAATAAAGGATTCTTTCCCTGACTTATAATCGATAATCGTATAGTAAGTTTTTCCTTTATATTCCGTAAGGACCAATTTATCAATTTTGCCTTTAAATGCATAATGGGTCCCCTCTTTTCCTTCTAAAGTGAAAGAAACACTGAGTTCAGAGTCGTTTTTAATTTCATGAAGATGCATCGATTCGTTATGGCTTCTAAGGATAGGTATGATACGTCTTAAACGATACTCAAGAACGGATAAACAAACATCTTCATAAGGGCCATACGGATAGGAATCTTTCTCACAAGAATTTTTATAGATTTCTTTTGCTCTAGCCCATTCTTTTTCGAAATCATATTCCTTATGGAAAAGATGTTCGCAAAGAGTATGGATCAACGTGCCATTATAACGATTGTGAGGATCGTCATCTTTTAAAGGAAGGACCTTCTTTAGATAGTAAGCAAAAGGGCAACGGATATAGCTTTCTAAATCCGTTAGATAGTAAGGCTTATCTTTTGGAAGAACATCCCCTTTAATTCCTTTGAAAGAGTGATCGTAGCTTCGAATATCGCCATATCTTTTGTAATAGAAAGACTTATCCAATTGATTCGTAAGATAAAGTTTTTCCGCCAAAGATGTGTAACATCCTTCTTCATCATTCTTATAAAGCTGGACTCTCTTTCCCCAATTCAGTTCTTCAACAAATTCGGAGTCAAAAAGTTTTTCATTTAAATGTTGGCGAACGCGGGAGAGCAAAGCAATGTTGTTGTATTTAAGATAATTGAGTTTCAAGCGGGCATCTATAGCCGTTTTAACAAAAGAAGTATTCACCCCAAGTTCTAACAATTCTTGATCTGGAAGAGCATCCTTATCACTTTCGATATGATAAAAAACGTCATGCTTAAAGTTCGTCACATAATATTCTGATTCAGGATCCAAGTAGAAAGAGGCCGTTGTTAAAAGGCCTCCTTCTGTTTCTTCTTGTTTCAAACATGTGTCTGAAAGAATTTCCAAAAGATTGGAATAAGCAAAAGAGAACGATTTCAATTTGTCTAAGCGATATTTTTGAATGAGAGTTTTCAAAGAAAGAAGGGATGGGTCTTCTATCTCCTCGTCGCTAAAAGAGAAATCCTTGTTTTCAAAGATTTGTTTTACTTTCTGATTTACCTTTGGAAAGGAAAGCAGATTTCTTTTAGAAAGAGGGAATACTGGCAAACGGAAAAGTTTAGAACAAAAATTCATGTAGAAACGATCCGCTTCATCACTATAAACAATTTGTATTTTATCTTTTCTTTCTGGATGAGAAAGAATTTCATCACGAATATGAGAATAAAGATAAATGTACTGAGTAAATTTATTAGGAAAATAAATAATATTTGGAGAAGAAAAATGATCGTTCAAAGGAATATCCAAATCCGAAAAAGAGATATCTATATTATCCAAGGAAATATCGTAACGTTTGGCAAAATTATGAAGTTCATAATCATCTTCCATTTCTAGGAAAAGGAGATGGTTTCTCTTTAATTCAGTCAAGCCATATTCATCATAAGACAACAGTTCGGAAGGAATCTTCTCGTAGAGCTTCTTTACCTTCGGGTTTTTCGATAAATCTCCGACCTGAATAATATGAAGGAATTTCTTGGCTAAAGAATAATCGATACCTTGTTCTTCATCTATTAAATAAGGAATAGGATCTTCCTTAAAAGAAAAAGAAAGCAAACTAAAAAAGTCACGTTTTTCAACGAATTTTAAAGAAAGGTTTGGGTGGGCGTTTTTAAAAGAGAAAAGCAAAGGAAAATATTCTTTCCTAGTGACGATAAGATATCGTTCTTTCTCTTTTAGAATCATGCTCCTCCCCCTATGAAATTCTTACAAGGAAATTATAACTTTTTCATAAGGTGAGGTTAATGAGAAAGAAGGCTTATTTTTTCTTCTTAGGGGTTTTCCTTTTCGCTTTTTTGCGAGCGAGAGCAAAAGCCTCTTCGACAAGACGCTCTTCTTCTTTCTTTTTTCTTAAGGCAAGAAGTTCTTCTTTGGCTCTCTTTTCTTCCAGAAGCAAAACAGAACGAATCTCCGCTAAAAGACTTTCATCCTTTAATAGAAGAGTGCCTTCACCCTTAAAGGAATCGAAAGAGAAGAAATGCTGTTTCTCATCTTCCCCTTTTCCAATTAGATAACGACCATCGAGATTAACGGAAACAATAGTTCCATTTTCAGTTGACGAACATTTAGCTTTTTTCCAAATGTATTCTTTCCCTTCTAGTTGTTGAAAATCCATTCTATCTTCACCTCTTTTCCATCTTATTTTATCACTTAAGCCGATTTTTTTAAATTGAATTGACTGTTATGAAAAATGGATTGTAAAGAAAAGAAAATCCTTTCTTTTTATTTCTTCTAATAGAAGAAGATTTGAAATCTTGTGATAAAAGGCATCTTTTCTTTTCGGATCAAGCAACTTTCTCATTCGTTTTGAAAATGATTTTCAAAATCAAAGTGATGAGAAGTTTACAAAGCCATTACGAAAGCGTTTCAAAAATGATTTATATAGTAAAAGCTTTTTATCCCACAAAACGATCTCCAATTTAGGATGAATAATATTGTTCAGTTTTTGCTATCTATAATATATAGAGAAGTTAAAAATAAAGGTTTCTTACAAAGCGAACAGTAATTTTATCCTCACTTTGATAAGAGACAAAGAAATTGTATTCGAGTTCGCTTCCGTCATTGAAAAGGCTCTTCTTAGGAAAACAAGTCTCCATCTTGCTCATAGAGAAACCATTGTTTTGGCAACCATATTCCGTTAGTCCCATAAGGACATCAGAGGATCCCAAATTCTTGCAAGTCTTTGAACGAGTTGTAGTTTGAAAAAGCGTTCCATCACCCGAGGCTGGTATCAATGTTGTTTCTTTAAAAGAACTATTGTTTACAAGTCGATGATTCTTCACCTCAGCGGAATCAGCGTTCGTATTACTGCTAGCTTGATAGGCGTAGTCAGTAACGATTTGATTCTTTTCATCCACTTCTAACGTGTTTAATATATCGTCAGTGTAACTGCATTTTTCTTTCGTTAATCTTCCAGTCAATTTATCATAGATTGAACCGACATTATTAAATAGCCTCTCATCAATATGGGTAATTTGTAGGCCTCGATAGGAATAAGTTCCTCCTGTCCCATATCCATAGGCAAGCTTCCATTCTGGATATCCTTCAGAATCTTGTTCATTTAGACCCGTAGGGGTGTAATAGGAAAGCATAAGGTATTCATCATATGGCGTTCCATTCCATGGATCAAAAGTAGTATCGCGAAGAAGAATGCAATCTCCAGATGAAGGGAAAGAATTCAAAGTGATCTCAAAATCATCTAATTTTCCATCTATCACCAAAGGATTAACCCAGCCTAAAAGATATTTCGAATAGGCAGAATGGTCACCTATATTCAGTTCCATAATATCCGCTCCACCCATAGGATAAGAGTTTTGGTTATAGTCGTAGTAATCATTTAAACCAAGCATGTGCCCCGTTTCGTGGACTAAGGTATGTGTATCAATGTTCGTGGAATAATATCCATTCATTAATTGAGTGATATTGCTCCAAAAATAACGTCTTGGTTGGGGTTTGGAAATATCTTCTTTGGTAGACGTGTTACAAGCTGTGAAATTCCACCAGATTGTTGACCCCTTCCCAGTTCCGGAATAATAATTTCTCGAAGATTTATAAATGATTTCTATGCCGTCTAAAAAGCCGTCTTTGTCGGAATCGTATAAAGTCCTATCCCAATCCGGATGCGCGCTAAAAACGCTTTCTACGGCTTCTTGCATGACTTTTGCAGAGACGGTTGGGTTACCGTTATATGCTTGTTGAATTCCTGCCTCCGTATAACTTGAACGATAAGTTTCTGTTACTTCCCCACTAATTTTCAATTTTCCATAGGAAGAAGTTTCATAATACGAAGATAATGATTCCCATCCTGTCTCGCTTTTTTCTCCGAAATAGCCTTTTTGAATCGCTTGGAGCTCCTTTTCGTTAAAGGATGGTCCATCTGAAAAAGTCAAAGGAATCACAAGAAGATGAACCTCACCAGTAGAAGGCATTTTTCCTCTTCCTAAAGCTCCAGCATTAGGGATGTTTTGCAGGGCATACTTTTGTCGTTCTTCGTCACTTACTTTGTAGTAACCGTTTTTATCTTTTGCGGCAGTTGGTTTCCCTTTAACGACCTCAAAACTTTTTTCAAAAGAGAAGCCGCTCTTCCTTGCTTTAAATATATAGTTTCCTTCCTCTAACAGAAGATCGTAAAGAGAGAAGTTTTTATTACCTTTATCTAAGCTAGTCCAAGCTAAAGAACTTAGTGGGATTTCCTCTCCATTTAAATAAATCGTCGGAGAAACTCCTTGAATGAAGTTTTGTCCGAGAGTAATTTTTCTTGAAGCATAGGAAAAATAAAGGCCTTCTTGAGGAATGATTTCCACTTCACTAGAGGAAGAAAAGGAAGAACTCTCAAGAGATTCATTGCCATTTCCAAAGCAAGAACAAAGAAAGGGCAGGATAAGAAGACAAGTTTTGATAAAACGTTTTTTTGAATACATAAAAAGGGTTCCTAAGAACCCGTTAATGATACCCAATAAATAAGGATAATCAAGCAAAAATAGGCAAGGCCATGGATAGTTTGATAAGAACAAAGAGTAAAGGAATCCCGATTAAAGAAAGAATCGTTGAAAGGAAAATAGCATCGGAGGCAACATATGCTTCCTTATTCGCATTCACGCAATAAACGCCAACAACCGCACCAACTGGAGCAGCATTGCCAATAACCATTGCCGCTAATTGAAGTTCGCTAAAATGCATTATTCCAGACCATTGAATCAACAAACAAATTCCCAAGATGCAAATTGGAAAAACAACAGCTCTAAGAGAAGAAATAAACCAAGCCAATCCGTTTTTAATCGTGTCTAGGAACTTCGATTCTCCAAGCGTAACGCCAATAGTGAGCATACATAATGGGGTAGCCATGTTGTTACCAAATTGGAAAATCTTATATAAAGCAGGGAGGGTCTTATCAATTCTTAAAAAACCATAGGATTCATTTGCGACGTTAACTTGCCAGGTAAGGTTTTGTGTAGCCCAAATAATCAGGCCAAGAAACATACAAATCATGATTGGATTCACGAAAACGTCTTTCATGGTCTTTCCGAAATTTTCTTTCGTGATTTTCTCACCGGTGATAGTGACATAAGAATATAGATAGGTGAACAAGCGGAAGGCAATAGACATCAAAGAAGTCGGAATTAAGATTCCACTTTCAGATCCATAGGTCGCAGCCAAAATTGGCATAGAAAAGAAAGTCAATTGTCCAATTGCGCCTAAAATCGCATAGATTTTTCTCTTGTTTTTATCAAATTTAATAAAGATGAGGTTCCCTATTGCAAGGAAAAGGACGTAGAAGACGAGATCAAAAACAAGAATCAAGAGATTTGCAACAAACTCATCCGTATTAAAATCTGACATAAAAGCGCAAAAAGCCATACATGGAATTGCTACTTTCATGACAACAACATTCAAAATTCCTCTTCCATGTTCATTAATGAAATTAAGTCTTCTTAGTAAAAAGCCCAAAAGAATAAAGGCAATTGAAGCGATTATCGCACCTAAGAAGTTTTGATCGCTTACAACCGAGAGGATAATATCCATAAAAAGCCTCCAAAAACGGTTGAAATTATAGCACCAAATATTTTTATTTCTTCATAATAAACAACAAAGTAATCGTAAATTTAGAATTTTTAATTTCAATATCCATTGTCCCATGGTATTTATTCGCTAACATACGTATGGATTTAAGACCGTATCCATGGTGAAGGTAGTCTGCATTTTTAGATTTAGGAAGACCGTCCTGCATCTCTATTTGTCCTTCGTAATAATTGCTTTCTGAGATAGAGACCATATTGCCGACCGACTTGATTTTTAAGTTGATAATACGCTCATCTTTATCAAGATTTTTAACCGCTTCAATCGCATTATCTACGATATTGCCAAACAAAGAATAAATGTCCTCTTCACTCATGAAATTAATTAAGTCTCCATTTGCAATGCAGGAAAAATTAATTCCGTATTTAGAACAAGTAAGCGACTTCTCCGAAAGAATAACGTTTAAAGTATTATTTGATGTCTTGATGGAGGAATCATAAATTCGAATCAACTTATTAACCTCATTGATTGCTTCATCGTTGATCTTCTCTTTCTTTCCTAATTCCCTAATTTGATGTCTGAAATCATGGCACTTGATATTAATCATATCGATTGTTTCTTTTGACACCATATATTGCTTCTTTTCTTCTTTACGCAATTCTTGAATAATATCAAATTCTCTACGTAAGTTGCTTCGATAATACATTTCAAAAATAAAGAGCATTCCCAAAATACAAGCTAAAGCATTTATAAGAGCAATAGTCCCTAAATATATTCTTTCAAAATGAATATTCGAGTAATAGGAAATCGCACTATTCGCAACAATATCAATAATGATAAAAAGGAAACCAATGATCAATACCTTAAAACCATCCGAGTTTTTAAAGGAATATTCTTTTTCCATTCTTCTCGCGAAGGCGATATAAATCAACCAATAGACATTTACAAAGCAAACAATATAAATCGTTACATCTAACGGTCCATTGAAAAGCTTCAGAGTGTTGTAATCATACATTCCACCCATGTTTTCATCGCCAGCCACAAAGAAGTTTTGAAAGGTAGAATAGAGTTCATAGGCAATATGCTCTGTTGTATATCCGCAAATCAGGCAAAAAAGAATCATTTTCCAATCAGATTTGAAAAGTAACAAAGCCATAAAAAACGTATAGGCAAAGAAAAGGAAAAACATCATCATGGAATAGAAAGCGTTGCTAGTTGGAATAGGGAAAATGAAGGCAAAAAGAAAACAAGAAAGGATCGAAAGAGGTGCTTTATAAGCAAAACCGTCTTTCCTTTGGAGCTTATGAACGAAAATCGTCTCGCCAAGAAGAAGCTCGGCCATAAAGATGAGACGATAAAAGAATAAAGAGTTGATTGGGTATAATTTGCTAATCATTTTCCTAAAAATAAGCTAAGTTCTTTTAAAAACTGTTTCTTTCTCGGATGAGAAATTTGCAATTCATTTCCCATTACCGTAACCGTGTATCCATCCACTCTTTCAACATATTCCAAATTCACCAAAAAACATGAGTTACACATGGAAAAATGAAAATTTTCCAGTTCTGTTTGAACGGTCTTTAAAGCACCATACGCTTTGTATTCACCAGTTTTTGTATGGTAGATCAAAGAATGGGAAACAGTCTCTATGTAATAGATGTCATTAATCAAAACAACAATTTTCTTTCCATCCGTTTGAATAAGGACTTTCTCTTTGTGCTTGCTATTTATATCATTCGAAAGAGAAGATATTCTTGCTTTGAAATCAAAATAAGAAATCGGTTTAACAATATAATCAACCGCATTAACTTTATAGCCTTCAATCGCATACTGAGCAAGATTAGTCATAAAAACGAGAATGACATCCGTATCAATTTTCCGAAGCTTTTCACTAACCGTTATTCCATTATCTTTACCCGATAATTCAATATCCATTAGAACGAGGTCATACATGCCGTAATGAAAATCAAAAAGGAACTTGTCTCCATCTGAGAAAAAAGACAAAAGATAAAGCGTTCCAATTTCTTTTTCTAATTTTTCGAAATAGGAACGGAGTTTCTCTCTTTCTTTCATTTCGTCTTCAACAATTGCGACTTTTATCATATTTATATTTTACCATTTAACTTAAAAAGAAAATAATTCTGCCTACAAAGGAGTGCAGAATAGATAGCTTGGAGGGCCTTAAATAGACCCTCCAGCATCTTTTATTTTTCTTTTGTTTTTTCTTCATCCTCCAAATCTTTATGATGGAGAATGATGAGAGCCGAAGGATAAGTGAAACCAACAGCAACAAGGCCAAAAAGAGGAACGAGAATGTTTCCATATCGAATTCCCCAAACGCCTTGGGTGAAACCTAATTCAGAATTCAGCTTGTCCAAACCTACAATAAGGATAGAACACGCAAGAATGATAGAACCAGCAAGGACTAGAAGAAGAGATGCAACAGCGAGAATAGTCGTGATAAGCGGCGTTGAGTTGTTCATGAAATGAAGAACAGTGAGCACCAAAGAGCAAGCTACCCCTAAAATGAGAAGGATGAAGCCAAACATTAACAATGGGGAGAATGGAGTTCTTCCATCCCCCATCATCATTTTGATAATAGACATATCTGGACGATCATTTTCAAAATACGCAGGAAGGGCGGTAAAGGATATCGCCAATACGCCAAGAAGAGTAGCCACGGCTTGAGAAATTCCCAAACGAATGTTTTCATTTAATTTTTTCATATGAATTAATCCTTCTTTCTTTTCTTAAACCATGTCAAATAAATAGCTAGTCCACCCCAAACAACAAATCCTGTAGCGAGTACGGCGTCGATAGTGTAGAGCAATGGTCTCCACCATGTGCCTGAGGTATCTTCACGTCTTTGACCGACCGTTTGATTCAAATCAATACCAGTAAATTTCTCTGTGCGGTCAATCGTATCTATATAGGTATAAAGGATGTTGTGTGCTGATTTTTGAAGAGCAATGACTGTTGTTGCACTTGGGTTTCTATAATCCTGAATCAAAGCATTAGGATCGCCACCAGGAAGCAAAGCAAGGTCGTTTCCTGCACGGATACCTTCATCCAAGTCATTTACGTTACCAGATTGATAGTAATCCGTAATAGCAGATCCTCTAAAGCCCCATTCGTCACGGAGTAAAGAAGTGAGAAGAGCATAGCTACCAGTGGCTCTTGTTCCGCCAACACGGTCAACGGAGACCATCATGGCATTGGCCTTGCCCACTTTCGTTGCCACTTCACCTGGTTTTGCCCAAATTTCACGAAGGGCTTGTTCTTCCATCCAAATGAACTGGCCATTTCTGCCTTCATCGGTGTCATTTCCAGCGAAATGTTTCATATAGGCATAAACCCCGTTTTCTGTGCATCCTTTAACGGTTTGTGCAACAAATTCGCCACAAAGAAGTCCGTCTTCGGAGAAATATTCGAAGTTTCTTCCACCTAATGGCGAACGATGAACGTTACATCCAGGTGCATACCACCCTTGAATGTTAAGAGCCTTTCCCTCTTCACCAATAGCGTGCCCCCATTTATAAGCAATCTTCCAATCCCATGTTGAAGCAATGATATTAGCAGCAGGATATTTTGTAGCATGTCCGCTATCTCCTGTGGCAATACCGCTTGTAAATCCTGTTCCACCATCGGAATCAGTGCATTTTCCTTTGTTGATTTCAGGAATAGAGATGGTGCCAAAGCCACCTCTTGCACATAAAGTAGCAAGTTGTTCGATGCTTAATTGAGAGATAAGTTCATCCCATTTCGGATCGTCATAAGGAAGTCCTTTAACGTCATCGATTGTCCAGCTTGTATCTTTGGAATTGAATTTTGGCATGACATCGTTGCCGTTATTGATTGGATCATGAACTTTGAAAACCATGTCGAACATCTTTTGACTCATTGAACGAGTTGATGTTCTCTTCGGGAAGGTATTTTTAAAGTCGCCTCTGGTAAGATAGCGAATCCCTTGGTTATAATCTGGATCCGCATCATTCCCATCAATCGACATCATGTATAGCGATTGAGGTTCGTAGCACTGAGATTCAGCTCCAGAAATTGAATTCAAATATGTTGTGAAACGATTTTCGACTTTATGGCCTGTTACAGGATCGTTTTCGATTTTATAGCCTTCAGAAGGAATCTGATACTTATAAGACATTTCACGACCGTCTAAATCATCTTTGACATTATGCGCATCAGTACGGAAGCTTAAGGAATAATTTCCTCCGTCAAGCTCATAGCCCATAAAGCCATTGTTGTTCTTGTCATAGGCGTCGTAACTTGCCATATCGCTGACATTGACTTGGAATTCAAGAGTTTGTCCTTGTCCAGGTTGAAGAAGGCTTGTTTTTTGAAAACCAATGAGATTTACCGATGTTTTTTCGATTTCTCCTTTTTTGTAAGGGGCTGAATAATATAGCTCTACAACATCCTTGCCATCATATTCTCCAACGTTTTCTACCCATACTTTAAAATGGATAGAATCGTCCGCTTTAAGCGTTGTGAATTGGCTGATTTCTTTGCCAGATGAGTCTGTGACACTTTGAAGAAGCCAATTAAACTTCGTATAGCTTAAGCCATAACCGAATGGATATTGGACAACCGCGTCATAACCAGTTTTATTTAAACCATATTCATTGTAGGTAGAAGAATCCCAATATCCTTCAGCGTCTGCCGTTTCATACCACTTGTATCCGACATAAATACCTTCAGCATAATCTTTGTATCTTCCGCCTTTGCCTGTATATCCAATGGTTGCATCTGGACCAGAATTGACATAGGAAGGAGCGCTCGTTAAATCATATGCGGCCGTATCCGTTAAATGCCCGCTTGGAATAACTTCGCCAGTTAAGATTTGAGGGATAGCTGCAGCACCATAGTATCCGGGATAACCTACATATAATGCCGCCCCAATTTTAGGATTGTTTAAGAAACCCATTTCCATTGGAGAAGAAGAATTCACCAAGACAATGACGTTATCGAAATATTTATAGACCTCTTCGAACATCAATTCTTCACGTTGAGACAAAGCAAGATAGTTTCTTGAAGTGTCAGCAACACCGTTTTCGTTATAGTTGACCTTAGGAAGGTCATCGCCCTCTGTGGCGCGTCTTGAGAGAACGACAATTGCTACATCGGAGAATTCTTTTGCTTCTTGCATCACCTCTTCCGAATAGAAGGACGCATCTGGTTCATAATTTCGATAATAAGTTGAGTGTTGGTTTTGATCAGGAGAACCTTCGCGGTGATAAGAGAGGCTCGAGTATTTACGAACTAATGTTTCGTTTAATTCGAAGCCATAATTTCTAAAGGCGTTATACAAAGACACTTTCGCATCCGCATATCCACCTTCTGAACTTCCGCCCCCTTGGTACATAAATCCAGCATCGCTTCCACCCCAGCCAAAGATATTCGCTCTAAAGCTGTTATCAACTGGTTCAAGTGGCAAAACATTTTCATTTTTTAAGAGAACGTTGCCGTTTTGACAAATCTCTTCCGCTAAATCAGTTCCTAAAGTCAAGGCATCATTTACTTTATCTTTATCGTAATTATACGAATCTTTGCTAAGGAACAAATCAATTTGACCTTGGTACTTAAAAGCAATGGAGTTGCCTATAGCGAGAACGGAGGAAGCTAAGAAAATTGCCGAAAGAGTTACAATCGTAGTAGTTCTTTTCATATATTATCCTTTCTTAGATACAGGGAGGATTTCTCCTCCCCGTAGTGTGTTGATTCATTTATTTTGTAAAAGTAAATTTAAAGCAATCAAGATTTGGTCCACCCTTAAAGTTGATCTTGAAAGTATGGACACCAGCAGCCAATTTACCACATGTGACAGCGCAATCTTTCATATTGAAGAAATCATTTCCGTCAACTCTTCCAAGAGTGATATCGTCAAATGTCGCGTCTTTTCCATCGATTTGGAAAGATGAAACAAGATCGGAGACTTTAAGTGGCTCATATTTTGCTAATACGACAGTAACAACAAGATTCATCTCTTCTAATGTCTCAAAGGTGTATTGGAGATAGCCACTAGCAATATGTCCGATGGATTTTCCACCTGAAGAGTGAGTATTATCCTCAGCTTGAACACCAGCCGCATCACCCTTTAACGTGGACCAGTCGGCATCCTCCGCTTCCTTAACGATTGTTTTAGGCTCGTTGACAGTGAAGTCGACAGCAGCCTTAACCTTTATCGCCAACGTAACTGTTTTGCCACCAAAACTAATAACAATAGAGGTATCTTCTAATGTCAATGCATCAGTTTTATCGATCGTATAATCAGTAACGGTTTCATGTGTTTTGTCTGAATAATAGGCCTCGACAACCATTCCTGTTTTGTCAAACTTTTCTCCGACGATATATTCCATCTTGGTTGGATTCGTTACGATTTTTAAAGATTCAAGGGTGTGGCCTACTTCTTGTGTCCCATATTTGCTTGTATAGAATGAAACATAGTCAAGGTTTGGACGACCATTGGTCATTTCGATGGTAATGTTGTGATCACCTTTTGCTAATTCGCCGAGGTCAAAGATGGCTTCTTGCCAATTGTAATATTGGCTAGTCGCGGAAGAAGACATAGTCGGATTATTAGATTTAATCACCTTGTTATCCACTTTGACGGTAACCATATCATCAAATTTCTGGTTATTGCATTCCGATGCAAAGATGGAGAATTTGACTTTAGAAGTCTCTCCGGTAAGGAAATCAAGCGAGAATTTACTTCCTTCCTTATATCTTTCAATGGATTTTCCACCACTGGCTTCACCATTGTCGACAACATAGCTAGTGAAACCCGCTGCAGCCATATCTTCTCTAAAGAGACATTGGCTGAAATCTAAGCTTTCGGCCTCTACTTTCTTTTCACCAAGGCCATCTATCTTAGCAAAATATTTCTTTCCAACTTGGATCGCAATATCAAGAGTCATACCTTCATATGTAACTGTGACTTTTGTATCATCAGCAGTTAAAACGGTTTTATCAATCGTGTAATCTGTTGGTTCGAGCACTTTCGTCGTTAAATCATCGAACGTGGCTTCAATTTGCATTCCGGTTGGATCAAAACTTTCACCTGCTGTGTATTGTAACTTTTTAGGAGCGGTTTTTAGGGTTAGGCCAGTGCACTTCGTTTCGCCTGTTTCTTCACCATACTTAGTCACTTTGAAATCAAAATAGTCAATGTTTGGTCTTTGATTGATGGATTTGATTTTAAAGAGGTGATTTCCTTGAGTTAAGGCAACTTTACCAATTTTGAAGCTAATCCAATTCCAATAATCAGTTCCGCCATTGTATTTGAATTCGACATTATCTGCTTTAATGACCTTATTATCCACGCTAAATTCAAGTCCCGAATTAATATCATATCCAAGATTGGTGTCGCTCATTCTAGCTGTGATAAGCACCTCAAAGTCTTTATCGCTAGAAAGAGGGATTTCAAATATGGAGCCTGGATTGTATCCGCAGATGTTTTGCCCATTGCTAGCGTTGTCCCCTTCTTCAATGAAGGTTCTGCCTGCTGCAATAAAGTCTTCTCTTAACGCAGCTTTTGATGTATCAAGATGTTCCGCTTCTACACGAACCGTTTTGATGGAATCAACTACAACGGATGTCACTTTTTCTTTAACGGTGATCCCAATTTCTTGCTTAAATCCACCAAAGGAAATGGTTACTTTAACGTCTTCTTTTTTAAGAACGTCCTTATCGATATCCATTTCTTCAACACTTAACTTTTTATTTGTTCCATCTTCATAATTAGCAAGAACGGACAAGCCAGAAAGGTCTAAGTGTTCGCCTGCCCAGTATGTTTTCTTTTTGAATTCCTTTTCTATGACGATTCCTGTTAATTTCGATGTGCTAACGGACAATTTTAAGGTTGTGGAGAAAGTCTTATACATCACTTTGATTTTCGTATCCTTTATAGTCAATGCGTCATTCTTATCAAAAGTAATTTGAGACATATCCGCTTCCGCGGTTGTTCCATCATTTTTCTTAATGGATACAACCATGCCGGTTTTATCAAATTTTTCACCAACCAAATAGGCAAGTTTAGCTGGTTTTGTTGTAATTTCGATGCCAACTTCATTAACCTCTTCCACGGTAATGACAATAGAGGTCTTTAAGTTTTGATAGGTTATGGCAACTAAAGTGTCTTTGGCAGTTAAAGGCTCCTTCTTATCGTAATCATAGTCTGTAACAACTTGTTTCGTGCTGTCGTTCATCATAGCGACAACCTTCATTCCAGTTGGATCAAATCTTTCACCAGCTACATACTTGGTTTTAGTTGGCAATTCTTCAATCGAAATTGAAGTTGCTCTTAAAACAAATTTAACGCTTATTTCAACATAAGCCGTTCTTCCTTTGTAAGTAATCTTAATTTTTTTATCACTGGCTTGAAGAGGAACTTTAGAATAAGAATAGTCACTTACTTCCTTTGTGCTTCCGTCGGACATGGTGGCAGTTACAACCATGCCAGTAGGATCAAAAATCTCTCCGCTTTCATAATTGAGCTTGGTCGGAAGTTTTGTGATCGCAATGCTTTTAACGGTTGCGTTAACTTGCGAAGATTGTTCGCTTTGCTTTCCGCCTTCTGGAGCGCAAGAAGAAAGAAGAGGGGCGGCCATTAACGCACTACTAAGTAACGTTAGGGCTACTTTTTTAAATCGTTTCATATTTTTGTACCTCCTAAATAGAAATGATTTTTCACCTACTCGTCGCTTACTTTACATATAGCGTATGAATAGGCTCTTTCGGATTGTTTTTAGTCTAATGGAAGCGCTTCCAGAAAAATGCTTTTTTACTTAAACTTGCATTTTTCCCACATAGATTTTCATTCAAGGTGAAGAAAGAAAAAAGGCTTTCAAAGCCTAAATATATTCCAATATATTTATAGAAAATGGGCTTAAAAACAAATATGTTAACGCATTTTTTGCCTATATAATTAGGAAAAGAGAGGACTAAAAATGAATGTAAAATGGGGACTTCGCATTGTGCGACTAATATTGGCTTTTATAAGCACCACCGCTTTCTTTCTATCTTCTGGCTATGTTGAAGATTTCTATACAAGAAATCAAAATGAAATTGATTTAAAACTTCTTTATGAGAACGATGTAGATAAGGTAATTGTTGCTAGAAGTCTTTCTTCTCCTTTACTTCAAAAGGAACATCAGGTCATTGAAAAATATTTGGGCAAGGAGAATGTTACCAATACTTTTGGACACATAGATGATAATTTTTTGGATGTGAGTAAGAACACCCCTACTCAAAACGATCATTTTAAGAACTTTGGTTTATTGGAAATACCTCAAAATAATAATTATCTTAAACTTGTTCCTGACAAAAGATTAGAGAGCGTAGCCTCATCTCTTCCTAAGAACGAGAATGAAATCGCTTTAACTTCTTATCAAGCAGATTGTTATATGAAATATGGGTATCGTGATAATGATAATCAAACAGTTAAACTAAATTCGCTGGAAGACTTAATTGGAAAGAAATTAGAAAGATTCACGATTATTGGTATATTCGAAAACCCGTCTTTTAAAGAAGGAGGCGTTTCAAAAGACTATATCGTTAAGAAATATGGTAAGGGAGAAACATATGTTGATGAGAATCTTCCTAACTACAATCCATTAGAAGGCTATTTCATTATTGGAAATAACGTTTATTCATCTTTCAACGAAACGAACGTGAAAAACGAATACATGGGTACCTCAGATGGGGTGTATATAACTCTTTCGAAAGACGAAAACGAATCTTTAAAACTACTGAATGAATTAAACAAGGAAAAGGAAAAACATTTAAGTGATATCAGCTTCTATACCCCTTATTTAAGCATCTCTAGAAAAGGACAATACTTAATGGGTATAACCGATCCAATCACCGCTTTGATTTTCCCTCAATCTATCATTTTAAATAGATCGTTATCAATCGTTCTAATGATTGCATTTGGCATACTGTCCCTCGTCTTTTACCCTCTTTGCATTCAAAAAGAAAGACAAAATTGGAGCCAAACAAAATCTTGGAAATATTATTTGTTCTCATCCTTAATACTAACTGGTGGGAGTCTTCTTCTCTCTGGAGCTGGATTATGGATTATGTTCCATATCTTAAATGAACAGTTAGGTTGTCTCTTCTTTATGATTAACCCATGGTTTGTTCTCGCCTATATTGGGCAAGCAATTCTCTTATCTTTGGTTGGAGTTGGAATATCTCTTTTGATGGACAAGTTCAAAGAAAATGGAATCATTCATAAATCCATTTCTCATTAGGAAGAGCCTTCCATTTATTCACATGGAGACGATGCATTTCCTCAACAAGGAGCAACATCTTAATGCTTGTTGGCCCTTCGGGAAAGATATCGTAATATTCCCCTGCATAATAAAGAGATACATAACTCGTGTCTGTTGGCATTCCAAAAGTATTGATTTCCTCATAAGACATATGAAATGAGAATTCTTGGCCGTCTTTTTTGCCTTTATAGGAGACACCCGTATGATCGATTCGGAACTCTCCTTCGCCACAAAGAACACTCGTTTTTTGTTTTTTAGAGGTTTGTATGGATCGAGCTTTCCCAATTTAACGTGTTCTTCAAAAACGAAATTAGTGTCGTTTTTAATTTCTTTGACAACACATTGTCTTTCCCAATCAAACCAGTTCGAAATGTTTTTAGGAAGCTTCATGCCTTTTTTGGAAGGAGTTAAAGCGTATGTATCGTCTATTTGCACCCCTGCACCACAGCGTTTGCAATAAAGCCTATCTTCCGAATCGTTCATAGCAAATTCTTCGCCGCAGGAAGGGCATTTGTAGCAAAGATAATGAAGGTCTTTAGCAATATGCCCATGAGTTTCATAATGAATTTTCTTTTCTTCGTTCCAAAGATAATCGTCGTGGGTCAAAGTTTCATTTACCTTTTCCTCAATTTCGTTTGGAGATAGCCTTTCCAAATCTTCTTTAGAGAACAATTTAAAGAGTTTGACCTCAATTCTGCCTCTTCTTTCATCAAGGCAAGACTTGGTATTGGTTAAGAAAGCGCCAGCCGTTTTAAGACAATATACGGGGATCCTGTAGTGTTTTAAGTATTTTCCAGTCCCTGAAACAACCGGTTGGTTATGACCGGATATGGAAGACATTCCCTCGGGGGAAAATGCCACAACTCCACCTTGTTTGATAATTGAATCAATTCCACGCATGGAAGCCATATCAATAACAAAATTCTTCTTAGGGATTGCGTTAGCTATCTTTAGAATCAATTTTAAATGAGAACGGAAAAATTCATTATAGCCACAAACAAAGTTCAACCTTTTTGGATAGGCCGCTTGAACATTCCAAACATAATCAATACGAGATTGGTGATTAAAGATTAAGAAACAAGGCCCTTTTTCATCATTAATGTCATCAATGATCTGATAATGGATGTTGTATTTGGGTGCCAGAACCTTATCAATAACGACCTTCTTTAAAACGAAATAAAGAAAACGATTCGGAACGTGATATTTCCGTGAAGTTATTTTTTCTTGCAAAGTTTTTTTCATAGGAGAGATCCTTATTGAGCTTAAACAACTTCATCTATTTTACTTAAAACAGCCAATAATACAAAAAAACGGGCCAATTGACCCGTAAATTTCAATTGGTGGATCATGTCGGGATCGAACCGATGACCTCCTCCATGCCATGGAGGCGCTCTCCCAGCTGAGCTAATGACCCATTCGCACTCTTTCAAGCGCGTTAATAAGAATAATAAGGATTTTAACTTGTGTCAACAATTTATCGCTTGAATATGAGAAAAGGGCCCATTTCTGAGCCCTTAAATTACAAAACTGATTATTTATCTTGTGGATTTTGTGTATTTTTGACTGGTTTGTCTTCTCTTGTATAGCCTTCCTTGGTCAGCATGTCATCAACGATCTTAACAGCACGGCGGAAGGAAAGGTCGGAACGAACCTTGAATTGAAGAGGCAAATCTTCATATTTCTTGGTTTCAGTACGTTCTACTGGGATTGGTGTATCTTTGTAATCATCTGGATTGGCGGCAAAATAGACTTTTAAGTGTTTGCCATTAATGGTGATGAAAACATATCTCTTACGATGAGCGGAGAAGCTATCGCCAGGAATAGAAAGACGGTTGCTTAAGCCATAGGACTTAATATGGTCGCGTAAATCATAATATTTATGGCGTAAGTCGAAATCAGCATTCTTTAAACGGGTTTCAAAAGAAGCGCGACGTTTATTTCTTAAAGCGGCAAATGGATCATTTTCACCTTCTGGGGCTTCAGCTTCAGTTTCCTCTTCCGCAGGTTCTTCTACGGCCTCTTCTACGACAGGGGCTTCTTCTTTTTGAGCATGGAAATCTTCAACATGTTTTTCTAAGGCTTTTGCAACAGTTTCATCTGCAACAGTCTTGGCGACTTTGTTAGAGACATCCTCAGCGATCTTATTGACATCTTCTTTAGTAAGAGTCTTAACCGCTGGTTTAGCAGCTTCGTAGTTTTCGATTTCTTCACGAACAATAACACGAATTTGATCTTCGCTTAAAGCTTCTTCGCGAACGACTGGTTCCGCTTCGGCTTCTTTCTTTGCTTTGATTGCGGCTAAAGAGGCAATTACCATTAATAAAATACCGGCCAAATCAAGCAAGAAAGAGATAACGATAATCCACATTGCTCCAACTTCTGCATGGCCAGTTGCCATTAAACGATAGGCAAGGATGCCTAAGAAAGGAAGGTAGGCAATTCCTAACGAAGCAGCAAATGCACAATAAATGAGCTTAGGTTGTTTTTTGCGGATTAATTTTACGGTGCAAACGATAAACAAAACGAGAACAACGGCATCGATAAGTAAGACGCCGAATGACCATTTAGAGCTGAAATCGCCAATGAAGGCGTTACCGTAAATGGCAATGCTGGCAAGAAGGCCGTATGGAAGCTTTCCACCACCGGCTGGAATCCAATCAGCTAATCCACCAACACCTACGATGATGCAAGCTAAGAGGAGGAGGACAGATGCAATGACGGTTGTCATTACAGGTCCCATTTTCTTTTTTTCTTTCATGTTTTTATTCTCCTACATGTATCCCCTATTTTTCTTCCCTCTTGCAAAAGAATGAGGGACGTAGAGTCATTTCTCGAGGAAAAGAAACGCCTCTACACCAGAAAAGTATTCTTTTGTGGGTAAAAAATACCCTCCTGACAAGAAAAGAATAGAACCATGTAGTCACAATGTCAAATAAATACAACAGGTGTCGCCTCTTTTTTAAAAAATGTTTTTTTATTGGCACAGGGGTCGCTTCTTTTTTCGAAGACTTATACATGTCTCGGGTCTTTTCGGTTTAAAAAGAAGAAAGCTATTAAGTTTTTTCGTTTATTGGCGCGCTCGAGGGGATTCGAACTCCTGACCTTTCCCTTAGGAGGGGAACGCTCTATCCAGCTGAGCTACGAGCGCAGTAAAATTATGTTACCACCAATAGGTATGAGCTTCTATTCCTTTATAAGAACCTTTTCAATTTTAGCGATGTAAAGATCGTGAAAATCTTTATGGGGATAACAATCTGCTACGACACCTTGATCCAAGAAACATTCTTCTTTCATCGTTTGTCTATACAGTTTGCGACACACAAAAACTAAATTTGCTTCATTTATGTAGGAATAATCCTCAAAAGAAACCGATGAGAAACCTACTTTCTGAATCTTATCTTCATCTTTACCACTATGAGTGCCCAGATAAGAGAGTTCTTTTTTATATTTTTTGTCAAAGAAACAAACCGTGAAATAACCCTCTTTATCAAGGAGGATTTTGCTAAAGCGTTGAGGCCTAACGTAAACAGTAATCACGGGCATTCCTGAAGAGTGGCCCCATAAAGAGCCAATTTGTCCCCAGGAGATCGTCATTGCATTCACTTTATCCCCTTTCTTTCCGGTAACGAGTTCACCCCACGAATCGGAGAATAGGGTAACAGGATTGATTTTGAGGTCTTTATAAGAGATTTCTTTCATTTTCTTTCTCCTTCGTACAGATAACATCCTTTTTCATGAGAATGAATAATGCCAACGGCTTGTAAATAAGAATACATCACAGTTGGACCTACGAATTTCATTCCTCGTTTTCGAAGGTCTTTAGATAACGAATCCGCTAAGGCGTTGGTTGTTTTCCCATATTCGTAAAAGGTTTTCCCTTTCGTAAAAGAAAGAAGATATTCTTTAAAAGAACCACGTTCCTTTTCGATTTGAAGGAAAATCTTGGCGTTAGAAATAGCAGCCAATATTTTCAAACGATTACGAACGATCCCTTGTTCATTGCATAGACGTATGACCTCTTTTTGAGAATATTGAGAAATGATATAGGGATTAAAATTAGAAAAAGCCTGGCGAAAATTCTCTCTTTTATTCAAGATGCATTCCCAAGATAAACCCGCTTGAAATGATTCTAAAAGCAACATTTCAAATAGATGCCCCTCTTCTAAATTTGTTTTTCCCCATTCCTCATCGTGATATTGAACATAAAGAGGATTGTTTGGATTACACCAGGAGCATCTCTTTTTTATTTGTTCCATTCTGATTCTCTATTCTTTCTGCTCTTCCTCGAATGCGTCTTGAGAGCCTTTATCGTTATCTAAGCTTATCGTCTCCACTTTCACAGGTTTACCACGAAATTGATATACGTCCTTGCTTATTTGTTTCAATTTTTCAATTTGTCTTGTATCTAGTTGTCTTAATGGAATGCAATAAGAATCCCCTTGAGGAGAAATCAAAATAGCCGTATATTTCTTCATTTTAATTTGGAAAACCTGTTCTTTGCTTTCAAAGGCTTCCCCCTTTCTCGTTCCGAGAAGATGGTAATCATAAATTTGTGAGTCCCCGTTTTTATAAAAGAGAATTCTTAAATTTCCGGTGAAGCCCTTATTCCCGCTTTTTTGAAAAAGAGCAGCAAAAGGTGAAATAAGAATTCCTAAAACACCTATAAGCATAAGAGGGGTTCCTATGCTGACTGTTGTTTCAGCAATACTCAAATAAACCCCGAGAGCGAACAAAGCAAGAGACGCAAGAAGTCCAGAAAGGAAGAAAGAAAGCTTTTTTCTCATAGTGTCTTTCCAACGATCTTTATAGTCACAAGAGAATGAAATGGTTAAACATGGTTCCATAGATAAAGTATATCATGCAACGTTTTTCCTCTTAAAAGAAAAAGCGCCTTCAATACTTAGGCCTGTTCTCAAAAAACGACTTTGATTATCCATTTTGATACAATGTTTGCATCTTCATTAAAAGTTACAGAACCCAAATGAAAAGCTGTCAGAACATCATCACTTAATCTGATAAATGACTGACAGCTTTTTCTATTGCCTACTTTTGATTTTCAATCCTAATGATAAAATGCAGAAAATTAATTATTCGACAAATTCATAGCCCGTATCAGTGACTTGCAATTTAGCTTCAATGACCTCTTGGTTTTCGATGATTTTGACTTTTACGAATTTTTGACCGCCTTTTTCTTCGAATTTGAATTTGTAGTGTTTCTTATCTCCATCGCTCATGGTTTTGACTGAATATTCAGTTTCGTTGTTTTCCTGCTCGAAATCGATTTTTACTTTTTCTACTAATTTACCAGTAGCGTCATGTCTAGCATATGAATATTCGTTTTCGTTTTCTTCACCATCGGTTTCGCTTTCGTGTTTGACAATTACTTTTTCTTTGGTTTCTTCATCAGTAACGACAAAGAAATACTCGACTTCTATCTCTCTTCCTTCTTTGGAGACTTCTTTATCGCCGTGCATCGTATAGGTCTTTTCACCTAAAATTACAACTCCGTCCAAATCGGATGATACTTCTTCATCCTTTTCATCTTTCTCTTCAGCTTCAGGAGTAGCTAATGTTTCTTTATAGTAGAACTTATAATCTTCTGTGGCTCCATCAATCTGATTTACAGTCAATGTGTAATATTTATCATAGGTGCCAAAATATTGATCACCTTCAGGGATTGCCACTTCTTCAGATTTGATAACATCGTCTTTCAATAATTCATCTACTAAATCCAATTTGTCCAATACGGATTTTTTCTCTGCATCAGTCAAAGCCTTACGACGTAAAGCCCCTGTGTAACCAGTATTCAACATACTGATACTTGATAATGCACTGTTTTGAGCCATGCTCTTAAAAGATTGCATCGGCTGAATGTCGGGAGTTGAAACCCGGGTATTACCACAGCCAATTAATGCGGCAGCACTGGATAATGCTAATAAAGTGAAAACTAATTTTTTCATTTTTTGTACCTCCGTGTCTTCTGTCTTTACATTTAATATACAATCAAGGTAATGGTTTTATTGGATTTATTTGAAAAATGTTGAATATTTTAACTAACTGATGAGTTCACTTATTTATGAATGTGCAAGATAACCTATCGTCAAATATTAAAGCAATTAATCTCTTACTTTAGCAGCAAAAATAAGCGATTGTTCATTTGAGAAAGCGATTTAACTGCTTGACGCAATAAATCCTTTCAAATCTCCGCATGCAACCTGAACACGGTTCTCCCATCAACAGATAATATATTTTCAATATCAGACCAAATCAGAAAAAGAGCCTCATAAGAATGGCGTTTGACGCTTCTAGAAGGCTCTGAATGTTACTGGCGAAAAGGATAAAGTTCCCGTTTACAACGAAAAAAGCTACAGAGCCGTAAAAATTCGCGCCCTCTACATTCTTGCCTTCGACGCTTTTTTCCTAGCTCACTTTGGATTCATCTTTTATTTATGATTAAAAAATAAAAGCAAACCATCTCGATTGCCTGGCACAAATATAATCATCAACGAATACTTTATAATAAAAATTCCTTAATCGTCTTCTTAAATATAATTCGATTCTTTATTTGATAGTTCCACGTTATAATCAGCTTCGCCCGCATCTGTCGAACACGTTGTTTTATAAATATCAGGATATTCGTCGTGAAGATTTTTTTCAATCTTATCATAGTCGTTACATAGCATTGCGCCAAAAATTATTTTATGATCTTTCAATTCCGTTCTACGATTCATTTGAATAGTATATGTGCTTTTAAACGATTTTGTATGGGCCTTCAAACGCGCACCCAAATTTATATCTTTCCCCCAATATAAGGGATAATATTTTCCTATAGCAGGTCTCCACTCTCCTAAAACATTTTCTTTTATATACTTTTTCTTTCCAACTTTTTTCTTAAAAGATTTAAGCTCTTTTTCATTTTTGAATTCAATAAAAAATCCATATACACCGCCCCTGCAATCTGATAGTGCTACTTCTTTAGTGCCGGCGCCTGTTACTTCGCCACTCAAATAACAATTTGCATCTGTTCCAATTTCGATTTCCATTATCTGAACAACTTCGTTTTTTCTCATAATAATCTCCATTGCGATTTTCTCTCTTGCTAAATTTACTTTGGTATGCAAGGTTCGTTTCCTCGAGCAAAATCTTCAAACGAAACTTACGTTTTATTGGAAATATCCTTAATCAACGCATCGTATTTTTCAACAAATTGTCTACTTCATGTTTTAGAGTAAAGATTTCTTTTCCAATCTCTTTATCCATACAGCCATTCTTGTCGTTGCGCATTTGTTGTTCTTTTAAAATATCCAAATAGCTATCTATGTTTTTAATTTATTTCAAGATTTCATAAATTTTACTATTAATATCCATACCTCTTCTTAACCACGATAATGTGTTCCAACATCATTCTAGACTTTCTTAGCAAAAGCGTGTGATACGTATAATTTCAGTATATCAGCAAGATAACTATGCCCTCTCAAACAGCCAGCACCTTCGTGCATTAGATGATTTGCATAACACCCACCACCACAAATAGGAAAACATTTGCAATTAGCGCAACTCTTTCTAACAGAGTCTATTGTTTTATTTGAATCAAACATTTCAGAAGTTATATTGCCACAATCGAAAAGCGATTTTTTGCCAACAAAATGCTCGCATTTATTAGTCCAGCCGCCAGGGAAAACATTAACATAATTTTTCCTATTAATAGAACAAGCGGCGTATTTTCTTTGAATTCTCAGATCTCGTAACGTATGAATATAACCATAATCAAATAAGCACTCATATAATTCCAATAATGGTTTACCATCTACCTCGTCAGGCGTTTTGAAATTGTCACCTATAATATCATGAAAATACAATTGGACTTTATTTCCGAATTCTTGATAAACGAAATCAACTATTCTACGATAGTCACCTAACGACTCCGAATTATAATTTACCCTAAGAGAAACTTTTATCTTGTTGTCGACGAGCAAGTGAATATTCGAAATCACTTTTTCAAACCCTTTTTCTCCCATTTTTTTGATTTCATTATATCTTTGACCGATATCGTCTAATGTAATTTGTGCACGTCTTAAATTCCACTTTTCTTTAATGTCATTAATATATTTATCAACAAAAAAACCATTTGTTATAATCCCGGAAGAAAATGTAATGCCATTGGAGGAAAGCGAATCGCAAATTTTATTAATTGTTCTTGAGCCGATCAAAGGCTCACCGCCAAACCACGTAATATGAGTTTTCTTACCTTTGCTTTGCGCAAACATGTAATCCAGAATGCTTTGTTCGGTTTTTTCATCTAGATCCATGCAACCATTAATTCCGTTTTCAAAACAATAATAGCACGATGCATTACACTTCAATGTTGGTGAAATACAAATAGAAAAATTACTTTTATAAATTAAATCTTGGTGATTAAAATTCTCTTCCAGAACCTTTTGAAATTCATTTTTCTCCGTTGTCAAAAACCCTAATTTAGCTAACTTCTCAAACAAATCAGCTTGAATACAAGACGTAGTTTTGTTTCTAAGAGAATCAAAAACAGCTTCTTCAACGCTAACAAGGTTTCCGTGCCAAGTGTTGAAGATATAATGGGAAGAACCATTAGAAAAATAAATATTATAAAAAGATGGAAGATAGTTTCCAAAACTGGCCATGCTAACTAATATCTTTTATCGTCCGAATCGTCAGAATCGCAATAATACGTGCAATCACAAGTGTTGGTCGGACACTCGCCATCAAAATCAAGGGGGCATTCGTAATCGCAGGAATGAGCAGCATCAATATTTAAGTTATTGAAGTTTTCAATCAATATATCCATAGTTTAACTCCATAATTAGTCTACAAAATAACAATACGATTTCAAGTTTAATTTAACTTATCCTGATTATACCGTTATTTGTTTCCACCTAATGCTTTTGACACATATTGTTCATATAGAAGGGGAATCGTTATGAACGACATGAGCAGCAACTACGTCGAATCGATAATCAAAAAAGCCTTGGACGCCAGCATGACCACCAGGCACGCCGCAAGAAAGTTTGGGATCAGCAGGCAATAAGTGAATAGGCTGAAGAAACGATGCCTGGCAAAGGGGATCAAGGCCTTCGACCACGGGAACAAAGGGAAAGAAAGGGCGTGGAAGACCGGTCCCGGCACCAAAGCAAAAACCATCGAGTTGTATGGTGGGAAGTATTCCGGGTTCAACTTTAGGCATTACCACGAGAAGCTTACCGAGGTCGAAGGCATCGGCGTCTCGAAAAAGCGAATTTTACATAGTAACTTTTATTCAGAAAAAACAACAACTTTGTCATTCTTCTCGAAATTGATTTTCCCACCCCAAGAAATTCCATACAAATATACGTTTTCTTCAAACTCTTTGGAATTAACATCGTCATAATAGCAAATGTAATAGCCAATACTGCCTTTCAAAGAATCTATTGAGCTAAAATCGAATGCGTTTACCACGCATCCCTCATAGTGCATGATAACTCCATCAACCGTATCTTCAATTATCTCGTATGTTAATGGATATTTTTCGTCATTAGGAAAATCATCGAGAATAATATAGTCGTTCCGAAGCTCATCGCCTACTTCATCTTCAATAACTCTATTAATAGCAAATTTCCCATAGCCCGGATTACATTCCCATAGATTATTTCGCCAATCTTCAGCAAAACCTTTCCTAGCACCGATATATACTTCAAAGGTTGCATTTAAAGGTTGTTCATTTTTGGCCTTGAAAGCCAACCCGGCCTGACTTGTAGGATTAGATTGTCCATAATATTCATTAAATCCTACATCGATAAAAGTGGCATTTGGCTTACCGTTGTTACAGCTTACTAGTGCCATAACGCTAGTAAATAAGGTGAATAGTTTAGTTTTTCCGTATTTCATACCAAAAAGCCTCCGTATTAAGCAGATGTTTTTCCGTAATTTGTGATATAAAACTCATTTTCACTTGTACCTGTTTTTGTTCCGAACACTATATCATCAATTGATAATCTACCCTTATTTCGGCTTCCCGTTGCAGTAGAAGTACACTCAAATCTAAGTCCATAGATACCATTTGTAAAATAGTGTGAGTATCGATTATGTCCTTGCTCTTTTGCTTTTAACTCTAATGATAACAAATCTTGTAATTTGCTCCAGTTGCCGCCAGCATCCTTAATAAATAATGTTGCCGTTCCATCTAGATTTTCACTACTGCTCCATAGGCCCACGCTATATAAAATTGAATATACAGGCCTATTAAAATTCATCTCTAAATAGGCATGACCCGCATTTTTGCGACGCGGAGATAAATTAACGTACGAATTTTCAATATATCCGCATCTTAATCTTTCAGTAGTTATCGTTAAACCATCTCTGGTAAATGTCGAAAAACGAATATGGTTAGTATCTTCTTCTAACGAATCTATATCATATATCTCATTTGAGAAATAATACCTTCCTTCAAAACCCCATTCATTTGGTTTTACTTGCACCTTTCCAGAAGAAAATGAACTAGGTTTGGAAAAAGTGTTAATTTCCGAGTAATAATTTCCACTAGTATATGAATAAGTTTGTCTTGCAACAAAGTATACGCTAAAAGTAGAACCGTAAGCATCGTATATTTTATTCCAAATAGTGCTAGTTGGTTTATAAGTAACTGAATCACCAGAAGCAGAAATATTACTTACCTTTTCTATCAAATATCCAGAAGGGGTTTCGAAATATAAATCGAACTGATTAAATTTTAAATTATCGCTTCCAGAATCCGTAGACCAGGTAAAGGTTGGCAATTTGTCAAAATATTGATTGTTGGTTACGCTAATATTTCCATTAATAACATTATATTGTTCTAATAAAATTCCTAAATTATGTTTGTTATAGCCATCGTCATATAAATCCTGAATAAATTCGCTAAAAGTAACTGGCTTATTAGTGATAACACTATTCCAAAGAGTCATTTCTCCTAGCGCAAATTTATCATTAGCATCAGTTTTAGAATCGCATAATTTAAAGAGAAAACGTTGAATAGCTTGTTCATCTGCGTCGCCTCTGCCTGTACCATATGAATCCAATTCGTAATCGAAACCATTTGTTGACGTATACTTAGTATCTCCAACAGTATAAATAGACTTCAAATCATCAGTAAAATGTGATTGAACAACAGTAGACCAGTACGTAGGCCAACCTTCACCCCAAGAGAGTTTTTGGCCTCTATCTTTAGCGGCTGCTAATGAGTATCCAGATTTATATTGATCGTCGATGTTATTACCTGGAATATAGTGAGTTCCTCCGGGATTTGCACTTATACCGAAGACTTTTTGTACATGATGACCATACTCATGGCCAAGCACATCCCACGATGCATAAGATTCGGGAGAAAAACTATGTTTAGGAGTTTCAGCACTAATATGTATAGTTCCATTGCCATCATAATAGGCGCCATCTGTACCGTCAGGATATTTAAGATTACAGTATTCTATAGAAACACCACCATTTAATTCTTCAGCGTAGTCCGAAAAATTTTTAAGGCCTTGAAAAAGCATCATTGCTTTTCCCATATCTCCATCTTTAGTTGGGGAGAACGTATAAGAAAATTCTCCTCCGCTTCCAGAACTAAATTCGTAAGTTTTTTCATATGTCCCACCATTATGCACCTTAACATTGTCGCTTTCGGTGTAAATGTGAATCATTGGAATTCCGCCAAAAAGATGCCAAATATCGGTGTAATCTATTACATAGTAACCACTACTATTGGTATAAGTTTCAGCATTCCACCAACTCATAGACATAGTAGCTTTAACTTTTGCCCCAATTAGTGGATGCGTGTTGCCTTGCTCATCAGTCCATCTCAACGTGCCATATATAGTTCCACTGGCGCCTATATCGCAAGGAGTGATGCTTGCCCGATTAACAGACGTGGTGCTGTCTTCTTCGTTCTCATCGGCTAATTCATAATTCAATTCTTGACCTGCGTTTCTACAAGCAGTATCTAATGATATTGCAGATGAATAAATTATACCTGCAGAAGATTCAGCAAAATAAAGTGTGCATCTATCGATTAATTCACTATCCAAATAAAAATTAAGTATAACATTAGAGTTATCAATAAAATTAGTCAAAACGCAAGAAACTTCTCCTTCATTGTATTTAAAGTTAACGAGATTGACATCGCCTTCTTTACTGACATAATCAATAGGTACAGGTGAAGAAAACAAAAAGCTTTCAGTCGTAGCATCAAATGATTTTTCGGAATCAATTACATTAATATCGTAGTTTTCCGTTGGCTGCTCAAATTGTGTTTTTTCAGCCTTTTCTCTAATTTGTTTTGAAGAAACGTTATAAGTATTTAAACTCAAATTTGTCAAAAATGAGCCAATTGTCAATGTAGCCACTACAGGTAGCAATGACACTTTTATGAATTTGTTAAACATAGAACCACCCCCATCTTGGTCTTATTATAGCTCTTTCCAAAAGCCATGGAATTTTTTGTAGATTTACATATCATGCTTTTTGATAATCCAGCTTGTACCTAGTCAAAGTCGCATAAGCGATACTCATAGCAATCGTTCCATCTATTCTTTTAAGCCTTGAATTTAGTTTCAATGGTTGGATGTCGCCATTCACATTAGCTTTGGCTGATGTGTTTGCTAGGCGCCACTTGATGATTAGGTTGTTGTTATAATTCAAAGCTTGGTTTCTCAAATCCGCTCAAGCTGCTTCATAGGTTCACTAAGTGTATAAACGCCCTGCCTTATCTTTTCCGTCTCAAAGCCCATGCTCTCCATTTCCTTGGCCAAGTATTGCGAGTTCCAAAGATCATAATCAACCCATAAAGGGCGAATATGATATTTATCAATGATTGACCTGAACCACAGCGTCACTAAACTAAAGTCGTTTTGATGGCCTTCGGTAAGCGTGATGTATCTTTTCTCTACCCAATTGTCGTAAGGAGCATTATCTTCTTGGTTTTTCTTAAGCACATCGCTAGGCATAAAGAAATGCAATATCAAATTGTGATTATTCCGTTATTTGTTTCCGCCTAATTGTTTTTGGTACGTATTGTTCATATCGAAGGGGAATCGTTATGAACAGCATGAGCAGCAACTACGCCGAATCGATAACCAAAAAGACCCTAAAAAGCCCATAAAATGCACAAAAAGGTTTGAACAGCAATTTTTACTGTATCAAACCTATTGTTTCAATGTGTGAAATGTAAGTATTGTTAATACAATGCACCCTTTATAGATGAAGGTGCACCCTCTAAACCTACATATATTGGTATATATACTTAGTGACACGTAACTGGTGTGACAGATGTGACATTATTGATTTAAAAGATTGTTCTTTAACATGTCATATTCTTCACATTGTATTTTAGTTTCATTATGCAAAAAATCTAGCAGCATTAAAAATAATTCATAGTCACCACTAGAATATACCCCTGACATCACATTATCAATAAAACCATGTCCATATAACTTACTTCGAAAATAATTTATATTTCCTTCAGTTTTACCCTCAACAAATTGTTGCTCTTTTGATTCTTGTAAAATGCCATCAAAATTTTCTGGGCATAAAATTTCATGCCCCATTCTATAATAAGTATATATAATAACAATTTGTTCAATTGATAGTTCATTTAAAAATTCTTTATGAATTTTATGCTTTCGTTGAGTTTGCTCTAAATTTTCTTTAATATTTTCCATAGAAACTGAAATTGATTCTTGAAAATCTTTTTTGTCATTTATGTTCGCTATAAAACATTTTTTTAATAAATTATATAGTTCAGAACAATCATTTCTATTATATTTTATAAAATACGATAACCATCTACTTTGTTTTATGATGTTAATTATTTTACAAAGTTCATTACTAGATAAATTATATTTTTGCTTTAAATTGTTTTTCACACCATCAAAAGATGAATCTTTCCATGTTTCGAAGTTAGGCAATTCTTTAGCTATAACATATAATTTATGCCTTGAAATATTTTTAAAATAGGTCCCTAGTCTATACTCTTTATCTAATTTATCAATAGAAAATAAAATAGCTTCCGTTTTTTCTTTAAAAATTTGCAAAGAATTAACAGCTTTGTCAAACGACACTTGCGTGATATCAGCCATATTTTCATTTCCTTGCCTATCTTCAGCGTATCTATATGGATCCAAATCAGCCTCAGGAATAAAATCAGAAATAAGATCAGAAATCAGTTTGATATTTGTTCTATCATTTTCACATCGCTCATCCAATTTATAATAATTATCCTTAATAAAATCATATAAATCACCTATGCTATGCTTTAATTTAATCTCGTTGTATCTTGTTTCATCAAAATCTATAATACCGTCTTTATAATTCTTATAAAAAATATACATGTTATACATTATGAACTTTAATTGCAATTCATATGTATGACGAATGGTATGCAGGAAAGGGTAAACTAAATCATCTTCATAAATGTATGGTTGATTTTCCTTAATATTGTCATATATCAAATTTGCAGTTTTAAAAAATCCTTCTATAATAGAACGATTTCTCATTTCACTGCCAAAATGACAAACCCATGCAATTGCATCATTTTCAAAATCTATATCCTTAAAACTCATAATCAATTACCTACTTTATAACAGTTTCAATCAAAAACTACATCTCCATTGGCAATAATATAATCACCAACATTTATTTCAACTTCTTTTGATGCATTATTAAAAACCATTCTTCGCAGTTAGAATATCTATCTGAAAGAATGATTATTCTTTGATTTGTAGATCCTAGAACTTATCTTGCTTGTTCTCTTTGTTCTTCTATATAAGGACCATCAAGTACAACATCACAACCCTTTAAAACATCAGATACCTCTCCAAATTTTCTTCCAGTAAATGAAATAACTCCAAGCCCAAGCTTGTGTATTTCTTTAGTCAAAACTGGAAGATTTTGTTGTAATGTGGGTTCGCCACCAGAATACGTTACTCCTTCGATGCCATATTTTTCTTTTGAATCATTAATTATTTTTAATCAAAATATGGGAAGAAAATAAGGGATTGTAGATACATGTTATAATTCCAATCAGCCAAACAAGTTGGGCTTGGGAGGCCGATTGGGAGACTTGTTTGGCGATGAGCTCTTCACCGGTCGGCCTCCCAAGCCCGGAAAGAGTTCCCATGACAAGAGAAGACGTCTCGCGACTGTCCGACGAGGAGCTTCAAGCCCTCGCGGAAATCATCTCCGAGGAATCGGAGAAAAGGGAGAGGGAATCCGCCGGATTCGCCAAAGGCCTGAAAGCCAAGGCGATGAAAAGGGATCCGAGGTGCCCGGAATGCGCCGCCAAGCTGTGGCGCGACGGGAAAAGGAAAGACGGCGTCCAAACTTATGTTTGCCCCAAGTGCGGCAAAAAGTCCTGCGACGCCAGCGGAACCTGGCCAGGTTCAAGAATCTGGGGGAATGAGTGCGATGTCGAACTACGTCAAGCTGATCAACAACTTCGATTCCCTGAAACTGACCACCTTCAGGGCCAGCATCGACGCCTTCATAGACGAGGTCAACGGCGGCAGAGCGGATCTGGTGGACGCCCTCTATTCCCTCACGGAGAAGGAGATGGCCTTCCGCCAGGACAGGGTGAACAGATCCATGGTCGTGATCTCGCATTTCCCTTTCGTGAAGACGTTCGACGACTACGATTTCAGCTATCAGCCGCGGCTGAACCGGGATGAAGTCCTGGATCTGAGGAACCTCAGGTTCGTGGAGCGCGCGGAGAACGTCGTTTTCATGGGGACGCCCGGCACCGGGAAGACCCATCTCGCCGTGTCCGTCGGCATCGAGTACGCCAAAAGCAGGTACATGACCTACTTCGTGAACTGCAACGACCTGATCATGCAGCTCAAGAAGGCGAAGCATGAGAACACGCTGGCGAGGAGGCTGAAGCATTTCGCGTCATACAGCGTACTCATCATCGACGAGGTCGGGTTCCTGCCGATCGATGCGGAGGACTCCAACCTGCTCTTCCAGCTCATATCAATGAGATATGAGAGGCATCCCACGGCGTTCACGACGAACAAGAGCTTCAACAGATGGGGAGAGGTCTTCGGAGACCCCGTCATCACGAACGCGATACTCGACCGCGTGCTGCACCACTCGAGGGTGTTCCAGATAGTCGGGCCATCCTATAGGATGAAAGGAAAGGGGGAATTGTTCAAAGAGGATTAGCCGGCATTGGCGAAGGATATTTTCCCTAAAATGGTAAAAAATATATTTACTTTATCAATCGGTCCCCGTGAACGAGAGCATGGTCGTGAGGCTGCCGAGCGGGGAAAAAGATGAGGGGCGTCTCGAGAAACCAGGTCTGCGTCGCATGCGTCGTGGCGTCAAACGGGGCGAGATACGCCGAGGTCGTCGGGAAGGGGCACATAACGTCGGTAGAATGCGTCAGGACCTATGGGACCCACATAGCCAAGGGATCGAAGATCGTCCATGACGGCGTCTTCAGCCCGTGAATTCCTTCATAGCCGAGATAGAGCATTACCACCTGAACGTGCACACGGGGATAAGGACGAGGTACCTCGAGCTGTATTGCGCATGGATAGCCTTCCGGACGTCGGCGAAAGGCAAGGACATCGCCGAGAGGGTAGACGAGCTGATGTGGAAATGCTACCAAACAAGTGCAGCCTTCAAGAGCAGAACCCGATACTAGGCTAGTTTCCACCCACACTTTGGTAAATACTTCTATAAAACTTTTAATTATTCTTTACAAGCATTAAAAAACTGTAATCCAAAATCTGTTAGTTGAAAAAACAATTCATCATACTCGTATTCAATATTTTCTATTTTGGCATTTTGATTAATTATATTAATAACATAAGGATGTTCTTTAAGGTGTTTATAGTTGCTTTTTTCAACTAGAGTCTTAAGAGGTGGAATTTCTATTAATTTAAGCCTTTCCATATTTTCTAAATATGCACATATGTTCCCTGGTTTTTCACAAATACCATATCCAATGTCGGAAAAATAACGAATAAGCATTATTCCATCTCCCTGTTGATTCTTATTACCAAATTTCATACGAACATTAATCAATGGGATATGATGAATTGTAACAGGTGGTAACTTGTTCAATATTTTAATTTCATCCGAATTTAATTGACCAATTATGGATACAAAAGAAGGATGAATTGTTTTGCTTTTTTCCATTGATGATTTCAGCAAATTCTTATATGCCTGCTTTACATATTCATCATCAAGGCTATATGACAATTGTTGAATGAGAGGCACGAAAACTCTCTTATCTGGCATTTTTCCATTATTAACATCAATTGATTCAATAACCTCTTTAACAATGTCAATAATCTGGTTCTTGTCAGTAAAACAAAATTCTTTTATAAGATTAATAACATCATTTCTTTGCAATCCAATATTCAAGTCACCAGAAACAGTTATATTTGTTTGAAGATTATTATCTCCCTTTATTTTTTGTTCATTTTTCGTTTCCATTGTTCACACTTCCTATACTTTGCTGATTGTTGTTTCCTTTTATTTTTTGCTTGCTTTTTACACTATAAGTTTTCGTAAAAAACCTCCTATAAAACCTAAAACTGCACTTGCTAATCCAATAATTAAATTTACTAACCAATCTTCCATTTTTAGGCACCTCTTTTAATAATCAATATCCTGAATCATCTTCTTAATAAAATCTTTATTAAACCAAAAGCTTTGCTTTGTGTATGAAGTTATTCCTGTAATTTTATCAGCAACTGGTAATTCATAATGATCTAATCCTACTCTCGCATTCTGTTATTTTATCTTCAAGTTATTTTCTTAATGGTGCTTCTGGTGGAGTTGTTTTAGTTAAAGAAATCTTATCTCCTTCAACTTCAACGTATTTGTCACATTTAAAATGAATTAGTTTAGACATTAAAATGCATTCCTAATGTATTATATGGAACAACGTATACTCCAGATTTAGGATCTCTTGTAAGTCCAAATCCTATACCTACAATCACACATAAAAATTTAGGCTTTTTAGCGACATTATCATTAAATTTAGTTAATGATTTTATTGCTTCATCTATTTGATTGTTTCCTAGTTTAATTTCAATTGCACCATATTCACCATCACTAAATTCAACTATAGCATCAACCTCATCATTACTTAAATTATCTCTAAAAGCATAAACGTGACCTCTATAATATTCCATATACACGTTTAAATCTCTAACTACTAAAGACTCAAACAATAATCCAAATGTATTTAAATCATTAATTAGTTTTTCAGATGTTAAGCCTAAAAGAGCGGCCGCAAGTGACGGATCAACAAATCTTCTCTTTGCTTTTTTGCCAACCCTTGAACTAGATCTATAATTAGTTGAATAAGCTTCTTGATTATTGATAATGTATAACTTTTCTAGAATGTCTAAATATCTAGATAATGTTCTTTTATTTAATGTTTGTTCTTCGTCATTACTAAAATTAAAGCAATCTCTCAAAATAGTTGCTTCTGCTGCATAACTGGACTCATTTCTTGCTAATGACTTAAGAATCATCATCATTTTTTGCGAGTCGAACAAGAATTTATCATCATTGTAATTTTCATTAACGTCATTTTCTACAACTGACTTTATATATTCACGTGCTAGTAAGCCATCACTTTCTAAATTCGAAAGGCCTAAATTTTCAGGCCATCCACCATTTATAATAAGTCTGGTAATTTCATAAATATCAAAAGGATCAACTAACTTATTAATTTCCTTTCCTTCATACATATCCATTAAAGAAATATAATCAAGAGATTTACCTAATTCTAATGTTGTCATAGGAAACATATTTATTTTAATAATTCTACCAGTACCAGTATGCTTAATCTTAGATTTCTCTTCCTTATCTAGTAAAGCGGTTGAGCCTGTTAAAATAAAATTCCCTTTTGATACCCTCAAATCACATTCATTTCTAATAGCATCCCACAATTCTGGCACTAGTTGCCATTCATCAACAACCTCTGGAATATTCTCATTTAAAATTAACTTCGGATTAAGTGTAGCTAGTTTTCTTTTCTCTATATCAGTTAATCTAACAATAGAATTACCATGATGCATACTAGTCCATGTTTTGCCGCACCATTTTGGACCAACAATTTGAATTGCTTTAAATGTTTTTAAATATAACTCAATAGTTTTATCAATTAATCGTTCTTTATAATTTTCAAGTTTAATTGGCATAGTTAATCACCTTTCAATATGGTTTTACTATAATGATGCACTTTTTTCAAGCATGTGAGTGCACTTTTTTCAAACATGTGAGTGCACTTTTTTCAAAAGAATAAACGCATTTATAAATAAATTTTTATTAGAAGTATTTACAAAAAGGTTGCTCACTTTTTCAGATTGTATCTATCTTTTAT
>UQFY01000015.1 GCA_900540385.1 uncultured Mollicutes bacterium
CTCCCCGATTATCGGGGAGTTTTCACTCGCTCGACGTTGCGCGTCGGCTCAAACAATAAAAATGATCTGATGGTTATTCAGATCATTTTCCTAAATATGTAAGTAGCAGCAATTCAGAATGGGCGATTGATTTGATGCGCATCTAAACGGATAAATTTAGTAGCTACAATATCGCAATTTGGTGGAACTTGTAAGAATCGAACACCAGGATACTACTTGATGATTTTCCAATGACCCTTTTTATCGGATCCCTCTCGCTTTAAATATCCTTTTTCCTGCAAATCTTTCAAATATCTTTCCGCGGTTCTCTTGCTCTTTTTGATGCTTTTGGATATCCTCTCCGCATTTATCGTAGGATCCAATAGAATTAATTCTAGAATGCTTTTTTCAAGATTGCCGACATTTACACCGACATTTACGCCGACATTTACACCGACATTTATTGATTCAATAACTGTTTTTTCAAATGGTATAGTGACGATAATATGGTTTTGAGAAATATCAAAAACGGATTTCCCATATTTTTCAATAATCGTAGGAATGCCATGACCTGTATGATCAACTATATCCAAATCAGAAAAAACCTTCATCAGTTTTGGATTCCTTGGTTTACTTATTCCTCTATAAAAGTCCTCTTTTGACAATCCATGCGGCAGGCCTCCATGCGATAATATTTCCATTCTATCGCGGAAGAACGATACTTGAGGCTCGCTGATGCTCCAATCATTATGTACAATTGCGTTCAGAACAGCTTCGTTAACGGAATCGTAGTCGAATAGGTATGTGTCAACCCTTGGCCTTTGCGTAGTATCGGATATGCATATGTTTTCTGCCTGGATTCGATTCATTAGCTGTTTATATCCAAAGATGATTGATTTACTGCCGTAATCGCTTCTTTGTGAAAGAGAAGCTTTATTGAGACCGCTGAATTTCACGAAAATAAGCGAGAAGCGATTATCGTCGGAAAGCAATTCGGCCATGACGTTGTACTTTCCTTGATTGTTTATCAATTTTAAATTTGCCTCAAACGTGTCGTCGTTAAGCCTATAGCCTGCCTCTAAATAGGAATTTTTCAGAGTATAAAAAGATAAGGCAATAAGATTCGTTTCCGATGAAACTAGAATGTCGTCGTCAAAGAATTTTAGCTTGTATCTTTCGTGAATTTGCTCTTCGCTCATCGCCTGGCAACTAGAGCCGATTCGGATAGGGCAGCCATTGGAAGAAAAACCATATTTTTTGATGCAATATAAAGAAGAAATGCCTTTCTTTACATCAATTATGATAACGGGCAGACCATCAACAAAATCAATGCCAGATTTTACGGCATCTGATGCATTTGGTTCGATTTGTGATGTTACGATATCTGAAATGTTCCGCAATGTTTCATCGATTTTTGATGCACCGCAAACTGTTCCGTCGTCATTGACGCCGATGTAAATTTTCCCACCATCAGAGTTCAAAAAAGAAACGATTTCCTTCACAATTTGATCGGTATATTTTGATTTAAGCTCAACTTTGTTTGATTCGATCAACATTTTACAGCCTCACTAGGTTTTTATTTTAACATATACTGCGTCATAACTTCAAATTATTGCGACATTTTCACCGACAATGTGCCAAAGTTAGAGGTAAGCAGACATTCTTTCTAGGTATTGTCATCAGCTGACAGCGACTTATATTAATCTGCATTTTCCATTACTGTCATATCCAGAAGTTTTGCAGCTGTAAGTATAAAAAGGGCACCCCGATTACTCAGGATGCCATTCAAGAACCAAGCCTAGGAACCCAGTTGCGTTATGGAAACCTAAGGGTGGTTCATCTCCAATCAGTTTTGGTGGAACATAACGGGATCGAACCGTCGACCTCCTCGTTGCGAACGAGGCGCTCTCCCATCTGAGCTAATGTCCCAGCAAGTCCATATTATAATTTTCTCAAAGGGAAATGAAAATCTCTTTTTTATTTCCGACTATCCCTATCGTCCTCGTCAAGATAACCATTGCCCATCATCTCGTTATAAAAGCAAGATTTCAAAGACAAGCGGCGCCAATCCCACAATAATCGAAAGGCTAGAGCAAACATATCGAATCACTTTATGAGCAACTGTCTCATTCATATTCATAATCCATCCTTGTATAAATGATTTTTAAAAAACAAGCGAGAAAATCGTTAGGAAAGTTCTTTGGAAAAACGAAGGCTTTTTTACATTTTCAAAATAGTTCCGTTCATGGCTGCTTTTTTGAAATCTAAATAGGATTCCTTATTAAGAAATTCCAATAATTTTTCCATGCAAAGAACAAGATTTTTTCCTAGCGCCAGAAAACGAATTGTAAAGTAAGGCTTTTTCTTTCGGATTTTTCTAACGTTTCCATTCTGAAAATTCAAAGGATGTTTTTTCATCGATTTTCTTCAAAAATTATTCCTTCGATCATTCCTTGTTTTTGTTTCTCTTCTATACATCGTCTAGTCTGTTTTTGCCCTCAATTGTAAGATTTTTGCTTTTTTCTTTTGATGGTTTCTATCCTTTAAAAATCAAGACTCTTTTTTCCTTTTTTAAGCGCATTAAATATACGTATGGAAAAAGTCATTGGGATCATCGATTTAAAAAGTTTCTACGCTTCATGCGAATGTGCCGTAAGACACCTCGATATCTTAAAACACCTCTAGTTTGTTGCGATCCCTATCGCTCAGAATCTTCGGTTGTCATGTCCGTAACCCCTTATCTAAAAGAAAGATACGGCGTAAGCAATGTCTGTAGAAAAAGAGATTTGCCAACCATCCCAGGAATGATTTATGCCGCGCCAAGGATGTCTTATTACCTACAAGTTTCTTCCTATGTCGTCAGTATCTTCTTGAAATACGTTTCCTATGAGGATTTGCATGTTTATTCGGTAGATGAAAGTTTCTTGAATCTTGGCCCTTATATAAAGATGTATGGCAGCCCAGAACGAATGATCCAATTGATTCAGCAAGAGATATTTAATCGACTTGGTTTGATTGCAAC
This sequence comes from uncultured Mollicutes bacterium, assembly GCA_900540385.1. Lineage (GTDB taxonomy): Bacteria > Bacillota_I > Bacilli_A > RFN20 > CAG-826 > UBA4951. Next base: position 3,002 of record UQFY01000015.1, read on the forward strand.
AGCAGGCATTGGTCCAAATATGTTCCTTGCAAAGATTGCTTTAGATAATGAAGGCAAGAAAAAGAAGCCGTTTCTTGCTCATTGGACATATGAAGATGTGCCTACCAAGCTTTGGAAGATTAAGCCCATCGATAAAATATGGTCCATTGCCGAAGGAACAAAAAACCATCTTGCAAGAATCGGTATCAATAGCCTTGAAGGTCTTGCGAAGACAAATTCTAAGCTTCTTGAAAGGGAATTTGGAGTGATGGGTCTTCAATTAAAAAACCTAGCAAATGGAAGAGATAATTCCGATATCCGAGAAAAAGTGGTTCCCCTTAACCCGTCCTTATCTAATGGGCAAACTCTTAGAAAGCCATTATCTCCAAACGAATGTGTGCTTCTTCTTAGAGAAATGACAGATGAACTTGCTATTAGACTAAGGAAAGAAAACTATCTTGCTGGGAAAATTGGGGCTTGGGCAAATATGGAGAATGGCTCTTATAGCAAGGAAATGAGTATCCCCTATCCAACGGATTCTACAAAGGAACTATTCCAAGGCGTTCAACACGCTTTCTTTGAGAAGATTCCTTGCGAAAAGATATATGGGTTAGGTATTTCTTTTGGAAAATTGTCCAAAAAGCAACAGGTTCAGCTTTCTTTATTTGAAGACGTATTTCAAAAAGAGAAAGAGGAACGTTTTGATGACGTTATGGGCAAAATACGCGAGACATATGGTCGAAATGCCATTTTTCGTTGCTCTGCTTTACTAGAGAATTCAACAATAAGACAGAGACATATGCAAATAGGAGGACATAGGGAATGAGAGAAAGAGGAATGTTAAAATGGGCTCCTTATAAATCTTTGGAGCAGCAGGCGGATTATTTAGCGAGAATGGAATACGAAAGAAACGAAATCCCTTGTCCCCAAATATCATCCGATAAAGCAGAAGAGATCAACGAAATCGTTTCGAATTATCATAACGAGACTGTTGTAGCTAAATATTGGCACGATGGCTATATTTACACCATACACGGGAAAATCACAGAAATATCTTCTATTTATAAATACCTGAAGGTGGAAGATGTAGAGATTTCTTTTACGAGATTAACCAATCTTTCCTATGAGCATTAAAGTCTCTATCTTTTTCGAAACGAAAAGGGATATGATTATTTTGTTCAAAGGAGAAACAACTATGGAAAACGAAACACAAAACCAAGTAATGCCTGAAAACGAGAATAAAGAAGAAGCTCCTAAAAAGAAGGAAAGAAAATCAATCAATTTTGGAAAAGGCGGCCTTCTTTGGTCCATTTGGAATTTTTTAGAAGCGGCATTAATTCTTGTCTTGGGTATCATTTGCTTTGTCTATACGGCAAAAGCATCTGCAAACAATAGCGATATCAGCTATGACAAAGTCATTTCGGTCATCTTATTCATCGGGGGTATTTTCTTAATCCTCGGCGGGGCTCTTAAGATCGTTGTTAATTTCTTACCAGTCATTGCAAGAAGTGTGACGGACGCTATCATCAAAGAGAAAATCAAATCTCAATTATCTTATGACTTAGTCGTTGGCGGTGCGATTGAGTTGGCAGTCGGTATTGCCTTTGTCATTTCTTATACAAATAATGGTGGGCTCTTAGATCAAATGGTTAGCTTCATCGCTCAATTCTTAGCCATCTTTATCGGAACATTGGTGACGGTCGCAGGCACTAGCTTGATTTTATTTGCTGTTGGCTTTATCGTTTCCAAACTCTATAAACTCTATTTGCCTATCATTGAAATCGTCTTTGGCGCTGCACTTATTGCCTTAGGCATCGTCGTCTTTATTTATCTTGCAGGAAATGTAGATTTAACAAAGATGATTTCCCTTGTGATTCTTGGCATTATTCTTGTCTTAGCAGGCGTTGCGATGGCAATCTTAACAGTCGTTGAAATTAACAAGATTCGTGTTGCAAAAGCAATAGCCAATACCGCAAAGGAAACCATTGAAACTGAAATCGTCGAAACAAAAAAATAACGACTAATTTCTAAAAATAACGAGAAGCTGTATTAATGAATGTCGTTAAACAGCTCTTTTTTATTGCTTATTGAATATGATTAGTCTTTGCCCAAGAGGAAGGATCATCTACGCCAAACCAGCTTCCAAAGGTAAACACTTTGCCAGTACGGATAATCCAAATAATGTTGAAAATCCAAAAGACAAAGAAAAACTCCAGACAAAATAAACAGTCTAGCAAAAGCAATATCCAAGATTTAGCACGTATGTCTTTGATAAATCGATAAATGACAAAAAGAGGGTTTAATAGGATTGCAAAAACAATTTTAATTCCCCTTGAAAGTTCATCGATAAAATCAAGATATGCCATTAGCCACGATATGCCTCCAAAAGATTTTCCAACAAAGCTAAACGAGTTAATAATCCCACTCCACCAGGAACAGGAGTTTGTAATTTGACAGGTAAATTTGGAACAAAATCCCCATGAAGATGTCCATCTTCTCCACGATTGATACCAACGTCAACAAGATAAGCATCCGCTTTATACATATAGGTATTATCCCAACTAAACATTCTACCCACTGCTGAAACAATTAAATCAGCATGGGCGAAATAGAATTCTTTGTCTTCTCTAGAAGTCTTGCTATGAAGTTGAACGACGTTACAATCTCTTTCCAATAACATTCTAGCCATAGGCTTCCCGACAATTTCACTACGTCCTAATACAACGGCGTTTTTCCCTCTAAAAGAAAAGCCTTCGTGAGTAAGATACTGAATAATACCTTTTGGGGTACAAGGATCGAAAGCACTTCCGAGAGTAAAACCATCCACGTCTTTCTTAGGAGAGATGGTTTGATTAATCATTTCGACAGAAATATGTTTTGGTAAAGGTAGTTGAACGATAATCCCATCAATATTCGAATCAAGATTTTGTTTACGAATCGTAGAAAGAAGCTCTTCTTGGGGAACATTTTCATCAAAAATGGTTTGAATAGCCTTAATTCCCACTTCTGCAGCATCTTTCTTTTTCCCACGAACATAAGCTTCCGATGCTGGGTCGTTTCCTACTGTAATAATAGAAAGGACAGGAACCCTGTCCAAACCTTGGATTTCTTTTTTTAATTCTTCTTTACGAAAAGCAACGTATTCTTTAATTGTCATAATATTACCTACACTCCCATTGTAATAGTTACGAAAAATCATTTCACTAAAGAAGGGAAAAGAAACCGATAATTATCGACTGATATTATAGAAAAAACTATAATAATTGCAGGAGAATTAAAGGAGAAAAATATGAATGAAAAATTAACACCTCTTTTTACGCCATGGAAGATTCGTGACCTCGAAATCAAAAACCGTTTTGTCATGACTTCGATGGGTGGCACATCTTTGTTTGGATGGATGGAAGTTAACCATTTTGATAAGGAAGCAGCCAAATTCCTTCTCGATAAAGCAGAACATGATGTCGGTCTTATCTTGCCAGGGATTCAGCCTGTTTATAACCCTATGCTGGGACAATGGCTTTATAAGAAAAAAGGCATGTATAAGAAGCTCAAGCCATTTATGGAAGAGATCCATAAACATGGTGCGAAAATGTTTATCCAATTAACAGCGGGATTCGGACGTTCTTTTACCATTTCCCCTGCGATGGAAAAATTATATACCAATCGTTTCTTACGTCTTTTGTCGAAACCAATTATGAATTTTGATAAGATTTGCGCTTCCTCAAGCCCATCTCCAAACCGTTGGTCAGATAAAGTCCCATCCCGTGAGATGACCATCAAAGAAATTCATAAATTCGTTATGGCTTTTGCCAAAACAGCAAAACTTTTAAAGGATGCAGGCGTTGATGGCGTAGAAATTCACGCAGTTCATGAAGGCTATCTTTTAGACCAATTCACTTTGCAATATGTAAATAAGCGTACGGATGAATACGGCGGCTCTTTTGAAAATCGTTATCGTTTCCCGGTTGAAATTGTCAAAGCAATCAAAGAAGCTTGCGGAGAAGATTTCCCTGTTTCCTTACGTTATTCCGTTGTTTCTAAAACCAAAGGCTTTAACTCTGGTGCCTTACCTGGCGAAATCTTCAAAGAAGCCGGAAGAGATATGGAAGAATCCGAGAAAGCAGCCAAATATCTCCAGGATGCTGGATACGATATGCTCAATTGCGATAACGGAACATATGATGCGTGGTATTGGGCTCATCCACCTATATACATGCCTGAAAACTGTAACCTTGCGGATGTGGAACACATTAAGAAATTTGTCAGCATTCCAGTAGTTGCTGCAGGTCGTATCGATCCTCTTGTTGGCGCAGAAGCCATAAAAGAAGGAAAGGTTGATGCCTTAGGTTTTGCTAGACCTTTCTTAGCCGATGGAGCATGGGTAAGCAAACTAAAGGAAGGGCGCCCGGAAGAAATCCGTCCATGTATTTGTTGCCATAATGGTTGTTTCAATATGTGCCACTACAAAGGGACGTCAAATGATCAAAGTTTAAGTGATTCCTTACACATGGCACGTTGTGCAGTGAATGCGGAAACAATGCAAACAACGGTCCACTACATCAAGAAAGCAAAACATTCTAAGAAAGTCGCCATCGTTGGAGGCGGCATTGGCGGAATGGAAGCGGCACGTGTAGCAAAACTTCGTGGATTAGAACCAGAAATCTATGAAAAGAGTGATCATCTTGGCGGCGTATTCCTTCCTGCCTCAAGCGCATCTTTCAAAGGAAAATTGAGAGAATTGTTAGCTTGGTATGAATTACAGACGAAGGAATTAAATATCCCTGTCCATTTGAATACGGAAGTAAAAAATATAAAAGATTTGAAAGCAGACGAATACATTATCGCAACCGGAAGCAAAGCAAAGAAGATCCCTGTTCCTGGAATTGAGAAAGCCATGGATGCAGTCGATTATCTTTCTGGCAAGAAAGTAGGCGATACCGTAGCCGTTATTGGCGGTGGCCTAACTGGATGTGAGGTGGCCTACGAATTAGCCTTATCCGGAAAGAAACCAATCATCATTGAATTCCAAGATGATTTAATCAAACAAACGGGTATATGTATGGCAAATTCCCAATATCTAAGAGATTATTTTGCCTTGCATCAAATTCCTGTCCATCTAGAAACCTCTCTTAAAGAGATTCAAGAAGGCAAGATTATTTGTAAGAGCAAAACCGGAGACATTGAGATTCCGTGCGATTCCGTAATTCTTTCTGTCGGATACAAGCCTACTCCATTAACGAAAGAAGGAAAACACATCCATCTTATTGGCGATTGCAAGAAAATCGGAAATCTTCGTAGTGTCATTTGGGGCGCTTACGATGTCGTTATGAAACTATAAAGAAAGGAAAAAGCATATATGTATCAAGCGAAAATGAAATTAAACCAAGAAGAGCAAGATATATTAGCGGGCAAACAAGGCAAAACAATGGCCAAGATGATGGAAGTCTTGGTCCGTTACGGAGACGCTTTCGGAGCGGATTGCCTTGTCCCTGTCACCCATAAGAAAGCTCATTTTGTTACAAGCTTCGGTTTAGGTCTTTTAAAAGGCGTTTATCCTCTTATGGATGAGCTTATTGCAGCGGGTTGCAAAGTCGAAGGCGGATTTAGCATGGATCCAAGACCTTTGGATTATAAAAATGTTAAATGTGACCCTCTTGAGAAACTTGTTTTTAACAATTTCATGTATAACAAGCAAAAAGTTTATGAGGAACAACTTCAAAAGATCGGTTTAAAAGATCCAGAAGACGCTTTCTCTTGCACTTGTTATTTAAAAGAAATGGGAAACACGCCTAAGAAAGGCGATATCCTCTCTTGGAGTGAATCTTCAGCCGTTGTCTTTGCTAACTCCGTCTTAGGCGCAAGATGTAACCGTAACTCCGGTATTCTTGATATGTTTGGAGCAATCTTAGGCAAGACACCTAATTTCGGTTTCATCACCAATGAAGGAAGAAAAGCTGATTGGAAAATCATCCTCAAAACAAGCAAAAAACCGGAAGCGCAAATTCTTGGCTCTGCAATCGGTATTAAGGTCATGGCTGAAGTCCCTTATGTTGTCGGTCTAGACAAATACTTAAAGGATTTACCAGATGAAGATACATTGGCATATTTGAAGGATTTTGGCGCTGCTACTGCCTCCAATGGTGCGGTTGGTCTTTACCATATTGAAAATATCACTCCTGAAGCAAAAGAATTAGGAACAAAACTTTTGAAAGACAACGTCAAAGAATATGTCATTGATGATGCCGAATTAGAAAGAATCTATAAATCTTATCCAATCATGTGGAAAAAGATGGACGCAAAGGTTCACCGTTGTTTCATCGGTTGTCCTCATCTTACCTTAAAACAACTTGAAAATTGGACAGACGACATCGTGAATGGTTTAAAGAAATCCGGAAAGAAGAAATTGGTTATCGATACCGTTTTAACTTCTTCCCCTGCTGTCATCAAAGAGTTCCAAAAAGAAGAGAGATATCAAAAGCTCTTAGCCACAGGAGCACATGTCTCTTACATTTGCCCATTGATGTATGCGGATAACCCAATCTCTGGTAAAAAGGTCTTAATGACCAATTCCAATAAATTAAGAACATATACCAAGGCACGTTATTTCAAAGACCAAGAGGTCTTAGAGATGATTACTGGCCAAAAGGAGGTCAAATAAGATGAAAGAATTCCATGGTCGCGTGATCCAAGCGCAAAATTGGACCGGTGAAGCAATTGTTTCCCATCAAGGTTTCAATACTTTGGCTTCTTGCCAAACAAGTGCCTTGTTAGCCACATCGAAAAAGATCATTGTTTCCGATCAAAATAATAAGGACCTATATAAAAAGAACATTACAGGCAAAGCTCTTTGCCTTCCTGAAACCATCGGCTCAACAACCGGTGGCATGGTCATCCAAACCATTGCCGTTCGTTCTTTAGCTCCTAAAGCATGGCTTTTTTCCCACCATATTGATCCATTGGCCGCTTCTGGCATTATTCTTTCTAACGTTTGGAATGATGCAGGATTAATTGCAATCGATGAATTAGGCGATGATTTCCTTGATGCCGTTAAGAGTGGCGACAAAATCACCATCAAAGAAGATGGAACAGTCATTGTTGAATAATCACTGAATTTGAAAGACGTCTCATCTCAAATTAGATGAGACGTTTTTTGTTTTTAGAGTATTAAAAAAGCCCCATATGGGGCAATTATTAGAAGATGTAAGGCAAGAACGCCATTGCAGCTGCAGCCGAATCCGTTGAGCTAGAAGCGTCAGAGGAGGAGCTCTTTCCTCCAATCAACATGATTAAGATTGCCAAGAATAAGAAAAGAATAGCAAATCCGAAGGTTAACCAAGAGATGACTTTTTCCGATCCTCTTTCCTTCGTTTTGGCAAAAACGTTCAAGCCACCACCAGTGATAGCACCGGAAGCACCTTCCGATTTACCACCTTGGAGAAGGCTAAGGACGATGACAATCAAGGAAATAATGATGAAGACAATATCGTACCACTGCATATTTTTAATTACCTAACGAGCATCCTAAAAAGAACGCCCTATAACTTTAGTATAGAAACGAGCTTTTCGCAATGAGAGATTACTTATAGAAATACTCATTTTCGATTATTTTCCTTCTCGAATTCTTCTTTTAGAAGAAGAAATGCATCCAATATGTCTTTATGAGTGTCATTCCCATATACTTTACGGAATTTCTCAATATTCCATGGTTTTTCCGCAACATTGCCGATTCCTTTGCTATGAACCTTTATCCATTGGCAATAATGACGAATGACGGTGTCTGGGTGAAGATAATGTTGATCGTTATAACGGGGAGAAAGAATTTTCTTATATTTTTTCATTCCACGATTCAAAGCGGTTTGATCCGGCATGAAATAACGATTACGATTGATTTTATGGCGAACTAAATCGAAATGATGGTTCTCTCTTAATTTAGTTAAATCCATCAAAAGCACGCCGGAATTGCAGTAGTTTTTGCCTAACCAATAGGAACCAACTTCATCTTTTACCATCCCAATATCCTTGTCTCCAAGAGATTCAGAGAAGACGGTATATAAGTCGCCTGTAACAACCAAATCCACGTCTAAATAGAGAAGTTTATCACCAAATTCCGGATGATAATCCGCTAGAAGACGAATCATGGATAAAGGAGAAAACTTCCCATTGAAATTAGGGCTTTTCCCGAAAATTGAAATGACTTCATCGCTAAGATCAACAAGGGTGATTTTGCTTTGAGGATTATATTTTTGAATCGTTTTTTCAATAAAGAGAGATTGCTCTTTCGTAAAGGCAAAGAAATTTTTCTTCTTTGTTTTGAAATTTCCTGTTGCTAAAAACACGTTTAAAGGATGTTTGGTATTTTTAGCCGCAGATAATAAAGTGATTAATAGGCCATCAAAGCATTTCTTATCAAGGCAAAAAAGTAAATTGATAGAAGTTTGGTTAGTCATAAAGTTCCTTTAAAGAGAGAATTTTCTTCCCTGAATAATCAGTGTATTCTCCTTTTCTATCTATTAGTATACCATCTATCTCTGCATTTTCCGCACAAGCTACATCTTGCAAAGAATCACCGATGTAAATGCATTCTTTTTTGCCAGGATTTCCAGATAATTTCATTGCTTTCAATAATGGCTCTGGGTGAGGTTTTGCTTCTTTGGTGCTATTCCCACCAACATAAAAATCAAAACATTCGCTTAAGTGATGAATTTCCATTACACGATGGATATAGTCCGTATGATTTCCAGAAACGATGGCAATCTTCTTGCCCATTCTCTTTAATTTTAAAAGGATTTCTTTTGCATCAGGAAAGATAGAGATCTTAGAAATCTCTTCGTCTTTGTTCATTTCTGAGGTCATTACTTCATAAACATGGAGCATCCTTTTCTCTTCGCAAATGCCTAGTTTGTCACACATCTGAACAAAAGCCATATGCATCAATTCATTTACGTCATCTTCTGAAAGAAGGATGCCTTCTGTAGCAAATGCAACCTGAAAAGGATGAATCAATGAAGGAAAAGAATTGGCCAATGTGCCGTCAAAATCGAAATAGTAATAATTGTATTCTTTCATTTTGTCAATTCTCCTTTTAATTCAAAGATGATGTCACGTATTTGGGCTGCGCGTTCAAAGTCATAGACTTTTGCCGCCTCTCTCATTTCTTTCTCTAACTTCTTAATTTGAGCCTCACTATCTTTCTTGGAAAGATGTTTTTTCACATTCTTAGCGAAATTCTCTTCTTCCGAATCTGTATTAGATAATGGAGGTCTTATATCTTTCACGATGGTCTTAGGAATGATGCCATGCTCTGCATTATAAGTTTCTTGGATTTTTCTTCGACGATTGGTTTCATCGATACACCCTCTCATCGAATCTGTGATGTAATCGGCATACATGATGACTTTACCATTCGCGTTTCTAGCCGCACGTCCCGTTATCTGGATAAGGGAGGTTTTAGAACGAAGGAAGCCCTCTTTATCCGCGTCTAAAATGCAAATAAGCGAGACCTCTGGAATATCAAGGCCTTCACGAAGAAGGTTAATGCCTACAAGGACGTCATATTTTCCTTTTCTTAATTGATAAATGATTTCCGTTCTTTCGAGAGTCTTTGTCTCGTTTTGTAAGTAAGTGACTTTAATGCCTTCACCTTTTAGATAGGAGGTAAGATCCTCTGCCATCTTGATGGTAAGAGTAACGATCATCACACGTTCATTCTTGGCGATTCTTGTTTTGATTTCTTGCATCATGTCGTCAATCTGTCCAAGAGGCTTACGGACTTCGATAATAGGATCAAGCAAACCGGTTGGACGGATAACTTGTTCCACCACTTCGCCATCACTTTTTCCTAATTCATAGTCACCTGGAGTTGCTGATGTGCAGATGACGTTCTTTGGCATAAGGGCTTCAAATTCAGCAAAATTAAGAGGTCTATTATCTAAAGCGCTTGGTAAACGGAAACCATATTCCACCAAGGTTTCTTTACGAGAACGATCTCCAAAATACATTCCTCTCACTTGGGGGAAGGTAACATGGGATTCATCGACTAAAAGAAGGTAGTCGTCTGGAAAATAATCCATTAAGCAGAATGGCCTCTCACCTGGTTTTCTTTGATCGATATGACGAGAATAGTTTTCAATACCCGGGCAACGTCCAAATTCTTGCATGGATTCAATATCTTGTCTTGTTCTCATTTCAAGGCGTTCCGCTTCAAGGAGCTTTCCTTCTTTTTTAAAATAAGCGAGACGTTCATCTAGTTCTTTTGCTATGCCCTCGCACGCCTTGTTGATTCTTGCTCTCGTTGAAGCGTGGTCGTAGGCAGGATAAATTGGATAAGTTAAATACGATTTATGGAATTCTCCGGTAAGCTTATTGATTTCCGAGATTTTTTCAACATCATCGCCAAAGCAATCAATGCGGATGTAATAATCGCTTGGAGTCATAGGGCAAATGTCGATAACATCGCCATGCACACGGAAATTACCGGGGTTCAAATCAAAATTGTTTCGTGTATATTGAGAATCCACTAAGCGTTCGAAAAACTTCTTTCGGTCTAGAGTCTCTCCTTCACGAACTTCAAAAACAAGGCCACTATATTCTTCTGGATCGCTTAACCCATAAATGGCGGCAACAGAGGCTACAACAATCGTGTCTCTTCTTTCAAGGATGGAGTTTACAGCACTGGTTCTAAGTTGTTCAATTTCGTCATTCATCATGGCGTCTTTAGCAATATATGTGTCCGTCTTTGGCACATAAGCTTCAGGCTGATAAAAATCAAAGTTCGAAACGAAATATTCAACACGGTTCTCAGGAAAAAGTTCCTTAAACTCACCGTATAGTTGAGAGGCAAGAGTTTTATTATGTACCAAAACAAGGGTGGGACGATTTAAGGCTGCAACGATATTCGCGTCTGTAAATGTTTTCCCTGTGCCGGTAGCACCTTTAATGACTTGAAATTGTTTGCCCTCTTCCACGCCTTTTAAAACTTCGGCGATAGCATGAGGCTGATCTCCGGTTGGCTTATAAGGCGAAACAAGTTTGAATGGATGGGATGCGTCACTCATCTTTTTTTCCTTTGTTTTTCTTAGGAAGAGGCAAGAAACCATCACCATGAATGGAGTTGGCTTTTGTAAAGGAAATGAAGGCGTTAGGATCTAATTCCGCTATCTTATTCTCTAATTCCATTTGTTCGGATTTATTGATAACGATACGAACGAGTTTTCGTTTTTCTCCGGTGTAGCCTCCGACAGCGTCAAAAAGGGTTACTGAATGGTCAAGTTCATCAAAGACAAATTGAGAAATCTCTTCGTATTTATCAGAAATAACATCGACAATAACAAAACGGTCCGCGTTAATGTAAACAAATTGAATGGCAATGGAGCACGTCAAAGCGGAAAAAATGCCACCTAAACAACAAATTCCTATGCTTGGCTGATTAAGTCGGGCTAATGTTGCAGCTAAAATCAAAACCCCATCAATCAAAAAGCTAGATAAATCTTCTTTGACGGAAGTAAATTTAGCCAAAATGCTAGAAAGAATTGCGAATCCGCCCGTTGAAGCGTGCCCTAAGAAAGCAAGAGCGACTGCAACCCCATCTAAAATTCCACCGCATAAAGCGCAGATAATAAGGTTTGCAACATCTGAGCCCTGCAATTGGTAATTTAGCAAAGACGAAGCCCCGTTCAAATTCGGATAAAGAGCTCCTAATCCTAAATGAGTCCCTACATCAAGACGATAGAATAAAGCATAGAAGGCAGGATAAGCGATCATCGCTATAGCGGTTTTAATAGAAAATTTCTTTCCTAATAAGAATAAGCCTAAAAACCAGAGAGCAATTTGAACAATAGCAACCACGATATCACGAATACCAAAGCCCAAAAGAGGTTCAACAAAAAAGTCGACAATAATACCAACCGAAGAAACACCGCCAGAAACAATGTCCCATTTATTGAGGAAGACTGCGTCTCCAAAAGCAAAAAGGATGCAACCTATTAACACTAGGCATACATCTTTCACTTTCTTATACATTGGGGAGCGAAGTATTCTTTTTCCTTTAGCCAACATTTATCCTTGTTTCCCTTCTCTTGATAACATCTCTAAATAAGCATATAAGAAGCCATCGATATCTCCATCCATAACCCCAGAAACATCTGCGGTTTGGTAATCGGTTCGATGATCTTTTACCATCGTGTATGGGCAAAAAACATAAGAACGGATCTGAGAACCCCATTCAATGTTCTTTTGTTCACCGACGATGGATTTCATTTTTGCGTCTCTTTCTTCTAGTTTGCGTTGCATCAATTTATCCGCAAGCATTTCCATACAGGTTTGCTTGTTAAAAAGTTGAGAGCGTTCAATTTCACAAGAGACCACAATTCCAGTAGGAATATGAGTGATTCTAACAGCGGAAGAAACCTTGTTAACGTTCTGTCCCCCTGCTCCACCAGAGCGGAAGGTATCAACACGAAGATCTTTTGGATCAATAACAACATCTGCGACTTTTCCGAATTCTGGTACGACGTTTACCGAAGCAAATGACGTGTGCCTTCTTGCGTTAGCGTCAAATGGGGAAATACGTACTAAACGATGAACGCCTTTTTCTCCTTTTAGAAGACCATAAGCATTCTTCCCCGAGATTTTAACCATCGCACTCTTAAGACCAGCCTCTTCTCCAGATTCATAGGAATAAACTTGCCATTTATAATGATGTTTTTCTGCCCAACGGCCATACATTCTAAAAAGCATATCAGCCCAATCTTGAGCTTCTGTTCCACCTGCGCCTGGATGAATTTCAAGGGTGGCGTTTAAAGCGTCATATTCACCAGTGAAAAGAAGATCGTTTCTTAATTCATGGATTTTCTTTTTTAATTCTGTTTCGGTGTCTTCGATAAGTCCTCTCATCTCTTCGGAAGAGGCGTCTGGATCTTCCAAAAGCGAAATAACCCCATCAAAATCCCCTCGGATTTGGTTATATGTATCGTATTTGTATTTAGCGTCATTGAGTTTATTTACAACCTCAAGAGCGCTTTTTTGGTCATCCCAAAAGCTTTCTTTATTTTGCTCCTCAGTATAGGAAGCGATGTCGTTTTTCAGCTTTTCGAGGTCAAAGAGAACCACCGAGCTGCGAAACGAGTTTCCCAATTTCTTGGGCTTCTTGTTTTAATTCGACTAGCTCTTTCATATATTCCTTTTCTTTAGTAATTTGTTTTTATTTTTTGCTTGTTTCTAAAGCGGCAACCGCATCGTTATAGTCTTTGATGACTTTAGCATATGCTTCATCACCAATGAGTTGGCGGTTGGCGCGTCTAAGATTATTCGCGGCAAGTTTCACGCGATCTTCCAAACTCATATCTGGAGTTGGTTGTGGAAGAGGATCTGCTTTCGTAAGACGATAATCCGCTAAAGAAGAATCTGTTTTTTCATTCAAATTTTCTTTAACTGGTTCAGGCTGTGGCTTTTCGTCACTCTTTGGAGCAGGTTCAGCAACGACAATCTTTTCTGGTTTAATAGCCCCGATTGTAGTAGCAGGCTGACTTTCTACGACCACTTTTTCTTCTGGTTCAGGTTCTTTTTGCTTTAAACGAACGTTAAGAAGGTTGAAAGTTGTATCAACAGCAGCTTTTTCGTTCATCTCTGCAAAGAGGTCATAACCTTCGTTGACGTAATCTTGAAGAGGGTTCTTTTGAGCATAGCTTCTAAGATTAATACCATCACGTAAATGAGACATGGTATCGATATGTCCTTGCCAGTTACGGTCAATGACTCTTAAAGAAATGTTACGTTCAATCTTATCGGCATCCTCTGCAGGCCAGGTTTTACGTTTTTCAAGATAACGAGCATATAGAATTTCGCCAAGGTCTTCCCCTGCTTCTTCAATTTGCGCACCATCATAAGAAGCGGCGGAAATGGTTCCTTCTGGTAAGAACTGAGGCTCAACAAGACGTTTTAAGCTTTCGCCATTAACAATATCAAGGTTGGCGTTCTTATCAATGGCTTGCTTACAAAGATATAAGCCTGTTGTTTTGAAGAAATCGTGGACAAGATCAACGATGTCCTCTGCCATCAAGATAGCATCACGTTTCTTATAGATAATGTCTCTTTGTTTGGCTAAAACATCATCGTAGTCCTTTAAATTCTTACGGATATCGAAGTTCTTTCCTTCAATTTGTTTTTGAGCATTGGTGACAGCGCCAGTTAAGAGTCTAGATTCAATTGGTTCGCCATCTGCGTTCTTTTGAAATTGTTCACGGAGATTGTCTGGGGCAAATCTTCTTAAAAGTTCATCATCAAAAGAAATAAAGAAACGAGTGAAGCCAGGGTCTCCCTGACGTCCGGCACGACCACGTAACTGGTTATCAATACGACGAGATTCATGACGTTCGGTGCCAAATACGCATAAGCCACCGAGTTTACGAACTTCATCGCTTAATTTAATATCGGTACCACGGCCTGCCATGTTTGTAGCAAGGGTAACGGCGCCTTTTTCACCAGCGTGAGAAATGATTTCCGCTTCACGGGCTTGGTTTTTAGCATTCAAGACTTCATGAGGCACACCTGCAGCCGTTAATAAGGAAGAAATTTCTTCGTTGGATTCGACAGAGACTGTACCAATTAAGATTGGTTGGCCTTTTTCGTGTCTTTCTTTAACCGCTTTAACGAGGGCGTCTAATTTTTCTTTGTGTGTTCCAAAGATGTAATCAGGTGCGTCAATACGTTGAATTGGTTTGTTGGTAGGAATGACGATGACTTTCATGTTATAGATTGTCTCGAATTCCTCTTCTTCGGTTTTTGCAGTACCCGTCATGCCAGAGAGTTTTTCGTATAGACGGAAGAAATTCTGGTAGGTAATGGTTGCCATAACGACGGTTTCTTGTTTGATTTCCACGCCTTCTTTGGCTTGAATAGCTTGTTGAAGACCATCGTTATATTCTCTACCCGGCATGATACGGCCGGTGAATTGGTCGATTAATTGAATAGTGTGCTTGTCATCCACCATGTATTCAACATCACGAGCCATGATGTAGTTAGCCTTTAAGGCTTGGTGGATTCTATGAACAAGATCTTGGTATTCAGGATCATAAAGGTTACGAATGCCAAACATCCTTTCGGCTTTGTTATTGCCTTCATCGGTCAAAGAGCAAGTTTTTTCTTTGATATCGATGGTGAAATCGACGTCTTTCTTTAAAGCTTTGACGAAACGATCTGCAACTTGATATTGGGAAGCAGCCGTTCTTGAACCGCCAGAAATAATAAGAGGGGTTCTGGATTCATCGATTAAGACAGAGTCCGCTTCATCGACGACACAGAAATAAAGACCACGAAGAACACGACCACTTAAATCTGGGGACATGTTATCACGAAGATAATCGAAACCAAGTTCGGAGTTGGTGGTATAGGTAATATCACATGCATACGCTTCACGTTTTTCGCTAGCGGATTTTGAGGCAAGGTTTACCCCAACGGTTAAGCCTAAGAAACGATAGATTTGTCCCATCCATTCGGCGTCACGGGAAGCAAGATATTCGTTAACGGTAATAACATGGACGCCTTTGCCAGTTAAGGCATTTAAATAAACGGCCATCGTTTCGGTTAAGGTTTTACCTTCACCGGTTTTCATTTCGGCGATGTCACCATTATTTAAAACGAGGGAGCCAATAATCTGAACCTGGAATGGTTTTTGATGAAGGACACGCCAGCCCGCTTCACGGGCAACAGCATACGCCTCATATTTGATAGACTCCAAACTTGCACCATTTTTGAGTTTTTCTTTAAATTCAATGGTTTTATGACGAAGCTCGTCATCCGTGAGTTTGCTCATCGCCTCATCGTAGGCAAGAACTTGTTCGGACTCACGATAATACTTGTTCAATTCTCTTTTCTCGAGATGGAATATTTTTTCAATGATATTAGCCACAGTGTTCTCCTAAAACTTCTTTGAGATTTTATCATTACCATAAATGGTAAGCAATGAAATGGAACTATCCTTTTTCATTTGAAAACTCTTTTACTCGCGCAAGCGAAAGAATCTTCACCTTCTTCGCGCCATGCTCTAAAAGGAGTTTTGTACACGCTTTCGCCGTCGCTCCAGTCGTTATTAAATCGTCAACGAAAAGGATATTCTTACCTGAAACATTCTCTTTTTCGTTCCAAAGTAAATGGGTTGCTATTTCTTGTCTTTTTCTAAAATGAAGATTCGCTTGCTTGATATCGTCTTTCTTTATGATTGCGTGAATATAGCCTTTTCCGATTCCTTTAAAAAGCTCTTCAACATGGTTAAAGCCACGCGCCTCATCTTTTTCTTTATAACTAGGTGCTGGAACTAAGTAATATGATTGGAAAAGAAATTGGAAGTATCTTTTTTGATTGACTAAGAATACTTCCCCTAATTCTATATCGAAACACCCTTTAAACTGATAAAGCATTTCTCTTATTTTTTCGTTATAGAGATAGCAGGATATAACCGGTATTCCATCTAGTTTATAAAACATCATCTTTGGATGCATCTTAGAAAAACAACCTTGACATAAATGAGTGTCTTCACCCAATAAAGAAGGAATGTTATCGGCGTGAATGTCTTTAAAACAAACCTTACAGAAAGGTGTTACAAAATCGAATTTCATCAATTGCCCTCCTTATAGAACCCGTTTCTTTTTCACAAAGGAAAAGAACATCTCCTCCTGGCGCGTCCATCTTTCTTCCTACACGCCCTGCTATTTGAATGAGAGTCGAAGAGGAATAGATTTCTTCTTGATCGGTGTACGTAACGATTACTTGGAGATTTTTAAAAGTAACCCCTCTTTCTAAAACGGATGTAGTTACTAAGTATAAATATTGATTTTTCTTAAAATTCCCTATGATTTCCCCTCTATTTTCTTTTTTTGAATGAACACATTCACCTCCTTTTACAAAAATAGAAAGATAACGAAACAAGGACTCACATAGATCTATTGTTGGCGCAAAAATAAAAACTGGTTTCTTTTCTTTTATATAATTCTTTAGTTTGTAAACAAGATAAGGGAGAAGAAAAGCATTAGGCATTTTCTTAATAACGGGAACAGGGATTTTTTGCTTATGGAAACGCGTTCTTAATTCCAATATTGCATGCCCCTCTTTTTTAAATTCTTTTAAGACTTCTTCGGAAGGAGTCGCGCTCATTAAGACAGAATGTCCTCTTACGGAATTATGATAAAGAGATTGAAGAGTGTCGTTCCCTTTAAATGGAAAGGCATCTATTTCGTCCATCACCAAAAGATCAAAATATTGTTTATAACGGAAAAGCTGATGGGTTGTAAGAATGATTACATCCCCTTCTAATATGCTTGTATGTTGACCATAAACTGCAACGATTTTATTTTGGGGAAACGCATCCTTTAAACGCCAAAACAATTCAATAACGACATCCCTTCTTGGCAAGGCGAAGCCCACACTTAAACCATGATATATTGCATACGATATCACCGCATAAGATATCTCTGTTTTG
Organism: uncultured Mollicutes bacterium; assembly: GCA_900540385.1. Taxonomy (GTDB): domain Bacteria; phylum Bacillota_I; class Bacilli_A; order RFN20; family CAG-826; genus UBA4951. Next base: position 20,451 of record UQFY01000015.1, read on the forward strand.
CCTGCGCCACACACAGCGTAGACCAATGTATCTATTCCTTTTTTGTAGTTTGATACAATTTCTTCGCTTAACTTAGCCTGCTCGGGAGACAAGGCATAATGCAAATTTAAAGGAGCGTCTTTCCCTTCTTTCTTTTTGTAAGTCAATTCTTCTCCATGAAAAGAGATGCATCTTCGACAATAGGCCTCACCATTCTTATATCCAATGTATCTTGGAGAGGTGTTCCCGCATCTTGGACAAACAAAGTTCATAAAAAGCCTCCCTTCACTTATAGAAAGGAGGCTAAAAGAGAAAACGGACAAAAAATTTTTATTTTCCGGTTGTTCTTGCAAGATAATCTAATGCTTTATCTTCATCAATGACCTCAATGCCGAGTTCATTTGCTTTATCAAGCTTAGATCCAGCGCCAGGTCCAGCGATAACCAAATCTGTTTTCTTGGAAACGGAGCCTGCGCAATGTGCACCGATTCCTTCCAAAATATCCGTCATTTCTTGACGAGAATAACGAGTCAATGTACCTGTTAAGACAATGGTTTTCCCATAGAAGAAAGAATTCACGTCAAGGGTATCTGTTCCTAAATAATCAAAGTTAAGACCATCTTGGCGAAGAAGTTCAATTTCCGCCTTGTTCTTATCATTCATAAAGAAATCCACGATGCTCTTAGCAGCCACTGGCCCAACATCAGGAATCTTAAGAAGATCTTCTTCGTTAGCTTTCGCGAGTTCATCTAAATTCTTGTAACGTTTAGAAAGAACTTTGGCCATTTTTTCTCCCACTTCTTTAATGCCGATTCCGAAAAGAAGTCGTTCCATAGATTGTTTCTTTGAAGCTTCAATGGCATCTAACAAAGAATTCATGGATTTATCGCTCCAACCATCTAACTCCTTAATCTCGGTAGCATGATCACTTAAATGATAGATGTCTGGAATATCATGAAGGAAGCCTTCGGCAAAGAATTCCTCAATGACATTGGCACCCATACCATCGATATCCATAGCATTTCTCGAAGCGAAATGAATCATTTTCTCAATCTTTCTAGAATTGCATTCTGGATTGAGACAATAATGCATGTTTTTCACTTTGCTTAAAGGATGGCCACATACTGGGCAATTAGCAGGCATCACCCATTTTGTTTGAGTGCCATCCCTTCGAGATAAAACTGGTCCTGTAACTTCTGGAATGACATCAGCAGCCTTATGAAGGACGACAATATCCCCGATCATTAGGCCTTTTTCTTTAATGAAGTCTTCGTTATTTAGCGTCGCTCTTTGCACGGTACTTCCTGCAACACGAACTGGGGCTAAAATTGCGTTTGGAGTGACTCTTCCAGTACGTCCAATGCTAATGACGATATCCAATAATTTGGTCGTAACTTCCTCAGGTGGAAATTTATAGGCAATTGCCCATCTAGGAACTTTCGCGGTATATCCTAAAGTGTCATATTCATTTAGGTTATTAACCTTGAAAACAATCCCATCGATATCATAGCCAAGGGAAGGACGTTTCTTTCCCATCTCTTCTACATAGGCAATTAATTCATCGGCGCCACGAAGGATACGGCGTTCTTTATTTGTTCTAAAACCAAGTTCATCTAAATAATTCAACGCGTCAGAATGAACGTGGATATCTAGTTCTCTAGCATTTACGAGGTAATACCAGTATGCATCTAATTTACGAGAAGCCGCCACCTTTGGGTCAAGATTGCGAATAGAGCCTGCGGCTGCGTTACGGCAATTAGCAAACTCCGTTTCGCCAGCCAATCTTCTTTGAATGTTCGTTGCTTCCAAAGAAGCCTTAGGCATATATACTTCGCCACGCACCTCAAAAGGACGAAGTTCTTTTACATGCATCGGGATAGATGGAATGGTTATAACGTTAGCAGTCACGTCTTCACCCATAATGCCATCACCTCTTGTAACGGCATATTGAAATTCTCCATTCTCATAGATAAGAGACATTCCTAAACCATCGATTTTCAATTCTCCAACATACTCCACTTCATCGACGTGAAGGATAGAGCGAATACGTTTGTCCCAGTCACGAATTTCATCTTCATTGAAGATATCCGCAAGAGAAAGCATAAGCCTTTTGTGGGGGATTTTTTTAAATTCAGACTGCACTTCTCCACCGACTCTTTGCGTTGGAGAGTTCTTTTTCTTGAGGGTCGGGAATTCTTCTTCGAGCTTTTTTAGCTCTTCCATCAAGCGGTCAAATTCTTGATCGGAAACGGTGGATTGATTCAAAACATAATATTCATAATTATATTTCTCTAAGAGAGTCGTTAATTCTTGGACACGTTTTTCCGCTTCGATATAAGTCATGCGTCTCCTCCTACCGATTTAATTCTACTTAACATTGGATGGCTTCCAAGCAAAGTTTTTTTGCCTTGTGCACCAAAATCAATCACGATGATATTTGCATCGACAATAGAAACGACAACACCATCGCCAAACTTTTCATGATGAGCGATATCCCCTACCTTCCAGTTATGAATTCCATTCGTAGAAGGCTTCGCAACTGGTTTTGGTTTCGGGGTCGTCTTTTTCTTTGGCATTTCATCAAAGAAATCATCGTTTGATTCATCGGAAAAGAAACCATCATCCCATCCAGAAGAGCGTTTCTTTTTCCAACCTCTAAGAGAAGATTCACTAAAGAAAGCTCCTGTTTTGTTTAACTTAAGACCCGCTTCTTGGAAATAACAAGATGGTCTAGCACTAGAATCCGTGACATAGGAATAACCGCTATTGCATGAACAAAAGAGTCTCTTTTTAGCACGAGTCATCGCAACATAAGCAAGACGTCTTTCTTCCTCTTCTGCATCTCTTCCTGTTTCTTCAAGGCTTCTTTGAGAAGGGAAAGAGCCTTCATTCATGCAGATGACGAAAACATTATCGAATTCCAATCCTTTTGCCACGTGAATTGTCATTAAGGAAACGAAATTTCCTCCATTGATGTCGTCTTGGGAAGTAAGCAAAGAAACGTTCTGCAAATATTCCGCAAACGTAGAATCGGAATGATTGGAAATAAAATGGTTAATATCATCAAAAAGAGCGTTCACGTTGCCAATACGGTCTTCATCGGGCTCTTCGTTTTCTTTTAAATAATCGTAATAGCCAATTTCTGTAACAAAATCTTTTAAGACTGCCGAATAGGCTTCAAGATTATCGGTTAATTTAGCTTTTGTGCCTTCCATCTGAGCAATCAAAACACGAAGGATATTCACGACTCTTGAAGGAATTTCCGTCTCCATATTGTTTGGATCAAGATTCTTCATGTAGTTATATTCTGAAAGACCGGCATTTTTTGCTTCTCGACGGATTCGTTCGATAGACGCATCGCCTATTTTTCTTTTTGGAACGTTCACGATTCTTTCAAAAGCAATGTCATCAAGAGGGTTCAAAAGAAGATTAAAGTAAGCCAAAAGGTCTTTGACTTCCATTCTTTCATAGAAACGAACTCCGCCAAAAATCTTATACGGGATTCCTCTATCTTTTAAGGCTGCTTCAAATGGGCGAGTCATATAAGAGGAGCGATACAAAATAGCGATATTATCATACACGGATTCGCCGTTTTCCTTTTTATGCTCATTCGCTATACCAACAATTTTCTTGGCAACCCAATCCGCTTCATCTGCCGAAGATGGTGCCATGAAAGTGGTAACCTCATCCCCTTCATTCCCGTTGGTGAATAAATCCTTAGGAACACGATTCTTGTTATGCATAATAAGTTTGTTAGCAGCAGCAAGAATTTTCTTTGTTGAACGATAGTTTTCATTCAAAATAATCGTATCTGAATGAGGGAAATAATGATCAAAATCCAAGATAATTTGTTGATTGGCGCCACGCCAAGTGTAGATTGTCTGGTCAGGGTCTCCAACGACATAAACATTTGTTTTCGAAGTTGTTAAAAGTTTAAGCAATTTATATTGAACGTCATTTGTATCCTGGAACTCATCAACCAAAATATGATCAAAACGATGAGACCATTTATCACGAATGTTCTCGTTGTTTTCTAAAATCTCGATTGTCTTGCAAAGGAGATCATCAAAATCAAGAGCGTATGCGTCTTCTTTTCTTTTCTCATAGCTCATATAGATTTTGAGGCATTCTTGTTCTTCGCGGAAGCTTGTCGGGGTAATACGAATATCTTCAGGATAAATACCCTTACCTTTTTTGTTTCTGATATAACGGGTCGCCACTTTTACCATATCATCGCCCTTTTTATATCCAAGTTCGGCAGCGCAATTTCGAATAAGTTTGCTTTGATCATCCTCATCATAAATCGTATAGGATTGAGGATAGTTAATTGCCGCATGTTCAATTCTTAAAAAGCGAGAACATAAAGCGTGGAAGGTAGAAATATGAAGAATAGGGAATCCGCCCACATTCTCTTCAATAAGTTTTGTGGCTCTTTCATTCATCTCTCTAGCAACCTTGTTGGTAAAGGAAATAGCCAAGATGCGAGAAGGATCCACGTTCTTGTTGGTGATAAGATAGGCAATACGATAAGTAAGGACTCTGGTTTTGCCTGAACCAGCTCCGGCGATGATTCTCACATACTGGGAATCGGTGGTTACAGCTTGATACTGTTTGTCATTTAAAAGGGATGCGTAATTCATAATTTTAACTATTGTTAATTTTACTAGTTTCTAACCCTCTCTACCATATAAGCAAAGGCTTAAAAGAGAAAAAACTTTACACTGTATTATTTCTTTCTTTTTGCCTATTGAATGAAAGATAATATGAAGGTATGGCTCTCTTAAAAGAAAGAAAAACCCCCGCAGAAAATATTGCCTTTATGGGCATATCAGCTGGAATTGTTGTCGCATTTGGTTTGCTTTCAACCTTTCTTCCTTTATCTTCTTTTTTAGTCATTCTTTTTTTGCCATTAGTTTGTGCATTAACCGCATTTTATTGTCAGGATCGTTATTTAATTGGCTATGTTGCTGCAACAATCGTGGTTTCTTTATTGACCACTGTTTACGATATTTCAGTCACTTTATTCGATGTTGTTCCTGCCATTTTAACTGGGACTTTGTTTGGCTTCCTTCTTAAGAAAAAGATCTCTTCCAGTTTAACCATCTTAATCGTCTCTTTGTTGAAACTAGGTTTGAATTATTTGATGTTGTTTCTTTTAAAAGGGGTATATGGCATAGACATCATTCAGTCATTCCTAACCCTTTTAAGGCTTGATAACAAAGAACATATAAGAGAAATCGTTCCCGCTTTTATTTTTGGCTACGCCTTGATTCAAGAAAGTATTTCTTTCTTCGTAATCATCTTTGGGTCTAATTCTTTAGAAACGATGGCAACTAAAAAGGTTTCCCCTTTCGTTTTTGCTATTCTTTCTTTGGCTGCCATGGCTTGCTCTATTGGTTTTTCTTTTCTTTCTTATGCCGTTGCCTATTTGTTTGGAGCGTTGTCTATCTACCTTTCTTTTGCTTCCTCTTCTTCTTTATTTAGAAAGAACCCGTGGTGGGTTTATCTTGGATTAGGGCTTTTACTTGCTCTCTCTTTCTATCTTTCTGCTTATTTTTATGCTTCCTTGTCTAATCAGAGAGCCCCTTTGCTCTTTTTATCTTTTTTTGCATCCATTTCTTTATGCTCGGGCTTTTCAAGTTTATTATTTAAGAACGAGAAAGGAGTAAAAGAATGAAACAGGCATTAAAAGGATTCGGTTTAGGTCTTGTTTATTTCTTTTTGCTTCCCGTTTTTCTTGTACTAATTGCCATAGCGGGTGTTTTTGCATTGGGTGTTATTGTTGTCACAAGCACCAAAGGCTTGATTCGTTTCTTTAAGGGCGATAAATTCTTCTCTCCATTGCCAGAAGATATTCGTGTAAATGAAATCAAAGAGTATCAAGCTTCCTTACAAACCGCTCCTACACCAGCCGTAAACCCCAATCCAACGGATAATCGTGTTTTTATTCAACAGAATTACTATCCAAATCCTCAAGGGCCTTATGGAAATCAAACTTCTCAACAGCCTCAGCCATATAACAATTCCAACCCAGGTTATCAAGGCGATATGCAACAACCTCATTTTGTCGATTCTTTACCCAAAAACAATCAACAAAGCCCTTCTTTAAATACTCCTCACCCTGGAGAAATCCCAACACAGAATCCACCAGTTATAGATATGCAAAATGATAATAATGGAGGCAATAACGTATGAAAACTTTCATCGATTTTGCCATGAATGAAAACGATAAAAGATTGCTGATCGTTTTGCTTTTCATTTTGGTTTTTCTCTTTTTGATTATCGGCCTTATTGGAGCCTTGATCCGCTTTGTTACCATTCGTTTTGGCAAAAGAATGGATTATGAATTACATGAGGTTCTTATTTACCGCGTTATTTCTACCCCTGAGCAATTAAAGAAATACGGTAACATCAAAAACAATCGTTACTTAGTAAGGAAATGCACTCCTCCTTTCCTTATCGCTTTTCTTTCTTTAATTGTTTGGATTGCTTATTCTGTCGTCTATGGCCAATGGGCAAGAGACTATTTTAAAGAATTCTCTACTTTGTTATTCACCTTTGATTGGGGTAATCCGGATAACTTTGTAAATTTCTGGGGTTTGAATTTATTAGCAAAATGGCCTGACTTATTAAATAGCCCTACCTGGTATAACGAGTATTGGGGTTCTTATATTCTTGTTCCTTTATGGTTAGTTGCAATTTCTTGGTATGTCGTTGTTATTCAAGCATATCTTGCAAGATGGTCTAGAGTGAATAAATTATCTCATTCCGTTTTTGAGCAAGGATTGGACAACTTCAATTATTACGACGATACGAAGAAAGACAACCCTCTTCCTCCAAATCCCCCTCAAAATTCTAATATTCCCCACTAAAACCCATGTATTTTAAAAGCCTCATATGTTTCCATACAAGGCTTTTTTCTTTAGAAGAACAAACTAATTATTTCGTATAGCAAGAAGGCAAGCAAGGCGATGTCTATTCCACATATAGCCCAGAAGATTCTTTTACGCGAAAGGTTTTTCTTTTCTTCTCTTAAGCGTTCCTCATTCCCGTTTGGAAGGTTTGTTCCATTCAAAGTAGGCTGAGGTTGAGGATTCATTTGTTGATTAATTTGTGGGTTATTCTGATCCATATTAATACTTTAACGCAGAAGATGTTCTTGGGTAAGGCTCAGTATCACGAATGTTAGCAATTCCGGTGATATACATTAAGAGACGATCAAAGCCAATTCCAAATCCAGAATGCATGCAACCGCCATACTTACGGAGATTGAGATACCATTCTAGCCCTTTGGTATTTCCAAGTTTATCCATCTTGGCTTTTAAGATATCGTAACGTTCCTCACGTTGAGAACCACCGACAATCTCTCCTTCTCCTGGAACAAGAAGGTCAACGGCTGCAACCGTCTTGCCATCATCGTTTTCACGCATATAGAAGGATTTGATTTCTTTTGGATAGTTAATTAAGAAGGTTGGTCCTTTAACGTATTCTTCCGTTAAATAACGTTCGTGCTCACTTTGCAAGTCCATTCCCCAATAAATGTTGCTGTTTTCAAACTTATGGCCATTTTTCACAGCATCTTGAAGAATCTTGATGCCTTCTGTGTATTCCATTTTGGTGAACGGGGTGTTAAGAACGTGCATAAGTTTCTCTTTGACGCCTGGAGTAATCCATTTCTCAAAGAAGTCCATTTCATCTGGGCAGCGATCAAGAACCCATTTAATTAAAAACTTAATGCAGCTCTCGATGCAATCCATATCATCATTCAAATCAGCAAAAGCCATTTCTGGCTCAATCATCCAAAATTCGGAAGCGTGTCTTGGAGTATTACTCTTTTCAGCGCGGAATGTAGGGCCAAAGGTATAAACGTCTTTAAAAGCAAGGGCAAAAGCTTCAACGTGAAGTTGTCCAGAAACTGTCAAAGAAGCTCTTCTTCCGAAGAAATCGTTAATTGGATCTTCTTTAGAATCGGTAATTACCGTGAAAACAGAACCTGCTCCTTCTGCATCATTTGCAGTGATTTCTGGGGTGTGAACATATACGAATCCATTATTTTGGAAGAAAGTATGAACACCCATAGCAAGGACGGAACGAACACGGAATAAAGCGTCAAAAGTATTTGTTCTAGGACGGAGGTAGGCTAAATCGCGAAGATACTCAAAAGAGGTCTTTTTCTTTTGCAAAGGATAATCATCAGCGACATCTCCTAAGAGGGTTACTGCATTCGCATGCATTTCAAAAGGCTGTTTCATACCAGGGGTAAGAACGATTGTTCCTTTAAAAGAAACAGCAGAACCCATCTTATAATGGGAAACTTCATCAAAGAAAGGATGATCCCCATCATAAACAACTTGCAAAGACTTGAAGCAAGTTCCATCGTGGAGAGCAATGAAGCCAACCTTGCCAGAATTACGATTATTTCTAACCCATCCTTCAACAGTAACTTCTCCTAGATTTTTTAAGGTTTCTACATCAAGTTCGAATAGCTCACGAACGCTTAGCGTTTTTTCTTCCATAATAGTTCTCCTCGTTTTATTTTATTCAAATTTACGGAAATCGGAAATCTTCCAGTTTGGATCTACTCCTAAAGAAAGAGGAGCAAATAGTTTTTCTTTATAAAGTCTTTCTGCGACTTTAGCAATCATTGCAGCATTATCCGTTGTACACCAAAGTGGAGGGATAATTAAATCAATGCCTGTTCCTTCAAGACGATTGGTCATTTGAGCCCTTAAATAGGAATTAGCGGAAACTCCACCGGCAAGAACAACTTGAGCAACATGGAAATCTCTAGCTGCGCGTGTAGCACGGTCAACAATCATGCCCACTGCAACATCTTGGAAGGATTTAGCCATATCATCGATATTGACTTTTTCGCCTTTCATTTCCAGATTATGAACAAGATTGATAACGGATGTTTTTAATCCGGAATAAGAGAAATCATATCCATCTTTACCAATCAATGGTTCAGGTAAATTGTAGGTGTGTTTACCTTTTTTAGCGTGTTGATCAATTGGAAGACCACCCGGGTAAGGAAGGCCCAAGACACGAGCGACTTTATCGTAACATTCACCAACAGCGTCATCTTTTGTCTCCCCAATGATGGTGAAATCAAGATGATTCTTCATTAAAACCAATTCTGTATTCCCGCCTGATACAACAACACAAAGAAGAGGGAATTTGAATTCGCCAACATATTCATTCGCATAGATATGTCCGGCTAAATGATGCACAGGGATCAATGGTTTCTGATAAAGCATCGCCAAAGTTTTAGCGGCTTGAAGACCAACGTGAAGACATCCAATAAGGCCAGGGCCTCTTGTTACGGCAAACGCGTCTATATCTTCAAATTTCAAATGGGCTTGCTCTAACGCTTCCTTTAAACAAACATCAATATTTTCCGTATGTAAACGGGAAGCGACCTCAGGCATAACTCCACCATATTTAACGTGGACTGCTACCTGAGAGGAAACAATGTTTGCTAATAATTTGCCATCATCGGTGATGGCTACAGCCGTTTCATCGCAGCTGCTTTCAATTGCTAAAATACGACTCATATAAGGCTCCTGATCATATAAATGGCGTCTTCGCCATCATCATAATACTTCGGTTTGATTACTACACGTTGCCAGCCATTTTTTTCATATAAAGAAATGGCTTTTTGATTCGAAAGACGAACTTCAAGCGTGATGAATTCCACTTTATCTTTTTGGGATTTGCATACTTCGACCATCTTCTCTAAAAGTTTGCTAGCAATACCTTGGTTACGATATTCTTCCGCTACACAAATGCGGTCAATTGTAGCGCTATCGAAGGTAATCATGAAATCGAGATACCCAAGGATATTCTCTTCTTTATCCACGGCTACAAAGACTTTTGCGCAAGGATTCCCTTTAAACTCATAGGCAATTTGATTTAAGGGCCAAGGTTTCACAAAACAAGCCGCTTCTAAGAGGGCGACTTTTTCAATATCTTTCTTTTTTAATGGGCGAATTTCAAATTCCATCATAAATCCTTCAAATAGACTGGTTTTGCGGCCAAGACATCTTTGCAAAGATTTCTCTCAATGTCCGCGTTCATAAGGTTTTCGAGAATGTTAACTTTCTCTCCTTCTAAAGAAAGATAGGAAACATCTCCACATACTTTATATTCTGGGTGAGCTGCTAAATATAATTTTACTTGCTCATTATCCATAATCGTATCAGAAAGAATGATTTCTTCTGGAGAATAAACGCCGATGTATGAACGTTTGCTACGAGCGTTCATAAGACATACGGAACGGCCTTCTTTTGCTTTATACACTTCAAGGGATGACACTAAGTAAAGAGGTTTGTTTAACGCAAAAGCCATTACTTTAGCAACCGTCATACCGATACGTACACCAGTATAAGAACCAGGTCCTTTCGAAACGATAATTTCATCAATGTCATTTTTTGTAAGTGAGAGTTTTTTTAATAAATTATCAATCTCAGGAACAAGGTATTCCGATTGTCTTTGCCATGCAGCATATTGGGTTTCACCAATAAGAACGTGGTCTTTTGCAATGCCAACAGCCAAATTGGTGTTGGAGGTATCTAAAAGAACACTAATCATGAAAGGCTCCTTTCACGGAAGAAATGATTTGCTCAAAATGAGGAGTGTTTCCTTCCAAAGTAATACTACGGTTATCGCCACCGATATTTTTTAAAGTAATGCTTAATGTCTCATCTGGTAACAATGGTTCAATATATTGAGGCCATTCAATGAAACAAACTCCATCCCCTTCAATATATTCATCTAAGCCAAGTTCGATGTTTTGATTTTCAAGGCGATAAGCATCAATGTGATAAAGAGGCAATTTCCCTTTGAAATAGCATTTCATGATGTTGAAGGTAGGAGATATGACATCGTCTTTGATGTCTAAGGCTTTAGCGACCCCTCCCGTAAGAGTAGTCTTCCCAGCGCCGAGATCTCCTTTAAGAAGAACAACATCACCAGGCAAAAATTCCTTAGCGATAAACGCGCCAAGTTTTTGTGTTTCTTCCTTTGATTTTGAGATAAATTCGTACTTCATAAAATAAATGAGTTCTTAAAAGAACTCGTAAATTATAGACCCCAATTCGTTCTCTTACTAGTAAGAGCGTTAACGACCCAGATTGGTTTTAGGCAAGAAAGGAATGGTTTCTCTTTCATATTTGTTATAAAGCTCGATGATTTTTTGATCATCGAAGGGGAATTTTCTTTCTTCCATAAGTTTTCTCGTGTTACGAAATGTTTTCCTAACGGCCGCGATTAAATCAGGCGTGTAACCGTATAGTTTTGCATTAGAAAGAAATTCTTGTTCATCTAATGGCTTAATCAATTTATCGGGATATAGTTTTAAATCTAAATCGTAATCGATGTAACGAAGATATCCTCCATCTAAAATCGTTGGAGATGCCATATTGGCGTAATAACAAATCCCACCTTCTTCTTTGAACATGCAAATGACGTTAAGCCATTCTTTTTTAAAGAGAATAAACACGGCATTTTCTTTCGTTAACCATCTTCTTCCATCCGCTTCGGTGATTAAAGAAGAGCGTGAAGCAACAGCCCAGAAATCAGGTGTTTCTTCAACAATTAATCCAGGAGACCATTGACGATGAAGGCTTTCATCGTGCTTGTAAGCCTGGACACATATCCATTGTGGAATAAATTTCTTTTTCATATCGCTCATAAAACATTTAGCTGTTTTGAAGCAGCCCTCGTTTCTAGTATATCGTTTTTCTTTAAAAGAAAAAGAGTCACCTAGCAAATGGGCAACTCTCATTTAAATGAAGTTAACGGTCTTCGAGACGGAATTCAAAAGCGTCAACTAAGTTAAGAACCTTTTCTATATCTTCCTTGTTTTGGATAGTTGGCTGTGGATTGAATGGTTTATCAAGTGGTAAGACCATTAAATCGTCTTCATATCCCATGGCAAGGAAGAGTCCTTTTTCATTGACAGTCAAAGCCATGTCGATGAAAGTCTTGTTGGTATCAAATTTAGCCAAGGCTTCACGAACCTTTTTCGTAAGAAGGCTTCTTGCTTTTCCAGAACCATAGATAACCATGCTCTTGCTATCTTCAATCAATTGTCTTCCGTGCAATGTATTTGGAGGAAGAGCTCTCTTATTTCCCTTGAGATAGACAAGAAGTTCGTCTTTACTCGTGATTCCTTCGAACTTTAAGAATTTGCCAACAAAGAGTGTTTCTAAGGCTTTTTCACCTTTCTTTTGTGCTGCGCAATCTGCAATCAAAGCTTTTTTGCCCTGATAGGTGAAAGTCATATAGGCGCGGCTTCCAACCTTAACGACATCCTTATAAATATTGGATTCCATGAAAGTTTCTTGTGGAAGCTTATCATCCACTGTTCCCGTCAATCCTTCAATAGATTGAGGATAGACAAAATGACATGTGTGGTCATAGAAATCTTTAAAATAAGTCTTCATTGCAGCATCGACTTTTTTACGGAATAAAACGGAATAACCGCCAAGAGATGCTAAAACAACTGCTGTAGTTCCTAAAGAAATATACATAGTGATATTGGCGTTAATTCCAGAAATTGCCGATGGAACAATCCAACTAAGAATAACCAAGACCAAACCAACACCCGTAATGATCCATTTGGTAAGATTGAGTTTCTTATAAATGTGATGGAAAGTGTTTCTTGCTTCTTCAATATCGGCAAGATCTTTATCCGTATATTGATACAGGGGTTGGCCCTTTTTGTCTTTTTCAGTAGAAACTTCTTCTTTCTTTTCGGAGGCGGTTTCTTCTTTTGTTTCCTCTACTTCGACAGGGGTTTCTTCTTTTTCGGAATACAAATTAATTTGCTCTTCTGGCTCTGGTTCTTTTTCTTTAACAGGCTCTAGAGAAGGGGTTGGTTTTATTTCATCGGCAAAATCACTTTCTTCTTCGGATGGATTTTTCTCTTTCAATTCTTTTTCTTCGTTTTCCATGGTGTTACTCCTTATGGTTCAATGCAATATATCACGATTTGCAAAGAAATAAATTCTTTCTTGCTATTTTATTTGCCAATCAATCTCTTTTAATTCGTTTTCTGACAAGTATTGATTACATTGGCTAAAAAGATGTTTTCCGAACCATCCACCTTGGTTTGCGCTTAAAGGAGATGGGTGAGCCGCTTTCAAAACAAGATGCTTAGGATTTTTTACTTTGCTTTCGTACTTTTTAGCAAAGCCACCCCAAAGCATATAAACAATCGGCTGATCAAGGCTTTCAATGTAATTAAGAACATCACTAATAAAGCGATCATATTCAGGTCTCTTATGAGATAAAGGAACTCCTGCTCTTACGGTCAAATAAGCGTTTAATAACAAGACGCCTTGTTCCGCCCAAGGGGTGAGATCTCCGTTTTCAAAGTTCATAGGAACGTGAACGTCTTTTTCAATCTCTTTATAAATATTGATAAGAGAAGGTGGCAAAGGCATCCCTCTAGGGACAGAGAAGGACATACCCATAGCTTGTCCTGGATTATGATAAGGATCCTGCCCAATAATAACGACTTTTAAATCTTTTGGGGAGGTCAGTTTAAAAGCTTGAAAAACCATATCCCTTGGTGGATAGATCACGTTTTGCTGATATTCAGCATCAAGAAATCTTTTTAAACTTTTTGCGTATTCTTCAGAATGAATCTTCTCGAAGAGTTCTTTCCAATCTTGAATCATGAAATCATTATAAGCGAAAGAAGATTCTTTCACTGCACATTTTGTAAGGCTAAAGCATCATTGAAAAACAAAATTTCTAATAAATCCTTAGCAAAAACCAAATATTTTCTGACATTATCAAAACCATTTTCTGTTTTTACTCAGGAAAAATATCTATCGATAAATCGTTAATTTATTAATTCTCATGCTAGAGAGAACTTTTTTGCTCTATAATCTAGTCGCTTACTATGTAAGCATGTTTAAAAATCGAATAAAAAGGAGAAGAAAAGAACATGCCATTCATTGAATCGATCCATGCCCGCCAAATCATTGACTCTCGTGGAAATCCTACCATTGAGGTTGATGTCCTCACAGAAAGCGGTGCTTTCGGAAGAGCAGCTGTTCCTAGTGGTGCTTCCACTGGCGAAAGAGAAGCCCTTGAGCTTCGTGACGGAGACAAAAATGCCTTCGGCGGAAAAGGCGTTTTAAAAGCAGTTGAAAACGTCAACAAAATCATCGAACCAGAATTGCTCGGTATGAGCGTTTTAGACCAAGTCGCTATCGACGAGGCCATGATTGCCCTTGATGGCACTGCCACAAAGAGCAAATTAGGTGCAAACGCTATGTTAGGCGTTTCCCTTGCTGTTGCTAAAGCTGCCGCTGATTATGTCGGCCTTCCACTTTATCGTTATCTCGGTGGACCAAATGCCAAACAACTTCCTGTCCCAATGATGAACGTCATCAATGGCGGCAAACACGCTGATTCCTGCGTCGACTTCCAAGAATATATGATTATGCCAGTCGGTGCTAATTCCCTTTCCCAAGCCATCCAAATGGGTGCTGAAACCTTTGCTGCTTTAAGAGCGATCTTAAAGAAGAGAGGCGATATCACTGCAGTTGGTGATGAAGGCGGATTTGCTCCTAATGGTTTAAAGAGCAATGAAGAACCTCTTGAAGTATTAGTCGAAGCCATCAAAGCTGCCGGTTATCTCCCAGGCAAAGATATTTGCTTAGGTATGGACCTTGCTTCCTCTGAATTCTATGATGACAAGACTGGCATCTATGATTTAAAGAGATCTGGCCAAGGCAAGAAGACCTCTGCTGAAATGGTCGCCATGTTGGAAGATTTCGTTGAGAAATATCCATTAATCACCATTGAAGATGGTTTAAGCGAGAATGACTGGGAAGGTTGGAAACTCCTTACCGAAAAGCTCGGAAAGAAAGTTCAACTCGTTGGTGATGATCTCTTTGTTACCAACAAACTCTATGTCAAGAAAGGCATCCAACTTGGCTGCTCCAACTCTGTTTTGATCAAGGTCAACCAAATCGGCACCTTAACCGAAACCCTTGATACTTGCCAAGAAGCTATGAGAAATGGCTGGACTTGTGTTGTCTCTCACCGTTCTGGTGAAACCGAAGACACCACCATCGCTGACCTCGTTGTCGGTTTGAATGCTGGCCAAATCAAGACTGGTTCTATGAGCCGTACTGATCGTATTGCCAAATATAACCAACTCTTAAGAATCGAAGAAGAACTTGGTGCAACCGCTCAATATCCAGGATTAGATGCTTTCTACAACCTCTCTCCTGAAGCAAAAGCTCGTTTCGCCAAATTTGCTAAATAAGCTTTCTTAGGAATTAAAAGGTCGCGACTTAACGCCGTGACCTTTTTTCTTTCCCCTATTACTTTTTTCAATAATTTGGATGCAAAACAGAAAAGTCTAAATTATTTTCACTAAAGAAATCCTTTGTGCCTTCGAAACTAAGAACAAGAATAAGATTAAAAAGATCCCAACTGTCTTCCTTTGTTAAATAGATAAAAACATAGATAATTTCTTGCTAAATAAAGACTCCGTGTCCAGAAGTATAAAAAGCCTACTTAATTATTTACATTTTCCTTACCTAATTTTTATAAAAAGGACTTGCAAATGTTAAAAGCGTCCCTATAATAATGTCACAGGAACAGAAATGGACCTCCCTACCGTAAAGATAGTTGGGATAGTTTGGGGTCCGTCATATGCCTACAGTCAATGCCTCGTCGCGAAAGTTTAACGGGGCAAGACGAAACAAGCACTTAGCAAGATGTCCTCGTAGACATCTTTTTTCTTTCTTCTTTGCATTCCCTTTCCATTTCTAAGAGAATTAACTAGAGGAAATACATATGGATCCATTGAATTTATCTTATTTAAGTAATCCTGAGGTGGTTGGAGTAAATCTTTTAGAAGAGCATTCCTCCCACCATTTTTTTATTGAGGGAAAAGAACCGATTCTTTCTTTAAATGGGGAATGGGATTTTTATCGTTCAGAAGGTTGGGTTGATGAACTTCTTGATTACAAGACGCTTGCATTCAGAAAAGTGAACGTTCCAAATTCTGCTGAAATTGAGGTTCCTGAAGATCTTATTTATACAAACGTGGACTATCCTTGGGAAGGGAAAGAAAAGCTAAATCCCGGTGAGATAAATCTCCTACACGATCCTGTGAATATTTATCGAAAGAAATTCACCCTTCCAAAAAAATTCAAAGGGAAAGAATATCGATTACGCCTAGATGGTTTTGAAACGGCAATATATGTATTTTTAAATGGTCATTTTGTTGGCTATTCCACAAGACTGTATGTGGATTCAGAGTTCGATTTAACGCCTTATTTAGAAGATGAAAATGAATTGGTGATCTACAATTTCCGTTTTTCTTCCTCATCATGGATTTTAGATCAAGACTTCTGGAAGTTATCCGGAATATTCCGTGATGTTTCTATCGTAGCAATTCCTGAAACTCACCTTGAAGACATAGATGTTAAAACCGACCTTATCCATGGTTTTAAAGACGGCAACATCTCTATTCAAGGAAGAGTATCACAAGATTGTTTAGCTCAAATTTCACTTTGTAAGGGTGATAAGACGTATTTCAATGAGGAGATTCTTGTAAAGAGCCCGTCCTTCTCCTTCTATAAGGAAATTAAAAACATCCTCCCTTGGTCCGCAGAACATCCAAATTTATATTGGTTAACCATTACTTTAAAAAATGGTGATCAAGAAGAAACTTCATCTACGGAAATTGGTTTTTCTCATCAAGAAATCATACACGGGTCCGGTATGTGGAACGGAAAGCCTTTATTAATCAAAGGGGTGAACCGTCATGAAATCAGTCATAGACACGGCCATCACGTTCCTTATGAAGATCTCATTTTCGACCTTGAATTATTAAAGAAAAACAACGTTAATGCCATAAGAACATCCCATTATCCTAACGATAAGAAGTTCTATGAACTAGCAAACAGGATGGGTTTCTATGTTATGGATGAATGCTGCATTGAATCCCATTCTAGAGTTCAAGGAGCAAATGGAGATAAGAGGCAGTATCTTCCTGGTTCTAATCCTAAATGGGAAAAGATTGTTCTTGATCGCGCCTCTTCTATGTATGAAAGAGACAAAAATAACGTTTGTATTTTCTCTTGGAGTTTAGGAAATGAATCCGGAGGCGGAGAAAACATCAAAAAGCTTTCCAACTATTTTCAAAGCAAAGACAAGAAACGTTGGATTCATTACGAACCCGAACAAGCCGACTCTGACTTAAGCGATTACGTAAGCATGAAATCATTCATGTATTTGCCACCTGAAAAGTTGGAGGCTTACCTTAAAGAGCATCCAGATAAACCTGTTTTAGAATGTGAATATGAACATGCAATGGGGAATTCTTTGGGGAATTTCGATGAATACATGTACCTATTTAGACAACATCCGAATGCGTTAGGCGGTTTCATTTGGGATTATATTGACCAAGGAATAGATGTAGAGGGGAAGCTTCGCTATGGAGGAGATTCAAATGACGTTCCAAATGATTTGAACTTCAATTGCAATGGCATTTTATTCTCCGATAGAAAAGAAGCAAAACGTTCCTCCAAACTAAGAACCGTAAATGTGATGTATTCTCCATTACAAATTCATTTTGAAAATGCAGAAGCAACTTTTGCTTTAGATCCAAACCATTCCTATAAAGATTTTTCTTTGTTCTTAGAAGATTTAGTAAATGGCAAAAAGGTCAAAGAAACAAAGATTCCTTGGAAGGGCGAAGAAAGACTTACTTTGCCTTATGAAGAGTTAGAAAATGAACACACAAGAAGAATCAGAATTAAGAACAAATTAAATCAATCTGAGGTTATTTTTGACGAGAAGAGGGCTTTCTCTTATCAACCAAGTGAAGAGAGAAAACCTATGGAATTCATTGATTCTTATCGTTATTTCTCATTAAAAGATGAGGGTTTTGCATTCGTTTTTTCAAAATCTGGTTTAATTAGTGGCCTTGTAGGAATAGAAATAAACGGCAAGGAAATCCTTGCTTCACAAGTCCGTCCAACCTTCTATCGCCCTATTAGCGATAATGACCGTGGAAATCTTTTTGCGCTTTATTCTTCTATCTATATGGGAATCTCCAAATGGAACGCTCCCTTCCAAGTTAAACAAGATGGTCAAAAAGTAATCTTCACTTATATGGTTGGAGGATTTGGCGCAACAGCGGAAGTTATCTATGAATTAAAAGAAGGCCGTTATCTTGATGTAGAGATTCGTTATCATGGTGTTAAAGGAATGCCTTCCTTACCCGCTTTCGGTCTCGATTTCCCTCTTAAAAAAGAATACTCATCCTTTGATTATTATGCTTTGGGCCCACTTGATTCTTATCCTGACCGCTTGGCTGGAGAGAATTTAGGTTTCTATTCTTCTGAGGTTTCAAAAGAGCTTCTTCCTTATTCCATCCCTCAAGAATGTGGCAACCATGAGGGGGCAAGGTTTGTTGAAGTGCCAATTGACGAGACCCATGTATTAGTTTTCGAAGGAATCGATCGTCCTTTCTCTTTCAAATATCTTCCAAACGATGAATTTGAGATAGACAATGCGATGCATACGGATGAGCTTCCTCTCACAAGAAAAAATCATCTCACGATTTACGCGGCAATGCGTGGTATCGGAGGAGATGATTCCTGGGGTGCGAAAGTACACTCTCAATATGAACTTGATGGAGAGAAAGAGTATTCTCTCAAATTTAGAATTTCTTTAAAAACCAGATAGTTTTTATTCACTACGCAAAGCTTCAACTGGATCTTGTCTTGCAGCAGCCTGAGCTGGAATAATGCCTGCAATCATCGTTAAGAGAATGCTGATTGATAGAATAATTAAAGCGGAATACCAATTTAGATTGGCAATCATTCCTAAAGAATACTTTACCCCTACCGTCAAATTCAAAATGATTTCAATGAAGTAGGTTACAAGAAGACCGAATGCACCAGAGAAAGCACCAATGATAAGCGTTTCGGCATTGAATAAATGGGAGACGTCTTTCTTTCTTCCGCCCAAAGAACGAATTACGCCTATCTCTTTAATCCTTTCCATGACGGAAACATAAGTAATGATTCCAATCATAACGGTAGAAACAACAAGTGATAAGGAAGTGAAACAAATCAAAGCAATAGTGACAATGTTTACCACTCCATTGATCATAGCAATAATAAGAGAAATATCATCGGTGTATTTGATTTCTGTTCGGTCAGCTTTTGCTAGTGTTTTGCCAGTAGACAAAGTAATATCGCCGTCTTTGACCCATTGATCAAGATAGTTTGTGACTTTGTATTTGTCTTTGAAGTTATTTGGATAGATTTTAATCACGCCTGGAATGTCATTTCCACCAACTTCACGAACAGAAAGAAGAGCGCTCTTAGCTAATTTTGCTCCACCCGAAGAACCTCCGCCGATCATTCCCAATAAATTTGCAAGAGAGCTTGTAGAGCCAACCAAACCCGTTCCCTGATAGGTTTCGATATCTTGGGAATGAAGACCATCTGGGAAATCCACATCATACATAAAGCCAATTCCCGATACCAATTCAACGCCATTATAGTCAATAACTGCTGAGGTGAAACCGGAAGCGTTTTTATTTTTCGTAACATAATCTTTCACGAAAGAAGCAACGGAAGAATTTAAATTATCCTTAAGATATTTATTTGCAAAAGCTTGAGTGTAATACAATCCCGATCCCATAGAGCCGTATTGCATATTCTCTTTTGGAGCTAGAATACCCACCACTTTCATCTTTGTGCCATTCGCTAAATTGCCCTTATCGATGAAGGAATAGTTATAGGCTTGAAGGGCTAGAGGGTCATTTGTCTTACCTGGATCATAAGAACTATTTTTCTGATAAACAGAATCATTTGGATAATAGTAATAATCTTGATTCAAGAGATCATCAATCGTAAAAGATTGTTGTTTCTCCCATAATTCTTTATCCATTTTGTCTTCTTGCTTAGAGAAGTGATAGATAGCGTTGGCGAATTCATCTTGCCCATAATACCCAAGCAAAGTTAAAACGAATTCCGTTAATTGGTTTCGGTGATTCAAAACAATCATCATTTCGTCTTCCTCTGTGGCGTATTTTCCTTTGACAACATCGTATTGCGAAAAAACATAATCTTCATTTGGAAGCGCCTGATTTACAGCATTTGTGTAGTTATCTACCATAGAGGAATAAGAGGCGTATTCCCCTCCATTGATGTTTTCAAGAATGGTTGAGCAAACAGCAGTAATCCCTGAAATGGAATAACGTTGCTTAGCCAATTCTTCCTCGGTATAACCATTCAAATGAATATTGGAATGGACATAAAGATTGTTTTTCAAATCAAAACCATATTCCATCCCTAATGCAGCATAATAGTCTTCTGGCATATCTTTGATGAATTGGACATAATCTTCATTAATATCGTTTTTTAATGTCGCATTGTTCATCGTGGATGAAGTTTTAATTAAGCTTTCCGTAATAAATTGGACGTCGATTTTTCCATCTTTCCAAGAATGACGAACAATTTCTCCTTGTTGTGCACTTGTAGTAGAGGAAAGCAAAGAGGAAAGATCTAAGGCGTTCTCAGAGACTTCTATTGGGTATCCCGAAAGCATGTCATCTTGCATGTTTGTGATATAACCTGTAACACCTTGAGAAACAGCTAAAACAGCAGAAACTCCAACAATGCCAATCGAGGAAGCAACAACGATTAAAGAGGTTCTTTTCGCTTTCGAAAGAAGGTTCTTTGCTGAAAGTTTAAAGGCTGTCCACCAAGACATCTTTGCCTTCTCTTTTTCTTCTTCGTTAGCTACCTGTCCCCGCTCTTTTTCCTCTTCTTCGAAAGAATATGGGTTGGTATCTCCCACCACTTTTCCATCTAAAAGATTGATGATTCTTGTAGAATATTTCTCCGCAAGATCCGGATTATGAGTAACCATAATAACCAATTTCTCTTTGGAAATTTCTTTAATCAAATCCATGATTTGAACGGAGGTTTTAGAATCAAGAGCGCCAGTAGGTTCATCGGCTAATAAGATGTCTGGTTTATTTACTAAAGCTCTAGCAATCGCGACTCTTTGGCACTGCCCGCCTGAAAGTTCACTTGGCTTCTTGCTATACATATCTTTCAAGCCAACTTTGTCCAAAGCGTCTTTAGCAAGTTTCACTCTTTCTTCTTTAGAGACTCCGCTAATGGTTAAAGCAAGTTCTACGTTCTCTAAAATATTTTCGTGAGGAATTAAATTGTAGGCTTGAAAAACGAAACCGATTTTATGATTACGGTAAACATCCCAATCATGGTCTTTGAACTCTTTCGTTGAACGACCGTCGATAACCAAATCTCCGTTTGTGTAGTGATCTAATCCTCCGATAATGTTTAAGGTTGTTGTTTTTCCGCATCCTGAAGGGCCAAGAATAGAAACGAATTCGTTTTTACGAAAAGCCAAAGATATCCCTTTGAGGGCTTCTACTTTCATTTGTTTTGTTTGGTAGATTTTAGTAATTTTATCCAGTTTTAACATATTATTCCCCCTTCCTTTTTCTAAAGAAAAACGATGCGAAATACATTTAATCCCAATCTTTTTCAAAGGGCAAGAAATTTATCCTACACAATTCGTAGAAGAACAAAAGCGAAATGAATTTCGCATGAAACTCGGAATTGCAATCCGAGTTTT
>UQFY01000016.1 GCA_900540385.1 uncultured Mollicutes bacterium
CGCCCGCATAGCAGGCGGTTCTAGGTTGTCCCTATCGGTCCACATAAAAGAAAAGCCTCGGAAGGCACAATTCCGGGGCTAATCACAGGAGTTTATAGAAATAAAGAATTAACGTTGGACACGGCCAGAGCCATCTCCACCAGCAAGCTTCTTCACTTCATCAACAGAGACACAGTTATAGTCTCCTTCAATGGAATGTTTCAAAGCGCTTGCGGCAATGGCGAATTCAATCGCATCTTGTGGATGATAATTATTCATTAAAGAGTAGATTAATCCGCCAGCAAAGGAATCTCCTCCACCAACACGGTCAACGATTCGGAGGTTGTATTCTTTAGACATATAGGCATTGCCATCATAGAGCATACCACACCACTTGTTATCGCTTGCGGAGATAGAAGTTCTCATCGTGATAGCAACATATTTAAAGCCGAATTTGTCTTTAAGCTGTTTAGCAACCGAGACATATCCTTCCTTGTTGAGTTTGCCAGAGATGGTATCGGTGGCTTCGGCTTTGATGCCAAAGACATCGTTTGCATCATCTTCGTTACCAATAAGGACATCGACGTATTGCATGAATTCGCCCATGACTTCACGAGCTTTTTCTTTGCTCCAAAGTTTATTACGATAGTTTAAATCGCAAGAAACGGTAACATTGTGCTTTTTGCAAGCAATCAAAGCTTGGCGGGTGATTTCGATAACGTTGTCGCCCAAAGCTGGTGTAATGCCGGAGAAATGGAACCAGGTAACACCTTCTAAGATCTTATCCCAGTCATATTCTTCTGGCTTAGAAAGAGCAAAAGCGGAATTGGCACGATCATAGATAACCTTGGAAGGTCTTTGTGAAGCGCCTTTCTCTAAGAAATAGATTCCTAAACGGTCTCCACCTCTCACGATGTTGGAAGTATCAACGCCAAATTTTCTTAAGGAATTTAAGGCAGCTTGTCCAATTTCGTGGGATGGGAGTTTGCTAACGAATGCGGCATCAATGCCATAATTGGCAAGAGATACGGCAACGTTTGCTTCTCCTCCGCCAAAAGTGGATTCGAGATGATCGCATTGAACGAAACGTAAATAATTGTCTGGTTGAAGACGGAGCATTAATTCGCCTAAGGTAACTGCTTTCATATTTATTTTCCTTTCACAAGCTCAACGGCTTTCTTTGTTTTTTCTTCGATTTCCTCAAAGCTCCCTTTCATCATGAAGCTTCCACCGCAAGCGATGATATGAGGATAAGCGAGATATTCAAGAACATTCTCTTCGTTTACTCCGCCTGTAGGCATGAAGGTCACTTGTGGGAATGGGCCATTTAAGGCTTTGATAGTTTTTAAGCCACCGTAGTTTGAAGCAGGGAAGAATTTGATCACATTAATGCCAAGTTCTAAGGCTTCCATAATCTCGGTTGGAGTAACGCATCCTGGGAGATAAGGAACGTTATGAGCCTTGCAAACTTTTGCAACTTCTTTGCTAAGTCCTGGGGAAACAATGAATTTCACGCCAAGAGAGATAGCTTCTTCGGC
This sequence comes from uncultured Mollicutes bacterium, assembly GCA_900540385.1. Taxonomy (GTDB): domain Bacteria; phylum Bacillota_I; class Bacilli_A; order RFN20; family CAG-826; genus UBA4951. The sequence continues at coordinate 1,518 of UQFY01000016.1, forward strand.
TTGGGCAGCATTAATAACCGTTCCAGCACCAATCAAGGCTTCTGGGAATTTCTCAACGGCTAATTTAATCGCGTCTTTCGCACAGGCTGTACGATAGGTGATTTCTGCAACCGGAAGTCCGCCTTTGACAAGGGCTTCCATTGTTGGAATGGCGTCTTCAATTTTATTGATTGCCACCACAGGCACCAAGCGATAGTGACGAATCTCTTCTAAAACATTTTCCATACATTATTCTCCTAATAGTTTTTTGATATTTCCGTAAGAGATGTTATAAGCAAGTTTTTTAGCGTCTTCTAAGAGATATTCTCCAGCATCGACCTTTTCTCCTAAGAAGGAAGAAAGGATTCTGCGGAAGAAATCAAATCTAGAATAAGATGAGAAGGAACGAGAATCGGTTAACATACCAAGGTTCGTTCCAATTGCAGCATACTCAGAAACGATTTCAAGATTTCTACGAATACCCAAGAGAGTATCGTTAAACCACCAAGCTGCTCCAACGATGACATTACGGAAGGCACCAGTAATGCAAGCGACTTCACGTAACATTTCAGGATTCAAGGAATAAAGGATGATGGTTGGTCTTTCTTCATCGCTAAGTTGATCTAAGAAACGGATAAGGTCTCCAACATCTACTCCTTCGGCAATAACATCAAATCCAGCATCGACACCAACTTTGTGGAACATTGGGGTGTTGATATTACGAACGACAGAGAAATGGATTTGCATTAAGAGGCCTCTCTTTTTGTATTCTTTCATCAAGAAAACAAGAAGATAACCGAATAAAGAATCTTTCTCGGAGGCACTTAAGGAATCTCTCTTGAGATAGAGAGCTTTTGCTTCTTCATAAGTCGCATAGGACTTTGGGAAGGAACGGAAACCATGATCGGTGATTCTGCAGCCTTTGGATTTAAAGAAATCAAGTCTTTCTCCTAAAGCTTTTTGGAAAGAATCAAGATCATTTAATGAATAGCCGACAACCTTGCCAAGTTCTTCGATATATTTGGAATCGAAACTATAAAGCTTATCTGGGCGGAAGGTTGGGGTAACATCAGTCTCATTCACCTTGCCATGGTCTTTTAAATCTTCCGTTGGATCGTTTGTGGTTGCCACAAATTGAACATGGAAGAGTTTTAATAACTTTTGAACAGAAAGGGTCTTTAATTTTTCGTTCGCTTCGGCATAGATTTCTTCAGCGCTTTCTTTGTTAAGGACTTTATTGATGCCAAAAACCTGTTTCAATTCAAAATGGGTCCAATAATAAAGAGGGTTACCGCATAATTGAGGGAGGATTTCCGCATAGTGAAGGAATTTCTCATGGTAAGAAGCTTCACCGGTGATGAAATATTCATCCACTCCACACATTCTCATTGCTCTCCATTTGTAATGGTCACCAGCAAGCCAAAGTTCACCAATGTCGGTAAATTTCTTATCAGCTTGGATGGCAGCCTGATCCAAATGGCAATGATAATCGATAATAGGAAGGTCCTTAATAGAACTATAGATTTCTTTGCTGGAAGTTCCAGAAAGAAGAACATCTTCCCCAAAAAATGAATTCATAAATCAAACTCCGCTATAAGCGCTGAAACCACCATCGATTGGAAGAACAACGCCGGTGATAAAGGAAGCAGCTTCACTATTAGAAAGGAAGAGCACGGCACCTAAAAGTTCTTCTGGTGTACCAAATCTGCCCATTGGAGTGTTATTCAAAATCTTATGGGTTCTTTCGGTTGGGGTGCCATCTGGATTCCAAAGCAAAGCTTTATTTTGGGCTGTGGAGAAGAAACCAGGAGCAATGGCATTCACACGGATTCCGCTCTTAGCGAAATGGGTGGCAAGCCATTTGGTGAAATTGCTAACACCAGCTTTTGCTGCAGAATAAGCAGGAATTTTTGTTAATGGGGTGAAAGCGTTCATGGAAGAGATGTTTAAGATAGAGCATCCTTCTTTGCCTAACATATCATTGGCAAAAACTTGGGTAGGAAGTAAGGTGCCAAGGATATTGAGATTGAAAACGAATTGGAATCCTTCCGTCTTTAAATCAAAGAAGGAAATGGTCGAAGAATCCACTTTTGGTTCATAGAATTCTTGAGAGGTGCTAGCCTTTGGAGAGTTGCCACCGGCACCATTAATAAGGATGTCGCATTTGCCAAAATCAGCAAGAATGGCTTGGTGAGCCTTTTCAAGAGAATCTTTGTCTAAGACGTTGGCTTCATATCCTTTAGCAATGCCACCTAAAGCACGAATTTCTTCGGCTTTGGCTTCAGCTGCAGAATAATGTAAGTCTAAAAGAGCAACTTTGGCGTGGCAGAGAGCAAAAGCTTTTGCCATTTCAGAGCAAAGAACTCCTCCTGCTCCTGTAATCACAATAACTTTGTTGGAATAATCGACGAATAAAGGTAATTTGTAGTCCATAATTAATTCAAACCTTTCTTTTTTTATTTTTCAAAGCGTTCAACCGCTTCGAATAAACCATTAATATAAGCGCATCCGAGTGCACGATCATAAAGACCATAACCCGGTTTTTGATCTTCGCCCCAGATATTTCTTCCGTGATCTGGTCTTACATAGCCATCAAAGCCATTATCAACGAGATTTTTCACGATAAGAGCCATATCTAAGGAACCGTATTTGGAGAAATGTCCCACTTCGGTGAAGGAATCTTTATCATCCGTGTATTTCACGTTTCTTAAATGAGCAAAGTAGATTCTTCCCATTTTGGCATATTTAGCAGCCATATGAGGAAGGTCATTCTTTCTTCCTGCTCCAAAGCTTCCAGTGCAAAGAGTTAAACCGTTATGAATATCTGGAACAGCAGCAAAGAGCTTATCCAAATCTTCTTCATTGGAAATAATTCTTGGAAGACCGAAGACATCCCATGGTGGATCATCTGGGTGAATAGCCATGTTGATGCCATATTGGTCACAGATTGGCATGATTTGATTCAAGAAATAAACAAGGTTAGCAAACAATTGCTCATGAGAGATATGTTTGTATTTCTCTAAAAGATCTTGTAATTCATCTGGGGAATAAGATTCATCCCAACCTGGTAAATGAAGATGTTTTGGATCCACTTTATCAAAATCATCACGAGAATAGGAAAGAGCGTTGCTACCATCAAATAAAACGTGATGCATATCCGTTCTTAACCAATCGAAGACAGGCATGAAGTTATAGCAAACAACTTTGACACCGTTTTTTGCGCAGAGTTCAAGGTTCTTCTTGAAGGCTTTGATATGCGCATCTCTTTTCTCCGTTCCCATCTTAATATCTTCGGAAACTGGAATGGATTCGATGACTTCCATTTTAAGACCGTTCTTCTCGCAAACAGCTTTGAGTTTTAAAAGAGAGGATTCTTCCCAAACTTCGCCTGCTTTTTTATCATAGACGGAAGTAACGATCGTTGACATGTTTGGTATTTGGCGAATGTATTCCAAAGGAATGGAATCATTAAGGCCGTACCAACGAAACGATAGTTTCATAATTTATCTCCTAACAAAAATTATTGTAAGCGCATACTTATAATATTGAATTGCAATATTTTATGTTTTTCCTTGCAATATTTTACATATATTTCTTTGAAATACGAATTTCTAAATAAAAAATCGGCTTTTTATGCGGTTTTAAAAGTTTTTACAATTAAATATTGCAAACTTATTATAATTAGATTGCATTTTTATTTTTGTATCCTATAATGAAGTCAAATCAACCAAGAAGGTATTCCATTTATGTTTTCTTTCGTTAAGCAAGACGTAGACTTCTCACATAAATTAGACTACGCATCCTCACCAAAAGACCAATATAGCAAACACATGCACGTCTTTTATGAACTCATTCTTTTTGTAAGAGGTGATGTCGACTATCACGTTGAAGGAGAGACAAGGCATCTTGAAAGCGGGGACATTATTTTAATGAGCCCTGGCAAATTTCATTTTGCGACCGTAAACAAAAACGTCAGCTATGAGCGTTATGTTTTTAAGTTTCCCACTTCTTTTCTCCCGTCTTCTTTACAAGAGAGATTAAGAAATATGTGCCCTTATTTCCCTAGCAAAAGGAATGTAGAATCCGCCGTCCGCGCTTTCGACACCTTTTATGATCTCTATAACGATGAAGATTTGTATCTTCTTGCCAAATGCAAAATGCAAGAAATCATGGTGTATCTCGCCAACTCCAGAGGGAACGTCCCAGAATTCCAAAATAATGACATCATTAGCGTCTTAATCGATTATATCGAGAACCACATCAAAGAGGACTTAGCGTTAGAAAATATTGCCAAGGATTTGCATTATTCCGAATCGTATCTTTCAAATCAATTTAAGAAAGCAATGAAATGTTCTTTGATGAAATACATCCGCTCAAAGAAAATCGTTCTTGCCCAGCAAATGATCCGTGAAGGGAGGAAAGCGGTCGATGTTGCAGAGGAGTTATCCTTTAATGACTACTCCACTTTCTATAGAAGTTATCTAAAGGTGACAGGAATGAGCCCTGCTTCAGAGAAGGAAAACAAGCGTTAGTAATAGTTTTTGCAATAAGTAAGAACAATTATTGCAATTTTAAGCGCTTACATCGGTCTTTAAAATCTTATAATTAGTGAGGATATAATCCTCAATATAGAATATATACAAATATTAAGAATGGAGGTTTCCTTCTATGGAGAAAACAAAAAAGCAAAATATCTTCGAAAAACCTATTTTTAGAACGAAAATCAAATCTGCAAACGTCAAGCTTTTTCCTGAAGCGGGTTTAGGTTACCTTCTTGGACCTATCCTTGCTTTGATTAGCAATGGCGTTGTCAATGTATGGCTCGTCCAATATTGGGACAAAGTCTTACTTTTAGGTGATTGGAATCCACTTTTCCAAACACTCTTGCCAATCATTTCCGCTATTTTTGTCGTGATTGGTAACCTTCTTGTTGGCCATTTAATGGAAAGAAAGCCATCTATCGCAGGAAAGGCAAGACCACTTATCTTGCTTGGCATGCCTCTTATTGCTATCGCTTTATTGGTCCTTTTCCTTGTTCCTCTTCCAACCGGTGCTGGAGGAGACTCCTCTAACCTTGTTGCCTCTATTCTTATCGCTGTCGGCTATAACCTCTACTACGCTTTAGCCTGGCCTATCTATTACACATCCCACTCTGCTTTAGTGAATCTTTCAACCCGTGATGGTTCTAAGAGAAATCTTCTCTCTACTTGCATTATGGCTGCTCAACTTGGTGCAGCTGGACTTGCTGGTATGGCTGGAGGATTCTTAGTCGACTTCATCGGTTTACTTCCTGTTTATCAATATGGGATTAAAGCCGATGGCACTCCACTAACAACCAACATCCTAGAAGAAGCAAATTCCTTAGCCAATGGCTTCGAAGTAAAAACCTTAATCAGCCCAGATCAAGCCAACAGCAAATGGACCATTCTCATGATTATCATGATTGTTTGCTTAGTTATTGGCTGTTTGCTTGAATTCTATTTCACCCGTGAAAGAATCACCGAAGAAAATGTGAAGAACGCCGCGGCAAAAGAAGATCAAGATATTGTCAAAGCTGAAAAAACTTCCATGCGTGAGCAAATCAAGATTTGTGCTCATGATAAATATTGGTGGCTTATCATCATTTTCTTCTTCCTTTATCAATTCGGAGGCCAAATGAAAAACAATGACCTCTCCTTCTACTCACAAGCGATGACGGGTGAGAACAAACTCTCTTCCACTATCAATACCGTTGGCGCTATCCCAACAGCTCTTGGCATGTTAATCGTTTGGCCAATTGCTCATAAATTAACAAAATCCAAGACCATTAGCTTAGGTGCTCTTCTTGCTGTGCTTGGTGGCGCTATCGCCTTTGTCGCTCTTATCCCATCTGTCGCAAGCAATGACGGTGCTGTTTGGGGATTATCTATCGCTTCCTTTGTCGTGAAAGCCTTAGGAACTGCCCCTGCTATGTATATTTCTCTTGCCTTATTGGCAAATGTCTTAGACCATCAAGAAGCCGTTTATGGCAAGAGAACGGATGGTTTCACAATGGCAGTATACGGTTCCATCATGGTTTGTATGTCCGGTATTTGTAACGGTATCATCGCTGGTATCAATACGGCCGCAAAAACCTCTGGCATGGATTTGAAGCTTGTTAACACAATCCTTGGTTATGGCGTTGAATCTGCTTGTTATCTCTTAATGGGTATCATGTTCCTCTTTATGAATGTTGAAAAGTTCACCAAAGAAGACCAAATCAAGATTCTCGAAGATCAAAAAGCTGCCTGCCTTGCTCGTGGTGAAGAATGGATCGATCCACAAACGAGAATGGAAATGGAAGAAAAAGAAACTGCCCGTCAAATCGAAGAAGCCCGTATTAGCGAATTAAAAGAAAAATGTGCTAAAAAGGGCTGGAATTTTGAAGAAAAAGAAGCGGAATACCAAGCCCAAAAAGCAAAGGCTGAAGAAAAGAAAGCCGCTAAAAAGAAAGGGAAATAATGAGAAAATCCATATTATTAAATGAAGATTGGACATTTCAAATCGCTTCCTTACCAGAAGAGCACGTGTCTCTTCCCCATTCTTGGAATGGCAAAGATGGACAGGACGGCGGAAATGACTATCTAAGAGATGTTGGTACCTACACCAAACATTTCCATAAACCTGAAATAGGCGATGAACACGTATATCTCCAATTTGACGCGGTGAATTCTCTTTGTGACGTTATTTTAAATGGCAAGAATATTTGTCATCACGAAGGGGGATATTCCCGTTTCATCGTGAAAATCAATGAATTCCTTGAAGAGGAAAACGAACTCATAGTGAAAGCCGACAATAAGGCTTATGCTCGCATTTATCCAGATGCGGCTGATTTCACCTTCTATGGCGGAATCTATCGTGACGTGAATCTCTTAATTCTTCCTAAGGAGCATTTTGAGTTTCAAAAAGACTCTTCCCCCGCTTTAAAATGTTTCCCAAGCGTGAACGGCAATAAAGCCACTTTACGTGTGGAAGCTTCCGCAAATACAGACGATGAAATCGTTATTGAACTCTTAGATAAAGAGGGTAACGTTGTTGTTACAGGCAAAGTAAACGAGGAAATTTCCGTTCCAAACGTCCATTTATGGAACGGTTTAAAAGATCCTTACTTATATACCGTCAAAGGAAAGCTCCTTAGAGATGGAAAGCTTCTTGATGAAGTCTCTTCTAAAATTGGTTTCCGTTTCTTTAAAGTAGACCCTAAGAAAGGTTTCTTCTTAAATGGAAAATCTTATCCTTTAAGAGGGGTCGCAAAGCATCAAGATCGTCCACATGTCGGTAATGCAATCACCAAAGCGAATATGGATGAAGACATGAAGCTCGTCAAAGAGATTGGAGCAAACACTCTTCGCCTTTCTCATTATCAACATGATCAATATTTCTATGATCTTTGCGATGAGAATGGCATTATCGTTTGGTCGGAAATTCCTTATATTTCCAAATATTCCAAGGAAGCGGACCCGAATGCTAAGAGTCAATTAGACGAGCTCATCCATCAATGTTTCAACCATCCATCCATTATTTGCTGGGGCATTTCAAATGAGATTACCATGTTCCGTAAACAATTTGGCAAAGATTGTAGAGCCAACCACAAAGAATTAAATGAGCATGCGCATAAGGAAGATCCATCAAGACTCACCGGCATCGCCTGCTTCTCTATGATGACAATCTTTAATCGTGTTGCTCATATTACCGATGTTGCCTCCTATAACTTATATTGGGGCTGGTATGTCCCATTCACTCCTGTGACGGGGTGGATTCTCGATTGGTGGCATTTCTTCTATCCTCATGGCCCTATCGGTCTTAGTGAATATGGTGCGGAAGGTATGCCAAACCTCCACTCCTCTCACCCTAAGAGATTTGATAACACCGAAGAATATCAAGCTCAATATCATGAAAAGATGCTCAAATGTTTCGAAAAACGTCCATATCTTTGGGCAACCCATGTCTGGAATATGTTTGATTTCGGAAGTGATGGCAGAAACCAAGGCGGAGAGAAAGGTATTAACCATAAGGGATTAGTTACCTTTGACCGTAAAACAAAGAAAGACGCCTTTTATATTTATAAAGCCTATTGGAGTGAGGATCCATTCGTTCACATTTGTTCGAAACGTTATGTGAATCGCACAGACAAGAAAGCCGTTATCAAGATTTACTCCAATCAAGATGAAGTAACCCTCTATAATAACGGTAAAAAGATTGCTACAAAGAAAGGCAATAAAATATTCAAATTCAAGATTGCCTTAGATGCCGTAAATGACATAAAAGCAACCTCTGGTAACCTAGAAGATTCTGCAAAGATTATCCGCGTAAAGGAAAAAGATAAGAGCTATATCTTACCAAAAGGCGGAAATAACATGTCTTGGCAGAAATAATCCAACAGCATAAAAAAACGGGCTTTCTACATGAAGGCCCGTTTTCCTTAGTTTTGATAATTTATATGTTCCTTCTCTTCCAATGCGTAGGAGAAGAGTTTTTCGCTCTCTAAATCGATATTTGAGAGCTTTACTGCATTAATTTGATGGTTACCATATGTTTTGTAATAATAAATACCTTCATCCAGGTTGCAGCACGATGAATAAATCGTGATTTCATATTTGTTAGAAGAAAGCTCACAACACCCTCTTTGTTGATCTACCGAATCGAGGATGTGGAAGAATTGATTTACACTTGAGATTTCATCTTCTTCACATATAGAGTTAAATTTTGTGAAGGCAACTTTTACAAAGCGAGACGTGCTGGATAATCCTCCAGGGAGGAAATTCGTACCCATGCCCCTGCTATATCGTTTGAAATCAATTTCGTGGGAGAAATTCTTTTCCGGATCCTTAGAGGTGATACCCATGTATTGATCCAATAAAGCTAGTTGAATGTTGTAAGGCGGGTTATTCGTAAGCACTCCAATGGAGTTTTCATATACATGGGTCCCATCTTTTTGAAACTCCACAACAATGGATTCCTTCTTATCCGCGATAAGATAATGAAGTTCTGCACATGGATAATATTCATTAAAGGGGGTGTCGCATATATTTAATGTCTTCAAAGATTCTTTGACTTCTTCGACGGACTGAAAAGAGCTAAGAATATAGAGGATAAATTCATATTGGGCTACATCATGTCCCTCCCCTTTAGGATGGTTATATTTTGCATTACCAACGAAATTTAAACCTGCGATAGCAAGTCCTTTTTCATTAAATCCATCGTAGAAAAGAGGGTAACCATTATGAATATGAGCCATACCCATCAAAGCGTAATGGTGTTTCTTTTCTCCTAAATAACGAAAAGATAAAGAATAATTTCGAAGTAGAATAGCAATTTCTTCCCCATAAGAGAATTCATAATCAAGGTTTCTTCCAAAATAATGATTCTTGGTCGTAAAAGTAATGGATGTGCACATAAGTTCTTCTCCTTTATTTAACTTCATTCTAACAAGGTGGCCATCAAATGGAAGAGGCAGATTTAAAATGAATGCACGTCCCCTTTCTTTTCATATAAACTAATAACAATTATGAGATGGGGCAAACTTTTTGAAAGATTACCGACTGCCGATGAAATATATTTTCGTTATTATGATATTTCTTCTGATTTAAAAGAAAGCCCTAAATATCTTGAGTACATCAAAGAGAAATTTGCTCTTAGGCATGATATCGAGAAAAAATATAAAAGTAATATCTCTGAAGAATTATCCAAAACAAATGGCCAACCATATCGTGTTTATTTTGAAAACTTAGCCTATACATTTGCTTATTATCCAAATAAAGTTCCTTCCGATTTTCTTTGTGATGCGGATAGAGAAGTTCAAACGATAGTAAAAGATTTTGTTGAGAAACATCGTCCTTTTCAAAAAGAAATGGAAGATTTCCTCGTAAGCGAAGAATGCCATTTTGGAAGATATTTACGAAACATTGGATTGTTTCCTTATCTAAAAAGAATAAGGATTGAGCCTCATTTTTATCAATTAAAGAACAGCACTGTATCAGGAAACGTTTCTTTCTCTCTCAACGACGAAAGCAAAGCAATTATTGTACGCATCTATAAAAATACATATTCAAGCGGCTCGGATGAAATGGCGCTTCTAAGCAATAATAAAACCATTTTTTGGTACGACGAATATGGAGATTCTTTTACAACGTTTAAAGATATAAAAAAGAACGCCCGTTGATAGGCGTTCTTTGAGATGATAAAGGGATTTATCTTATATCTTTCGCGAGGATTCCAACGAGGAAGACATAATATTTCTGTCCCGTAATCGCGTCCGTTTGTGGCCCTAAGATAGGTTCAAGGGTAAGTTGCTTTTTACCAACCGTTTTGGTATAAAGGGAATAAGTGTTTCCATCGGTATCCGTTTCTTCACTCTTTGTGAAGCCGGCCGTCTCAAGTTTCGGGCCATAAGCAGCGAAGAGTTCTTGTCCTTCCGCTAAGGTGGATATTCTTGCTTGAAGGAAAGGGATACCATTTGTTGTTCCATAGTATCCTTCGGAATAGATTCCGCCAAAGGTTGGAATAGCGTTAAGAATGGCCTTGCCACCTAAATCCTCAACAAGGGACACATAATCGTTCTCATCACGGATGATTTGATCCCAGGTTAATTCAGAAGAATCTTCCTTGATTTGATATGTGGGTGCACTCTTTTTCCCAAAATTGGTGAAAACCATCTCTTCTTTTGCACCGAAAATAGTACGACCATTTCCCTCATTGGTTGAAGTAAAGGTGATCTTATCATCCTCTAATTTAATGGTAAGGGTTTTAATAGCATCGGAGACAAATGGGGTATAAATGCTCGTGGTGCTAAACATACCTAAATATTTGCTATCGAGAGTAAACACTCCATCTTTTTCATTAAAGAAGGCGCTAGAAATGGCGTATGTTGGCCAGAAGTCAGTCACGTTAGCTTTCATAGGTTTGCCCGAAAGATAAGCCGTTCCATCATAAAGAGCAAGCCTTTGAATTTTCGAATCTTTCGTCACATATGATGCTTCTTCAGAGACTTTGTTCGCACTATTTAAGAAACGATAGGTAAATCCATCGCCCCAAACAGAGGAAACGACGCTTTCTGTTTGTTCATATCTTCCATCTTTGGCTTTGATTTCGTAGTTTACACCATTCGCGTCAAAATTAAGCGTAGCAATCTTTTTCATTGCCTCTTGGAAGGTTTTGTTTTCTTCTTTGTTAATGGTTTGAATGTCTTTAACACTTTCTCCCATGCTAACAAAGCTTCCTTCGTAAACAGTAGAAACGCTAATGTCTGTAATATAAGTAACGGTGTATTTTTCTAGTTCCGCTTTAAAGGAAACGCTGCCATCTTCATTCATGGTTAAAACCATAGAAGAAATGGAAGAATCGCTGCTTCTTGGATAACCACGTAATTGGCTGCCCATAAATTTTGCAGCCGCAAGATTTTTATCTTTCTTAAAAACATATGCTCCATCTTTTTCTTCGAAGTTTTCTTTTTTGAAAACAGTGAAGGCATTCTTCAAGAAAGAAGAGCTCCAGCTTTTTCCTTCAACAGGTGTGGAGGAAATCGTATTGGCTAAGCTGAGAGTATGTTGAACGATGTTCTTATTTTCTTCTGCATAAAGATAATCATTATTCACCACGCTCTTATCAGGATCTCCCGAAAGAGTTGGATTGTAGACAAGGTGACGATATTTTGTCGAATCGCCATAGATTTCTTCATAGCCTTTATAAACGGTCTTGCTACCCGAAGAGCTTTGAACCGCTTGGTAAGTTGAAGTAACAAGTAAATCAAGATGATATCCGCCTTTTAATTTCTCCAAGGTTTCATCTAAAGTAAGAGGAGCTTTGCTCTCCTCAGAGCTTTGCTTTTCGCTTGGAGTGCAACCTGCAAGCAAAACAAACGCAGATAAGAATAAAATCGATGATTTTTTCATATTTATTATCTCCTTTAAGCTTAATTAAGCATCAAATTGGCCCTGTTACTAACCGCACCTAAATAAATGCCCTTTGCTCCTTCAGAAAGAACGACAGCGGCCTTAACGGCAGTGCCTTTAGAACCTTTAAGAGAAACGGCTTTGTCTTTGACTTCAAAATTGCCAGTTAGTTCGTCACCGGTATTTTTAAGAAGAACAAACGTTCCGGTTGTGGTAGAACCTTCTTTTAAGGTGAATTCTGCTGTTTGGAAGAGGGAAGAAGCATTTAAAGCATTCCATTTGGCCTTTGCTAAATAAGAAGCAATTCCTTCATCAGTATAAGCAAAGACATTTATTTCTTTCATTTCTGTTTCCAAACCACTTGCGCTCTTTGCTTTTAAAGAGATTTTGCCAGGCTTGCTTGTGTGAAGCGTATAGCTGAAAGGTGCATTCTTCGTAACTGTCGCACCAATTTCATTCGTGACAAATTCAATGGTTGTGTCGTCATCAGCACCTGCATTAGCAGTTAACGTAAATGGGGTGTCACCCGCAATAATGTTTTCAGAAAGATACGTCTTATCTTTCACTCCCATAGCTAAAGAAGAAGGCTTTGGAGAGAATTCTAAGCTAGTGATCTCGTGGTTTTCAATCTCCACTTCAATTTTGAAATCGCTTAACAAGGTCGTCTTGTAATTAAAGACAAAGCTTCCCGCCTTTTTGATAGTAAGGGCATTGTCATCTAAGGTATAAGCATCTTTTGAAGCAGTTTGGCCATCTTTGGTAACCGAAACTAATGTAAGAGGGTCAATATTGGTGGATCCTGTTCCGTTTTTATTAACAATAACAAAATATTTTTTGTTTAATTCGAAACTCGTTACTGGTTGAGTCGCATAAGGATTTTCGCCTAAGAAAATGATTAAGTCACTCTTGTTCTTAAAGAAGTACTTATCGAGATCTAAATCCATGCTTTCTCTTGCACCGATTGTTTCTTCGAGAGTAACGCCTGTATCGAAAGTCAAACGACGCTTAGAACCATCTGTTTCCGAATCATAGGACTTGATATGCGAGCTTAAAGAAGAAAGATAACCTTCATCATTCAACTTAATGGTCATGCTATATTCCATATGAACGTTGTTATCGACATCATCCTTCACGATTTCAGAGGTATTTAATGTATAAACACCATCTTTTTCTTCTAATGAAGCGTTTCTTCTTGCTTCGATGGAGGAGAACTTGCTTGTTCCATCGAAATAATTGTCTAAGACATAACGTAATGCACCAATCTTTTTGGAGAATTCGCCTTTATTTAAGAAGGTGTTGGTTCCTTCTGGATCGGTAATTTCTTTGCTGGAAGACTTTTGCTCGTTCACAGTGTATTTATCATTAGAGAAATCACTTACGACATCGACAAGACGGTTATGGGCAATGCCATATTGATAAAGGGTCTTGATATCGTTTTCCCCTTTGTCAGTTTCGATGGTTTCAATGCTGGTTTTAGAATCTGTGTAGAAAGAAGCGTTCCAAGTCGTTCCGTTTGAACGGTTGATGACGTTCTCCCATTCTTTGGTATCTTTGTTTTGTTGATAATGATACTCATCATTTTGAACGGATAAAGTAAGTCTAGATACTTTGGAAGCGTCTTTTGCTTCAGCCTTTGTAAGTAACTCTACAAATCTAGGATAGGCCGTAGAATCAATCTTTGCTTCAACGGTAATCGTGATAGGTTCACTCGTTTTGCCAGAAATACTTGCAGTAATTTGGGCTTCGCCTTTAGAAACCCCTTTGATTTTGCCAGTATTGTCTACGCTTAAAACATCATTGTTGGAACTTTTCCAAGTAAGGGTGTCACCTGGTTTGGCATTTTCCACTTGAGCTTGTAGTTGAAGCTCATCTCCAACGGTGATTGTATTCTTAGCGGGAGCAACAATAGAAACAGATACTTCTAAGACAGGTGCTTCACTTGTGTTTGTAGAAGAGCTAGCAACACTGCTATTGCTTTCTTCCTTAGATGAAGCATTAGACGAAGAAACTTCATTCGAAGAACAAGCGGCTAAGCCTAATAAGGCAGCAACGCTTAATAAAGTTAAACAAATTGGTTTTTTCATGATTATTCCTCTTATTAATTATTTACTCACTCCGTAATTGAGTGCTTTTACACCTGTGCACCAGGTTGCATCGAAGAGATATGGTCTTTCTTTAAAGGCAGTATTCACCGTAAGGTTGGCACAAGAAGTGATTGCGGATGCACTTGCTTCTAAAACGCTATTAGGAACATATAATTCCGTTAAAGATTCATCTCTATCAAAAAGATTGCCCTCTAATTTAACAACGCTATCAGGAATGTTGATGGAGACAAGCTTTTCGCAATTTCCAGCAAAGCCAGATCCTAAAACGGTGGGTTTATTAAGAAGTTCGATGCTTGTAAGAGAAGAACAAGAATTGAAGAGATTCCCACCCATGTTTTTAACGGTGGCAGGAATACTCATAGAAGTCAGAGAAGTCATTTGGAAGAAGGCTTCCTCTCCAATGGTTTCAACGCTAGCAGGAATGTTAAAAGAGGGAATGCCTTTTGCATCTCTAAGACATTGACCAGCCATAACAACGGTATGTTCATCGAGGGTTAAAGAGGTCGCTTTTGTATCTTTTAATCCCACAAACACATGATATGGGTTCTCGATATTTCCTAAATAATTGCCGCCATCTTTTTCGTTAAAGGTTAAAGCGCCAGGATTATCAAATTCCGTAAACGCATAAGATCCCACTTCTTTCACGCTAGAAGGAATGTTGATAGAAGCGAGTTTGATGGCTCCGGAGAAAGCTTCGTTTTCGATTGTTTCCAAGGAATTTCCGCTAATGGTGCAAGTGGTCATGTTTGTGCAACCAGAGAAGGCATATTGGTCGATACGTTTCACACTTGAAGGAATTACGATGGATTCAAATGGGCAAGATCTAAATGCGGATGCGCAAATAACTTCCAATCCTTCATTCAATGTGACTTTCGTGAGGGATTTTTCGCTTTCGAAAAGAGAACCGCCAACGATTTTTGTATCAGGATGGAGCTCAACTTCTTCTGGAGCGGCGTTTTTCGCATTTACTTTATATGCAAGCAAATGTTGATTACTAGAATTTCCTAAATATTCAATGCCTTTATAGACATAAGTGGCAAGTTTATCAGATTGGAAAAGGTTAGAACCCAAATCTTTTAAAGTAGAAGGAAGAGAAATGTTTTCTAGATTCACGCAGTTAGAGAAAGCAGAATCGCCAATCGTTTCCACTCCTTCTGGAATATTGATGTTTTTAATGTAACGAAGACCTACAAAGGCTCTTTTACCAATATTCCTTAGGGTTGAAGGCAAGGAGATTTCTTCGATATTGGTGCAGCCAAGGAAAGCATCCACGCCAATGGAAGTAACATTCTCAGGCACAACAACTTTCGTAATCTTTGTCTTATCTTTGAATGCTCCATCTAAGATACGAGTTACTGGTTTTCCTTCATAGGTTGCAGGAATGCTAGCAACTGGAGAACTTCCTTTTACTTTTTTAAGGACGGCTTCATTTCCACTGACACCGATTTCATAAGAAATATTGTCTTGAACAGGCGTTTCTTCTTTGCTGGATGAAGATTCTTTGCTAGAAGAAACTTCACTTTTTTCCTCACTGCTAGAAACTTCACTACTACTAGTAGAAGGAAGGTGTTGCGTTTGGCAAGCAGTTAAAAGTAAAAAAGAAGGTATAAGAATCGAACAGGTTTTTTTCATAAAGGCCCCCATCATTTGAACTATAGAATTATATTCTATGTTTTTACAATAGTGAAAGAATTTAAAGAAATATTGCATAAAAACGGAAAGTCGTTCTTTTTAGTGACATAGTTTTAAATACTAGATATACTAGTGGATGAAAAAAGGAGTTTTCTAATGAAAAGCTTTGTATTATCTTGTGAATCCACTGTGGATCTCCCTTATTCCTACGTCATGGAACGTGGCTTAAAAGTCTTGTTTTATTCTTATAGTGTAGAAGGTAATACCTATACCGACGATATGGGCAAAGACCCAAATTCTTTAAATCGTTTTTACGATTTCTTGAAGAAAGGCCACATACCAACCACCTCTCAAATCAATCAATTCACCTATGAGGAATTCTTCCGTAAAGAATTAAGCGAAGGGAATGATCTCTTACACCTTTGCTTTGGAACTGGGATGACTCAATCTTATAACCAAGCAGCCAACGCTGCCGAAGTCGTTCGTAAAGAGTTCCCTGAAAGAAAGTTAATCGTCATTGACACCACTTGTTCCTCTTCCGGATACGGAATGATCGTGGATGATGCTGCCGACTTATGGGATGAAGGAAAGAGCTTGCAAGAAGTCGCTACCTACGTCGAAGAAAATAAATACAACATCCATCACCAATTCTTCACCACAGATTTGAAATATTTCAAACGTACTGGTCGTGTTTCTGGTCCAACCGCTTCTATAGGAACGGTGCTTAGGATTTGTCCATTAATGCACCTTAATCACGCTGGTAGAATCATTGCCTATTCAAAGGTCATGGGTAAAAGAAACGCCATGAAAGCGACCTTAGATTGGATGGAGAAGCATGCCAAAGATGGCAAAAACTATAACGGAAAGATTTTCATCTCCCATTCTCATGCATTAGAGGATGCGGAAACCGTCAAATCACAAATTGAAGAACGTTTCCCAAATCTCAAAGACAAAGTGAGAATCTTTGATATCGGTACCATCATTGCTTCACATACAGGTCCAGGAACAGTCGCCATCTACTTCCATGGAGATGTAAGAGGAGAATAACAAACGGCTTCGGCCGTTTTTATTTTTGATCAGAGTGATAACGTTTCTTTTCTCTATACATGTCTTTGTCGAAACATTGGAGGAATTCCTCTGGAGATTGTCCTTTTATATAGGTCGCATATCCTTAAGGAGGCAAAAAGCTCATAAGATCTTTTCTTTGAATTGTTAAATTCTTCAAATTCAGCATTGATACGATCGATAACGCGAGAAATCTCTTTTTTATCCGCGGTTTTAACAAGAATAACGAATTCATCGCCAGAAAGGCGAACGATTGGAGCAAAACGGCTGACGGATTTCACCAACAAACCAGCAAAATCGGCAAGAGCCTTATCACCAAAATCATGTCCAAAATGATCATTAATCTTCTTAAAATCATTAATATCGAGCATGATTCCTGTCAAAACGGGCTCTTTCTTTCGTTTCAAAGAGTGAACCGCATAATTGAAATAAGCGCGATTAAACAAACCAGTAAGCTCATCACGGAAAATACGCTCACTCTTAATGGAGGCAATCATTCCCGCTAAGCCAATTGCAAAAGAAGGCCAAATGACACTGACAATTGGAAAGAGTGTTTGGTAAAGCGTACCAAATGCAACCGGAATCATAAATAAGTAATAAGGGAAGAAGCGAGTGGTTTTTCCTTTCTTTAACGCATAAAAATACATAAAGAGAGAATAGAGCAAACAAATAATATCTAAGGAAAGAGGCAAGAAAAATCCATCTAAACGGACATAGTCGTTATTCTCGACTATTTTGAAAATGAAAGGCACAAAAAGATTAATAATCATGGCCACAAGGACTATTAATGATGGAAGAATCGCCAAGATAAAATCCATTATGCTGATAGCATGGAAAAAATGCTGACGAATAAAAAGAAGGACAAAAGAAGCGAATACAGTCACCATCAAATACCCTAGAGAATTTGACACATAAGAAAGGTAAAAGGAAACTGTCCCAGGCATTTCATCGACCACATCCGCGACAATTTCATTCAGTATGCCAAAAAGTACGATGGTAAAAAGAAGGAACAGAATCTTATTTTCTTTTTCCTTTTGATGCAAAGTACGGAAGTTGGCGGTAAAAAGGACAAACAGAAGCATCAAACCTAAGAAGTTCGACGCAAGCATGGAAGTCAAGAAGGGGGAAATATTCATAATGACAGTCACTTAATATGGCAAATTATATTACAAAGTTTCCCTTTGCATAAGAATATGCATTCTCAAATGAGAAAAAGGATTGCCTTAGGCTTTCTTTGAAGCCAATTTGTTCTTTAAGAATAAAACGAAAACGACGATTTCATGGACAAGAAGAGGGCTAATTCCTAAGCCAAATAGCCATAAGAAATCCCATCCTTCAAGAGGAACGACTTGGAAAACGGTATTTACGCCAGGAACAAAGATAACAAAGAATTGCAAGGCCATACCAATAACGAAAGATGCCCAAAGCAAAATATTTTTATCTTTAAAGACATGGATGAAACTATGTTTGGTGTCTGTCATTCCTAACATATGGAACAACTCGCTCATGGAAAGAACGCAGAAGGCCATAGCCTGTGCTTCTTCTAAAATAGCAATATCGCAGGTATCAAAGAAATTTCGAATCTCCACTGGATTTAATGTGAAACCCATTCTCATCCATGCAACGGATAAGAAGGCAACCAAAGTAATAACGCCAATCCATACGCCATAACCAAAGGTAACCCCATATCCACCGTGAGAGAATAAGGATTCTTTTGGATCTCTTGGTTTTTCTTCCATGATTCCTTTTGGCTTTTTATCAGCGCCAAGAGCAATGGCAGGTAAGGAATCAGTAATTAAATTCACCCAAAGAAGATGAATCGCAATAAGTGGCGAAGGGAGGCCAAAGATAGCCGCCAATAACATGCCAACAACTTCACCAACGTTGCTAGAAAGAAGGAAAAGAATCGTTTTCTTAATATTGGCATAAATTCCTCTTCCTTCTTCCACTGCTTTTTCGATGGAAGCGAAATTATCGTCGGTTAAGACCATATCTGCTGCACCTTTTGCAACATCCGTTCCGGTAATTCCCATGGCAATGCCAATATCCGCTCCTTTTAAAGATGGAGCATCGTTAACGCCATCCCCAGTCATTGCTACAACGTTTCCGTTCGCACGAATTGCTTTAACAATAGATACTTTGTTTTGAGGGGATACACGAGCAAAGACGCGTATGCTCTTCACCTTTTCTCTTAATTCTTCTTCAGAGCAAGCGTCGATTTGATCGCCACTCATCGCTTGAGATGGATCTTCGGCAATTCCTAATTCTTTAGCGATAGCAAAAGCCGTATCTTTGTGGTCTCCCGTAATCATGATTGTCGTAATTCCCGCTTTCTTTAATGTAGCGACTGCAGGCTTTGCTTCCTTTCTTGGAGGATCCACCATGCCAACAAGACCAACGAAAGTTAAATTCTCTTCCTGAATTTCATTAGCAAAGGAAATAGCCAATGCCAATACACGTAAAGCATTATTGGACATGTTTTTAGCGGCTTCTTCAATGTGGTTACGTTCTTCTTTTGTAAGAGGAGATACTTTGCCATTTATGAGTATATGGGTCGCGTGTTTTAGAATCTGATCCATCGCACCCTTTGTATAAATGACCTTCTTATCTCCCTCTTGATGCATCGTCGACATCATTTTTCTTACCGAGTCGAAAGGCAATTCATCAATACGGGGTTCTTCTTTTTCCAAATCGCCCTTATGCATGTCGAAAGAATTTGCAAATTCAACCAAGGCAACCTCTGTAGGATCGCCATATATTCCTCCATCCACTTTAGCATCCGAGCAAAGAGACATGCCTTTGGCTAAAAGAGAGAGTTTTTCTTTATCGAAATCTTTCTGAGCATATGTCTTGCCATCAACATAAGCGGAAACAACCGTCATCTTATTTTGAGTAAGGGTTCCTGTTTTATCGGAGCAAACCACAGATACAGCACCAAGGGTTTCCACCGAAGCAAGACGACGAACGATGGTGTTTACTTTTACCATCTTGCTCATGCCCATTGCTAAAACGATTGTAACAACCGCTGTTAAACCTTCTGGAATTGCCGCGACCGCCAAAGCAACAGAGTCTAATAAAGCACTGCTCCACTCAGTAGCCAAATTGCTATTTACAACAGCCCAAAGGATTTTAATTCCTAACATCAAAATAACAATGATGATGGTTAATATTCCTAAGAACTTAGATAAGCCAGCCAATTTCTTTTGCAATGGAGTTTCTTCTTCGCCTTCGTTAGAAAGCATGGAGGCAATCTTACCAATCTCCGTACGCATGCCTGTAGAAATAACAACGCCTTCCCCACGTCCATAAACAACCGGGGTCGACATAAAGACTTCATTAATACGGTCACCTACTCCAGACTCGCTA
The DNA here is from genome assembly GCA_900540385.1 of uncultured Mollicutes bacterium. GTDB lineage: Bacteria > Bacillota_I > Bacilli_A > RFN20 > CAG-826 > UBA4951. The sequence goes on from UQFY01000016.1 coordinate 21,574, forward strand.
GAAAGAACACAATCGGCATTCTTTTCAATCGGAAGGGATTCGCCAGTGAGTGAAGACTCGTCCGTTTTTAAAGAAAAGCTTTTTATTAAGCGTAAATCAGCCGGAACCGTTCTTCCTTCTTCTAAGATAACAATATCCCCAACAACAAGATTCTCCGCTGGAATTTCAACGATTTTTCCATCTCTTCTTACGGTTGCGGTTGGAGCGGACATTTTCTTTAAAGCTTCTAAAGCTTTTTCCGCTTTCATTTCTTGGATGGTACCAATCAAAGCATTAATTAAAACAACACCGAAGATAATAAAGACATCCGCTAACCCTTCTGGGCCTTCTTTCTCCCAATTCAATATGGCCAAGACAAGGGAAATAATTGCTGCAATAGCAAGCACCAACGTCATTGGATCAGCAATGTTATCCCAAAAGATTTTATACCATGGGTCCCCTCTTTTTTCGTGAAGCTTATTGCATCCATCTCTTTTTTGCCTAAGTTCCACTTCCTCAGCACTCAGTCCTTTTTCAGGCTCAACGGAAAAAGAAGATAAAGTTTCCTTAACATTTTTGTTTTCAAACATATTTCTCTCCTTATCGAAAACTCGGTAAGGTCTTGCGAGGCAGATGCCGCTTGGTTCCGGCCTGAAGGCGTGCTGACGAAATCCAAGCTTAACGCTACTCTCCTTAGCGCAAACATTTTAGCAACTAAATGAATTTATAGAAAGATATTAAATCGGGAGAAATATCAGATTTGACAAACCTCTCTAGAAGAAACAAAATAGCCCCATGCAACACTACTCCTTATTCCTTTATGTATCTTCTACCTGTGCGAAATGCAAAATGATTGAGCCTCTTTTAAAAGACTATTTGAAAACAAGGCCAGACATATCCTATTTTGAAATCAATATTGATAAAAAAGACGGATTTCAACTAGCTTTAAAGAACAATGTCTTTTCCTTGCCTACGCTTCTAATTCTTTTAGATGAAAAGGAAGTAAAACGTTTTACATCGAACTTCACTTTAGAAGATATCAAAGAATATTTGAATTAGTTCCCAAGAACCATTTCTTTGGCGTATTCCAATTGCTTTTCCGTCACTTTTCCTCCGGAAATCAAATAAGCAATCTGACGAATCTTTTCTTCTAAGGAAAGTTCTTTAACATTGGAATAGGTTCTACCATCTTTTACCGTTTTAGAAATCAAAATCGGATGGTCAGATAAAGAGGCGACTTGAGGCATATGAGTGATAGATATAACTTGGGTTGTTAAAGAGATTTCTTTAATTTTTCTTGCTACAGCTTGCGCCGTTTCGCCTGAAATTCCTGTATCAATCTCATCGAAAATAACAGTTGGGACACGGTTCGCTTTGATAAATAGCGCTTTAAAAGCAAGCATGATACGAGAGGCTTCACCACCGGATATTACCTTAGAAAGGGGCTTTAATCCTTCACCAATATTCGTTTCAATCAAGAAATCAACATCATCGATACCGTTTTCTTTCAAGGAGCTTTCATCTTCTTTTTCATCTTTAAAAAGGATTTGGAAACGTACGTTTAAAAGAAGGTCTTTTAGACTATGGGTAAGCTCTTTTTCAATGGTTTTGGCATTTCTGGCTCTTAATAAAGTAAGTTCTTTTGCTTTGGAGATGGCTTCTTTTAAAGATTGGAGCACTTCTTCTTTCTTTTCTTCTAGAGAATCTTCAAAGGAAGAATTCTTCCCTAAAATTGTTCCTAACTCATCTCGATAAGCAATAAGTTCAGGGATGCTTTTCTTGTATTTTCTTTGAAGAGAGGAAAGATCTGAATCTCTTTGTTCTAAATCATTTAAACGATTAGGATCATAATCCAAAGAGCGGAACTCTTTCTTAAGATTGTTTAGCAAATCTTCAATCTCATAATAACGTTCATCAATCTTTTCATGGGATTCTTCGTATTGTTTTTGATAGTTTGCAAGTTTCGCTAGATTATCAGATAAACGATAGAAATCATCCATAAAGGAACCATTGATGATTTCATTGGTTTCTTGTACTAAAGAATAGATTTTGTCGTAATTCCGTAATAAAGATATTTCCGAAGAGATTTCTTCCTCTTCGCCCTCTTTAAGATCAGCCGCCTTCAATTCACCATATTGGTATTCATAGAAGTCTCTTGCTTCTTCAAGTTTGGCTTTCTTTTCTAACAGGAGGCTATATTCCTCTTTTTTCTCTTTGTATTGATTTAAGAGGGACGTGTATTCATCTTTGAGACGAGTAGACAATTCGAAAGAGAATCCATCAATAATATCCAAATAGTTTTCTGGATTAAGAATCTTCTCAAAATCAAATTGGCTATGGATGTTCGCAAGATATTTAGAAATCTTAATCAAATCATTTAACGAAACAGGAACGGAATTTATCTTCACAACATTCTTATTTATGCCAATAATACGTTCCACGACAATTTCATCATCATGCATGGGAACGTTGATCTTGCTTAGATAAGCGCTTAATTCAGGTCTTTCTATAGAAAAATAACCAGTGACAGATGCTTTATTTTCACCTGAACGAATAAGTTCAGAAGAAGCTCTCATTCCTAAAAGAAGAGAAAGAGAATCAATCATTAAGCTCTTCCCCGCGCCAGTTTCACCAAGCAAAACAGAAAAGCCATCTTGAAAAGAAACGTCAACATTTTCAAAGATAGCTAAGTTATGAATGATTAAGCGTTTTAACATCCTGAATATTATAAAGGAAATTTAAGAAAAGAGCTGCATGGTTAGCAACTCTTTCTAAAACGATCGTTAATTAGTTTTAAGACGTATAACTAGAACTTTCTAGTTAATAGCTCCGAATTTACGAATGACCCAAAGCATAAACATAGAGGAAAGCTTCCCTAGCCAGTTGTTAAAGGCTGGCCAGAAGACATGAGGGTGGAAACGAAGCATTCTCCATTGTTTTGGATTGTCTTTCTTTAAGGCGTTAATAAAGCCTGCTTTTTCTTTCTTCGAAACACTTTTTTCTTTGAAAGAGGTATAGAGTAAAGGCGAAGTAACCATCATTACCAATTGATGTCTCATAAGATAATAAAGACGGTTGTTGGATTTTTTAATGCTCTTTAAATCCAAAGTGTTGAAAGCCAATTCCGCAACTCTCATAAGGTTCTCGTTTCTCTTAATGAGATTGCTTGTTTGCATGGATTGACCATCTCTTCCTAAAAGATATTGATAGAGAGGGGTATCCAAATACACCAACTTTTTCACAAAAGGAAGAGGAGCGTATATCAAATAATTGTCTTCATAGAAACAATGTTCAGGAAGAACGATGCCCGATTCTTTCAAAGTCCCTAAGCGATAAACAACGGAATGCAAGGTGAAATTGTGGCTAGCGTCAAAACGCTTAACGCCATGCCATCGAACAATTTGATTTGGTTTAACAAAGAAATTGTATTTGATGAGTCGTCCTTCTTCTTTTTCGTCATAGGAACGACGATATGTATAAGGCATTAAGATAAGATCCACTTCTTGATTGGAACGAAGGAAATCCAAAAGTGCTTTTAGACCATCTTCTTTCACCCAATCATCAGAATCCAAAACCTTGAAATAAGTTCCTGTTGCTAAAGACATAGCGGTATTGATTGCACCACCATGTCCTTTATTCTCTTGGTGAACAGCCTTAAAGATATTTGGATAACGTTTTTCATAATCTTTCGCAATCGCTAAAGTGTTATCCTTTGATCCATCGTCGATGATAAGAACTTCAATTTCATCTCCGCCAGGAATTAAGGAATCTAAGGCATGATATAAATAATCTTGTGAATTATAGGAAGGCACACAAAACGTAATTAGTTTATTCGACATAATTCAACTTACTTCTCCTTCTTTTTCTGCTCTTTTTTCAGTTTTTTCCTTTCACGCCCCATTTTGTTGAAATGATGCAATCCCTTCCAGAAATGCCCATTGAACATCATGATAAGTCCATCTAATTGAGCCATGCTCATCGCTCCTCCCGTCATACGAGAAAGAGCACGCACAGGATTGTAGTATACGCCCATTATTAAGGTATTAGCAGTAGTTCTTTGACCAATCCCTTTTAAAAAGCGAATTGCAAAGCGAATAGCGCCGGCAAAAAGACGGCCTGTCCATCCTTTTGCATAATGAAGATCGCTAATGGAAGAATTGTAATCCACCTTGATACGATGTTTCTTTACATAAGCAACATTCTTAGGAGGAAGTTCTCTTCCAAGGAGTTCTTTAAATTCAACATCACCGATTTCTCTTACTTCGCCAGAGAAATAATGTGGGAGCTTGCTCTTATCATAAATTCCCTCGGCATTGATTCCTTCTTTTTCGATTTCTCCAACAAGAGGAAGATCTTTGCTAGATGCTCCGACATAGATTTGATATTTGCCCGCTTCCACTTCAAATTTATTCTCTTTGATATCCCAGAAACGGAATGTGTATTCATCGAATGGAATAAAGACTTCTTTGCTTTCATGTGCTTTTAAGAAGACTTTTTGGAATCCTTTTAATTCACGGGCAGGACGGAATACCTTTGAGTCTTTCATCCCAATATACATTTGAGCGATTTCTTTTCCATCAACATCGCCAGTGTTTGTCAAAGTGAAACGAACACCATCGTCTGACACTTTAAGATTGTCGTATTGGAAGGTTGTATAGCTTAAGCCATAGCCGAATGGGAAACGGGAACCGGAATTCGAGTTTCCAGAATAATAACGATAGCCAATAAAGAGTCCTTCACGGTACTCGATATTTTTATCATTCTTACCAAAATGGTCGGCAGATGGGCAATCGGCATATCCATATGGATAAGATTCGGCGAGTTTGCCAGAAGGATTCACTTTGCCAGTGAGGATATTCAAAATCGCTTTCGCACCGGCTTCTCCTGGTAAATAGGCGTGAAGAATAGCATCCACACGGTCAGCAAATGGCATCTCGATTGGAGCCCCACATTCTAAAACCAAAACAATCTTTTTGCCTGTGTGATACATGGCGGAAATCAAATCTCTTTGGTTTCCTGGCAAACGAATATTGGCACGGTCAATACCTTCCGCTTCGGTAACTTCATCAAGACCGACAAAAAGAAGAACGGTATCCGCCTTTTCGGCAAGCTTCAAGGCTTTATCAATCAAACGTTGGCTCTTTTTTCCATAACGTTTGAAACCTTTTTCATATCCGATTACTTTCAAAGGGTATTCACCAATGACTTCGTTGATTTGATCGACTTTAAGAGGGTTGACCACACTACTACCTGCGCCTTGATAACGCATATCTGTAGCAAAATCGCCAATAATGGCAACCCTTTCTTCTGGTTTTAATGGAAGAGCGTGGTCTTTGTTTTTAAGTAAGACCAAAGATTCTTCTGCAACATGTTGGGCAAGTAAGTGATGTTCTTCCTTGTCGAATTCTTTTGGTGCGTCTTTAAGATGTTCTTTTGTGTTCAAAATAACATCGATAATGCGATCTACAAGAACATCGACGTCACCTTCAGTAAGTCTTCCTTCTTTGACGGCTTTGACCACTTCACGATTGGTTTCGCCATCTGTTGTAGGCATTTCTAATTCAGAGCCCGCTTTTACAGCGGCAATACGGTCGTTATCGCCACCCCAGTCTGAAACGACAATGCCTTCAAATCCCCAATCATCACGAAGAATTTCTTGTAATAAATGAGGGTTCTCATTTGCATAGATGTCGTTGACTTTGTTATAAGAAGACATAACCGATAAAGGCTTTGCTTTCTTAACTGTCATTTCAAAGGCGGATAAATAGATTTCTCTTAGCGTTCTTTCGTCAAGAACGGAATTAGAAGTAATACGACGAATTTCTTGGTTATTACAAGCAAAGTGTTTTAAGCAAACGCCAATGCCATTCTCTTGCACGCCTTCAACATAGCCAATAGCCAATCTACCAGCTAAATAAGGATCTTCAGAAAAATATTCAAAGTTACGGCCACAACGTGGGTTTCTCTTCATGTTAATGCCAGGGCCTAAAAGAAGAGAGACATCATTTACAGCCGCTTCTTCACCGATGGTTTTACCAACAAGGTGAAGAACTTCAGGGTCCCAGGAGTTTGCACTTGTGGCACTTGTTGGCATACAAACAGCAGGAATCGATGGATTCAATCCCAAATGGTCAGCAGCCTTAGCTTGCTTTCTTAATCCATTAGGGCCATCAGAAAGAAAGATGCTAGGTAAGTTCACAGATGGAACTTCTTGCGTCTCCCAAAAGTTCTTTCCGGAAAGGAGGGAAGCTTTTTCCTCCAAAGTCATTTTTTCAATTATGTCTTGATGTTTTAATGCCATTGTTTTTTCTCCTTATCAAATATGAAGAGTTTTGGCTTTCTCCAATTGACGTTCAAATTCTAATTGAATTTTAGCGTCTTTTTGTTTTTGAATCTCGGTTTTCTTTTCTTCTTTAACTTTTAAAGCAACTTTTTCTTCGTCGCTTAAAGCTTCAAATTTTGCTTTCTTTTCGGCTTCTTTTTTCTCTAACGGCATCTTTTTGGCGTTGGCTTTTGCTTCTTTTTCAGCGTCTTTCTTTGCTTTCATGGCTTGATATTTGCTTTCTTCAGTGACGAAATCCAAACCTTTTTTCGCGCATTTCTCTTTTAATTCAGCAATTCTTGCTTCTTCAGAAGCTTCCATAGAGGCTTTTTCTTCTTGTTTGTTTTTTTCTTCTGGATCAATCCAAACGCCACCTTCTGCAAGAATAGCATTCTTACGATTCACAAGGATTGTTTTTTGATCTAATTTAGAGAACTTTTCAACGTTCATGAAGAGGAACATGAAGAAAATAATGAGATAGCAAACGCCTTCTGCTCCAGAGAAGAGGGCGGTGTTTAAGACACGATTATTAGCTACAGAATCACGATAGGAGAAGCCATTGATTCCGTTTAATCCAACGATGATGCCATTTGCAATACCGGTTAAACCAACGATGATGGAACCGTAAACAGCCATCGTAAAGCCGTCAGTACGTTTGCCGTATAAGGCTTCTTGATGATCTAAAACATCAGACATCAAGGCCATGGAAATATACATCGCAGGAACAGTGCCTAAGGCTTTTAAGCAGAAAGTCACGATAGAAACTGTGCTAACGAGTCCGGCATTAGAAGAAATGTTTGGAAGCAACACCACAAAGCCAGCAATACCCATAAGGAAAGCAAAGATGGCTCCAACTTTGATGCAATTGCTCTTACCGAAACGATTGGCTAAAGGCCAAATAACGACCATGCCTAACGCTGTTGGAATCGAACCGGCAATAGAAATATAGCCCGCTAAAGAGATATCTGAGCCGTTGTTTGAGAAGGCTTGCGCATACCAAGATGCGTCAGAATTCTTTAATTGGCCACCAAATTGATAAAAGAAGAAGAAAAGAATGATTAACCACCAATATTTGTCATGAACGCAAATCTTGACTTGTTCAAGCATGGAAGTCTTCTTTTCTTCCTTAGCGGTTTTGACATCTTCGTTTACTTGAATAGCAAAACTTTCTTCCGTAATTCTTTCACGGGTGAAGTAATACTCAAAAAGACAACCAATGACGAGAAGCACGATCATAATGATCATGAGAATGGTCCATTTGGAGTTGGCTTCCATGGCGGTAACTGCATTTTTACCAGCCCCTGCTTCACGAGGTAAAAGACCGATTAGGTCAACTAAGATTGGTCCAACCATGCCAGAAAGTCCAGCAGCAGCCAAGACCGCACCATTTGAAGCAGTTGCTAATAAAGAACGGGCAGACCCATCTCTTGTAGATAAGTTAACAAGAGCAGAATGTGGGGTGAAATAGAAAGGATAAGCTAAAGCGTAATAAAGGTTATAACCAATAGCAATCATCAACAAAGACCAAATAGATGGAGCTTGAGGATTGCCAGCAGCGTCATAACTCATCGGAACAATGAAAAGAAGTAAGAGAGCGATAGCGAGAATTGGAAGGCCAAGCAGAATCAAAGGTCTTGCTTTGCCTGCCGCTGTCGGTTTCCTATTGATTAGTTTTCCAATAAGAAGGTTCCCGATAATAATAACAATCGAAGAGATAATTGGGAGCAAGGTTTCGAAAAGTAAGGCTGAGCCCTTTAAACCTAAAACCTTGTCGTAATATTGGAATAGGTAGGTATTGACGATGCCGTTTGAAATTAAAGCGAACATTGGCCCTACTAAATATCCCAAAGCCACTTCAGGAAATAGTTTGACACTTCTACTCTTGATTTTGCTAGAAAGAAGGGGATTGTTGAAGAATGATTTCTTTGCTGTTTTGCTGGACATAAAAAATCTCCTGTAAGCGTTTTCAATAGAATAATACAAACGCTTCAACAAATACGTGTTTGACGCCTAAAATGACGTTTTTATGACGCAAAATGCATTTTTTGTTTTCAAAAGTTGATTTTCAGGATACATAACGCATTTTCGTTTTAAAATGTTTTATGCAAAAAAGGAGAAAAAGAAAAAATGGCAAAATATGTAGCAAGAAGAATTAGAACAACGCCCATTTGGTACGCCATCCTTCTTATGGTAATTGGCGCACTTCTTATTATTGGAGGTTCTGGAGCAGCCGAAAGCATCACAAAAGGCATTATCACGGCAGTCGGTGTGCTTTTAGCGGCCTTTGGTATCGTTAGCCTGATTGCAGGGAATTTCATTATGGGAGTCGTTTTGATTCTCTTTGGCATTCTCATAGCGGTTTTCGCCTGGTTCTTCTACTGGCTTTGTTTCTTAATCTTAGGCATTGTTTTATTCGCAAGCGGTATCACCCGTCTTGTGTATCATCGAGGCTGGATTCTTACAAATATCGTGAATCTTGTCGTTGGCGTTGCCATTGTCCTTTTATCTTTGGGATTTAAGTTAGAATGGGCCCAAGTTGCAGTCGAAGCACTTTATATTACGGCAGGCGCCCTTCTTCTATTGGATGGAATCCTAATCTTAGTAAAGAGGAACTAAAAGAAAAACGGCATATGAAAATCGCGATTGGAAACTCCCAATCGCGTTTTCTTTTATGACAATTAAATAAGTTTAAACAACGAACGCATCCCTCGCCTTAGCTACTAGAAAGGGATGCTTTTCATTTTGTGCTGTATTTAGTGAATATGTTTCACTTGATAGCCTGCATCTTCAATGGCTTTTTTAAGGGATTCGTTAGAAATGTCTTTTGCTTCAAGAATAGCTTGTTTCTTTTCTAAGGAAACGGTAACGTTTGTTACTCCTGAAAGACCTTCGAGAGCTTTTTTAACGTGCATGACGCAATGTTCACACATCATCCCTTCGATTTCGATTGTCTTATTCATTTTTAGATCTCCTTTCTCTGTCTCTTTTTGAAATAATTCTGCTGGGAAAACAACCTTTTTATGTTTTCTGCATCGTTTCTCATCATATGGATGGAATAGATTAATACGCAAGGCATTCAAACAAACCGTAACGGAAGATAATGCCATGGCCGCTGCGCCATACCAAGGTTTTAACTGATTTATATGGATCAGGGTTAAGGATCCGGCTGCAATCGGAATCATAATAATATTATAGAAGAACGCCCAGAAGAGATTTTCTTTGATGTTTATGAAGGTGTAGCGAGATAAACGAAGAGAAGCGACCGCATCCCTTAAAGAGGATTTCATTAAGACCACATCTCCGGAATCGATTGCAACATCACTTCCAGCCCCGATAGCAATGCCAACATCCGCTTGGGTTAAGGCAGGCGCATCATTAATTCCATCCCCTATCATTCCTACTTTTCCATATTGTTGAAGTTTCTTGATGATAGACAATTTATCGTTTGGAAGAAGATCGGAAACAAAATACGTAATACCTGCTTCATTAGCGATGCGTTTTGCCACTTTTTCATTATCCCCAGTAAGCATAATTGGAATAACTCCCATTTCGATAAATTCATGGATGGCTTGTTTGCTATCTTCTTTGATTTCATCGGCAACGGCTATCACACCTAGAAGGATCTTTCCTTTAGCAAAAATAAGAGGGGTTTTGCCTTTTTCGGAAAAAAGAAGGCAGACATGTATCAATTCTTCATTAGAAAGACCTTTTTCTTCCATGAGTTTGAGGTTCCCAGCATAGACATCTTCATCATGAATGATTGCATGTATCCCATATCCTGGTAATGTTTCAAAAGAAGTAGTTGTCAGAAGGCTTAGATTCCTTTCTTTTGCTTTTTTCTGAATTGCTTTAGCAAGAGGGTGCTCCGATTGATTTTCTAAAGAATAGGCGAATTGTAGAAGGGTTTCTTCTTCTACCCCTTCAAACGGATAAATGTCAGTTACTTCAGGATTTCCTTTTGTAATTGTTCCCGTCTTATCTAAAACAATGAAATCTAATTTTCCTGTTTCTTCTAAAGAAAGAGCATTTTTAAAGAGGATGCCATTCTTTGCTCCTTTGCCACTTCCAACCATGATCGCAACAGGAGTTGCTAAACCTAAAGCACAAGGACAGGCAATAACAAGAACGGAAATCGCACGGTTAAACGCATACGTAAGTAAATCATCATTTGGCAAGGTGTTGACAACTCCTTGTCCAAAAAGAAGCCAGCAAATAAAGACAATTAGGGAAATCACCAAAATCGTCGGAACAAAGATTCCTGATATCTTATCCGCTAAAGCAGAGATTTTCGTCTTGCTATTCGCGGCATTTTGAACCATCTCAATAATTTGATGCAGGCTTGTTTCATTTCCTACGTTTGTTGCCTTACAAGTTAAGGATCCATTTAAATTAATCGTTCCAGAGGATACGGAGGAACCCTCTTTCTTATCCACTGGCATCGATTCCCCCGTTAAGGCGGATTCGTTCGCACTGGATACCCCGCTTAAAACAATTCCATCAACTGGGAAGGATTCACCTGGGCGAACAAGGAAGGTTTCTCCTTTTTGAACATCGCTTGCTAAGATGGCGATTTCTTTTCCATCACGCAAAACATGCGCTTCTTTTGGCGCTAAATCGATTAGGGATTTAAGGGCGTTTGTAGTCTTTCCTTTGGAAAAGGACTCTAAGGTTTTGCCAATGGTAATAAGAGTAGGAACCATGCCTGCCGTTTCAAAGGTTAAGCACATGGAATAATGCATAAGTTTGTAATAATCCGTCCCTGAAGAGGTAACAAAAGATGACATAACAAACATGATGGCAATCCCATAAACGAAAGCGACCCCACTTCCTAACGCTACAAGGGTATCCATATTTGGACCACCATGAAAAAGAGCTTTAACGCCAGAAACATAGAAGTTCCTGTTTAATAACATTATCAAAAGAGCAAGGCAGCCTTCTAATAAGCCAAACATCAATGGATTCTGCCCAATGATGCCTAAAGGCCAATGCCAGTCCATATTCATATATCCCATGCCAAAATAAAAAAGAGGGATTAAAAGAATAAGAGATAAGATCAATCTTCTTAGAAGCTTAGGCGTTTCTTTATCTTTCAATTCTTCCTTTAAAGAGGAATAATCATCATCCTTTTTATTTTCTTCTGAAGAAGAAAGCTTTGCTCCATAGCCTGCATTTTTAACAGCCTCACAAATCTCATGTGAGTTTGTAGGTTTCTCATAGCTCACCGTCATGGAATTCGTAAGCAAAGAAACGTTTACCTCTTTCACGCCAGGAAGTTTGCTAACCGCTTTTGAAACATGCGCGACACAAGAGGCGCACGTCATTCCTTCGACTAAATATTTTTCATCTTTCATCATATTTATTTCAGCTTTCTCATTAATTCAAAAGCCTCATCAACGCTTTCAAGCTTATTGTTTTTGATATCTTCGACAACACACGTATCCATATGTTCTTTTAAAAGAATATAGCCAAAAGATTGAAGAGCATTCTCCACAGCCGCCACTTGGATTAAGACATCCCCACAATAACGATTCTCATCAAGCATCTTGGAGATGCCATTGATTTGACCGGATATTCTATTTAAACGAGATTGAAGATCTTTTAATTCTTCTGGACTTCTTGGATGGGATTTCTTTCTTCCGCAGCAAGAACATGTTTTTTCTTCCATAAATGTACCCCCTATAGGTATATTACAAGCGTAAATATATACCCCATATAGGTATATGTCAAATTCTAGAAATCGATGGAATTGTAGTTCTTGTTTGCAAGATATCCTTCGATGAGCTCGTTAAGATACTTGTTTTGATGTTCGAGAAGATATGTTTCTAATTCATTAACCTTCTTATCATTTTCTTCATTCTTTTCTAAAGGAATACCCGTGAAATAGCTCTTATTTAAAAGAGAGACAATCTCTATTAAAGAATTTCGTTTTTCATTTGTTAATTCCTCGTCTTGATAGAAAGACCGCGTAAGGTTATAGGAATTTGTTTTATCAAAGAGCCAATCAACAAAAGAAGAGAAATTTAATAGATTAGGATCGGTATACCTTTGCTTTTTAGCAAAAGAAGATACGTCAAGATTCTCCGTATGGTAACTCCATTTTCCTTTTTGAGAATGAATGACGCCATAATGATTTGGAGTGCTAGATAAAGAAGAAGTCAATATTTCTAATAAACCGTCTTCTTTTGCTATATGTTGGGTATGTAGATGACCAGCAAAGTTCGTAGAAACGTTATATTTTTGGTAAAGAGAACGAATTCTTTCGGCGTTCACAATGATATTGGATTCCCCCATGCTTTTGTTTTCTAACAATAAAGGTTGGTGAGAGAAAGATAGAACGGTCGCATTCTTGGAATGAAGAGTTTCTAAAACACCTTCAAGCCAATTCAAACTCTCGTTTGTGAAAAGCCTTTCTGAATCCGTATTGCTATCAAGCATAATGGCATACGTATTCTTAGCAACCTCTTTGATATAAGTGAAACTACTTGGGTCTTTGTATTCCGCTTGATGATAGCCAAAACGAGAGTATTTTTGTTTTACCTCTTCCGCTTTATAGACGGGTATGGATGTGCTCTTCCCGTTTAAGAAAGAAAAAGCGGGGTAGTTACCAACATCATGATTTCCAAGCAAAACATATACAGGTATGCCCTCTTTTTGGATTTCTTTGATTTTGGAAATGAAACCATCATGCGAAACCTGAGAGCCATTTAACGTGTTATCACCCGTAAAAAATACAGCGTCCGGTTTCTTCTCTTTGATGGTATCGATATAGGCATCGAGTATTTCTTCAGAATAATATGTCGCCTTCCCATCACCGGAAATCGATGCAACATTAGGAGCAAACGTCTCATCCCTTAAAGAAGGGTCCAAATAATGGAGGTCGGAGGCAACAAAGAAAGTAAAGTCATCTTCTTTTAAGCTCGGAGAAGGGATATCATCCCATTCTTTAGAGCAAGAGAGTAAGAAGAAAGGAAGAAGAAACAGGATACGTTTTTTCATACGCATTATTTTATCCCAAGGCAACATCTAGCGACATCATCAAGATAAAACCTATGATGAAAGACCAAACACCGGAATGGCTTGTTGGATCACCTTTTGCATCAGGAATCATCTCTTCTGCTATAACGTATAACATGCATCCTGCCGCAAACGATAACGCCCAAGGCATAATAGGGTCTAAGAAATAGGCAAGAAAGAGTCCAAGAATAGCTGCAACAGGCTCTACCGCTCCAGAAAGAGTTCCAAACCAAAAAGCTTTTCTAGAATTACCAGTTTCTCCCTTAATCGGCAAAGAAACCACTGCTCCTTCAGGAATGTTTTGAATGCCAATACCAATAGCAAGCATCAAAGAAGATAGAAGCAAGCCCGTTTGGGTATCAGGCGTCATCTTAGCAAGCGCAGCACCAAAGCTAATACCAACAGATAAGCCTTCAGGTATATTGTGAATGGTTACAGCTAAAAACATCTTCGCTGTTTTAGAAACTCTTGAAGGAAGACCTTCTTCTTTATTTTGTTCAACATGGAAATGAGGAACAAGTTTATCAATCCCCCAAAGGAAAAGAGCTCCTAAAAGCACTGCCACTCCTGAAACAACCCAGGAGGGCATATAAGTTATTTCCATTTCCAAGGATGGAACGATCAAAGAGAAAACAGACGCAGATAACATAATGCCTGCCGCAAATCCCAAAAAGATTTGATTCACCTTCGGACTAATCTCTTTCTTACGGAAGAAAAAGACAAAAGAAGATCCTAACGTTGTGCAAAAGAAAATAAAGAAGATTCCTATTGCAGCATATAGATATGGGTTCATATATTCTCCTTAGTTAGTTTTTACTAACTTATATAGAGAATAAACGTTCCTAAGAATTCTTCAAGCCTAAATTAATCTCTTTCCAAACGTTTGAAACGAATAGTATTCTAATCAGTCAAAAAATAAAGCATTTTAAATAAGTGACGTCTTAGTATACGTTATAAACATTTTGGAGATTTGTTGATCAACGCCCCTAATCTTTATGTGAAAAGTTCCAAGAATGGAACTATTTTGTACAAGAAACGTTAAAAACGATTGTTTTAGTTCCAGTTTTGGTATTTTTCTGTTGTGGACATAGTTGCTGTTTTAACAGACAGAATAAATCCGAATAACTATTGGAAAGTCTTAAAGAGCCGTTTGAAAAAAGAAGGGGGCGAGTTGGTTACAAAACGTAACCGACTGAAACTTCGTTCCCCAAAAGACGGAAAAACTTATAATGCGGACGTGCTTGATACGAAAGGCGTTTTTGGCGACGCCGGTCATCGAATTCCCCGCCAGGACCTTCGCGACCAGCTCGAATCTTTGCTCGGCGGTCCAATCCCGGTTTGCCGAACTGCGTTTCAATCCGTAACGCCTAGATCGTCAAACGCTTTCACCTAGGCTCTTACATGGTCTAAAAAGTTTTTTGTTTCTCCCGATAGGAGCAAGATCTCGCCTTCCTTCTTTATACTTGGGGATGCAACCAAGTTTTAATTTCCAATCGTATTTCATGAAAAATACCCCTTTCCTAGTTTTGTCCAGGATTAGGGGCACATTTCAGTTAGCAGCCCTGCTTTTTTCTTATTTTAAATATCGAAACAGGTTATCTCGTATTTCATCAATTTCAATCAATCAATCTCTTAAAAAGGGCCTCGAAATTTCTTAAGGTTTCCTCATGGAAATCAGATTTTTTACACATCTTCTTCATTAAGGAGGAAGAAGAGGCTTTCTTATAATCCGGTTTTCCTTCCTGCAAAGCCCCATATTTTTCCTTGTCTTCAGCGCAAAAGAGATCTTCAATTTCTTTTTTGTCTTTAAAAATATCCGATATGCAAAGAGCATCATTTAGAGCTGTCTCGTTACATTTTTCTTTCATGGCTAAACCAGCCCTATCCCCATCAAGAAGAAGAGCTTTTTTATAAAATTTAAGATTGCATAGTTCCTGTAGTATAACGCTTTGCTTATTTTCGTTTTCCCCGACTCCCTGAAAAGGAAGAAATGCCAGATTTTTAATTCCTAGGATGTTCTTGAACATAGTAAGGTAGCTATAATCGGTAATCCCCTCCACAAGAACAACCGTTGTATCAATGTCATAAAAGACATTTTGATCGATAGTCAGGCTCTTTTTGATGGGTTTTAAAGAATCAGGATCATCAACGTCAATCGCACTAAAAAGATTGAAAATGGAAGAGCGATTATTATTCATGCTTATTAGACGCAGTTCGTTAAAGTTGTCTGGATCGATCAGGAATGGAGAATGCGTTGCAAGGATGAAAGTCAATCCATTTCTTATAGCAAATTCTTTAAGGAATCTTCTTAGCTCTATTTGGCCTTGTGGATGAAGATGTGTGGCAGGCTCATCCATAACGACTATATCGCCGTACCCAAGCTCGTTTGAGCTTAGGAAATTAAAGAACAAATCGAAGAACCATCGAAAGCCTGTTGATTGATAATCCATTATAATTGGTTCCTCATCCTTTCCCCTTGACATGCTAAACGAAATCGTATTTTCATCGAGTTCTATCGCAAAATGGTATTGATCCTTTTCCGCAAAATACATCTTGTTGAATTCCTCGCTGAGCTTGGAAATTTTCGCATCAATGGTTCTTTTTACCTTATTAAGCGTCGCCTTATTACGGAATCTTTCGTATTGGTTGTAGGCATTCTTTATAACGTTTGGATCGATGCCGATTGCTTTAAATACCGATTTGAAAAATAAGCTTTGGTCAAGTCTTGCAACGTTAGTTTCCAAATCTCGTTGTTCTAATCTTTTTTCTTTATAATCAACTATTTTTGGCAAGAACGGAATGCCATAAGTTTTTTTCATATAAGAATCGGCTTGAAATTGAATATCAGCGGAATCGCGGAAAATAAAGCTGTTAAGTATCCCATTCATCGGTTTGATTTGATTGTTAACTATGTCATCGCAATAAGAACGGCTTCTACTTTTACAAACAGACAAGCATTCGTTTACCACCGCAAGAAACTGCTCCTGAGTTTTCTCGGGCATTGTTTTAAGACGATCGACGTAGGATTGGAAGTCAACCCTAGATAAATAGTAAACCGTTTGAAAAACAGACACCCATTTTTGAAATTCTTTCAAGCATCTTTCGTAATCAAACACAACGGGAGGGACCTTCATTTCAAAATTGGCATTATCCACCGAGACTTTTAGCTCAATACAAGTCTCGTTGTCTTTCACGCCAAAGGTTACCAAAGGCTTTAAATCCTCTGAATCAAAACTTAAAATCGTTTTGTCTTTTTCGATTAATCTGGAATCAGCTCCATCTTTCGTTTCTTTTATTGCGTCTAAAACGTTGCTTTTTCCAGAGTTATTAGGGCCTATTAAAATAACAACATCTCCAATCTCCTCTTTTTTAAGACTTTGATTGAGTATTATAGTTTGTTCTTTATCTAATCCAAAATTTCTATATTTGCTTAATTTAACGTATCTTTTCATTTTCTTTCTCCTTTATTGATTGAATACATTTTTATTATTTCTTCATAAGGTTTCATCATTTCTTTTTCTTGCTCCGTATGATGCTTTTTTTTCAATAACATAGACAGCTGCACAAGGTAATGAATTACTATGTCATAATCGGTACTTTGTGAGCATTGAACTAGAAATTTCGATTTCTCACTATTAGGGTCTGATCGAACAGCATCGCCAACAATCGTGGAAGACATGATTTCGTCTACTAAAGAGGGATTATCTACCTTCGGCAGTTCATTCAATATATAACTAATGACATTATTTTTACCAATGAGTTTGTTGTTCTCTATATATTTGAACAAACTCAAAGTTTTGGGGCTAATAGACTGACAAACTCCTTTATCATAATCTTCTATAGATTTATAAAGAGTGGGTCTAGAGACTCCCAAATAGTTTGCTAATTCAGTGATTTTGATGTTCATACGCTTTAAACTTTCGTGAATCATATTTTTTCCTCTGCCAACATTATCCTATTATTTTACATTTTTTGTAAAGTATTATTTAAAATTTTTGTAAAACATATTTGAAAAAGTGAACAGAGATAGCATCTGAACTAAAGGAATCAATTAAGTAACCCTCTTAGTCATGATTTTCCCGACAAAATAAAAATCCGCGTCTTCAAGGCGCGGTTTTTCGATCTGGCCTATAAGGCCGG
>UQFY01000017.1 GCA_900540385.1 uncultured Mollicutes bacterium
CGGTCTTTTTTTGTGTTTATAGGCTTAAATAGAATTTCCTAATCAAAAGAAAAAGCCCTCACAAAGGAGAGCTCCATCTCAAATAGAATTTCCTGCTTATTTCTTGTTGGCTTTTTCAAGTTTTTTGTTGAACTTGTCAATACGGCCATCAGAAGAAACACTTCTTTGTTTGCCAGTGTAGAATGGGTGGCAGTTAGAGCAGGTTTCAACTTTGATTTCGTCTCCCATCGTGGAGCCGCTTTCAAAAGTAGCACCGCAGCTGATGCAAGTGACCTTGCAATGATGGTAGGTTGGATGGATTCCTTGTTTCATTTTCAATACTCCTTTCGCCTAGCTACGCAAAATGATAGCTAAGAGAGATACGCGCATTATCTTACCCAAAGAAAAGTAGAATCGCAAGATAAAGTGCACATCAAAGGAAAAGTCGACGAATCATTGCTAACAAAATGAAAAATAATGCGTTCTAATTATTTTTTAACATTTAAACAAAAATTAAGTATTTATCGGCATTTTTAAATTGTTTTAACAAAATTTCTATGTGTTATAATTGAGACCACTACTTTTTTAGAATAAAAAGTATGTGTCTTTGATAAAGGAGTAAAAACAATATGAAAAGCAAAATCTCAATTCTACTAGGCCTTTCAAGTTTAGCTTTGACATCTCTTGCCTCTTGTCAAAATAGCAAAGATACAAATGTCGCCACAATTCGTATCGTTGATGGCAGCATCAAAACAAGTTACATCTTAAATAGCGAAGTAGACTATTCCACACTTAAAATACACACATTAAATGCAGCAGACCAGATCATCTCTACACTCGCTGCAAAAGATAACAAAGATAAAATCACCTATACAGACATCGACACAAGCGAATTGACCGATGGAAAGGTTTTCACCGTTACTTACAAGGAAGGTGATAAGACCTTTAGCACATCCATGAATTACAACGTTACGAATATCAAATACGAAATCACCTCCTGGATGCCAAATCAAAACTACACCGCCACCACTAGCACAAAAGGCAACAACAAGCTTTCGACTGCAGCCGATAAATTAGAAACAGGTTTAATGGAAGATGGCGAATACTATATTGGTAATAACAATGCCGTTGATTTGCTTCCTGTCATCAAAGCGATTAATCCAAATAATCCTTTAGATAATATCGATCTCGATACCATCCCTGATGGCGTTCAGGTCAAACTTACACAAGGCACTAACAAGCTTGCGTTGGAAGATTATTTAGAAAACGTTAATGAATTGAAATCCAAAGGCATTGTCAAATTCAAAAACACTGTCACCGGAGATTTCACCTTAACTCTTTCTTCATCCGACCAAGATGCAGTCATTAAATATGACATGCACGTTGTGGATGCCTATAACGTTTCCACTCCAAAAGACATCTTTGCCATCGATAATGGCATTGGATGCGGAGACATGGGCCAAGATGGCACTTTCACCGAAAAATTAAAAGCTTATAAAACAGCAAACGGTCTTCCTAACGCAAAGGGTTTGGTTTTCCAAAACGATATTACGATTGGCCTATCCGATGTTCCTGCCTTCTATATGTGGGGAGATAAGGAGGGAAATAGAAAACCCACCAACGCTGGAGTAAATAATTCCTTAATCGATTGGATTGGTTTATTCAATTACACCTTCTTAGAAGAAGAAAACGTAAACGTTTACGGAAACTCCCATCGTTTAATGCTTAACGATAAAGGAGATAATGCCTTCCCATATATTCTCACTGATAGCCAAAAAGGTGCATTGCAGCCTGCAAATAAGCCAATTTCTTCTCACGCCGCATTATTCTATGTCGATTTTGATGGCTCTAAAGTGAATCCTGCCAACTGCCATTTCAATATAGAAGATCTTATCGTTAGTGGAAATATGGGCGTAAGCGCAGAATCCACCATTAAAAAGGGTGGACCTATGTTCGTAAAAACAAAAGTTTCTTCTAAATTAAAGAATGTTAATTGCTCTAGCGTCTATATGTCTTTCATGATTAGTGGAGGCAGATGGATTGCCAATGACGATTCAAAGCAAAATGCTTTAGGTGAAATTGAAAATTGCCGTTTCTATAACTGCTTTAACGCAGGCGTTTATATCTATAACAACGGTGATTTAAAAGTGAGACATTCAGAAATGATTAAGTCTGGTGGTCCACTATTCTTCTTAAACCCAATGGTGAGCAAACTTCCTGCTTATAATCCAGCAGATTATCAAAGCAAAATCAATAAAGTCCCAGGCATTAAGGTGGATATCGACGAAGATTCTTTCTTCTCGAATTATACCGAAGGTGCTGGCGGATGGTTTGACGCTTATGAAGGAGCTTCAGCAAAAGCCTCTCAATTAAAAGCGCTCGATGTCATCTTTAACAAACAATTAGGAACTTCCTTCCTTAAAAACGATATGACTACGGGAACAGCTGTTCCAAAATTTGACTTCTGGATGTTCTCTCTTCCAAACGGAAACGAAGAAGCGTTGAAACTTCCTGTAAATGATGGAGGTGTTAACGTCAACGTAAACAAGGGAAACAATGTTATTTATTCCGCTCTTAACGGCGCTAGCGAAGTATGGGAGAAAGCCCTTCAATACAAAGCCAACCCAACCGATCCAACTGCCGCATTAGCATATGTCGATTCCGTCACAACAACAGACTTTGGAAACAACCTTTTCTGCAATGAAGCTTTTAGCAAACTCTCGAACGGTCAAGGGCTTGCTTTTAGAGCCTTAGAAGAAAATGGAAAGGCATCCTATGTAATTCCAACTTCCGCCAATTTTGATTCTGCCCTTTTAGTAAACACCAAATATTCCATGTTGAATGCTTTAGGATACACGAATGAGCAACTCGCAGCCATGGGCGTTTCTGCCACCCCTTCCGAAGCGTTTAAAAAATCTGGCATTTTAGCCGGTGCTATAAACGATGCAGTTGCAGCTGGTGGCCCATCAGAGCCAGATAAATATCTTGGCGTCTGTAACTATGGCCTCGTTTTAGGCAATTACCACACCTTATAATCAAACATTTTCATTTATGTCATTCTTTAGAAGCAAAAAGAAAGAAGTTTTCATAGTATTGAGCGCTCTATGCGTCTTCTTTCTTGCGCTTCTATTAGGATTATTTGTAGGCGATTATTCTAAATATGCGATGGCTTTCCTGCCTTTTGGTTTAAGCTTATTGCTTTTGACAATCGCCTTCTTGTTATTGAAGCTCTTCTCTAAAGATAGAACTGCAAAAAGTCATAAGTTTCCATTCCTTACGAATTGGAGCGCAAAACTTGCAGAAAAAGAGAATAGGTTAAAGGTATATCTATCATTTACAACCATCATTCTCTTTATTGTTTTCTTTGCAAGGTTCTATTTTTTCAAAGGGGACGTAAGTTATGTCGTAAACGGAAACACCTACATATATAAGTATTACGATTATCTTCATCTCCAAGGAGATCTGATTGCGGACGGTTTATATTCGTTAGTCACCTTTTCTCATTTAGAAAGAAGCGTTTCCACTTTATTAAATGATTGGTGGAAAGCTTTGATCGTTTTTGCTCTTGTGTGCGCCTTCTATTTAGGGGAATCCTCTATTAGAGCAAGAAGATATATTGGCACGCCTATTGCCATTTTAATCACCGTTTTCTTCTCTTTGTGTGTAAGAGGAATTGTTGGGGATTCTTTGGATTATCGCGTCTATTTAATGGGGATTGAGCTAGGATTTTTGGATTTTTATTATTTTTCTTCTTTCTTTGAAAAAGAGAAATCTACCTGCAATAGAAAACAAATATTGTCCTTATTGTCCCTTTCTTTGCCTTTCTTAATTTCTTCAATGAGTGCTTACACACCCGCAAACATTCTTGGACAAACTATTTTTGGCTTAGGGAATCCACATAAGCCTGCCGACTTCACACATCGTTGTTTCTTATACTTATCTTTTTTATTGCCTATTTGTTATTACTTAACTTTATCCCCGTTAAGCGAGAAGGAAAAACGTAGTGCCTTAATTCAAATATCCCTGGGTTCTTTCTTCGGCTATATTTCGATCAACCGTTTTGATATCTGGTCCAATCTCTCTCATTGGCCACTACACTTATGCTGCACGGCAATGTATACCATGCCATTGACCCTTTTATGGAAAAACTATTGGCTTTATTACTTCACGTTCTTTATTAATGTCTTAGGCGCATTCTTGGCTTTATTAATGCCTAACTTCTCTAGCAGCCTTCCTCTTTTCTCCCCACACGTAATGGAATTCTATATCAACCACTTACATGCTTTCTTCATGCCTGTATTGATTGTTCTGCTAGGAATATATAAACGTCCAAAGATTAAATATTTCGTTTATTCACAAATTGGTTTCTTGCTTTATTTCGCCTTCGTGATGTTTGTGAACGTCTATTTAACAGCGCATGGCACGGAATCAGACTTCTTCTTCATTAACAGTGATTTCGTCGCGGATAAACTAGGACAATGGGCAGAGAACATCTTCAATGCGACCATTTCCTTTGAATTAAAGGGACACACCTATGTTATTCACTTAATGTATGACGTGGCTTACTATGTGGTCTATATCTTCTTAGCTCTAGGAATGTGGTTCGTCTATGAGTTGCTTTTTAGAATAGTCGACGAAAGAAACATCTTGGTTCTTGCCAAGCAAAAATCTATAAACAGACATGAAGCGTATCTTTTATACAAAGAAAAAGGAGGCATACCTATGTCAGAAAACAAAGTCTTTTTGAAAGTCACCCATCTCTCAAAGAAATATCATGGAGCGGGTAGTTATGCCGTAAAAGATTTCTCTATGAACCTTGAGGGTGGAAAAATCTATGGTTTCTTAGGGAAAAATGGTGCTGGAAAATCCACCATCATTAAATCCATCGTAGGTATCCACGGTTTTGAAGAAGGATATATCAATGTTTGCGGGTACGATGTCGTAGAAAACCCATTAAAAACAAAAGAGCTCATCGGTTTTGTCCCAGATAACTACGCTCTATATGAGAATTTAACCGGCAGACAATACATCAACTATATTGCTGATCTTTATGGTGTTTCTAAGGAAGATAGGATCAAAAGAGAAGAAGATTTGGTCAAACGTATCGAATTAAGCGAGCGTTACGATAAACCAATGAAGACATATAGCCATGGTATGAAGCAAAAAATTACCATTATCGCCGCGTTGATACACGATCCAAAAGTATGGATCCTAGATGAACCTATGACAGGATTAGACCCAAATAGTATCTATCAAATCAAAGAGTGTATGAAGGAACATGCGAAGAAAGGCAATATCGTCTTCTTTTCCAGTCACATCATTGATGTTGTTAAGAACCTTTGTGATGAGGTTATCATCATCAAACACGGGGAACTTATTCAAACTATCAATTTAGATGAACACCCAGAAGAAAGAGAGATGCTTGAAAAGAAATTCTTAATCTTAACAAGCGACAACAAGGAAGAAGAAAAAGCCTTGCTTGAAGAAGAAGCCAAAGGGGAAGTTATATGACAAACACCCAAGCGAAAAGAAACTCCATTAAAGAATTTTTCCAAGTGAATTGGAAATCTTTTCGTGTGCTTGTGTCTATGTTGTTAGCTAACTCCCTATCAATGGATTGGAAGAAAAACAAAAAGAAATCCATTATTAACATCGTTACGAAAGTGGCTGCCTTTGTTGGGACATGTGCTTTATCCTATCTCTTCTTTTATATGTGCATACGATTGAACATCTTTTCTTTGATGCCTTTCGTTCCGGAAGCAGTTCCTTCTATCTTGATTAACATCCTGCTTTTCTTTTCGTTTTTTGCTACTTTATCAAGAGTTACAAACGATTTATATTTCGCAAACGATAACAGAGTATTGTTAACCTTGCCAACCAATGGAAACACCTTGTTTTTAGCTAGGTTATTCGTTTGTTTTTTGAATTCGTATATCAAAGCCTTAGTCATTGAAATTCCATTCTTAATTGGATATTTCTTGGCTTCTAAGTACCCCATATATATGTATTTCGTTGTCTTTTTCCTTTTCATCATCGTCGAACTTGTTTTTGTTCTTCTTAGCGCAATTGTTTCTATCCCTTTGTATCTTGTAAAACGTTTTCTTATTTCTCACCCCTTAGTAAGAAACATTTTGACTTTGCTTGTTCTGGCTTTGTTAATCACCTTGGTATCCATATTGATTTCCGTCATTCCAGAGAAAATCGACATCTTCACCAACTGGGGTCCTTATTTCAATAAAATTCAGGATGGAATGAGATGGTATATCAATCATCTTTCCTTCTTCTATCAAACTTCCATGGTCTATTTAGGAGGATATACGGGATACACCTTCCAATATCTTTCAGGAATTGGTTCTAATGGATTATGGACTTTGCTTGTTTTCATAGCTTGCATTCCTTTTACGTATGTTGCTTCGTTATCTCTTGCCTCGCCACTTTATTTACGTTTAGCAAGTGGAAATGATGAGCTTCTTCCTAAACAAAGCAAGCACGAAAGTGAGAGCCATATTAACAAGCCATTCATTTCTCAATTAAAGAAAGAGTTCCTTCTCTATGTGAAAGACTCAGAAATTGCCCCATCCTATACGGCAATATTTATTTCTTTGCCGCTTCTCCTCGCTCTCGTTTCTAAAATCTTTATGGCCATGGATTTAAATAAGAGAGGCCTTTCTTTAGTACAGGTTGCCACCTTATTAATTACCATGCTTATTGTTTTGAGCGCAAACGGATCAATCGCAAGAATGTATAGTCAAGAAGGTGGCGCTTTTAAATTAGCAAGAACCTATCCAGTCAAAGATTCCATCCTGCTAGCAAGTAAGTTAATCATTCCAGGCACTTTAGGAAGCATATCCATAATCGTTTCATTTGGTATCATCGCTTCATTAAAAACAAATCTTATCGCCGAGATCCTTTTGTTGGGTGCTGGCATTCTTCTTATCTATTTAGGCCATCTCCTTTATAGTGCTTCCCTTGATTTCACGAATCCCAGAAATCCTTTTGGTGAGGTTTCTTTGTTATCTAGCAATGAGAATCGTTCCATCATCCTCTCCTTCGTTTTAAGCTTCCTTTTGACCATTCTTTTCTACTATTTCACTCAGGATCCAATTGTTTGGATTGGCAATGTGCAAATCACGTCTAGTTTTAAGGTGTGTTTAATTGGCTTGCTTTATTTCGTCGTGAATATCGTCACTTATAACAAAAAAGTCCGTTACGTATATGCGAAGGGGGAGAATTTATGAAAAAGTTAGTGTCCATCCTTGTAGCTGCTATTTCTTTATTGGCGATCGTTTTAGTCGCCGTCTTTGGCACAAGACCACAAGGCATTACGCCAATCATTTATATGGATAGCATTAAGATTCTTCCTAGCGATAACAGCCAATATAAAGAAACAGACGGCAAAGCCACGATGGTCCTTGTTTATGATGAGAAGCAAGAACCGGATTATGGAAATGGCAAAGAAAGCTATATGCCATACATTTTTAAAACAGAAATATTGCCTGAGAATGCGACCAATAGAAGTTTCACTTATTTCGTTGATCAATCAAGCAAGGCCTATATTGATTTTCCACCCGATAGCGAAAACGCATCAAGCAAAGGAATGTTCTTAGTAAAGAGAGTAACGAACAAAGCTTTTGCAAGTGTGATCGTCTCTTGTAGACCGCAGGATGGCGGCAAAGCGGAAATTGCTAATTTAACTGTTGTTATTGACTATCGTAGTGTCTTATCAAAAACAGCAAATATAGACGAATATTAATACACGTCCCTCTTATTTTTCTTCTTTTGTGAGTTTTATACCATCGGGAGAAAGTTCTTTTTCTCTTTGCTCTTTTGCAATTTTTTCTTTCTCTTTTTTATCCATAAAGAAAAGGAAAAGCCCATAGGAAATCTCTCCAACACAAAGGGCAATTAAAGGGAAAATAACGTAATAAAAAAACGAAAGATCCTGGCAATACTTATTATTCGGTATAGAGGTTATCCCTTTTACTAGAACGAAAAGAGAAACCACTAAGCCAACCGCAAAAAGAACGATAAGCATCAAAGAAGTAATATAGCGATCGTCTTTATCTTTTAAAGTAAACTGAGTGACAAACATTACCGCCAAACAAATAACCACATACATGATTGGTTTAAAGACGGCAGAAAGAAGATAGGTGTTTATATCTTCCCCAGGATTTATATACATGGCCGTCATTAAAAGAATCATTTCATAGAAGAACCATGTAGCGGCCGCAACAAATAAAAGATAGGCGGCTATTTTTCGAATGATTTTAGCTGCTTCCATAATTAAAGGGCAATCTTTTCTCCTGGGTGAAGAACAAGTTTCTTAGGCGTATAGATATGAGAAACCACTTCATCATCAAAATCCACGCCAACATGAGTGTGCATAGGAATGGCAAAACGTGGGGAAATCGCTTCGATAGCTTTATCAAAGTCTTCTGTATTCATCGTATAGGTACCATCACACGGTAATAATGCGTAATCGATGTTTTCTTTATTCAGATCTCTCATTTCTGGAATGAAATCCGTATCACCAGCATGGTAAAGCTTTAAACCGTCGAAAGAGATAAGATACCCAACACATTCATCTTTTACGTGATGGGAATTATAGGCTGGGGTTGCTTTCACAAGAATTCCACCGATATCGAACTCTTTATAAACGCCATTATTTAAAGCGTTAATGCTACGAATCACTTTCGCCCCTGTTTTTAAAGGAACGAGTTTCAATTCGTTATGATCGTAATGTTCATGAGTAATTAGAACCAAATCGGCAGGTTGATTATAGTAATAAGGTTGTCCACCAAAAGGATCGATGTAAATAACCTTGCCTTCATTGGTTTTAATGCGGAATGTCGCGTGGCCTAAATAAGTTAATGAAGCCATAAGAATCCTCCTTAGAGCATGAGTTTTCGCTCTTCATATAATTTCCTAAAATTCTCCGTCGTATATTTTTCAGGAAGAAACAATATTTGTTTGGATATTGTGGGATTGGCGATAAATAAATTTAAACCTAAATGGAAAGAAATGGCAAAATTTTGCTTCTTCATCAGTTTACAAAAATAAATTATATGATTGTCAGTTAAGGAAAAAGGAATCTCTTCAAAAGGTGCTTCTGCCATAGGATTCTTAAGAAGGTTCCAAAGTGTTTTTTCCTTTTTATTTTGTGGTTTATTATCTAAAAATAACTGCAATTTCCCATGTATTTCTTTAAAAATAGAGGGATTTTCCATAATTTTTCTTTCTGGAGAAAACAAAATATAAAAAATCATTGGCGAATCCCCATTAATTGATTGTTCCCAAAAAGAAAAAACATAGCCGTAAAAGAGTTCTCCGTTTTGAATCAGTTTTTCTCTTTGATAATAATTTTTTGTTAAGAACCCGGTTAGTTTGCCTTTGAAGGAATCCTTTCCCGAAATATATTTCAAATCTTCTTTCGTGAATAAATGTTGTTTCTCCGAAAAGGCTTTTCTTTCGTTTTCAAGCAAAGAATAGTAGTCCATAAAAGAATATATACACTAAGTTTGAGTAAAACTCAAAAATAATCGAGATACGTGTTTTCTATTGTGCTAACATTGCTGTACTTAGGAGAAACAAATGATCTCGAAAAATCTCGCTATAGAAGTCTTAAACGAAGCTTTATCCACAGGGGGAGATTACGCTGAAATTTATCTTGAGGAAAAAATCACAGAAGGCGTTTCATTAGAAAATGGCTCCGTTGAAACTTCCTCCAACCTAGATGGTTTTGGATGCGGCATCCGTATTCTAAATGGCTTCTTATCTGTTTATGGCTACACTTGTAATATCAACCGCAAATCTCTTTTAGATTTAGCGCGGAAATTATCCAAACGTTTTAACGAAAAAAGAAAAATCGAAGTGAAAGATTTGGAAACTGTACACGTCAAAAAGGTAAACAAAATCTCGGAACATCTTAAAGACGTCCCTATTACAGAGAAAGTATCTTATTGCCGTGAGACTTCTAAAATAATTCAAAATGTTGATCCTAGAATCGTTCGAACCATCGTTTCTTTTAGCGATAGTTTAAAAAATATTCAAATCTGGAATGCCGAGGGAGAGAAAGGCAAGCACTTCACCACTCACGAAGAAAGAGGTCGTTTGTCTATGCTTGCTGTTGCAAAAGAAGGAAACAATATTCAAAGTTTCTCCTACGCACCAGGACGATGCGCTTCTTGGGATTATTTTAAAAACACTCTTCCTTGGAAAGAATTCGCCCAAAAGGTTGGGGAGAAAGCAGTCGCTCTTTTAAGTGCTAAGGAATGCCCTCAAGGAAAATTTGACGTCGTCGTAGCAAATGGCTGGGGTGGAGTTGTTTTCCATGAAGCCTGTGGTCACTCTCTTGAGGCAGCCGCTACCGCTAAGAAACTTTCTGTCTTCTCAGAATCGATTGGCAAGCAAATCGCAAGTCCCCTTGTTTCTGCTTATGATGATGGAACTATGCCAAATGAATGGGGTTCTAATGATTTAGACTCCGAAGGCAATAAGACCCAAAAGATTCAATTAATCAAAGACGGCATTTGCACTTCCTTCCTCGTCGATAAATTAAATGGCAGACGTTTAGGAATGGAAGCAAACGGAACATCTAGAAGACAAAGTTATCGATATGAACCCACTTCAAGAATGTCGAACACTTATATCGCTCCTGGAAAAGACAATCCGGAAGACATAATTAAAGATACCAAACTAGGCATTTATGTTGTTGATTTTGGTGGAGGTTCAGTAGAAACTACAACAGGTAATTTCAACTTCTCTGCCTCTGAAGCTTATATTATCCGAAATGGCAAAGTGTGTGAGATGGTTAAAGGCTGCACTTTGATTGGATCGGGAAAAGAGGTTCTTATGAACATCGATCGCGTTGGAAACGATTTGAAACTTGGCCAAGGCATTTGCGGAGCCTCTTCGGGAAATATTCCAGTCAACGTTGGACAACCAACAATCCGTATTAGAAACATCACTGTCGGTGGACGTGGAGGGAAATTAAAATGAACGTCAATTTATTTTTTCAAAAAGCCCGCGAAGCAGGTATCAGTTCATGTCAACTACAAATCGGTACAAGCACATCCACTACCATCTCCATTTTTCATCACGAAATCGATTCTTACACAATCGAGAACATTCAGCTTATTTCTGCAAGCGGCATCTATGATGGCAAATACGGATCCACCGCCACAGAAAAAATGGATAACTCCTCTATCGATTTCCTAATTAAGGGAATTATCGATTCAGCTACAGTATCCGAAAGAAAAGACTGCGTTGATATTTTCCCAGGCTCTCCAAAATACAAGAAGAGAACATTTTTCTCCAAAGAATTAAAAGAAACTCCAATCGAAAAGAAAATTGATTTAATCAAAGATATCGAAAAGAAGCTTTTTGAGGCTGATAGAGAAGTTTCAGAGGTAAGTGAAGTAATTTATTCGGAAGCAGAGAGTTTCTATCGTTTTTACAACTCTTACGGCCTTAAGCTAAGCAAAAAGGCAAATTCTTTTGGCATTGGTGCGTCTATCGTTATGAAACGTGGAGAGGAAGTCAAAACCTCGGAAGATTCCTTTTCAGGCATGGATTTAAATGAATTTGGCGAAACGAAGTTCATTCAAGGGATTATCAAAGAGTGCAAAAAGAAATTTGGTGGAAAATCTTGTAAGTCAGGAAAATACCCTGTTTTGCTTGATAGAGAGGTTTTTTCAACGCTTGTTGGCTGTTTCTTAAGTGCAAATAACGCCATAGCCGTTCAAAAAGGATCTTCCTTCCTACAAGGTTACGAAGGAAAGAAGGTTGCCTCAAAATGTCTTACCATTGACGAAGTTCCGTTAAAGAAAGGCATCTCCTATACATTCTTCGATGGAGAGGGGGTTGCTAGAGAGAATCGTCGAATCGTCAATCATGGTGTTTTATTGACTCATTTCTACAATAGAGAAACAGCAAAGAAAGCGAATAGGGAGACAACCGGAAACGCTTCCGCCTCACTTGGGAAAATCGGAATCTCTTACACAAACATATTGGTAAAACCCGGAAGACAAACGAAAGAAGAAATCATCAAGGATATTAAAGAAGGAATATACATAACTGATATTGATGGACTAGGAACAGGACTAGATGAATCAAGCGGAAATTTCTCCTGCCAAGCAGAAGGCTTTATGATCCGGGATGGAAAAATTGCTGAGCCATTAGATCTAATAACCCTCTCAGGTAATCTAATGAAAGTAATGTCCGACATTAAGAAAATAGACAATAACGTTAAAGACTGGCATTGGTTCTCATGCTCTGATGCATTGATAAAATCTATGTCTGTAGGCGGAGAAAATTAACCCCTTAAAAACAGATAATTAGACCCATCAAAAATGGGTCTTTTTTCATTAAAAACATAATTTTTTCATGACTTTTTTCATAAAGAAAACACCATTTTAGAAGATTCGAAACCCTTCATTTTTTCGTCAAAATCAGTTTTTATACATCAAAAAACATCCGATATATACTAATTTTAAATTCTTTTTAAGTTATCTTTTTACCTTTTTTTATGTTCGTGATATAATTCGATTGTGCAAAGTAAATTATTAATAAACATACAAAAGAAATTCAAGCCATCTGAACTCTTCTTCCTCTCAGATATTCATGACAAGAACATGTCGGATGCCGCAGTCAAAGAAGAGCTTCTCCGCTTGACGAAAACGAAAGAGATCAATCGTTATTCCTATGGGGTCTATTACATTCCTGGACTAAGTGAACCTAGCGCTTTAAAGGCCA
Organism: uncultured Mollicutes bacterium; assembly: GCA_900540385.1. Taxonomy (GTDB): domain Bacteria; phylum Bacillota_I; class Bacilli_A; order RFN20; family CAG-826; genus UBA4951. Next base: position 12,733 of record UQFY01000017.1, read on the forward strand.
TTGAGCTTCGTTACATTTCTAAAGACTCTGATATATATGGGTTTTATACCGGGGAAAACTTTTTAAACATCCTTAGAGGCAAAAAAATATCTTTAGAAGATCATATTGAAATCATGACTAATAGGGCCACCTCCGGAAAAAAGAACGTTTATATGTTTGAGAAACGTTTCACTCTTAGAAAGCCATATTACAAGATTGATAAATACAATATGACCACAAACGCTTTCCTATCTTATATAGCCATGACACCGCTATCTGAAATAAAAAAGAACTATTCTCTTTTAGCCAACTACTGTAGAAAAGAGCATCTCTCCGCCTCCGACGTTATGAATATGGCTCAATATTTCCCAACTAAGACAGCCTCTAAATTACTTTCTAGCGATCTCTACCGTTCTCTTTGGAAACATTAATCTTTCCTTTGTTTTCGTTAAAAACCAATTCTTATATTGAATATTTCTTCCTTGTCATAACCGTAGTCATTTTATACGTGTTTTTAGACTTCGTTTTGAATATTAAAATAGATGATAAATGACATAATAAATAATTAATAAATTGACTATTTTTATAATTGTATTTATTAACAGTTATGACAAATCAAACGTATATTTTTCTCATTTTTAGGCCTTCAAAGTCCCCTTGTTTGTTCTTTCTATGTGAGTAAGTAATGGGCTTGGTAGGGTTTCAACGACCTCTATAAACATGGGAATCCGCATCCATGGGTGATTATTTATCTAGTAAGGCATTCTATCTACGTGCTTGTTTAATAGGCCTTTGTTCTAAAAGATCGCATTATTAACATCAAAGTTAGAATGCTTATCCATTTAAAGGCGTTAAAAAAGCCCTCATGTGAGGGCCTTAGATCCATTTTAGGTTCTTTATTTGTCTTCTTTCTTATCTTCATTCTCAGAAGGTTTTTCTTCCGTTTTATCCCCAAAAGAATAATCGCTGAAGTCCCAATCTGGATGAGCGCTTGCTACCTTAGCAAGAGAGGCTCTAATAAGTTCTAGTTCGATATGTTTCTTTTCTTCGCCAGAATCTTTAATGGCTTTATCTGCATGAGCAAGAGCGTCTTTTGCTTCGGTCTCACTCTCATCAATTAAACCGGAAACTAATAAATAAGCTCTCACAGAAGGGGCGCAAGAAAGGCTTGCAATGAACTTTTTATCCTCTAATGGAAGATTAATGTATTCTTCTTTGGCTTCTCCAAAATTTCCATTTAAAAGATGGATGGAGAGTTTTTGTGCAACAGCACTTTCATAGACGCGAGAGGAAACCTTTTGTTTAGAAGCGATGGCATATTCATTAATTTCTAATGCTTTAGCATAGTCTTTTTTATCCAATGCTTTATAAATAGAAATTTGATTTAAAGAGTTAGTGAAATCGGTAACTTCTTGATAAACAGGAGTCTCTGGAAGTTCTTTTCCGAGCAACATTTTCTCTTGAGCAAGTAAGAGATTGTTGTATGCTAAAACGTTTGTTTTATTGTTCAAAATCGTCATTAAATATCCGTCATTCTTACTGTCTAATGCAGCTGGAAAAATGTTGTACAAATTGACGAGAACGACAATAACTAAAACAACAAGTCCAAAAACATAAGACGATCCCCACATCGGTTCGCTTTTTTTGAGTGCAAGGCCTAAAGACATAAAAGCAGCACAGGCCATAACCTCAAGCAATAAGAATAAGAGAGGAGCGTAAATATAGTGTCTTGGATTGGATTTTTCAGGATTCATTGGGCAGATAACAGTCTCACCCGTTAAACCATCGAAAGAGAAAGAAAAGGAGAAATGGAATTTGTTATCTTCCTTTCTTTGAAACTGCATCCCAAGGATATTTACTTTGTTAATTTTATATCCCCCAATCTTCGCTCCAATGATATGGCCGACTTCTAAGAGGTTGGCCGATAACAATATGCCTGCAGCAACCGCGATCACGACAAATAAGATCGAGTTCATAGGCAAAGTCGCGGAGCTTAATTCCGGACGTAAAATAACAAATCCGACAACCCCGGCGATTGCAAGCATCAGGATGTATACTAACCATCCCATGGCTTCATTTTTCTTCATTTAAATAATCCTCCTATGGATTTGTGCTGGTAATGACCATCACATGTGTGTCACTACAAAGAAACGATAGAAGGCTATTCTTCTCGAAAAAAGAACGATGTAATTATAGTCTTTCTTTTTAGAGAATACATAGCAATCTTCCTTATAAGCTGCGTTTTCTTTCCTCTTTAGACAAAGAAACGATAGCAGGATATAAAATCGTCGTTGCAGAGATGATGTATTTCTTCAGAGTTCTTTCTACTTTTAAAGCGTTCGTATCTTGGTTTTTGAAAGCGAATTCAAACTCTTGAGAAACATTAATGGCAAACCTTCTTGCGACGTTACGAAAACTCGCTTTCGGAATACCGATGCTTTGATGGGTGGAATACAAAGAAATCATTCTCGTAATAATTTTGTTGTAGAAGAAATCACTCACCAAATCCGAACCGGCAGACATGTAAGTAGAATGTAAGAAATCGAAATTTCTAATAGAATAGGCTAAAAGACATTCCAAAATCTCACGAATCGTATTGCAATCACTTAAACCTGGCACGTCTTCATTTAAGAAGATGGATGCTAGTAAATCATAGATATCCTGATAGTGGTAATAAAAGGTTTGACGATGCAAATGAAGTTTATCGCAAAGCGTCGTGACATTAATGTCGCTTAACGGCTTTGTTTGCATCATCTCTTTGAGAGCTATTTTAAATTTTTGCTCTGTGGTCATTATTTCGCACCGGATTTTTTCAAATTCGCATATTCAACGGCGATCTTAGCGCCAAGCTCCGCATTGTTTAAAACAAGGGCAATGTTGGTGTCCAAACTCTTTCCGCCAGTCACTTCCGCGATTTTTGCTAAAAGGAATGGAGTAATATCTTTTCCCTTGATTCCTTTTTCTTCGCATTCTTTAACGGCATCATCAATGATCTTATCGATGTATTCGTGAGATAAGGCGTATTCTTCTGGAACTGGATTAGCAATCAATAAACCGCCTGTTAAGCCAAGTTCACGTTTTGCATGAATGATATTGGCTGCTTCAAGTGGGGAATTAAAGACAGCGTCCACCGGTTTTCCGGAATTACGGCAATAGAAATTAGCAAACCCTTTCTCTTTGTAAGATAAAACAGTAACGCCTTGTGTCTCTAACACTTCAAGCGTCTTATCGATGTCTAAGATTGCTTTACAGCCTGCACAAACGACAGTGACTGGATTCTCACCAATTTCATATAAATCACGCGAAACGTCCATCGTATGCTCAGCACCACGATGTACCCCGCCAATGCCACCGGTTACAAACACTTCAATGCCTGCTGCTTTCGCCATAAGAATGGTTCCGCTAACAGTTGTTGCTCCCCAGCCTTTATTAGCAACAACGACAGGGAAATCACGTTTGGAGACTTTCGCAATTCCTTTTTTCTTGCCAAATTCTTCAATCATTTCAGGAGTCATGCCGATAATCGGTTCACCATCGATAATTCCCATTGTTGCTGGAATGGCTCCATTATCACGGATGACCTTTTCCACTCTTAAAGCCGTCTCCACATTTCTTGGATAAGGCATACCATGAGAGATGATGGTGCTTTCGAGGGCAACAACAGCTCTTCCTTCTTCTAACGCTTTTTTAACTTCTGGGTTAATTTTCATATTTCTTGCTCCTTTTTATCGCTTTTCTGAAAACAACATGTATCAAGATAATTCACTAAAGCATAAATGCCAATAAGGCAAATTGTCATAATGGCGCAAAATAACCAATGATAGCCATCGACTGAACTGTAATTTAGTCCAAAAATGCTAGTCAGCTCATCTGGAGGGAGTTTATCGTGGGTAATAGAACCGACAAGTCTTTCCCCATAAAGCAAATCAAGAGTAAAAAGACATGCACCAGCTGCAACCAGAACGCCAAATACCGATCCTCGATAGGCGTCAAACTTCCATGAAACACGTGCGAGAAGGCAATAGCTAAGAATAGTGAAGCTAATTGTGGAAACCACTTTAGCCTGGTCATAACTCATAAAATCAGGTGCAACTAACGCTACGAAATAAGTGATAAAGACAGCGGCAATTTGCACAATACCACCTGGTATGGATTTGCGAAGAACGTTTTCCATAAAGCTATTTTGAACGCGGTCATTCGTCCGTTGCAAGGCTAAGAAGAAACCTGCTCCGCCAATCGTAATGATTTCCCAGATATAAAGATTTTTAGGCGAGAATGGATAGGCAATGCCCCCAAACATCTGAGAAAGGAGGAAAACGAAGCTTAAGACAATCGCGAAAATCGTTTTCGCTAAGAAAAGAGAGGCGCTACGTTGAAGATTGTTAATTGCTCTTCTTCCTTCGGCCACAACATCTGGGAGTTTGGAGAAATTATTGTCCACGGATACAATGTGTGCGACATTTCTAGCAGCCGAAGAGCCAGAACCCATTGCAATAGAGCAATCCGCTTTCTTTAAAGCAAGAATATCGTTTACACCATCGCCCGTCATTGCCACTTTATGGCCTTTATCTTGCAAGGCTGCGATGATGGTTGCCTTTTGTTCAGGCTTAACTCTACCAAAGACGTTATATTTTTCTACGATTTCAGGGATCAAAGAATCGCTAACCCCTTCCATAGAAATATATTTATCTGCATCCTTAACTCCAGCTTCTGATGCAATATGTCCAACTGTCGCAGCATTATCTCCAGAGATGATTTTGACATTCACACCATTATTTAAGAACCATTCGATATTCTTTCTCGCATCGCTTTTCACGTGATCCGTAAGAGAAATAATTCCCACCAACTTCAAATCATTTGGTAATTCCTCGGAATCCGTTTTCTTTTTTGAAAAGAAGATTCCAAGTACACGAAATCCCTTTTTCGTTAGGGAATCTAACTTATTCTGCTCTTCCGGAGAAATTTCTCCAGGGATGAATTCTGGAGCCCCATAAACAAACGTTCCACTCTTTTTGAAGTAGCCCAACGCGTATTTTTTATCAGAGTCGAAAGGTAAAACGAAATCCGGTTCGGTATGTCCTATTTCAAAAGATGAAAGGAGACAACGTGCAGTAAGATTCTCATCCCCGGTTTCTCTAACAATCGCACCTATGGTTTTCTCTAATTGATCGTTTTTGAAATCTCCGAAAGCGTCCAAACGATAAACGCTTAACAAACCATCTGTAATCGTGCCGGTTTTATCGAAGCAAATAGTATCAACTCTAGCCAACATCTCCACGCAATAGAGTTCCTGGACGTTCATCTTCTTTTTAGCTAATCTTCCAACTGAAACAGCCAAGGCAAGAGAGACCAAAAGATAAAGCCCTGCAGGAATCATCGCGATAATAGACCCAGACAAAGAAGGAATGAAATTTTGATAAGAATCATAATTTAAATTGCCTTTTGCGAGGGAACGGATAATCCAAGTAAGCGTCATAACCACGCCTAAGACAATCGCAAGCGTTCCTGTTGTCCAGAAGATTTGTAAGCAAGAAGATTTCAATTCACTGTTTGGACGTTTGAATTGTTTTGCGCTGGCTTGAATTCCTTCCACGTAATTCGCAATACCTACAGCCACAACTCGGCAATAAGCTTTGCCTGATTTCACATAGGACGCGCTTAATATAGTGTCCCCTGGTTTCTTAGGAACTTTGATAGATTCTCCAGTAAGGATGGACTCATCCATTTCTAAAGAGCCCGTTAAAAGAACGGCGTCACTTGAGATTTGTTCTCCAGCGGAAACGATGATCACGTCATTTAAAACAATCTGGTTCGCTGGTATGTTAATTTCTTTACCTTCTCTAACAACAGTTACCTTCGGATCGGAAACCAAACGAAGCTTATCAACCAAATGTCTAGTGTGAATATCTGTAAAAAGACCAATCACCATGTTACAAAGAACAGGTATGCAAAAGAAATAATTGGTGATGTCCATTTGTGCGGCAATCATCAAAGCGACGACGACAAAATAAACGATATTAAAGAAAGTAAAAATGTTATCGCAAATTATCTGCCAATAGGTTTTAGTAACACTTCTTCTTGTTTTGTTCTCAAACCCATTTTTTCTTTTTTCTTCAACTTGTTCGAAAGTTAGTCCAAAAGAAGGATTTACTTCGATAACAGGTTCACTTTGGACATTGGCTATAAATTCATCACGATGAGTCATTATTCACTCCTTAATGCTTCAACAGGATCTTTTCTTGCACCCATTCTGGCTGGAATAAGCCCAGAAAGGAAAGCAAGAAGTATCGATAATAGCAAGAGAATCAAAGCGTGTAATGGATTTAAAGAGGCAATATGTTCCAAGCCATTTCCTGGATACATGTGGTCAATAATAATCGATAAAGGAATATTTAACAAAGCGGTCACGCCAATACCAATTAAACCAGCAACAGTTCCAATCATCACGCATTCGGCTTCAAATAAATGGCCAACGTCTCGTTTTCGAGCACCGCAAGCGCGGATAATACCTATTTCCTTCGTTCTTTCAACAACGGATATATACGTAATAATTGAAGTCATAATCGAAGAAACAACCAAAGAAATAGACGCAAAAATAACAAGAACCAAAGAAATAAGGGAAATTAACGTTCCTAACGATGAAGTGTAAGAAGACATAATATCCGTGTAATAAACATTTTGCGCTTCAGGAACGGAAGAATTCCATGCATCTAATCTTGCTTTTAAAGCCTCTTTATTAGCTAAGGATGAAGGGAAAATCAAAACAGACGTAATCAAAGAATAGGATTGAAAATATGCGGCTAGATCCAAGATATTGAAATCCATATTGATAGAATCGTCTCGAATATCGAAACTAGAATTCTCATATTCGTTAGAGTAGAAGGAAGGTTCTTGAATACGGAGAACCAATTTGCCAAGCAATTCATCTCTCTTATTTCCAGAGGAAGAGGAAAGAGCGTCAATGAATTTACCAACCAGGTCTTCACGGAAATCTGCACCTATCAATTTAGCGGAGGAAAAATATCCAGAATAATACGGAACCATTCGTTTGCCATCATCGATCAAACTTTGTTTGGTGCTGAAATATTCATAATTGATAGATGAAGCAATTTCTGAAGCCAAAGAGGAATTAATCGTCCCATCCCCATTTAATAAGGCTTTTACCGCGTTGGTCATGGCTTCACCAAGTTGACCAAGACCATCTAAATCATTCTTGCTGGAATTTTGTTTTGTGCTGAAATACCAGGCGTTTTTGCACACGTTTTGTAAATCCCGACAATTAGTTTCAACATCATTAACAAATTCATCTTTTAAAGAAGTTAGATAACCGATAGAAGATGGCATTAAATTGATGTAGGAAGATTCAGATGGGCGTAAAACACCAACGATTTTCAAAACTTTAGGCTGATATAACGCATCATTCTCATAGACTTGTTTTAAACCCATTTGTGAATTATCAATATCTTTATATCTATGGATGGTTTTCGTTGTTTTTGTTCCAGAATATGTCACCTTTCCGGTTATTAAATCATAAGATGGGGTGATATTTTCATACGCTGGCACATTTAAGGTATAAGCCGAATCTTGGCTTTCTTGATAAAGCTTGGATGGAAAATACGCTTTATATTCGCTATCTAAAATATCGGAGAAAGAAATACTAGCCGTTTCTTTATCGTCTGAAGCAAGTAAACCTAAATTTACCAAAGTGTTCTTTTTAACGCGATTATAACGATCCGTAATCAAAACAAGTTCACCAGAGGATTTAGGGAATCTTCCGCAAATGGTGTCATACATTTTTCCAAGCCCTTCTTCTTGACCATATAATTCATGGAAAATCGTTGTTGGTAAGGAAATAGCAACATCTAACAAGGAACCCGATGCCGAAGCGGATTTGTATTGGTTGATTTGTTTATAAGTAGCCTCTCCGGTGGAAGATTTCACTTTCTTAATCAAGTTAAAGCTTAGTCCTTGTCTATTTAAAAGAACGGATTGAGCTAATCCATCCTTTACTAAAGGATCTAACACCTCATTGACATATTCTTTTGTGTAATAGTTGGTATGTGCAATGCTTTTTGTGGAAGAGCTATCGTAAACAAAAACCTTTTGATCACTTGGGTATTCCGTATAACCATCATTACGATCGTTAGAAGAGTATGAATAAGTAACTTTATTGATGGTGATAGGAACACTGGAAGCTACCGACGTTTCAAGATTACCAACATATTGGGTAAAGCCGTTCGTGATAGACAAAACCAAAGCGACACCAATAATTCCAATGGAGGAAGCGATAGAGGTTAACATCGTTCTCGCTTTCTTTGTGCAAATATTCATGAAAGAACTTTTGAAAGTGGTTAAAAGGCTCATAGAAGTCTTCTTTTTCTCTAAATATTCGCCATCAGATTTCGTTTTGATTGGTAATGGAGCGCTATCTTTTACGATTTCTCCATCTTTCATCTCGATGATTCGTTCCGCGTATTGTTTTGCCAATTCAGCATTATGAGTAACCATAATCACAAGACAGGTCTTACTCATTTCTTTTAATATCTCCATGATTTGAATGGAGGTTACGGAATCTAGAGCACCCGTAGGTTCATCCGCCAAGATAATTTTTGGGTTATTAACGATGGCTCTAGCGATAGCAACACGTTGCATTTGTCCACCAGAGAGTTGATTCGGTTTCTTTTTCTCGCTTCCGGAAAGGCCCACTTTCTCAAGTGCTTTTAATGCTCTTTCTTTTCTCTCTTTTCTTGAAACACCGTTCAAAAGCAAAGCGGTTTCAACATTAGAAAGGACGTTCTGATGAGGAATAAGATTATAGGATTGGAAAACGAATCCAACCTGCTCATTCCGATAGGCGTCCCAGTTAGAATCTTTAAAATCCTTCGTGGATTTGCCATTGATTAGCAAATCTCCGCTAGTGTAATGGTCTAAACCACCTATGATATTCAAAGTAGTTGTTTTTCCACATCCAGAAGGTCCTAAAATTGCAACAAAACCCACCTCTTTGAAAGAAATACTTAAGTCCTTTAATGCAGCAAAAGGCTTCTTATCAACATAGTAATCTTTTTTGATGTGAATAAGGTCTAACATAGTGGTTTTTTAACATAAAAATTTTAACATAAAAGACCACATTCATTCGTATCTTTATAGAACTTTTTATACATGGTACAAAAAGTGTAGAAAACATCGAATTATTTTCTTTTTCCTTGGAAAAAATTCTTTAAAAGAAGATCACATTTCTCTTTGAGCACGCCTTGATAAATCAAAGGTCTTTCATGAAATGAAGGGGAATCATAAACATAATAATGAGATAGAATCGCTCCATCTTTAGCATCTAAGGAAGAAATCACAACTTTATGAATTCTTGCCTGAAGGATTGCTCCCGCACACATTAAACAGGGTTCTAAAGTGACGTAAAGAGTCGTGCCATCAAGACGCCAATTTCCTAATGTTTCTTCCGCTTCTTTTATCGCCATGATTTCAGCATGTCCTGAAATATTGCAATCTCTTTCTCTGCTATTATGTCCCCTGCCGATAACCTTCCCATCTTTTACGATTATGGCACCAACGGGAACCTCATCAAAAGAAAGACCCTTTAAGGCTTCTTCATATGCTATTTCCATGTATTCTTCATCGCTCATAAATATCATTATAAAGAAAAACCACCGCACAGGAATCCTTACTTATGGCTGCTACCTTCCGGTCCTGACCAGGTTCATAAGGCGTTCCTCACGATGGCGGAATTATTATAACAAGTTAGACGTTAGTTTGCTTGAATACTTTTAGCAAACCAGTTTTTTCCTAAAATACATATGAAACCTCTTCGTTTTTTATAAAATATAAGAGATATGAAAAGACCAAAATTTTTAAAGAAAAACGACAAAATCACTATGGTAGCCCCTTCTTTTGGAGTTACAACAGAACCTTATCTCACTAGATACTATGCAGCAGTAAAGAACTTAAAGAAACAAGGCTTCCAAATTCTCGAAGGAAAGAACGTTCATCGAGAAGACGGAGTCGTTTCATCCGCTCCTGCAAAGGAAAGAGCCCAAGAATTCATGGACGCATATCTCTCTGATTCTTCTCTTATCCTTTCTGTTGGAGGAGGAGAACTAATGGATGAGATTCTCCCATATATCGATTTCGCTAAAATCAAGGATTCCAAACCAAAATGGTTTATGGGATTCTCAGACAATACTCATTTAACTTACACATTAACGACATTGTGTGATGTTATGACGATATATGGCCCTAACGCTCCAACCTTCTTTGAGAAGCCCATTCGCTTAAACCAGTTGGATGCCTTAAAGATGTTGGAGGGAGAAACGGATTTCTATGGCTATCCAAAATGGAATAAGCCTAATTTCAAGAAGAAGTTTGATCCAACGAAAAAGAAAGAAATCTCTCCTTTAAGAAGATATCGTTACATGAGTGAAAAAATCATCACCCCATATAACTGGAATGAATCAATCGAAGGAACTCTTTTAGGAGGATGCTTAGACTGTTTGATCACCCTTTGTGGCACTCGTTTTGATAAAACGAAAGAATTTATAACATCTCATCCGGAAGGAATTATTTGGTATCTTGAAGCGTGTGATTTGTCTCCATTAGGCATTCGAAGAGCTCTTTTCCAATTAAAGGAGGCGGGCTGGTTTGATTCTGCCAAAGCTTTTCTTATTGGAAGGCCCTTATGCTGGGATAATACGTCTTTTTCCTTGAATCGCTTCGATGCCGTAAAAGGAGTTCTATCCTCTTTGAATGTTCCGATTTTGTTTGATGTGGATTTAGGACATTATGCCCCATCTCTTCCAATAATGAACGGCGCTTTCGCGGAAGTGTCCTACGAAAGAAACAATTTACATATTAAATATCTAGATAAATAATCTTAATCAGGAGACAGACTATGAAAAACGCAATTAAAATACTCAGTATCATCTACATTCCTCTAATCGCCATTCAAATCTTGGCTTATTTAATCACCAGCATTTCTTTCTTTATGGCAGCAGCTAATCCAAACATTTATCCAAACGTTGATGCGCAGTCTGCCACATACGTTTTTACCGTTTACGCAATCGTCTTTTTGTTTGTCACTTTGTGTTTGGTTCCAGGATTGATTTTGAACATCATCCTTTTAAAGAAATCCTCATCAAGCACAGACTTTAGCAAATCTATCTGGATTACCTACGGTGTGCTTTCTTTGGTTTTTGGCTCCACCGTCCCAGGCATTCTTGCTATCATCTATGGCGCAATTAAAGAAGAGCCAACACTTCATTCTCAAGAAGTACATTTTCAAGATAAACAAGACGATTTTATAAAACCATCCGATTACGATTCTTCTGATCGTTTCTAAAAAGAAATAACATCTAATGCCTCAAGATTACTTGAGGTTTTTTAAAAATAGGCGACCCATATATGTAAACTCGAGAAGAAAGACATTGTTTATAGATGTGGTTTTTATTCTTTCTCCAAACAAAAAAAGCCGACCCCTGTATTAGGAATCGACTTAAAGAAACAATGAATTTTATTTCTTAATTGGTTTTAAGACGGATATGCCACCCATGAATGGACGGAGAACTTCAGGGATGATGACGGAGCCATCAGCTTGTTGATTTTGTTCCAAGAGGGCCGGGAAGACACGGGAAGTTGCTAAGCCAGAACCATTTAAGGTATGGCAGAAATGCATTTTGCCTTCTTTATCCTTGTAACGGATCATGCCACGTCTTGCTTGATAATCTCTTGCGTTAGAAACGGAAGAGACTTCCTTGAAGATACCCATAGATGGAATCCAAACTTCAATATCATAGGTTCTTGCCATAGAATGAGAACAATCGCCAGCAGCAAGTTTATCAAGTTGATAACAAAGTCCTAAACCTTCAAGAAGGTGTTGAGCTTTCTTAACGAGTTCGTCGAAGGCTGCATCAGAACCAGTATCTGTGGTGTATTGAACCATTTCCACTTTATCGAATTGATAGCCACGGATCATACCTCTTTCTTCGGTACGATAGGATCCTGCTTCACGACGATAGCAAGGAGTATAAGCGAAATATTTCTTTGGAAGGTCATCTTCTGAAAGAACTTCATCACGATGGAGATTCACCAATGCTGTTTCAGCGGTTGGAAGAATGAATTTCTTAGGTTCGGTTCCTTCAAGCCAGAAAACATCGTTTTTGAATTTAGGGAATTGCCCGGCAGTGAATCCGGATGCTTCATTCAATAAATGAGGTGGAAGAATCATCGTATATCCATCGGCAAGATGGGTAGAAATGAAGTAGTTTAATAACGCCCATTCGAGTTGAGCTCCTAAGCCGGTATAAATCCAAGAACCGGTTCCGGAAATCTTTGCGGCACGTTTATAATCGATTAAGCCTAAAGATTCCGCCAATTCAACGTGATCCTTTGGTGTGAAACCATCAAATGTAGGTTTCTTTCCCCAAGAATAAATTGGATGGTTGTTCTCTTTTCCTCCACCGACTAAATCTGGGTCTGGAAGGTTTGGAAGAACTTCGATTTGAGATTGAATTTCATTCTCTACTTTTTTAAGTTCTTCTTCATGATCTTTATTCTTTGCAGCTAATTCTTTAACTTCTTTAAAGATTGCTTGGACATCTCCGCCCTCTTTCTTTACTTGAGGAACGGATTTGGAAAGACGGTTTTGTTGAGCTTTATTCTCTTCAACCTCTTTCGTAAGTTCTCTTCTCTTTTGAAAAAGAGAGAGTAATGGAGCAGGATCAAAATCCCAGAGTTTTTTCGCTAAAGCCTCTTTCACATACTCTGGCTTTGCTTCAATTAATTTTGGGTCAATCATTTTGTGGAACCCTCCTTATTTAATAACAACGACTCATATATCGTTTTCAGGGATGAACCAAGTCTCATTAGATCGTTTTCTTCCGCGACCTGATACCCCGACATTATAGTCTCTTCCAAATCCTTTTGTGAGAAGGAAGGAAGAATATTCACACTTTTTTCCATCGTAGGTAACATCGTTATCCCTTTGATGGTCTTTTTTTCTTCCTCTGCATTCAATAAAAATACAGGGGTTTTGCAGGCAAAATTCTCCAAAACAAGCATTTCTTTCCCAAAAAGAGAGCCAAATAAGAGCAAGCCTGAGGCTCCTTTCAAGGCTGAACGATACAAATCATCCGCAAGAAGAGGGAGAAAACGAAGGTTTTTTGGATTTCTCTTATTCAAGGAATTTAAAGGAGATGCCTTACCTCCATAATCCCCTCCTATGAAGAAGAAACGACATTCCGGTACGGCTTCCGCTAGCTTTTTCAATTTTGTTAATGTCTTTTTATCCGCATACGTCCCAACACTTAAGAAATATTTTTCGTTCTCACCAAATCGTTCGTAATAAAAGAAGGATTTTTTAACAACGTCATCCAATATTTCGAAACGAAGAGGATTTACGCCTGGAGTGACAACTTCAATTCTTTTTTCGGGAAAGTTCTTTTGCAAGATTTCTTTTGCCTCGAGATTAGGGACAAGGATGCAGTCTGACATCTCAAGAAGCTTTTTCCCTTTTAGAGTGAGAGTGTAATCTCCCAAAACGTTTCTAGAAAGGAAGGAAGCGAATGGGTCATCTTCCGTATAGAAGGCGCTCGTCACAATCGGAATTCCTTCTTCCTTCGCCTCTTTCGCTAATGCTTCATCGAGAGGGGAAAGAAGGTGACAAATATCCGCTTTCGCATAAATGGAATCGACCCATACGATATTTTGGAGCTCCAGGGCCCCTTTGATGTTCTTTCTTAGACGAGTGCCTAAGAAAGCGTCTTTAGAAGGCCCTGGATCAAAATGAATCAGAATTCTCATTCGAATTATTCAACGTCATTTGGCGTTGGGTTGTTGGAGTTATCCCCTTCAGAAACATCATCAGGAGTTGGATTATTCACATCTTCTTCGTTTTGAGCAATCAAAGATGGATTGATTTCATCCTCTTCAACAGGCGTTTCTTCTTCAAGTGTTTCATCTTCGTGCGGGACGATGGCTAAAGAAGCAACTTTGTTTCCTGGATCAAGAGCGATGACTTTAACACCAACGGTATTTCTTCCGGCAATATGAACTTGAGAAAGTGGGGTGCGGATAACGATGCCTTTGTTGGTAATGACGATTAAGTCTTCATCACCATTTACAGCACGTAAGGCGGTTAGGGCACCATTCTTTCCGTTATCTTTGATGGAGAAGACACCTTTTGCACCTCTAGAGGTCAAACGATATCCATCGTAATGAGTGGTCGTACCATCTTCATTGGTAATATCTGTATCTTTGAAGTAAGAAAGTTTTCCGAAGCCATTCGAAGTAATAGCGAGGGCCAAAGTTCCGTCCATAGAACCGGTGATGTCAACGAGGTGTGATCCATCTTTCAAATCCATACCAGTGACACCGGCTGCACTTCTACCCATTGCACGAACGTCTTCTTCATAGAAGCTACATACTTTGCCATTGCTAGAAGCAAGGGAAATCAAATCGTTTCCATGGGTCTTTTTCACATTGAGGAGCTCATCACCTTCTCTAAGGGTGATAGCTCTCTTACCATTAGAGTGAATAGAAGCAAATTCGATGAGCTTTGTTCTCTTGACAACACCATTTACGGTTGCGAAGAAGAGATAATCGCTTTCTGGATAATCATCACAAGGAACGATAGCGACAATCTTTTCATCTTGCGCTAAATTCAATAAGTTAACGGCTGGGATACCTTTGGAGTTTCTTTCGCCATCAGGAATCATGTATCCACGTAAACGGTAAACAAATCCTAAGCTGGAGAAGAACATGATATCGGTATGTGTCTTCGTATGAAGCATGAGTTGAACGATATCGCCAGAGGTGGTCGTAATGCCTTTTACTCCACGTCCTCCCCTATTTTGCGTACGGAAGGTGTCATCGGACATTCTCTTAACGTAGCCTTTCTTTGTTAAGACAACGAGGATGTTTTCTTGTGGTAAGAGGTCTTCGTTATCGATATCCGCGGCTTGGTTAGAGATTTCGGTAAGACGTTCATCGCCGAATTTATTTTTCACTTCCTCTAATTCTTGAATCATCATCTCGAGGATGTTCTTAGAATCAGAGAGGAGCCAGTTATAATGAGCGATATTTTTTGTAAGTTCGGCATGTTCGTTTTGGAGTTTTTCTTGTTCCAATCCTTCCAAACGACGAAGAGTCATGGCCAAAATAGCATCGGTTTGAGGTTTCGAAAGACCAAATCTTTCATTTAATTTAGCTGCGGATTCTTCATCCGTTTTGCTACCACGAATAATGTGGATGACCTCATCAATGTTGTCGTGAGCAAGAATTAAGCCGGTGACGATATGGTCACGATCCGTATCTCTCTTCAATAAGAATTTGGTACGACGTGTTAAGACATCCATCTGATGATCGATATAGGCTTGGATCATTGGAACGATGCCTAAGACTTTTGGTTCGCCATTTAATAAGCAAAGGTTAATAACGCCATAGGTGATTTGAAGTTGGGTGTGTTTCAAAAGATTGTTTGCAACAACCTCAGGAATAGTGTCACGACGTATTTCAATCACCACACGGATGCCCTCTTTTGAGGATTCATCACGAATATCGGTAATGCCATCAATCACTTTATCACGGACCAAGGAAGCCATGTTTTCAATCATGGCTGCTTTGTTTACTTGGTAAGGGATTTCAGTAACGATAATGGAGGCTTTGCCGGATTCACTTTCTTCGATGTGGTATTTCGAACGAATGTTAATCGTTCCAGTACCATTGGTGAAATAATCAAGAATTCCTTGGCGACCTAAAATAACGCCACCCGTAGGGAAATCAGGACCATAGATGTAATTTTGCATTAATTCCAATGGAGTGATTTCTGGATTTCTAGCAACGGCGACGGTCGCGTTGATTGCTTCGGTAAGGTTATGGGTAGGCATATTCGTGGCCATACCGACAGCAATACCTTCAGAGCCATTCACAAGTAAGTTAGGGAAACGGCTTGGTAAAACGGATGGTTCTCTTTCAGTACCATCGTAGTTATCAACAAAATCAACGGTGTCCTTGTCTAAATCACGGACCATTTCCACCGCAAGCTTGGTCATACGGGCTTCCGTATAACGCATAGCCGCGGCTTCATCACCATCAACGTCGCCGAAGTTACCATGTCCATCGGCTAAGCAATATCTCATAGCGAATGGCTGAGCCATACGAACGAGGGTTCCATAAATTGCGCTATCGCCGTGTGGGTGGTATTTACCCATGACATCACCAACGATACGAGCGCATTTCTTATATGGTTTGCCTGGCTGCATGCCAGATTCGTTCATGCCAAAGATGATACGTCTTTGAACTGGTTTAAGACCATCACGAACATCCGGGATAGCACGGCTTTCAATGACGGACATCGAATAGTTTAAGAAAGCGTTTTGAACTTCTTCGGTGATTTCTCTATCGATTAAGCCTGGAACAATACCAGCAACCGCGCCTTCATCGTTAGAAGCGTCGTTATTAACGACTTCTTCATTTTTCTTTTCTTCTGCCATATTTGTCTCCTTCCATTAAATATCGAGGTTTTGAACGAATTTAGCGTTCTTAGAGATGAATTCTTTACGTGGCATAACATCATCGCCCATAAGGTCGGTGAAGGCTTTGTCAGCTAAAGTAGCATCATCAATGGTGATGCGGATCATTTTTCTAACACTAGGATCCATAGTCGTCTCCCAAAGTTGTTCGGCGTCCATTTCACCAAGTCCTTTATAACGTTGGAATGGGTATCCTGGTTTTAATTGAAGAGCTTTCTTAAGTTGCTCCAGTTGGTCATCGTTATAAGCGTAATAAGCTTGTCCTTTGTAATCGATCTTATAAAGTGGAGGTTGAGCGATATAAACGTATCCACCATCAATAAGAGGTTTCATGAAACGATAGAAGAAGGTAAGTAAAAGAATACGGATGTGGTCACCATCGACATCAGCATCGGTCATGATAACGATTTTGTGATAACGAATCTTGCTGACATCGAAGTTTTCACGGATGCCAGCACCGATAGCGGTAATCATATTGCCGATTTCAGCATTACGGAAAATACGTTCTTCGTTTGCTTTCTCAACATTAAGGATTTTACCTCTTAAAGGAAGAATAGCTTGAGTACGTCTATCGCGTCCTGTCTTAGCAGAACCGCCTGCGGAATTACCCTCGACGATATAAAGTTCGCATTCGCTTGGATCCTTAGAAGAGCAATCTGCTAATTTTCCTGGAAGGGTCGTAATTCCTAAAGAACTCTTACGGGTAGATTCACGTGCTTTTTGAGCAGCCATACGTCCAGAAGCCGCAAGTTTCACCTTTTCGATGATGAGTTTGGCTTGGTCAGGATGCTCTAAAAGATATTCTTGTAAATAAGAGCCAACAACTGTCGAAACGATCTTACGGACTTCGGAATTACCAAGTTTGGTTTTAGTTTGTCCTTCGTATTGTGGGTTTGGATGTTTAACGGAAATAACGCAGGTTAAGCCTTCACGGCAATCATCTGTGGTGAAATTAGAGGATTTTTCATCCAAGAATTTATTCTTACGTGCGTAATCGTTAATGGTTCTATTTAAGGCAAGGTTAAAACCTTCGACATGGGTTCCGCCTTCTTTTGTGGAAATGTTGTTACAGAAAGAATAAACACCATCATTGTTGTAGTAATCGGTCCATTGCATAGCAACTTCCGCGTAAATTCTTTCTTTCGTTCCATCAAGTAAGGTAACCTCTTCAACGCCTTGGCAATAGAGGACTTCATTGTTGATTGGAAGTTTGCCAGCGTTAATGAAGGAAACGTATTCACGAATACCGCCGTTATAGAGGAAAACTTCGCTCACAGGGGTCTCTGGGCGTAAATCGGTTAAAGTGATTTTCACGCCGCCATTTAAGAAAGCCATTTGTCTTAAATGGTTTTTAATGGTGTCGAAATTATAGATTGTTGTTTCAGTGAAGATATCTGGATCAGGTAAGAAATGGACGGAGGTTCCGTGTTCTTCTGATGAGCAGGTTCCAACTTTCTTTAAGTGTTCAACAATATGGCCACCATTAACGAATTTGACGTAATAAATACCGCCATCTTTATGAACGGTTACTTCGCAAAGCGTGGAAAGAGCATTGACAACAGAAGCGCCGACGCCGTGTAAGCCGCCTGATACTTTATATCCGCCACCTTCGCCGAATTTACCACCAGCATGCAAAATGGTATAAGCTGTTTCAACACCGGATAAGCCAGATTTAGAAACGATGTCTACAGGAATGCCACGACCGTTATCGGAAACGGTGATGGAATTATCTTTTTCGATGGTTACTTCGATATGATCGCAATATCCTGCAAGGGCTTCATCGATGGAGTTATCCACAATTTCCCAAACAAGGTGATGAAGACCAGCGCTAGCGGTTGTCGCGATATACATGCCTGGACGTTTTCTAACAGCCTCAAGTCCTTCCAAAACCTGAATGTTTTCAGCGGTATATTTCGCATCCGCTTTCTCGATTTTCTTTTCGTCGGTGACATCTTCGATTTTATATTGAAATTTGTCCTCTTCTTTCAAAGATTCCGCGCTAACGCCGCTTTCTTTTGCAGCCGTTAAGAGTTCATCTTGACGAATTTCTTCTTCGTTTTTCGGAGAATCATCCAAACGAACCGATTCGGCTTTTTTCTCTTCTGCCATATCATTTCCTCCTTGTGGCATTTTCTTTAGAGACGTCGATGAGGACATCCCCTTTTATTGAATAATCGGCGGTAGTCACGAATACCTGCCCGAGATTCTTTAATAATTTCGTCAATCGTAGAGAGTGTTTATCATCTAACTCGCTATAAACATCGTCTAGGATTGTGATTGGTTTCTTTTCTTGTTCTTGAATCAAGAAATATGGAGCGATTTTTAAGGCGATAGCCGCTAAGCGGTTTTCACCTTGAGAACCATAAAGAGCGATATCATTCCCATCTAACAAGAGCGAGAAGTCTTCACGGTGGACGCCAATCGTCGTCGTTTTGTGAAGAAGGTCGTTGTCTAAGTTCTTACGATAAAGTTTGCTAGCGGTTTCCCTAAAGTCATTTTCTTTAACAAACGGCTTGTAGATTAAGCGAAGGCTTCTATTGTTCTCATAGAGAGCATTCGCCACTTCACTAAGGATTTCATTCAATCTTGTTAGATATTCGCGTCTATAGCGGGTTATAGGCTCAGAAACATCGATCAACTGATTGGTGAGTACTTCTAGGTAAATTTTATCGGGGTTGGGGGATTTCAAGGCCACGTTTCTTTCTTGAAGGATTTTCCCATATCTTCCGATGAGGGAGAGATAAGGAACGGACTCCTTGGAGATCGAAACATCCAAGAAACTTCTTCTTGAGGAAGGGGGATCCTTGAACAGATTGACATCTTCCGGAGAGAATAAAGTGACGTTGACGAGTTTGGATAATTCACTAAGCCTTTTAACGGGTTTGTCATTCAAGGAAATCTTTTTCCCTTTCGGGGTAATAAGAATTTCAATCTTTCGTGACATCTCGCCCTCACGCACATACGCGCGTATGAAAGCGGCTTCCTCTCCTTGACGAATAAGTGTTCTGATATCGTTACTTCTCCAGCTTTTACACAAAGAGAGAAGATAGATTCCTTCAACAAGATTCGTTTTTCCCGCGCCGTTTTTTCCGATAAGAACATTGTCTTTTTCAGAAAAGTCCAGGCCAAGGGAAGGATAGGAACGGAAATTCCTAAGCTCTAAACGGGTAATAATCATTGATGGTTAATTTGAATTACCATCTCAGGAAGTTCAACAATATCCCCAGAACGAATCTTTTTCCCTCTACGGTTCTCCTCAACTCCATTCACTAAGATTTTGTTGGAGGCAAGATAGGCCTTTGCTTCTCCGCCTTCCATAACAACATCAGCAAACTTCAAGAGTTGTCCTAAGGTGATGTAATCCGTACGGATGATAACGTTTTTAACTTCTTTCGACATATTTTTACCCTAAGGATATTTTACTACGTAGTAGTAATAAAAAGAAAGCAAAAAAGTGCTCAATTTTAAGCGAAAAGAATGAGTCTTATAAAATTACCGAAAAACCAATAAAAATCGTTTTTAGAGGGCTTTTTAGCCCCAAAATGGCCAATAAACGAAAAAAGCGTCAAGTTTTTTTGGCGCCTATTCGTTTTTTTATGGACTAACGAGTTCTCATTGGGGTGATAAGTTCCACCGTTGTGTCGTCGTTAGGATTCACGACAACGAACGGCTTCATTTCACCAATGAATTTAAGTTCTACATCATCAGAGCAAAGAGCTTTAACGGCTTGGGTGACAAATAAAGCGTTAAAGGCGACTTCTAAACGCTCACCTTGATATTGAACGTTGCTAATGGTTTCAGCTCCGGAACCAAATTGATCACTGGAAGAGGTGACTTCAACGCCTTCGCTAGACATGGCAAGTTTAACGACAGCAGCACGATCGGTAACCAAAATAGAAACACGGTCGATGGCGTTTAGCAATTCGTTTGCTCTCACGCTCAAACGATAGTTGAAGTTAGAAGGAATGATGGAATTAGAAACAGGGTAATCTCCGGCGATAAGACGGCTCTTCACGATGGTGTTGCCAAAACTGAAGATGATTTTGTTGCCACTTGCGGCGATTTCGACTGTTGGCGTTCCTTCGAAAAGACGAGTGACTTCTAAAAGAGTTTTCGCAGGAACGTTCGCAGAGAAACGAATCGATTCGTCAATTTCGACGGATTTCTTAGACAATCTAGCGGAATCGGTTGCGGTAGCAATCAATTTTCCTCCTTCGCCTTTTAAGTTGATAGCAGTAAGGATCGGTCTGGTGTTTTTATCTAGTGCTGCAAAAGCGGTAGTCTCAACAAGCTTTGTTAAATCTTGGCAAGAAACACTAAAAGTATTTTCGCCTTTCTCTAGATCGATGTCTGGATATTCGTCAGCTGTTTGGCAATTGAGTTGGAAGTTCGTATTTCCATCATCAATCTTTGCAACTCTGTCATCGATGACTTCCAAAGAGATTTCGTCCCCTTCCATTTTACGGACGACTTCCGTTAGAAGATGGGCGTTAATCAAGGATGTGCCAAAAGAGAAATTACGAATGATTTCTTTTTCTCCTTTTGCTGCAGGGACCAGTGTCCAAATGGCAATGTCGTCATTGCTTGCAGTGATTTCTAACCCATCGTTATTCATTTCGAGTTTAAAGCCAAGCAACGTTGGATTTACACTCTTTGAACCGATAGCCCTAGAGGCGATTAGCAAACCTTTGAGAAATTCGTTTTTATTTATCGTGAAACGCATACGCTATATTCTCCTTTTGTTTATTTAAGAAATAATAATATTAATAATATATGACCTGTGGATAATGTGGATAACTCTCTTTTTCGGAGCATCTTTATTGTATCATCCATCTCTTTTTCTAACACGTTTTATTCGATTGGTGTTAACTTTTCAGTCTTTCCTTTAAGTCGTTTATTACCTTTTGCAAAGCTTCGTCATTTTTCAACGTTTTTTCCACTTTGTTTACACCGTTCATCACCGTCGCGTGATCTTTGCCACCGAATACCTTTCCGATTTTGGTGAATGGTGTATCCAATAATTCACGGATGAGATACATGGAGATGTGTCTTGCCATTGCGATTTGACTCGTTCGAATATTTCCGGTGATCTGATAAGGGGCCAAGTTGTAATAATCGGCAACAACGTTGATTATCTTTTGTTCGGAAAGCTTTTCTTCGTCCTCTTTTATATTCACGAGACCCGAAACTGATTTCATCGCGGTCTTCAAATCGATATGCTTTGTTGGTTGGATGTTGATCGTATAAAAGAGCAAACGATCAAACGCACCCTCTAATTCACGGACGTTTTTGCCGAAACGAGACGCCAAGAAGGAGAGCGCTTCTTCATCAAAATCCTCCGTATTTAAGCCATTTGCTTCAATTCTCATACGGAGAATACTTTCACAAGTCTCTTTTTCTGGCTGATTGATAGAAAGAGGCAAACCCTGTGTGAAACGCGTCTTCAAACGAGCATCTAGGCCGTTTAATTTGGAAGGATGCTGGTCTGAAGTTAAGACGATTTGTTTCCCCATCGCGTAGAAATTGTTATAGATGGAGAAAAAGGTTTCCTCCGTATTCTTCTTATTTGAAAGGAACTGAACGTCATCGACTAGCAACATATCCACGGATGATTTGAACCAATCGACGATAGAAACGCCTTCCCTGTCACCTTTGACGTATTTGATATATTCGTCTAGGAACTCTTGAGCATGAACGTAAAGGACTCTCAATTTTGGGAATTTTTCCTTCGCAGCGTTCCCTACAGCGTGTAACAAGTGCGTTTTTCCCAAACCGGAATCTCCGTATATAAGTAATGGATTATAGAATTTTCCAGGATTTTGAGATGCCATCAAAGCGGCTTGATAGGCCTCTCTATTAGAAGGTCCAACAACGAAGTTTTTAAACGTATAGTTAGGATTTAAGAGAGAGTCCGCGAAATAAGTTCGAGAATTGTCGTTAGAAGAAACGACGTCTCTTGTCTCTTTTTGATCAACGGTGATAAAACGAATGACGAAATTTGATTCGGTCGCACCAGCGACGACATCGTTAATCATTTGCTTATATTTTGAACTCAAAACCTGCACAGCTACGGTGGAATTAACGATCACTAGTATTTGATTGTCTTTAATGCAATCGATGTAAGAATCATTCAAAAAGGTGTCAAACACCATATTATCCTTCATTTCTTCTTTGATTCTTGGAAGGATTCTATCCCACAGTTGGGCTATTTCAGAGATGCTGTTGTTCATAAAAATTACCGTCTTCAATTCTATGCTTTTTGTGGAAAAATATCGATGAGAAAACGACGAAAATTATTTTTTCCACAATCAAAGGGTCTCAAACGTTTGAATTTGATGACTTTTTGACTTTTCCACAATTTTCAAAATGTGGACAAAATGTGGAAAACCAATATCGAATTTATCTTTGTGGAAAACTTTCCTTTTTGATAGAAATCAACTTGTCAGCCTATTGAAAAACAATAGAAAACATCGAATATAAAACCATTTGTTCACCGAATCCACAGGAAGGAATTCACATGGGTGTTAAGAACTATTTATCGATTTCTTGACTCTGTGAATTGTTTTCTGACATTGAGAAAACCTTCAAAATGTGGATAAGTTCCATTTCCTTAATAAAATGTTAAGAGGAAGCCTTGGTAGTTGGTTGACAATGGACAATGTGACAATTCGCCTTTTCCCTTTAAGGGGAAGGAATGTATAGTCATTACGCATCAATCATAAAAACGTGAAGAAAAGCGGGTTTCCACGTTCGG
>UQFY01000018.1 GCA_900540385.1 uncultured Mollicutes bacterium
ATAGCAAAAGGTTGCCGGCCTTAATCAATCAGCAACCTTTTTGTAAATACTTCTAATTTTTATATGAATCAATGTTATAAAACAAAAGGCTTAATACTTTATTCGTATTAAACCTATTCATTCTATATGGTCGGAACGATGGGATTCGAACCCACGACCTTCTGGTCCCGAACCAGACGCACTACCAAGCTGTGCTACGTCCCGAAATGCGCTCGAGCAACGCGAGCGTTATTATAACTCAAAAATCAAAGAGAGACATCTGGTTCGTCTTGCTTAAACCCTTAAGCGCTCCAAGCTCATCAAGGGCTTGTAAAGCAGAGTCGCCGATCGAGTAATAAACGTCTTTCCCCTCCTTTTTGCTTTCTTCAACATTTAAGGTGGATTTAACACGGTCCATTAAATCTTGTTGAGAAAGGAACTCTCCGCCTTCTTTTCTAGCGGCAACAATTCCTTCCGCGGCTAATACAGGGAAGCCCGAGATGGCTTTAAACGGTGGGATGACAGAGTTTCTTTCTTTGCAAACCTTCCACGTAGAGGCTTCCGATTCCATTAAAGAAATGTTTTCAATCTTATATCCCCTATCAACCATCTCACAAGCCGCTGTATCAGCAATAAGTTCTTCCTGATCAACATCAGACGCTTCAGGATTGCCTTGAATTTCATGAATTCGATCCACGATTTTTTCTAAGGAGCCGGACATGACTTTGATGTCGAATTTATCACAACGGCAAGTGAAATACGTCGCATAGAATTCAAGCGGATGATAAAGCTTGAACCAGGCAACACGAACAGCCCCGATAACATAAGCAGCCGCGTGTGCACGAGGGAAAAGGTATTTAATCTTTTTAAGGGATTCTTGGTACCAATCTGGAACGTTATGTTTTTTCATCTCGATCTCATATTCAGGATTTCCGCCTGTTCCCTTACCATGTCGAACATCTTCCATGATATGGAAAGACATGGATGGGTCTATGCCCATGGAGATTAAGTAGTTCATAATATCATCACGACATCCGACAACATCGTTAAGAGTTCTGCCCTGTTTGACGATGATATCTTCAGCATTGTTATTCCATACGTCTGTACCATGGCTCAAGCCAGAAATAATCAGCAAGTCATTGAAGGTGGTTGGCTTTGCTTCTTCAAGAAGTCCTTGGACAAAACTGGTGCCAAATTCAGGTAAGGCGATAGCGCCCGTTTTAAAATCAAGCGGATTCTTATGTAGTTTCAACGCTTTGGGAGATCCAAACAAAGAGAGGACCTTCTTATCGTCAAGAGGAATGGCTTCAGCCGCTTCAGAAATATTAATTCCGGTTAAATAGCACTGCATTCTTAAAGCAACTGGATCGACGTGGCCTAATTCATCCAGTTTCAAAACGGAATCGTGCATCGACGCAAATTCGTAGTGGGTTGTTAACCACTCCGCATTTGGATCATCAGCTGGATGCTGGAATGGAGTAAAGTCAAAGATATCCATATCCGCAGGAATAACGACAATGCCGCCTGGATGCTGACCGGTAGTACGTTTTACTTCGATACATTTGTTAGCAAGGAAAGAACAATACGCTTTTGTGGTATTGTCTACTTCTTTATTTAAGACACGCTCAAAATAGCCTTTTACGTAGCCGAAAGCGTTCTTTTCTTTAGCGGCTGCAATCGTGCCTGCACGAATAACGTGTGGAGAGTGAACGAATTCACCTTTTGCATAAGCCGCGTTTTCTTCTGGAGTAGAAAGAATTTCACGAGTATATAAATGTCCTTTAGGTTGATAATCGGCAGGGAAATTGAGATCGATATCAGGAACCTTATCCGCTTTAAAGCCTAAGAAGGTTTCAAAAGGAATTGATTGGCCATTACGTAACATATCACACCCGCATTCAGGGCATTTCTTTTTAGGTAAATCGAAACCAGAACGTAACGTTTTAAATTCCGGTATATCGTTAGCCCATTCGAAATGCTTACATTTAGGGCATAAATAATGAGGTGGAAGAGGGTTTACTTCGGTAATTCCTGCCATGGTCGCAGCAAAAGAAGAGCCAACCGAGCCTCTAGAACCAATAAAGAATCCCATGTGTTCAGGATTTTGATCGTCTTCAATCGCATGCTTAACAAGCAAGTGAGCAATGTAATAAGTAACCGCATATCCGTGGTTAATAATACCGTCTAGCTCTCTATCCAAACGAGCTTTGACTTTCGGATCAGGGTTATCACCATACGTCTTACGGAGATTGTTATAGCAAATCTCTCTAAGTTTCACATCGGAATTAGGGAGGTTAGCATCTGGAGTATAAAGTTTGCTCTTAAGCACCTTCATTGGAGCGCACATATCCGCGATAGCTCTGCTATTTTGAATAACATACTCCTGGCATTCCTCTTCTGATAGCCAACTGCGGAAAGAATCAAGCATCTCTTTGGTGCCGCGGAAATGTTGATCAGGGTTAGGGAATGGAGGATGATTGTTTCTTCTTCTCATCAAAGGATGGGTTGAACCACCAAGGCCCTTTGCAGAAATATAAACATCACGAGTGATTTTTTCTGCAGGATTCACATAATGGCAATCGCCTGTTGCAACAACCATCTTTCCGAGCTTTTTAGCAGTCTTAACAATACGTTTGAGAATATCCATCAAACGTTCTTCGCTAATTTCTTCCATGCCGATAAGCCAGGAATAGTTTTCTTTCGGCTGGATTTCGATATAGTCATAGAATTTCATTTCTTCTTCTAATTCTTTTTGAGTGCCGTTCATGGCCATTTCAAAGACGCGACCATTAAAACAAGCACTGCCTAAAAGAAGATTCGAACGGTTCTCTTGCAAAAATTCTCTAGGACATAGAGGGGTTGGAGGATTTAAACCTGATTGAGGAGACAAATAAGTCGTTTCGGATTCAGATATGATGCGATATAAATCCTTCAAACCTTGTTCGTTTTTTACTAAGACGCAGGTGTGATAGGTCTTAGGGTGACGATAGAATAATTGGTTATCAATCGGTAAGCTATTTAAATCATTAAAAGAAATATTCGGATTTTTGTATTTCTTTTGAAGTAAAGGAATCATCGAAAGCCAAATCTTAGAAAGTTGTTCGGCATCGTAGTCCGCACGGTGGAAAACGCCAGAATCATCATGTATCTCAAGACGATTCGCTAAAGCTTTTTCGTTTAAATAACCTGCTTCAGGGAAAAGGAACATTGCCATAGGCAAAGTATCCACCACCAAATTGGTGATCGGTGGCATTCCCGCGGAAGCTCTCATCATGTTCAAAAAGCTCACATCGAATGGAGCATTATGAGCGACAAGCACGGAATCTCCAATGAATTCAGAGATTTCTTTGATTGCCTCTTGCATCTTTGGCGCGCCTTTTAACATTTCTGGGGTGATATGGTTAATTGCCATAGCCCCTGGAGTGATAGCAATCTCAGGGTCAATAAAACGGTCAATACGTTTAATTGCCATCCCATCAGGTCCCACAATAACGGCACCAAATTCTATTGGTCGGTCGTAAGTATGGGAAACACCTGTGGTTTCAAAGTCGAATACGCAGTAAGTTTGATCGGCAATCGGTTTGTCGCTCTTTGCGTTAAAGACAGGCTGAGGTCTATCAAACATATAGAGCTCACAACCATGGATGATTTTAATATCAGCTGGTTCTAAGCCTTTCTTTTTACGGTCTTTATTAATGTCGTCCATTGCCTTTTCAGCGGCAGGGAAACATTGAATAACACCATGATCGGTAATCGCTAAAGCAGGCATTTTCCAATGAATTGCCAAACGGAGATAGCTAGCAATATCGCCAAGACCATCCATAGCGGAAAACTTACTATGGAGATGGAGTTCGACACGTTGGGTTTCTTCAAAATCATCTCTCAAAGGAAGAGGAGGGAGTTTTTCAATATAGTGAACGTAAATTTGTTTTTGTCCGGTGCGGAAGTCTTTATCGATTGCACCTTTTACACGAACGCGGGTGCCAATAGATTTCGCGCTAAACTGAGTGATGTCCTCCGCTTTTAAGCCAAAACGGGATTCCATCAGACGAATGTTGACGGCCGCGCCAAATTCCCAATCTCCAACAGCGGCAGACATCATCAAAGCGCCTTTTCTTGTTTTGCGAATTGGGTTTTTCTCATCGATGCCAAAAATTTCGCCCTCGATTTCTACATTCGACGCGTTCGTTGAATACACGTCCTTAATGGAATCTAATTTAACATAGTCCCCTTTAACGTATATTTTCTTATGCTCACGAGCTTCATTTTCCGCTTTAATGGAATCAAGATATTCTTGCTCTGCTTTACGAAGATCTTCTAAACGTTCTTGTTCATCCCCATCGTTAGCATCAGGCTCTGGTGGTTCATAATCATCATTGTCCTCATCTTCCTCATCGGAATTAGAGGAATTCTCATACACGGGTTCGTTATTTTCTTCAGGAAGAGGGGTTTCCTTAATCTCTTGAACGTCTTTTGTCTCTTCTTTTTTCTCGACTTTATTTTCGATCTCAGATGGAATAGCCTCTTTTGTTATTTCTAATTTGAAAGGATAACAAAGGAATTTCAAATAAGAGGAGAAATCATCAACGATAGCCTGAAAGGAAGCGCCTCCTTCTTCTGGAGCTACCGCAAAAATCGTTTTTCCTTCCCCTGGCATCAATTGGAAAAAAGGCAAGGTATGATAGGAAGTAAAGAACCAATTTTGAAATAGAGAATCCACATCTTCAAAAGAAGGAGCGAGCCCATATTCAAAAGAAAGGGTGTATTCATAATCAATAAAAGCAAGATGTTCTTTAAATTCCTCTAAAAGGTCATTGTCCCATGGAGTGTCTTTACGAATAATCATGTGGATGGAGTTGCTGCCGATGATTCTTTGGACCGCAACAAAATCCATATCATAACGTTCTGAGTTTTCGATGCCGATAGAAGCAAGGAAACGTTGCATTTTCACATTTTTCATATCAGATGAATAGCCCCACAATGTCCTTGATAATAATCACAATACCGAGCAGCAATAATAAAGCAACTCCAATAAAGGAAACGATATTTTTGACTTTATCGTTAATCTTTTTATGGAAAATAGACTCCACGAAGGTCACAAGAAGTTGCCATCCATCTAACCCTGGAAACGGCAATAAATTCAAAACGCCTAAATTAAGTGAGAGGAAACCACCATAAAGAAAGAAGGTTCTCCCCCAACCAATTTGAGCAGAAGAGGTCGAAAGGACACTGCCCATAGCAACAACAGATCCCATGTTAGAAAAATTAAATGAGAAAATGGAGGCAAGCCCTTCCCCAATCATCACAAAGAAATTTTTGAAATAAACGCATCCGTTAAGGAGTCTTTTGCCAAAAGGAGCCCAATATTCATAGGCGTTTATCTTTAAGCGATCATTGCTCGTGTATTTTTCTCCTCCTTGAATAACAAGGGTTTTAACATTATTCTTCGAAGCTTGGAATTCTTCCCTCGTAGGAGCGACATCGTAGGATTTAGAAGTCAAGAAAGTAAGATGAAGAGTCGCTTCTTCCCCTTCTTTTAAAGTGTATGGATGCTCTTTATCCGGATAAGAGGTCACGCCCAATTCTTCTTGAATGCCATTTGGGAAGAAACCGGTTTTTTGCTCATAAAAAGTAACGCAAGAAAGCAAATCGTTAGAATTCACGACTGATTCAAAAGCGAATACTGCGCAATAGTTCTTATCGCCGACGCTTGCGTTGCTATCAAGAAGATAGCCATATTGATTGTTTTTATCGTCCGTTACAACATCCAAAGCCAAAAGCTTGTTCGTATTCGAATCGAGGAGTTCACCATTAACGCTTCCTTCGATCCAGAAACAGTACTCTTTTGCCGTTGCGCTTTCCTTATCGGAGGAATCCACATAGGTTAGATTATTCGTTAATCCGGTATCCACATAAGAGCCTGTGTAATAGGAAGGGAAAGCAACCGCATAAATCATCGTAAAAAGAAAAGCCAAAAAGAAATTAACGGCAACGCCCGCAACCATGATAAAGGCTCTCTTCCATGCTTTGGCTCCCTCTAAAGATCTTTCTGGAGGAACTATTTTTCCTTCAGGAAGCTCCACTCCTTCCCCGTACATTGACACGTATCCGCCTAAAGGGAGAGCACGAATAGAGAATGCCGTTTCTCCTCCTTTTCTTGTACGGGAAAAAACCTTTGGCCCAAAGCCGATAGAATATTCCAAACAATAAACGTTAAAAGCTTTGGCAACCGCTAAATGGCCAAGCTCGTGCATGCCAACAAGTATGCCGAGCATCAAAATAAGTATTAGTATGGTAACGATGATTTGCATTCTATTCTCCTTCGTATTTGCGTTTGATATAAAGTCGGGTATAGAAATCGGCAGAGCGAATTTCTCTTAAGGTTGGATGGATTAAATTAGGGAAATGTTCTAAGGCTTTTTCCACAATCTTTTCAATGCTTAAGAATGGAATTTTCCCAGCGAGGAAGAGATATACAGCCTCCTCATTTGCTGCATTTAAGATAGTAGGCATAATACCCCCTTCTTTTAAAGCATTTAAGCAAATATTCACTGCAGGATATCTTTCAGGATCGAATTTATGGAAGGTGTATCTGCCAAAATCAGACAGCTTCTTTTCGTGATAGACTTCAAATTTGTTCTTTCCCTCATATAGCGCGTATTCAATAGGTCCATGCATATCAGGCGCACAAACATCCGCATAATAGGTTCCATCTTTCATAAGCAAAGCGGAATGAACATAGCTTTCATCGTGCATTAAGATTTCAATTTTCGAAAGAGGAAAGCGGAATAGATAATAGGCCTCTATCACTTCAAAGCCTTTATTAAACATCGTTGCTGAATCAATGGTGATTTTCTTCCCCATTGACCAGGTAGGATGTTTTAAAGCGTCTTCCGGCGTAACGTTTTCGAGTTCGCTTCTTTTCTTTTTTCGGAAAGAGCCTCCCGAAGCGGTAATAATCAATTTATCAACGTCATTACGGTTCACTTTAGAAAGACATTTTGCCAAAGCGACATGTTCGGAATCAATCGGATAGAGTTTTCCTTTGCCATGGGCTAAAAGGCGGTTAATCTTCTCCCCTCCTGTAACCAAGGACTCTTTATTGGCCAAGCAAAGGATTTTATTTTCTTCTAACGTTTCGATAGAAGGCAATAAGCCCACAAAACCAACGAGAGCGTTAACAACCATATCCGCGTTTGATTCACGAATAAGATCAAGTAAGCCATCCTCTCCAGCAAAGAAGGTAAGATTGGGATATTTCTCTTTAAAAGAAGGAACATCTTCCCTTCTTTCAAGGCAAAGGAAAGAAACAGAAGGAAAACGTTTTAGGATTCCTTCAATTTTTTCAATCCTTTTTCCTACGCTAATTCCCACTAAAGAGAAGGAAAGAGGGTCCTTTTCTAAAATATCAAGAACTTGGGTGCCAATATTTCCTGAAGCACCGAGCAATAAGACTTTCTTCATGCTAAAAAGTTAAACCCATGAGCGATAAAGATCACTGTGACAGAAACGCCAATCATCGCAAAGATAGAAGAGTCTGCACGATCAAGCACTCCCCCATGCCCGCGGAGAATGTTGCCATAGTCTTTGATATTGAAGTTTCTTTTTATCAAAGAGAAGGAGAGGTCCCCTAAGTTGGCAAACAACGGGATAAAAAGGGATAGGCCCACAATCCAGTACCAATGCGAAACATCCAAGAAAGGAAGCATAGGAAGTCCAGCAAAAGCAACCCCTAGGCCAAAGCCTAAAGAAAGAAGAGCGGAGAAAAGAACACCCCAAACAAATCCTTCCCATGTTTTCTTTGGAGAAATTCTCTCGACCATTTTGTGTTTGCCGAAGAAAATTCCACCAAAATAAGCGAAGATATCATTTGATAAAACACCAATGAGAACATAGATTTCGAGTTCCGCTGATTGCCAGAAAGAGAAAAGAGGATCATTAGGGAAATCCAAAGAACTGCTTGTTTGTAAGAAAGCGTTAAATGGATAATAACGGATAAAATAGAATCCTTGAATGCCTAAGCCAACAAGAAGAGTCATTAAAAAGAAATATGTGACATCTTGCATCGTAAAATTCTTATCGAACATGGCAATTGTAAAATAGCCTAGTAGCGATGCAGCAATTCCAATAATGGAGATGCATAAAGAAGAGAAATAGTTCTCCAAAGAGAAATGATAATTGGCTGGATCTTTATTATATCCAATAAGATTGTCTTTCAAAATAAACCAATAAACATAAGAGAAAGTAATCAAAAAAGTGATAAGCCATACCCACCACCCATATTTCTTTTGAGGAGCTAAACATATCTCAATTAAGATTAAAGCTAAGGCTGCCATAAAGACAAACAAGCAAGTCCAGCTTCCCAAAATGAAAGCGGGGATAAAAATAACAGCTAAAACAATGCCGACAAGAATGCGGGAACGTAACGAAGCCTTAAATCCAGCTGGTGGAGTATTCATTTCAATATCCAATTTCTTGTTATTCATTTTTTAAACCTCCAAATCGACGATTCCTGTTTTGATATTCTTCTAAACAAGAAATCAACTCATCACGATGAAAATCAGGCCACTTTACAGGAGTAAATATAAACTCAGCATAAGCGTTTTCATAGAGCAAATAATTAGAGAGTCTCATTTCTCCAGACGTGCGAATCATCAAATCCACATCCGGAAGAAGAGGATTCCATAAATAGTCATGGAAACTCTTTTCATTAATATCATCCAAGGAAATCTTGCCTTCTTTATAAAGGAGGGCGATTTTTTTACTTGCTCGGACGATTTCATCCCTTCCTCCATAATTTAAACAAATATTCAGAAAGAAAGAATCATTGTTTTCCGTTCGTTTTATAGCGTCAAGGCAAACCCTTCTTGTACTTTCTCTAATACGTCCTAGATCCCCAGAAACGAGAATTCTGGTGCCTTTTTTATTCAAATAGTCAATTTCCTTCTTAAAGAATTCTTCAAGATAATCCATCAAATGATCGATTTCATTTTGAGGACGGTTCCAATTCTCTGTCGAAAAAGCATAGAAAGACATATAACGAATATGGAATTCCATACACGTGTCAAAGATTTCAATAAGGCGATTACAGGCTTCTTTGTGCCCCAAATAACGAGGAAGGCCTTTTGCTTTTGCCCAGCGTCCATTGCCATCCATAATGAAGGCGATGTGGTCCAATTTCTTTTCGAGAATAAAATCTTTTTTCACAAAGGAAATTATAGCCTAAAAGGAGATAGATAAAAACGCTTCGAAGGATAGAAAGATAAAACTTCTTTTTCTATCGAAAAAAAGAATTTTTCCAACATTTTTTGTTACAATGTTCCCAGTATGGAAGAAACAAAGAAAAACGAAAACGTCACAAAGGAGAAAATGTCTCCAAAAGAAAAGAAATACACAATCCTCATTTCTACGATTGGCTCCCTCATTTTGCTAGGATCCATTCTTTTTCCTGTATTAGGGCATTTTTCAGATCAAATCTCACCAAGTAAGCCAACCATCCCCTCTTTTTCATGGGATAGTCAAAAACCAGGCGTGTACGATGAGAAAAAGTTGTTTAGAACAAGCAATAACGTTTTTTCTATCCAAAAGAGTAACGATGATTATCTCATCAAAGATATTTCTCTAGAAGAAAATGATACGTATCTTGTTTTCCCTTCTAGCGTAAAAGATGAGAACGGAAATTATTTTTCTGTCGCAGTAACAGAAAAGGAAAGCGTGCATGAGAATCTTGTTTCTTCTAGTGTAAATTCCTTAAAAGGCATTTATTTCCCATCTCTTTACACCACAATCGGCGCATCTTCTTTTGCCAATATGCCAAAGTTAGAAGAAGTCCGTTTTGGTTCAGGAGAAGGAAATCAAACCATTCAAAATCGTGCGTTTGAAAATGCCGTTTCATTAAAAGAGATTTCTTTTTCGAAGAATCTCGTTTCTATTGGAGCTGAAACGTTTAAAAACAATGCCTCCTTATTAAAAATCGATCTTTTATCCACTTCTTTAAAAACACTAGGCGAAGGAGCTTTTAGCGGTTGCTCTTCCTTGAAGGAAATCTATCTCCCTTCTTCTTTAATAAGCTTGCCTAGCAGTCTTTTTGCATCATGCTCTTCTTTGACGAAGATTCATTATGAAGGAAAATTAACAGCATGGGCAAACCTTCCAAAAGACTCGTCATGGATGAAGGGTTCTTCCATTACCGAAATTATTTGCTCGGACGGAGGAATTCAAATTCAAGAATAAAAAAGGAAGCCGTTTGGCTTCCTCTTTTGCTTTATTGAAAATCAGATATCAGATGGTCATGACTTCTTTTTGCTTTTCAGCAAGGATGTCATCCACTTTCTTATTGGATTCTGTAACGACTTTTTGGATATCTTCTTCAACGCGGTCTTTATAATCGTCACTCATGGTGTCGTCCGCTTTTAAAAGATCCATGTAATCGCGACGAATATTACGAATATTCACCTTGGTTTCATCGGCAATGCCTTTTGCTTCCTTGGCGATTTGCTTTCTCACGTCTTCTGTAAGAGGTGGAACAATAATACGGATATCGCTGGCTTCCACTTGAGGATTGATGCCAAGATTGGCAGCCGCAATCGCTGAAGCAATACTCTTAAGGTCTTCGCGAGAATAAGGCTTAATCAATAATTGTCTTGGTTCTGGCATAGAAATGGAGCAAAGAGATGTGATATCCATCTTATCTCCATAATAATCACATTTAATGCCATCAAGCATTTGAGGGTTTGCACGACCCGTTCTTAATTTGTTTAATCTGCCTTTGAAAGCGTCGATGGTTTTCTCCATCTGTCCTTTGGCTTCGTTCACTAATGCGTCCATATATTTTTACTCCTTTGCTATTGTGGAACCAATTTCTTTTCCTTTTAAAACTTCAATAAGACTATTTGGATCATTCATATTGAAGACATGAATCTTTACTTCGGAATCCGCTAACATCGCTACCGCCGTCAAATCCATGACAGCAAGCTTTTTGCTCATCACCTCACCATAAGTGAGTTTTGTCAATAATTTGGCATTTGGATTCTTTCTTGGATCGGAATCATAGACCCCTTCAACGCCATTCTTGCCCATAATGATAGAGTCGGCGTTAATTTCAAGAGCTCTTAAAGTTGCGCAAGAATCTGTCGTGAAGTACGGATTCCCTGTGCCTCCGGCAAAGATGATAACCATACCATCATCAAGATGAGCAAGGGCTTTTCTACGAATGTATGGTTCGCAAACTTGCGGAACGTTAATAGCTGACATCACTCGCGTTGGGACATTCTGACTTTCTAAAGCGCTTTGAAGAGCCAAAGCATTCATAATAGTGCCAAGCATCCCCATATAATCGGCGGTAGAGCGCTCAATGCCAACCTTATCGGCAAGGCGTCCACGCCAAATGTTTCCCGCTCCAACAACAACGCCGATTTGAACACCAAGTTCACGAGCGTTTTTGATTACGCTTGCAATATCCTTTAGTTTCTTCTCGTCATAGATGGAACGATCGTTTTCGTTTTCTAAAGCCTCGCCAGAGACTTTTAAGACAATTCGTTTATAAATAGTTTTTTCTTCCATAATGAATATTATACAAAACTCCACTTATTTTGGTATGAAAAAAGGATGCCCATTGGACATCCTCTTCAATCAATAGATTAAGCAGCAAGTCCTTCGCCAACTTGATAACGGACAAAGGAGATGACTTTATTGCCTTTTTCGGCCAAGACTTGTTCAACAGTCTTAGATGGATCGAGCAAGAACTTTTGTTTGAGTAAGCAATATTGGGATAAAGCCTTGTCAACTTTCTTTTCAGCGATTTGATCTTTTACTTGTTGAGGTTTGTTAAGAAGCTTCTCATCGGCAGCAACTTCGGCTTTAGCGATGCCAAGTTCTCTTTCTCTTTCGCTGGCTGGAACATCTTCGAGATTGACGTAAATAGCGCCAGAATCAGCAATATGCATAGCAAGATGGTGAGCAAACTCTTCATCTTCTTTTGCTAAGAGAACACAAACGGAGATACGGCCTTTTTGATGGATATAGGTTCCGAATCCTTGACCATCTTCTTTCGTAAGAAGAGCCATGCGACGGAATTCAGTCTTTTCACCAGTGGCAAGAGCAACTGTATCATGCATGGTAAGAGTTCCTTCACGGGCGACTTCAATGCTGGCTGGTTCATTCTTTAAGACATAGTTCAAAACGAATTGAGCGTATTCTTGGAATTTATCGGAAGCAGAGACAAAGTCGGTCTCGCAATTAACTTCGATCAAAGCGGCTTTGTTGCCTTCTGCTTTTACAAGGGCTAAGCCTTCAGCAGCAGTACGTCCAGCACGTTTGGCTTGTTTGGCAATGCCTTTTTCACGGAGGTAGTCAATGGATTTTTCGATATCATATCCAGTGGCTTCTAAGGCTTTTTTGCAATCCATCATGCCTGCGCCAGTACGGTCACGAAGCGTTTTGATTGCAGCAATGGTGTTTTGATCTGCCATAATGTTTTCCTTTCATTAGGCTGCTTTGGATTGATCAGCAGCTTTTTCTTCCGCTTTTGGGGCTTCTTTATCGCCTTGAGCAGCGGCTTTTCTCTCTGCGAAGCGGGCATTACGCTCAGCTTGCATCTTTTTGAAGCGTTCTTCACGAGCTTGTTTTTGAGCACGGATAGCGGCTTTACGTTGTTCGTTAGCAATATCAGCAGCACGGACAGCATCTTTCATGGTAGCTTCTTCAGCTTGATCTTTGACATAAGCAAATTCGGTGATTCCACCCTTGGATTCAACGATAGCATCAGCTAAAACGCCAAGTAAAAGTTTTAAAGCGGTTGGGGCATCGTTGTTGGATGGGATTGGGAAATTCACGATATCTGGATCATCGGAGGTGTCGCAGATAGCGAAGGTTGGGATACGAAGTTTACGAGCTTCTTCGATGGCGTTATGCTCCACAGTTGGATCATCAACGATGACAGCTTGTGGTAAACGTCTCATCTCTTTGATACCTTCCAAGTTACGGGAAAGTTTTTCTAAGTCTTTCTTTAAGAGAGCAACTTCTTTCTTAGGAAGCCTTTCGAAATCACCATTTGCTTCCATTTCTTGAAGTTCCTTTAATCTCTTGGTACGGCCAAGAATGGTACGGAAGTTGGTAAGAGTTCCGCCTAACCAACGATTGGCAATGTAGAAGGAGCCAGAACGAGTTGCTTCATCAACAACGATTTGTTTGGCGCTTTCTTTGGTGCCGACAAAGAGGACTTTGCCGCCTTCGTCAACAATGCTCTTGAGTTTGGCATAGGCAACGTTAACTTGATCAACGGTTTTGCCCATATCAATGAGGTAGATGCCATTTCTTGCACCATAGATGAATTTGCCCATCTTTGGGTTCCATCTTCTGGTTTGATGTCCGAAATGAACACCAGCTTCAAGAAGTTTTCTCATGGTCATAATCGGAGCGTTTGGATCTCTGATGATGGCTGCCATGGCATCTTCTGGGGTTGCAGCGTCAGCTGCGGCCGCTTCTGCTGGAGCGGCTTCTAATTTTGTTTCTTCGTCACTCATTTTAGTGACCTCCATTTGTTTTAGCCTCCCCCGTTTCAAGGAACTGACCACCATGACGATTTTTAAGCTATTTCGCCCGTCAAGGAACACGGCGTTCGATCCGCGAGGTGCGTATAAGCGCTTTCGATTAAGAAAGGCCGAAAGAGATTATACACCTTATGAGAAGCAATACAAAGTGGCAGTTTTCTTCGATGAAAGCTTTATTCATCCTCTTCTTTCCCTTGCCTTGGAAAATAGTTTTTATATTGTTCCTTCATGCTCTTGGTTGAGACATGTGTATAAACCTGAGTCGTGTTTAAAGAAGAGTGTCCAAGCAATTCTTGGATTAAACGCAAATCTGCGCCATTATCCAACAAGGTTGTTGCAAAAGTGTGTCTGAGTATATGTGGATGCAAACCATAGTAGTAGCCGGTTTTATTCTCTATTTGACGAAGAATATACTCCAAGCCCCTAACAGTAAGATTCTCTCCCCTTTCGTTTAAGAAAAAAGCATCAGCTGGTTTGGAGCTCTTATGTTTCCCTAAAAGCTCAGGGCGTTGTTTTTTCATGTATTCTTGCATGACAAGAACAGCGGTTTTAGAAAGGGGAACAAGTCTTTCTTTGTCTCCTTTGCCGAAGATTCTTACCATTCTCGAACGAAAATCGATGTCTCTTGTTTTAAAAGAGACCACTTCTGAAGCGCGCATCCCCGAAGCGTACATAAGTTCCAAAATGGCTTGATCACGCAAAGCGAAATAATCTTTTCTTTTAGCGTTTTCGTTAAGAAGAGATGTTACTTGTTCTGTCGTTAAAGTTTCAGGATAACGAACAGGTTTCTTTGGTGCCTTTGCCATTCGGAAGGGATTGTTTAAAATATAGCCCTTTCTTTGCATGAAAGCGTAGAATTGTCTACAAGCGGACATCCTTCTTTGAAGGGATCTTGCCCCTACTCCTTTTTCTAATTGGGAGGATTCAAAATCACGAATGATAAGGCGGTCCACCTTATCCATTAAAACGCCCTCTTGATTAAGGTAGTCGAAAAAGAAATCCAAATCGCTTTGATAAGAGGACAAGGTATGTTCCGAATAGCGTTTGGCAATCAAGGAATCTAAAAATTCTCTTTCAACACGGTTCATTCATTCACGCTCTTCCAATAAGATTGTATCGTCTCTAAAGCTTTATCGATAGTCTCTTGACGACGATCTTTCTTAGAGGTTGGGAAGAGAACCCAAGAAGCGTTCATCGGAGCAAAACTCTTTTCATTTGCATGGCAAATATAATCAATCAAAGCGCCAGTAACGCTATCACGAGAAAGAGGAATGAATGGCAAGCCTTTTAGCTTTCTATAAGCGTTTATTCCAGCAATTATCCCCATTGCTGCGGATTCGACATATCCTTCGACACCAGATAATTGTCCGGCAATGAAAATGTTTTCTTTGTTTTTTAAGCTTAAGTCTTCCTTCAAAGCGGCCGGAGCGTCGATATAGCTATTACGATGCATTAAACCGTAACGGACAAAACGAGCATTCTCTAATCCAGGAATCATAGAAAACACACGTTTTTGCTCTGGGTATGTTAAATTGGTCTGAAAACCAACGAGATTATAATAATCGCCCAATTTGCTATCTTGTCTTAATTGACAGACAGCATAAGGATGAGGATGCTCTTCCGTCCAAAGGCCGAAAGGTTTTAATGGCCCATGACGTAGGGTCTCCATTCCTCTTGAGGCAATAACTTCAACAGGAAGGCAGCCTTCGAAATAATGAGTATCGAACTCATGAAGCAAGGCTTTTTCAGCATGAAGAAGCTCATTTACAAAGCGATAATACTCTTCTTTTGTGAAAGGACAATTAATGTACGAGGAGTCGCCTTGTTCAAAACGCGATTTGAAATAAGCTTTGCTAAAATCAATGGAGTCTTTCGCGACAATCGGCGCTGAGGCATCAAAGAAGGAAAGATTCTTTTTTCCAACAATTTCCCCCAATTCTTCTAACAGGGCTCCGCTCGTTAATGGACCTGTTGCCAGAATCGTAATCTCATCTTCCGGAAGAGAAGAAACCTCCTCGTGAATGATTTTTAAATTAGGGTAAGACTGAAGTTTTTCCGTTATGTATTTCGCAAAAAGCTCACGATCAACAGCCAAGGCGTTTCCACCTGGAACCTCACTATGGGAGGAAGCCTCCATCATAATGGAAGACATTCTGCTCATTTCTTCCTTCAAAAGACCGCAACAGTTTGTTAATTGCTTAGATTTTAAAGAATTAGAACAGACAAGTTCCCCAAAAAGAGGAGTTACATGAGCATGATCATCATATTCCGGACGACGTTCATAAAGATGGACTTCAACCCCTTTGTTTAAAAGATAGAGAGCAGCCTCACTTCCGGCAAGGCCAGCGCCAATAACGTTAACGAAGTTTTTCATTCTTTTTTATCTTTGTCTTTATTCTCTTTTGGAAGCCATTCAATATAACGGCACTTAGGGAAATTCGTGCAGCCTAAGAAATCCACTCTCTTGCCGTGTTTGATAACAAGATGTCCTTTATGACAAGATGGGCACTCTTTGACATAGTCCTCTTCGGTATAGGTCTTTTTATTAGCGGGCTTCTTAGTCGCATTTTCATCTTCTTTGATATAGGTGCAATTTGGATAGTCCGAACAAGCGATGAATTCTTGGCCTCTGCGATTCTTACGAACAACAAGAGGTTTTCCGCATACTGGGCACATTTCCCCTGTTTCTTTAGCTGGTTCTTTTTCAACATATTTGCATGTTGGATAATTAGAACAG
Source organism: uncultured Mollicutes bacterium (assembly GCA_900540385.1). Lineage (GTDB taxonomy): Bacteria > Bacillota_I > Bacilli_A > RFN20 > CAG-826 > UBA4951. The sequence goes on from UQFY01000018.1 coordinate 16,267, forward strand.
CCAATGAAACGACCATATTTGCTCTTCTTGTAGACAAGAGGAGCGCCGCAAACAGGGCAATTCTTCCCTGTTGGTTCGTCTGCGTCTTTCCACATGGCATTACGCACTTCTTCGAATTTTTCCATGAACGGATAATAGAAATCATTCATAGCCTTTAAACGAGTTTCACTTCCCTCTTCGATCTTATCGAGGGTCGTTTCCATATTGGCGGTATAGCTTGTGGAAACAATTTCAGGGAAATATTTCTCTAAGACTTTTGTAGTGCGAATGCCTTCTTCGGTAGGCGTGATAACACCTGCTTTGGTGGTGATGTATTTTCTAGTCAGAAGCGTTTTAATGGTAGAAGCGTAAGTCGATGGACGGCCAATGCCTTTTTCTTCCATCGAACGAACAAGTTTTGCTTCTGTAAAGCGTGCAGGGCCTTTGGTGAATTTTTGTTCTGGATCCACTTTTAAAACGGAATAATCTTTGCTTTGATCGAGTTCTGGCAATTTCTTGCTTTCCTCATCTTCGAATTCGCCATAAATCGCAGTGTATCCTTTGAAAAGAGTACGGTTCCCTGTTGCCTTGAAGGTAAGGCCATTGCTTTCCCAAAGAGCGGTTGTAACCTCTTCTTCTTTTGGAGCCATTAAAGAGGCAATTGTGCGATCATAAATCAAACGATAAAGTTTTGCTTCTTCTCTCGTGACGTATTTTGCAACCATATCAGGAGTTCTCAAAGTAGAAGTTGGACGAATACCTTCATGGGCGTCTTGAATATTTTTGCTCTTTTCCGAATCAGAATGATTGCTAAGGTTGCCAATATATTCTTTTCCGAACTCTTTCTCGATGAATGGTTTTGCGTCTCCGAAAATAAATTCTTTGGATAAACGTGTAGAGTCCGTTCTTAAATAAGTGATTAAGCCAACGTGCTCGCCATCAATCTCCAAACCTTCATAAAGCTTTTGCGCAATGCTTTGCGTAATACTTGTTGAGAATTTATAGCGGTTATAAGCCTCTTGTTGCATCGTGGAAGTAGAGAATGGGAATTTTGGGAACGTTTTCCTTTTCGTTGAAGTAAGAGAAACGATTTTCATTTCCTTTCCAATACGGGCAAGGATAGCGTCCGCTTCCTCTTTGCTATGGATTTCCACATTCTTTCCATCGATTTTATCGAGACTCACAACGATTGTTTTTCCATTTCCTAAATCAAGGGTGACATCGATAGTCCAATATTCTTGAGGCACAAAGGCTTTAATTTCATCGTCATTATCAACAACAAGACGAAGGGTAGCGGATTGGACACGCCCGGCCGAAATAGCACCCATCTTTTGTTTTAAAAGAGAGGAAAGCTTAAAACCAATGATGCGGTCATACATCCTTCTTGTTTCTTGCGAATAGACAAGATCCATATTGATATGGGAAGGATTCTCAATGGCGGCTTCAATCACAGGTTTCGTGATTTCATGGAAAACAAGACGTTTTGTTTTGGCTATATCTAAGCCTAAAACACTAGCTAAATGCCAAGAGATAGCCTCTCCTTCACGATCAGGGTCGCTTGCAAGAATGACTTCGTCGGCTTTTGCCGCTTCGCTTTTAAGCATCTTAACGGTTGGAAGCTTGCCTTTAGGAATAATGAAATCTGGAGTGAAATCATGCTCGACATCGATTCCTAAACCGCCTTTGCCTTTTGTTGAAAGATCGCGGATATGACCTTTTGAAGCAATGACTTTATAGCCCTTACCAAGATATTGAGAAATGGTTGAGCATTTATTTGGAGATTCGACGATTACAAGTTTCATAAGATTTCCTCCTTATTCACGGCACAACATATTAGAGACGATAAAAACGTTTGTCAAAGAAATAAAAAACACCTTTTACCTATATAAATAAGATTATTTATAAGTGATGGAAAAAATTTTATAGCATTTCCAAGACGTCTTCCGCTGAGGTGATAAGTGTTGCACCATCTTTGATTAAAAGGTTACAAGCACTATCTTGATCGGCTGGATAAGGAAGACAAGCAACCTCTTTTCCTCCCTCCAAAGCATAGTTAACGGTTATTAATGTGCCAGAATGGCGATCCGCTTCACCAACAACCACCACTTCACTTAATCCAGCAATAAGACGATTCCTCGCGGGGAAGTTCTCTTTATTTGGCGGCACCTCCTCTGGATACTCTGAAAGCAAAAGTCCTTCTGTCTTTAACCTTTTATAAATATCTTCATTTGAATTTGGATAGCAGACATCAATTCCAGAGCCAAGGATTCCTACAGCCCTTCCTCCAGCATCTAAGGCAGCTTTGGTGGCCACTCCGTCAATTCCTTTTGCCATCCCAGAAACGATGACATATCCCTTTTTAGCTAACCCTGAGGAGATTTCTTTTGCCATCTTTTCTCCATAGGCGGAAGAGTCCCTGCTTCCAATATAGGAAACGCAGTGTTTTTGGTTTTTGATGGAAGAAAAATCTCCGTAATAAAAAAGAACAAAAGGCGGACGATAAATCTTTTTTAGCGCCTCCGGATAATCCGGATCGGTTATGACGACGACTTTAGCATCGCTTTTATAGGAAGCTAAAAGATCTCTTCCCTCTTCCTCAGTGATGCGTTTTTTGTTACGGATGGCTTGATAAATCTCATCCCAGTTTCCTTTGTATTTTAAAGATAAGCAAAGGAGAATTTCATGTGTTGTGAACATTTTTCCCAACCCCCTTCACTTATAAGAAGACGGGGTTTTAGAAAAATGCCTAAAAAAGTTTTATTTGTTCAGTATAAAAAGCTTTAATGGGCGCATAGCTCTTACGATGGATGTGTTCGATAGGCCCATATTTCTTTAAAGCTTCCATATGGAGTTTCGTACCGTATCCTTTGTGTTTAGCAAAACCATATTGAGGATATTTCTTATCCAGCTCTTCCATATAATGGTCACGAGAAACCTTAGCAAGAATGGAAGCGGCCGCCACGTTTAAGCATTGCGCATCGCCTTTTACCATCGCTAAAAGAGGCTTTTCTGTTTTTAATTTCATCGCATCGGTAATAATCATATCGTAAGGCACTTGAATCTTCGAAAGAGCGGCAAGCATACATTTCTTGGTGGCTTCATAAATATTTATTTCATCAATTTCATCTGCACTAACGGAAGCAATCCCATAAGCGATGGCGTTCTTCTTTATTTCTAGGAAAAGTTCCTCTCTTCTTTTTTCCGTCAATTTCTTAGAATCATTAATTTCCTCGTTTTGGTAAGACGGGTCAAATAAAACGGCGGCAGCAAAAACAGGACCCGCTAAAGGGCCTCTTCCTGCTTCATCAATACCCACGATAGCGTGAACTAAAGGGCTATAGAATTCTCTTTCTTTAATTAGCATAAAGGTTTTTCCAAAGTAAGGTTTCCAAGATATCCTTCTTGAAAATCTTTAATAAGACTAAGGCACGCTTTCGAAGTATCCGCTAAGCCACCTTGCAAAAGATAGCCGCGCTCTTTAGCAATTCTTTCGAGAACGTCCTTTTCTTCTAAGAGGGAGATATCTTCTAAACCATAACGTTCCTTTAAGGAGGAAGGATAATTCTCTTTTAAATAGTCAAAAAGTTTAGAAGCCAAGTCATCCAAAGGCAAAACGTCTTCTTTGATAGAACCTAATAAGGCTAGACGAATCGCTTCTTCTTTGTTTGGGTAATTCATTGGAAGAATCCCTGGAGTATCAAGTAAAACGAAATCATTAGACACTTTAATCCATTGCTCCGCTCTTGTGACACCAGGACGATTTGCAACCTTAGCCGCTTTTTTGCCAGCGAGGTTATTGATAAAAGTGGATTTCCCAACATTTGGAATGCCAAGAATCAAAAGACGTAAAGGTTGTTTTTTCATGCCGATTTTGGCTTCTTTTTCTCTTTTCTTCTGAACAAGCGGAGCACTCATCTTTTGAAGTATATCCAAGACCTTTGCGTGTTTAAGATCACTAGAAAAGCAAATAAGCCCTTTTCCTTTATAATAAGCAATCCATTCTTTCGTAACGTTCGGGTCTGCTTTATCAAATTTAGAAAGTAAGAGTAAATGAGGTTTGTTCTCTAAGAATTTTTCGAGCAAAGGATTACGTGTGCTTAAAGGGGCTCTTGCGTCTGCAATCTCCACGATTAAATCGCTCCCCTTGACCATTGGGCCGATAGCGTTAAGAGCTTTTGCCATATGTCCAGGGAAATAATGGACATTCTTTTGCTGCTGAAGTTCTTTCATAATAATTCCAACCTCCATGGCATTATAAGGCTCTTAAAGTCAATCGTCTCCTTGCTCTTGCCGTTTTGTCCTATCTCATACCAGCATTTCCCAATGATGGTAACAACCCTTCCTACAATAGAATAGGAAGAGATTGGGCCAACAGCACGAGAGTCATTGCTACATCCTTCAAGGCGATTATCGCCCACAAGAAAGTATTCGTTATCGTCTAAACGATAAGGATGTTTATCATCGTAGGCGTAGCTAGAAGCCGTGTTCGTTTCTTTTTTTACCACGGAAAGAAAATCTTTTGACTCCTCATTCCAAGGATCAATGTTGAAAAACGGTTGTTCAATAAACTGAAAAGTGGAGTCTCTTTTTCCTTTTATATAAAGCTCCCCTTCATTATCAAAATAGATTTCTTCACCTGGGAGAGCTAAAACGCGTTTGATTTTGAGCTCACTTCCGCTCTTAGGAAGATACATGTCTCCCCTCTTTTCCATATCTTGATCAAAATATGTGACCACAATGGAAAAGCGCTCGATGGAGGAAAGGAAACCTTCCTTTTCATCCATTAATCCATAATCGCAAAGATACTTATGATTCGGAGAAGAGAAATTCCCGAGAAGATAGGTTTTTGTTATAAGCTTATTGCCTTTTTCATAGACTTCCGCATTTCTATTCAACGTTGGATACATTGATTCACCATTTACATAAAAAGCGCTGTAACGATTGAAATCGTATATAGTTTGCCCAAAAATCGCAAAAACTACGGCAAAAAGAAGACTGAAAAAGATTTGAAAAAACAAACGAGAAAGCTTCCGAAGAGAATGCTTTTTCTGTCTCTTTTGATTAAGAGGAGGCAATATGTCTCCTTTATTTACGTCTACGAATTCTGCCATACAGGAAAAATTATATCGGTAGGAGCAAATCAAGCAAAGAGAAAAGGCTCCATTTCTGGAGCCTTAATGTCACTTGATAGATTGCAACAAATTGCTTATTTTGTAGCTTCTTTAATACGAGCGGCTTTGCCAGCAAGACCACGCATATAGTGGATTCTAGCTCTTCTGACACGGCCGTGTTTGACGACTTCGATTTTAGCGATAGATGGGGAATGGATTGGGAAGATTCTTTCCACGCCAATGCCACTGGACATCTTTCTAACGATGAAGGTCTCGCTCACGCCATGACCACGACGTTGGATAACAACGCCTTCGTAGTTTTGAATACGTTCTTTTTTGTTTTCGATAATACGGACGGAAACTCTGACGGTATCACCAGCTTTGAAATCTGGGATGTCATCACGGAGTTGAGAAGCCGTAACTTCTTCGACTAAATTTAAGTTCATGCTTGTTCTCCTTAATGTTTGAATTACGTTCTCTTCAAGTTCTCATCCAAGTGACAAGGATGGCGGAGCTTGCGTAGCGTACTCACATACGCGTGGATTATTCTAAATACAAAAGATTGTTTTTACAAGGGGAAATAAAGGGTTAAGTATTTTTGCTTGACGGCAATATATATTTTCATTATCATAATCACCGGAAAAGGAGAATTTACTATGTCCGTTAAAATTAGATTAACCCGTATTGGTCGTCACAAAGACCCATTCTATCGTATCGTTGTTGCTGATTCCCGCTCTCCAAGAGATGGCCGCTACATCGAACAAATCGGAACCTATGATCCAGCCCTTGGTGAAGAGAAAGCCGATATCAACGAAGAATTAGCCTTAAAGTGGCTCAGTAATGGCGCTGCTCCTTCTGACAGTGTTCGTGCCATGTTCTCTAGAAAAGGAATCATGACCAAATTCGCAGAAAGCAAAGTCAAAAAAGCTAACAAGGAGCAAAAATAATGATCGATTACGAGAAGGTCGTTCACGGCCTAATCGATCCACTTGTTGAGCATCGTGACTCCATCATGATTCGTGAGCTTCCAGGCTCAAATGAAAAGGACGTGTCTTTGTTAGTCGTTGCTGAAGATGATGACACTGCTCGTTTGATCGGAAAAAGAGGAGTTGTTGCTAACGCTTTACGCGAAGCCGTCGGCATCGCAGGAAAAGCTGACAATTCCAATGTTCGTATCCATTTGAAATTTGAAAGTTTCAGCGAAGAAGACAAAGAAAAAGAAAAGGAGAATGACGCTGAGTAATATCAGCGTCATTTCTTTCATTATGAAAACAATTTGCATCGGAAAAATTATTAAACCATTTGGCCTTGTAGGCGTATTACGTTGTAAAAGTCTCACCTCTTTTGCTTCAGATCGTTTTCAAATTGGGAGAAAGCTCTTTTTGAAAAACCCAAAAAACGGTGAAGAATTGGAAGTAGAACTCGCTTCCTTCCGTGATTCTGGAGACTACTATTTCATCTCTTTTAAAGGAATGGAAGATATCAATTTAGTTGAAGACCTTGCAGGATATGAGATTGAAATCCCTGAAGAAGAAGCAACTCTTCCCGAAGGATTCTATCATCTCTCTGATTTGATTGGATCTAACGTCATCAATCAAGAAACAAACGAAAAGATAGGCGAGGTCATTGACGTCCTTAGTTGCGCTTCTTCTAGCAATTTAAAGATCAAAGAAGAAAATGGCAAAACATGTTACGTTCCTTTTGTAATGGATACATTCGTGGTCTCCATTGACACAGCGAAAAAAGAAATATTGATACACGTCATCCCTGGATTATTATGAAAATTACGATTTTGACACTATTTCCTTCCTTCTTTGAAGGCTTTTTAGGCAATTCCATCATCAAAAGAGCGATTGCAAAAGGCGTTGTCGAAGTCGAATGCGTGCAAATCCGTGATTATACGAAGGACAAATATGGGAGAACCGATACCCCTCCGATTGGCGGAGGAGCCGGATTAATCATGAAATGCCAGCCCATCATAGATGCCTTAAAAGACAAAAAAACACCCACGTCCCACACGGTTTTATTTTCTCCAAGAGGAACCACTTATAATCAAAAGAAAGCTCAAGAGTTTTCCAAAATGGATCACTTGATTCTTTTATGTGGTCATTATGAAGGAATCGACGAAAGAGTGAACCCCTATGTCGATGAACTACTTTCTATTGGCGATTACATCCTCACTGGAGGAGAGGTTCCTGCGATGGCGGTTGCCGATTCCGTTATCCGTTTATTAGACGGAGCAATCAATAACGAATCGTTGAAAGACGAATCTTTTAACGACAACGCTTTAGAATATCCCCAATATACGGAACCATATGATTACGAAGGGCAGAAAGTCCCTGATATCCTCTACTCTGGAAATCATGAGGCAATTCGTAAATATCATCGTAAAGAGTCTCTTCTTTTGACAAAGAAATATCGTCCGGATTTATTCGATAAATTAGAACTTAGCAAGCAAGATAAAAAGCTCTTAGCCGAAGCAAAGAGCTCTGAAACCCCTAAATGGGAACAAGAAGCCTTAGAAAAAGGCCATAAATTTATCAAAAAGAAAGAAGATTAACGGAAGCCACCCATTGGAGGCATCTTGCCTGATTTCTGGTATTGCTTCATTTGTTTCATCATTTCTTTGGATTTCTCCCATTGCTTGATAACGCGGTTTACATCCGCGTTTGTTTTGCCGCACCCTTTAGCAATGCGATTCTTGTGGGAGAATTTCAAGCAATCTGGATGCTTTCTTTCATAAGGCGTCATGGAATTGATGATGACTTCAAAGTCTTTCATTCTTTTTTCTGCCGCGTCTTGTTGCTCTTGGCTTAAAGATGGCATGCCAGGAATTAATTTTGCAATAGCGGAAATCGAGCCCATGCGTTGAACAGTTTTCATCTGTTTAAGCATATCATCTAACGTAAATTCGCCAGCAAGAAGCTTTTTCGCATCTCTAGCTGCTTCCTTCTCATCCATAACTTCCTTGGCTTTTTCAACCAAAGAGACCACATCCCCCATGCCAAGAATACGGTCGGCCATTCTCGATGGGTGAAAAATATCAAGATCAGAGACTTTTTCGCCAACGCCAGCAAATTTAATAGGAAGCCCTGTGATGTATTTAATGGATAAAGCAGCACCGCCCTTTGCATCACCGTCAAGTTTAGACATGATAACGCCAGAAAGACGGAGTTTGGCATTAAAGGCGTTAGCAACGTTAACCGCATCTTGTCCAGCCATGGCATCAACAAGAAGGAGAATCTCTTCCGGATGAATCTCCGAATTGATATTTTTAAGCTCATCCATCAGCTTTTCGTCAATTTGAAGACGACCGGCTGTATCAAGGATAAGTACGTCATATCCCTCACGGATTGCAGTTTCTTTTGCTTTTTTAGCCACTTCTACAGGGTTCACGTCCGTGCCTAATTCAAAGAAATCAACCTGAATGGATTTCGCCAACGTCCCAAGTTGTTCAATAGCGGCAGGACGATAAACGTCTAATCCTGCCAAAAGGACTTTTTTCTGAAGCTTATTTTTCATTAAATAAGCCAATTTTGAAGCGGAAGTAGTTTTACCACTTCCTTGAAGACCAACGAGCATAATAGTCGTTAAACCGTTCTTGTTATAACCAATTTCCGTGTTTTCTGCCCCAAGAAGCTCTTCCAATTCATCGTGACAGATCTTAATTAATTGCTGAGATGGGTTTACTTTCTTAAGGACTTCTTGACCAAGGGCTTTTTCCTTAACATCATTCGTGAAGGCTTTGACAACTTTGTAATTAACGTCCGCCTCTAAAAGAGCGATACGGATCTCTTTTAAAGCGGCATCCATATTCGCTTCGGTCAAAGTGCTTTCGCGACGCATTTTCTTAAAAATGTTGCTAAATTTTTCGGTTAATGATTCAAATGCCATTTTTTAATTCCTCCCGAATGGATGTAAAGTCGTTTTTCTGAATCGCTTCAAGAACCTTCTTTTTAAAAGAAACTTCATGCAGCTTTTCTTCGTATTCTTGTAATTTCGTCAGCGATTTATGAAGAGAATCGGACGCGGCCGCTTTAGAAATATGATGGTTTTCAGCGATTTCTGAAAGAGAAAGATCATAAAGATAATAATCAGAAAAAATATTTTGCTGAGAAGAAGTCAAAAGATTCTTGTATTCATCAAAAAGAAGGAGGGCCTCCTCTCTTTTTAGCAAAACATCATCATTCATCTTTCTTATCTCCAACAAGAAGAGCGTGCAGATATTCATCCAAATCAAACTCTTCTAAATCATCCATTTGCTCTCCTAAGCCAATAAAACGAACAGGCACGCCTAGTTGAGAACGGATAGAAAGAATGATGCCACCTTTGGAAGTTCCATCCATTTTTGTGATAACAATGCCTGTTAAATCTACCACTTCCTTAAAGGAAGCGGCCTGAATAACGCCATTTTGTCCAGTGGTCGCATCAATAACAAGGAAGGTTTCATGTGGTGCGTTAGGGATTTCACGAGAAAGAACACGCTTCATCTTAGCGAGTTCATCCATGAGGTTTTTCTTATTTTGGAGTCTTCCCGCTGTATCGACGATTAATAAATCAATATGATGTTCTTTCGCGTATTTAGCCGCATCAAAGCAAACGGATGCAGGGTCGGAGTTTTCCTCTTTGGCAATAATTGGACAATTTAATCTTTTTGCCCAAATTTTAAGTTGTTCCACTGCTCCAGCACGGAAGGTATCAGCGGCTGCAAGCATGACTTTCTTTCCTTGATCAAGATAACGCTTCGCTAATTTGGCGATAGTCGTTGTCTTGCCAACACCATTGACGCCAATAACAAGCAAAACAGTCGTTTCGCCTTCATGAAATTGAACATCGTTAACGATGGAATCCCCACTTTCGAGATAATCAACGAACATCATATCAATGAGTTCTTCGTTGATTTTCTTTGGGTCGGTTATTCCTTCTTTTTGAGATTTGCTAAGAAGGTTGTCTAAAAGCTTTAAAGTTAATTCGACGCCCACATCCGCCTCAATAAGAATTTGTTCCAATTCATCGAAATAATCGGCGTTCACTTTATCATAACGTTTGGAAAGTTCTTCTAAACGATCAGCAAAAGCGGCGCGGGATTTCGCCAAGCCTTTTTGATATTTCAAAGTCTGAGATTGAGAAGAAGGCTGCTCTTTTTTCTTAGAGAATTTGTTCTTCAAATATGCGAATAAACCCATAAATCCCCCTTATTTTAAGCCTTTGAAGGCTTTTTTCGTTAAAGCGTCACGAGCAGCGTTTGCTTGAGCCTCTTTTTTGGTTTTGCCCTCGCCTTCACCTAACAAATAATTATCGAAATAAGCGCCCATTACAAAATAATGAACATTATTCTCTTCTTTTTCGCTAATAAGACGATAGGTAACGGCTTGTTTATAGTCCGCTTGAAGAAGTTCTTGAAGTTCGCTCTTAGGATTCTCCGCTACTTCAATCTTACCGTTCTTGATTTTTTCATAATAAAGAGAAATCAAAAAAGCATTCACTTTCTCAAATCCTTGGTCTAAATAAAGAGCACCTGTGAAAGACTCAAAAACGTCTTCCATTAAGGAAAGAGATTGTTTTGGATCACTTGTGTAGGAAGGCCCAACCTGAACATAATCGCCAAGATCAAGGCTTAATCCTAATTCCGCTTCAAATTCCGTGCGGATAAATTGTGAGCGGAGAACAGAAAGATCGCCTTGTCTCATCTCAGGATGAAGACGATAACAAAGTTGCCCTACGACAAAGCCGATGATAGAGTCTCCTAAAAATTCCAGTCTCTCATAATCAAAATGCTTTGCATTCATGCAAGCGCCATTATGAGAAGAGTGCGTCAAAGCTTCAACATAAAGCGTTTCATCGTGAGCTACGATGCCCATTTTCTTTAAAAGTTCACTAACGGGTTTGCTCATTTTGTTTCTTCTTTCTCGAAAGAGGACGAAATCTTTTGAACGATTTGAGCCTCGATCATACGGTATTCCACTTCCATAGCGGAAAGGAAAGCTTCTGCATTGGAATTGCCATGGGCTTTCACAGCAACGCCATTGATGCCGATTAACATGGCTCCTCCAACTTTCTTTGGATCCATGAGTCTCTTCATATTTCCGATAACGCTCTTGGATAAGAGATATCCAAGCTTTGTGCCAAGATTCTTTTTAAAGCCGGCTTTCAAAAGTTTGCCGATTCCTTTAGCCGTTCCTTCTGTCGATTTTAAAAGGACATTTCCGGAATACCCATCCGTAACAACAACATCCGCAGCACCCATAAGAACCTGGCTTGCTTCAATATTGCCTTGGAAATTAATTCTTTTATCTTCTGAAAGCAATTTATAAGCGGCCTTCCCTTCTGGAGAGCCTTTTCCTTCTTCGATTCCGTTGGCTAACGTTTTTACAACAGGGTTCTTAATTCCATATACGGATTCAGAAAAGGTGGCACCCATATAGCCAAATTGAGCCATTTCTTCTGGTGTGTTTTCATTGGAGGCGCCAACATCTAAAATCGTGACAAAGGTCTCGCCATTATTAGCAAGATTGGGGAAAGCGGTAATTAAAGCAGGTCTAAGAACGCCTGGTATCTTCTTTAAGATCAAAGTGGCAGCAGAAAGGAAACCGCCTGTTGCGCCAGCAGAGACGACGCCATCCGCTTTTTCTTCCGCGGCCGTTTTCAAAGCAACAACCATCGAAGAATCCTTTCTTCTAAGGACATCTAAGGCTCCAGCAGTCATAGGAACGACGTCTCTTGCATCAATTATCCTTGCAAAATCAAGAGAAGAAAATTCTTCCTTTTTGCCAACGCAAATTAATTCATAATCAGGATGTTTTTTATGGAATTCTTTTACAGCTTCCACCGTAATCGCGCTTCCTAAGTCTGATCCCATCATATCTACTACTATCTTTTTCATACGTTTTTCCTTTGTCATATCTTCTCTAGTATAACTAGAGACTCTTCTTTTTACTAGGATAAAGAAGTTCTCTTTTCATTTTGAATCCGCTCAATGATTTCTTTGTTTTCCGGATCATTTTTATGCATAAGAATCCAGGTTGCGTCATCCCTTGCACACTCGAATATTTTGAAGTCGTCAATCACGTTCAAAGCATTAAAAGAAGGGAGACCTGATTGTTTTACGCCCAAAATTTCACCTGGTCCGCGAAGGCGAAGATCTTCTTCCGCAATCTTAAATCCATCATCGGTTTTTAAGAGAATGTTCAGTTTTTCCTCACCATCAGGCTCTTCGCCTTTTTTATAGGCCATAACAAAAAGAGAGGGCGTTCCATCTCTTCCAATTCTTCCTCGGAGCTGGTGAAGAGAGGATAAAGAGAAATGCGTTGGAGCGTAAACGACCATGGTATTGGCTTCTTTTACGTCAATGCCTACCTCAATTAAGGAAGTTGCAACTAAAATAGGACATAAACCGGTTCGAAAAGCAATTTGAGCGACTTCCTTATCATCTTCACTCATTTTCCCGTGCATCATCGTTACTTTGTTTGGATAAAGTTTCTTATATTCCTCAGCAATTTCTAAAACGGATGTATTCTCTTTTCCTCCGCCTTCGATTTGTGGGACAACAATGTAAACACGATGTTTGCTGGAAATAGCGTTTTGAATAATCGTTTGAATTTTTGGATCATTCGGGGAAAGAATTTGAGATTTCACATCTCTTTTTTTGGCTGGAAATTCACTAAGGGTGGAAACATCTAAATCTCCATATACCGTTAAGGTCAAGGTTCTTGGAATTGGCGTTGCGCTCATCATCAATAGGTCTGCATGTTCACCCTTATCAACTAGGAGGGTGCGTTGGTTGACGCCAAATTTATGTTGTTCGTCAATAATGACAAGGCCTAAATATGCGTATTCCACTTTCGAGGAAAAGAGAGCGTGCGTACCAACAACCAAATCAATGGTTCCGTCCTTTAAATCGTCTGCTATGGCACGTTTTTCGCTTAGAGAAAGGGAACCGACCAACAAAGCAATATTCATATTTGTTCCTTCAAATATCTTTTTAAGGTTGTCATAATGTTGCCTTGCTAAAGAATCCGTTGGAGCCATGATTGCGGTTTGTTCACTTCGTAAATGATTCGCATACGCACATAAAGCGGCCACTAACGTTTTGCCCGTTCCGACGTCCCCTTGAAGAAGGCGGTACATAACTTGACTCGAATTCATATCGGCCAAGCATTCTTGAAAGGCTTTCATTTGATCATTTGTAGGTGAATATGGCAAAGAATTTATGAAACGTTCCATCATGTTCTCAGGAATTTTCCTTCGAATATCTTTTGCTAGAGCTTTATTCTCCCCACGAACAAGTTGATTTCTCAAAGAGAAAGAAAGTGCTTCTTGATATTTAAAATAACGCATCCCTTGGTGGATTTCGCCCTTTGAGTTTGGAAAATGAACGTCTTTAAAAGAATCCCAGGCAGAAGAAAGACGATATTTCTTCATTAAAGAAGAAGGGACTTCATCCTCTAATTCGCCTTTATAGGAGAGAAGAACCCTTTTCACTAATGCTTGATAGGTATGGTTTGCAATATTGCTAGGCAAAGAATAAATGGGTCTTAAAGAAACGTTTCTCTCTATCTCCCCTTTAAGAATCTTAGATAGAGTGATTTTGTTTCTTCTCTTATCAAAGTATCCGACTAAGGTGAAAACGTCATTCAAATTAAGATAACGGGAAAGATAGGTTTGGTTCCACGCTTCAACTTCAAAAACATAGCCATTCGTGGTTTCAAAAGAAAAACGATAAACGCTTCGTTTTGCAAAACGGAAACATTTTGGCATGTTTCCAACTATTTTTCCTAACAAAACCACCCTTTCTTTATCCTCATAGGAAGATTTAGGAAGGGAATACGTGAAGTCATCATATTTTCTAGGAAGATGCTTTAAAACATCAATAGGTTCAACGATTCCAATCGAGCGTAACGCTTCATTAAATGCTTTTGATTTTGAAATAGCCATTATAAATATTTTATCATATGTGTTTTTATTTATTGCTCATTAACGATAACTTCTAACGCTCGGACACATCCCATGGACTCATCATATTCTTCGCCAGAAAAATCAACAGAAAATTTTAGTTCAATCGTTTTATCGTGGTTGAAAGCCCCATACCAAGCCTCTCCTTCTCTATTTTTGGCATCATCTAAAACTCTCTCATAATAGCCATATATTTTAGCTAATTGATACCAACCGTGATCCTCGTCTTTTTGGGGACACCAGGGGTCATAAAATTGGTCATAAATCCCAACGCCAAAAATATTGAACCCATAGAAAGGATTTCTTGTAAGAAGGCCTACGCAATTTCCTTTATCGTCAAAATAAATGTAAGTCTTTTCCCCTTCATAGAGTTTCTGAGCTTTAATAGAATAAACATTGAAATTGTTTTGTCTCTTTTCCTCAAACTCTAATTCATTTTTTAAGTCTTCCAATTTAGCGCCTATAGGAAGACAAGAGTTGTTTATAAGAACCTCAAGATCGCTCATTTGCTTTTGGCAAGAGAGCAAGCAAAAAATCAAAGGGATTAGACAAAGCATCTTTTTCATATCAGTAATTCTCCCAAATCAAATGGTCAACATCGTTAACGTTGTCATATATTTTAAAACAACCACTTGTGCCAGAATCTGATACTTTATTGGCCACAATTCGTATTTCTTCATGATGCTTTGATTTTCTTGCAATTATGGCGTCGTCTTTTAAAAGTTCTCCATTATCAGATCTAACCTTTTCTTCAATTTTTAAACGATATTTTGTAATGAAATGTTTTTTGCTACCTGTTTTTTTCTTTTCTAAAGAGGCCTCTTGGACCAGTTTTAAAACTAGGCCGTCATTTTCATCTGAATTTCCTATCGCTCCCTGAATCATCCCTAAATGATAATAAAGGTCGGAATAATCCCAATCTATATTGTTTCCAACGATGTTTGAAACGAGACCGAGCCCTAAACTCACCGTATCTAGAAGTTTATTGGAGCAAAAGAAACTAACCATGCTCAAACCTAAAGAGATCATGGATAGACTGGTTGTTAAATTTGTTATTCTAGCGTTTTCTTTTTTTATTTTGTCTAAAGTAACAAGCAAATTATCAATATCTTTAAGAAGAGCGTTTAAAGAGTCTTTCCCCCAAAGATATACAACTCTATAAACTTCTTTATAATCCCTCCCACAAGAAACGATCCTTGGAAGTTTAAATGAAGTAAGTAACCCATTCGTATGATTTTCTTCGAGCAAGGACCCATCAATTGGCTGAGAATCTTTAGGCAAATAATCCGATTGCCAAACTACGGCTTGGTGCTTTGTCAAAAATTCATCGTTCAAAACCAAGGTTCGCATGTTCTCAGCCATTAATTCAGTATCCAACCTAATGCCTAAATAAATTCCATAAGTAACCGAAACATTATTGGGGTTGTGGATTTTCAAATAGTACGCGCCTCTTTTCATAAAAGCGTTAGAAGACGGATCTTCCTCATCAAAATAATCCTTGACGTCAAACATATGATTATGATTTTCATCTAAGATTGAAATCTCGAGAGGCAATTTCGTTGGATCGTAACAACATTTGAAGTAAGCTCTATCCGGAATAACAAAATAATAATAATCGTCCGGGATTCTTCCAGTGCCAACGGAGCCCGTAATTTTTGTCATGGGATGTTTCCAATCATTTTGCGCCTCTGGAAAATTGATTTTCTTTGCGGAATCTAGAGTTGTATTAAAAGGATCAATATCTTCTTTTTGCTCTTCTATGCGAAATTCGCCATTAAAGATTGTGTCCTCGTCTTCGCCAGAAGTTTTATAGTTAAAAGAATTAAATATGGTTACGTCTTCGCCAGAAGTTCCTTTAACTTGCACTGTCGCAAGGCTTAAAGCGGCAATCAACAATAAACCTGACATTTATATAGTCCTCTTTTCGTCGCCATAATTATAGTCCTGCTAAAGTAAGTTACAACTAATTCATTTTGAATGCTGTTTTGTAAATTAGATGTTTGCAAGTATTATTCGATATTTTATATATATTTTAAACGTTTGCTAATACTATCTTTAAGTCCGTTATTTTCGAAATAAAAAGCGTCTCCCTTTACGAGAAACGCTTAAGTAACATTGATTAATTATTCCGCACCAATGAGGAAGGAATAAACAGGTTGCTTGCCAGAGAAGACATTGATTTCGACATCAGGATAGAGGTTTTGAAGTTCTTCTTGGATGGAAGGAACATCATCTTCTTTGATATCTTCGCCTGCGATGATGGTCATAACCACCACTTCAGGCTTAATAAGCGATTTGACGAGTTCCCTTAAAGCAACAAGCTTATCTGGAACGCAAGCGACGACTTTTTTATCATCACGCATGGCCATGTAATAGTCTTTTGTGATATGAACCCCTTCGATATCCGTATCCTTAATAGCATAGGTAACAGATCCGGAAGAGACATTTTTCAAAGCGGACTTCATTGTTTCAAAGTTTGTATCGGCATCACTATCAGCAGAGAATTGCATCAAGGCGCTTAATCCTTGAGGAATGCTCTTCGATGGAATGACATAGCAATGAACATTCTCATTTTCTGCTAAAACGTCACAAGCTTGATTGGCAGCTAATACAATGTTGGAGTTATTTGGGAAGATGTAGACGTTTTTTGCATGGGCTTTTTCAACTGCGTCCAAGAAATCTTGGGTGGATGGGTTCATTGTTTGCCCACCAGAAACAATCACATCAACGCCGAGTTCTTTAAACATTTCGTCTAATCCAGAACCGGAAGAAACGGCAATTAAGGCATATTCTTTTAATGGGGCGCTATTTGCTTTTTCCGCTTTCGCACGAGCAATATTGCTTTCCATATCGGTCGCAACATTACCATGTTCGATATTATGGTGTTCTTCCGACATGTTTTCGATGGTGATGGTTAAGAATTCGCCATATTGTTGGGCAAAATTAAGCATCATACCAGGTGTTAATGTATGCACGTGGACTTTCACTAAATCATCATCTCTAACAAAGACGACGGATTTACCATGGTTCGAAAGGAAATTCTTGAAACGTTCCTCGTTAAATGGTTTCTTTCCATCTCCCGCTTTTCCTAAACGGATGAGAAGCTGAGTGCAATAACCGTATCCTTCTTCGGATTCCGATAATTCTGCACCTGCATATTTGCCATTTGGAGTAGATAAGACATTAGAAATAGCTTCGCCTTCGGCTAAATTCTCGATACGTTCGACAAATTTTCCTTTTGCAGCCTTTGCCATACCTTCAATGATAACGGTAAGACCAGCTCCACCAGAGTCAACAACACCAACTTGTTTTAAAACAGGAAGAAGATCTGGGGTATGTTCAAGAGATTTCTTTGCTTCTAAGAAGAGAAAATCCAAAGCGGATTCAATAGTAGCGAATTTAGCAATGTTTTCGTTTAAAGCGGTACTTGCTTCACGAATAACGGTAAGAATAGTTCCTTCAACTGGTGCTTTAACAGCCTTATAGGCAATTTCTTTACCAGAAACGAAAGCTTTTGCTAAATCTTTAACGGATAAAGTGGTTTTCCCTTTGCAAGCTTCGGAGAAGCCTTTAAAGATTTGAGATGTAATAACACCGGAATTTCCTCTAGCGCCCATCATTAAGCCTCTAGAGAAGAGACGAGAAATCACTTCGACGGATTCATCATTATTGTTTTTGACTTCTTTTGAACCACTCGTAAGAGTTAAGTTCATATTCATGCCAGTATCACCATCTGGAACCGGGAATACATTTAACTGATCAATTTTCGGATAGTGATTATAGAGGTTATTGGCCCCTGACAAAAACAACTGTTTTAATTCTTGTCCATTAATGCGTTTCATATATTTTTCACTCGATTTCTTGGATGTCTTGAACAAATACGTTTACCTTCCAATAGTCGATAGGGAAGACATTCTTAAGGTCGTATGCAATTTTCTTTTGCACTTCCCCAACGACTTCTGTTATCTTCACACCATAAGCAACTACGAGATAGACATCAACTTGATAGCCTTTTTTGGCTTTACGGCAGTAAACGCCTTTAACATAATCGGTGTTTTTTAAAAGTTTATTAACGCCCTCAGTAAGAACACCACCAAGAGATGGCGCTTGGGTTAAGCCCATAACTCCGTAACAGGAGATCGCTGCATCTCCAGCAACTTGAGCTATCACTTCTTCAGAGATTTGGATATCTCCGTATTTTGTTTGTTTACTTGCTGCCATATTTTTCTTTTTGCACTTAAGCTCTCCTATTATCCCACACTATCGCCAAATAGGCAACGGAGGGGAGGGGGGCATAAAAGAAAAAAGCCCGGCGGCGCGCTATTTTCGCAGGCCTTTCGAGCCTCACTATCTTCGCCGCTGCGGTGCTTAACTTCCGTGTTCGGGATGGTAACGGGTGTGACCACCGCGCCATCGCCACCAGACTTTTTCCATGGGCCGATGCCCTCTGAACACTGGATATTATCCTTGAACATGCTCCAACCGTCAATATTTTGATCTTATAAGCGACTCAAATTGCTATATCCTCAAAAAAGGATAGGTGAAATTAAGTCCTCGTGCTATTAGTACCGGTCTCCTGAACGCCTCGCGGCGCTTGCAGATCCGGCCTATCGACCCCCTGACTTCGGGGGGCACTTACTTCTTTCGAATGGGATGTCTCATCTCGTGGCGAGCTTCATGCTTATATGCTTTCAGCATTTATCTCTTCCGGAGGTAGCTACCCGGCCATGCCGCTGGCGCGACAACCGATATACCAGTGCTCCGTTAATCCCGGTCCTCTCGTACTAAGGACTAGTCCACTCAAACATCCTACGCCCACGACAGATAGGGACCAAACTGTCTCACGACGTTTTGAACCCAGCTCGCGTACCACTTTAATTGGCGAACAGCCAAACCCTTGGAAGGTACTTCCCCTCCAGGATGTGATGGGCCGACATCGAGGTGCCAAACCTAGTCGTCGATGTGAACTCTTGGACTAGATCAGCCTGTTATCCCCAGGGTAGCTTTTATCCGTTAAGTTACGGCTCTTCCATACGAAACCGCAAGATCACTTTGTCCGACTTTCGTCCCTGCCCGGCTTGTAGGCCTCGCAGTCAAGCTCGTTTATGCCAATGCACTCAGCGCATGATTTCCAACCATGCTGAACGAACCTTGGAGCGCCTCCGTTACTCTTTGGGAGGCGACCGCCCCAGTCAAACTGCCCGCCTAACACTGTCCGCCGCCTCGTGAGGGCGTACGTTAGAACGGCCATCCTCCAATAGTGCTATCTCATTGGCGGCTCCACCAAGGCCAAAGCCCTGGCTTCATAGCCTGGCACCTATGCTGCGAATGGAGAACAGACGCTCAATATTAGGTTACAGTAAAGCTCCATGGGGTCTCTCCGTCTAGTCGCGGGTAACCTGCATCTTCACAGGTAATAAGATTTCACCGAGTCTGCTGTCGAGACAGCGCCCAAATTATTATACCATTCATGCGCGTCGGAACTTGCCCGACAAGGAATTTCGCTACCTTAGGACCGTTATAGTTACGGC
>UQFY01000019.1 GCA_900540385.1 uncultured Mollicutes bacterium
ATAGCAAAAGGTTGCCGGCCTTAATCAATCAGCAACCTTTTTGTAAATACTTCTATATTTTTTACATAAGAATTTTTAAAAGAAAGGACATGGTCTTGGTTTTTTCTTACGAAGAATGTTTCCTATGGAAAAGAAAAACGGAAGAGTAGATAATCTAAAAGATTTAGAGGTTTGGAAATGATAGTTGTAGGCGGAATGATTGGAATCGGAAAAACAACGACGACAAAGATGCTAGAAGAAGAGCTTTCTTTACCTTCTTTTTTTGAAACGGTAAAAGGAAATGAAATTCTGCCTTTATTTTATAAAGCCACGCCAGAAGAAAAAGAAAGAAAACGTTATCCTTTTCTTCTTCAATTATCTTTCTTGCGTGCTAGATTTCATACCATTCGTGAAGCTTTAAAGGAAGAGAATGCTGTGCTTGATCGTAGTATTTTTGAGGACCGTTATTTTGCGAAAAAGAATTTTGAATTAGGCAATATCAGTGAGATGGAAATGAAGATATACGATTCTTTCTTTAAAGAAATTTTGCAAGATCTTCAAGAGAATTCCAAAGGAAAGAAGACGGTACTTGTTTATCTTCACGGTTCTTTTGAAACAGTTCTAAAACGTATTCAAAGCAGAGGCCGTTCTTTTGAAATGGGAGAAGAACTGATCTCTTATTATCGTTTCCTTTATGATGGATATGACGAAATGATGAGAAAAAGCTATCCCAAGGATTCTCTCATCGATATTGATGTTGATAAATGGGATTTAAAGAAAGACCCCTTGGCTAAAGAGCACCTTTTTCAAGAACTAAAAATGAAAGGAATGATTGAATGAGAACGGAAATCGATTTGAAAACATATAAGAAGAGAAATCAATATTTCCATTTCTCTAAATTCCCTGATCCTAGCTATGGTCTAGATGTCGATATCGATGTAACGAATATCCTTAAATACAAAGAAGAGAAACGTATCTCTTTCTTTCCGATTTTCCTTTATCTTTTAACAAAAGCCATCAATTCCGTATATGAACTTCATCTTCGGGAAGTAAAAGGTCACATTTATTACTACGATCAAATCCATCCAACCTGGACGGTAATGGGAGAGTCTGGCGTTTATAGCAATGTTGGTTGCCTTTTCAATGAAGACTTTCTTACTTTTTATAAAGAAGTAGTTGAATTAAATGATAAAGCGAAGAAATTGAATCCAGATGATCAGTTGGATCTTTCACCTCTATGTAATGAACCAAATGTTATTTTTGCTTCCTGCTTACCTTTATTAAGTGTTCTTTCTTTCCGACATCCAACTCCATCGGGGGGCCATGACAATCTATCTGTTCCTCGTATTCTTTGGGATAAATACAAGAAACATGATGACGGAACGTATCATCTTACTTTGAATATCACCGTATCCCATACTTTGGTGGATGGTTTTCCACTAGCTAACGTTTTTCTAAAGATGCAAGAGCTTGCTAATAATCTTGAAGGCCTACCAAATGACTAAGGAAGAATTAATTGAACAAATTGAGGGATTTATTCCCTCCAACGAAGAAGAGAAAGCGGATAAAGAAGTCATCCTCCACGCTTTAAAAACAGAGGAAAACATCTTTAGTAGGGAGAATCAAATTTGCCACGTTACCTCTTCTTGTTGGATCGTGAATAAAGATTGGGACAAAGTCCTTCTTTGCTATCACAAGATTTTTCAGTCATGGAGCTGGCTTGGTGGGCATAGTGACGGGGAAGTCGATTGCTTAAAAGTTGCTTTAAAAGAGGCAAAAGAAGAAAGCGGCCTTTCTCATTTTCAAATATTAAACGATGGAAAAATCTTCTCTTTAGAAATTCTTACGGTTGATTCTCATTATCGAAAAGGAGTGTATGTCCCTTCTCATTTACATCTAAACTTAACTTATCTTCTTCAAGAAGATGAAAAAGATAGGCTCATTATTAAAGAGGACGAGAATTCGGGTTTGCGTTGGGCTAATTTAGAGGATGTGTATACTCTTTCAACAGAGAAATGGGTTGTTGAACACGTCTATAAGAAGTTAAATCAAAAACTCTCTATTCTTAAAAAGAAGAGAGACATGTAGTTAATTAAAGGTGAAACGGAGGAGAATGATGAAAATTTGTGTTTTAGGAAGTGGAACTTGGGGAAGTGCAATCTCGAATCTTTTGGCATTAAAAGGCAAGGATGTATTTTGCTATTCTCATCGGAAAGAACAAGCGGATTTATTGAATTCGACTCACCTACATAAGAAACTTCCTGGAGCTGTCCTTTCATCTAAAATCGTTTTTTCATCTGATTTAGATACATGTCTTAAAGATTCTGAGGTCATTGTTTTTGCTACCCCTTCTACCTATATTCGAAAAACAGCAGAGCAAATAAAACATTATTATCACGGTCAATTAATTATTGATTTAGCCAAAGGCGTTGAAGAAAATAGTTTACTTACGACCTCTGAAATCATTGAAGACGTATTAAAGATTAAAGATGAAGTGGTTGCTTTAACTGGACCAACCCATGCTGAGGAAGTGGTACTTTCTTTGCCAACTTGCATTGTTGCAGCTTGTAAAAACATGGAAAACGCCAAGAGAGCACAAGAAATCTTCCATGGGGATTCTTTCCGTGTTTATACAAACGAGGATAGAAAAGGCTGTGAGCTTTGCGGCGCTTTTAAGAACATCATTGCAATTGCTTGTGGCATTTCCGATGGACTTGGTTTTGGCGATAATGCCAAAGCTGCTTTAATCACCAGAGGCGTACATGAATTAAGGAAACTGGGTGTCGCAATGGGATGCGATCCAAACACTTTCTCTGGCTTAGCTGGATTAGGCGATCTTGTTGTTACTTGCACAAGCAAACACAGCCGTAACAACCAAGCAGGCAATTATATTGGACAAGGCTTTACTCCTCAGGAAGCAGTAGACAAAGTTGGCATGGTAGTTGAAGGCATACTTTCTTTGAATGCAGCGAAAGAACTTTGCGACAAATATCAGATTGATATGCCAATTATTTACGGGGTTCACGAAATTATTATTCGTAACAAAGATGCGAAAGAAATTGCTCAATCTCTTCTTTCTCGCGATAAGAAAAACGAATTTTTCAATTAAATATTAATACACGTCCCCGCTCTTTTTATTTAAGAAAGCAAATCCTTTATAGAGACGCTTTTCTTATGAGCAACTTGCTTTATATCCATCGATTTTTCATAAACGATTACGTCTGCATAGAGAGGATTATTCACAAGTAACCCGTCTTTTTCTTTCACTTTCGATATTAATTTTTCCACTTCATAAGCATTTTGCTTTTTAATAAAATTTTGAAAGAAATATCTTCTTCCTTGGTATGTTTTAATCCTAGATTTTTCAAAATCATCACGGCAGGCTTCTAGATAGATTCTCTCGCTCGTGTTTTCTGCTGTGTAGCCACAATAAAGATCTTCCGGTGAAGATAAGACAATAGAGGCAGAATTATAAGGGAGAGGGAATGTATAACTCGCTTCCTTTAATGCAAAAGAAAGATCAATTTGCTCCGTACTTCTTAAACAACGTGGGAACATGGTTAAGATTTCAGCCATGGTCATTTCAGATTTTTCTAAGATGGCTCTGAATACCGCAAGCGTCATTTTTGCATCATCTAAAGATTTGTGAGGAACGTATTTCTGAAGTTCTTCTTCGCCAAGCAAAGCAATTAATGCGTTTTCTAAACTAATACTCTTTTTACTCGTTTTATCGATTAATTTTCGATACATTCTTTGGGTGTCAATCGCATGAACGGAGAACTCTTCTAAGCCATTTCTTTTCAAATCTGTGTAAAGAAAGGAAATATCGTTATCAACAGCGTGACCTACATAGATGGCTTTTTCGTCGGAAAACAACGTTTTAAATTCATCATAGAAATAAGGGAGAGTAGGGGCTTTACGATACACTTCATAATCATTTGCCTCCCAAAAAAGATGGAGACCATGCATTTTGTCACTAGAAAGAAGATGAAATTCGCTATTTGGATTAATTGGATGATGGATTTCTTTGACGACATTAAAGGATGTGTCTGTTATCAATGCGCCTATTTCACAGATTTTGCCTATTTTGTCTAAGCAATTTGCACATTCGAAATCAAAAAACACATAATGCTGGATATCTTTTTCTAGAAGTTCTTTTACGGCTAATTGAGAATTATAGATTTCTTTCGGATTGATTCCAAAATATGCATCGAGGGAATAATAGAAACAGGATTCGAAATCGTTTCTTTTGAGGAAGTTTTCAAAATTATCTCCTAACGAAAATAGAATGTTTTTTAACGCATATAAAATGAAATAACATCTCTTTAATGGATAGGAATGAGTTTCTTTCTTTTGAAGAGATAGAGGGATAAAGGTCTCTAGTTCGTATTCGTCATCATCTTCTTCAATGACGTTAAGCATGTATCGAACATCAAAGAGTTGAAAATCAAAGGGTTCAGCACTTCTTTCTTTGAATTCGTTTAGTAAAGAACGACAATCATCATATCCTTGCCAAGCGATGATGCCTATGTCTTGGTTGATTAAAATATTATGTATTTTTTCTTCGTTCTCTTCGAAGGACAAAACCTCTTCCCTTAAGGGCTTTAGGTAGTCATCCG
This sequence comes from uncultured Mollicutes bacterium, assembly GCA_900540385.1. GTDB lineage: Bacteria > Bacillota_I > Bacilli_A > RFN20 > CAG-826 > UBA4951. The sequence goes on from UQFY01000019.1 coordinate 4,599, forward strand.
TTTGAAGATAGGCGAAATCGAGTTTCCCTTCTTCGTTATTTCTTGCTGAAATGAAGATATAGCTCATCTTCCATATATTTTAAAACAGTTGTTTCTTGAATGTCTTTATCCATCTTGAATTAGACGTCCAATTTTCCGTTTCACATTGTCTAAACGCTTCCTTTTGTCTTGAAAGAAAAAAGTTCTAAATTTATCTAAATTTTTATGTACATTTTCTCTAAATAAGCGAAAATAAAGAACCATGGGATGTAAGAAAAAGCATCCAAAATATTTCCTAAGAGGTCACATCCATGAGCAAAAACAAATCCGATGTTATTTCGTTGTTTGGTACGAATGTCTTTAACGATAAAGCAAGGAAAGAATTTCTTTCTAATGAAGCCTATCTCGCTTTAAAGGAGGCAATCGAGGAGAGAAAAGAACTCGACCATGCTTATGCGGATGAAATCGCTTCAGGAATGTTAAAATGGGCTCTTTCAAAAGGAGCAACTCATTATACCCATTGGTTTCAGCCTTTAAACGGCTTATCCGCTGAGAAACATGACGCCTTTATCGGGAAACCAAATGCTCTCGGTGAAGTCACGTATGATTTCAAAGGGAACGAATTAATTAAAGGGGAACCAGACGCGTCTTCTTTCCCTTCTGGTGGACTTCGTGCTACCTTTGAAGCAAGAGGCTACACCGTTTGGGACGCGCAAAGCCCAGCCTTTGTTTTAGAAGACGATGAAGATGGCGCTGTGCTTTATATTCCTACTGCTTTCTGCAGTTATAATGGTGAAGCTCTTGATGGTAAAACTCCTCTTCTTCGTTCGGAAGAATACCTTTCTGATTCCGCCTTGCGTGTCTTACGTCTTTTAGGCGACACAACCGCTCAACGTGTTTATTCCTATGCTGGCGCGGAGCAAGAATATTTCCTTGTGGAAAGAGAAGAATATTTAAAAAGGAAGGATCTTGTATATACGGGTCGCACCCTTTTTGGGGTGAGTGCTCCAAAGGGCCAGGAATTAGATGACCATTATTTTGGTCCAATTAGAGAAAAAATCTCTTCCTATATGAAGGAAGTCAACGACGTTCTTTGGAAATTGGGGATTCCTGCTAAAACAGAACATAATGAAGTTGCCCAATCTCAACATGAACTTGCTTGTATTTATGCTCCCTCTTCTTTAGCAGCTGATCAAAACCAGTTGGTGATGAGACTTCTTAAACGTATTGCAAAACATCATGGCATGATTTGCCTTCTTGAAGAGAAACCATTCGAAGGAATTAATGGCTCTGGCAAACATAACAACTGGTCTGTCGGAACAGATACTGGTATCAATTTCTTCTCTCCAGGAAAAGACCCCGAAAACAATCTTCTTTTCTTGATTTTCATGGCCGCCGTCATTCGTGGGGTAGATATGCACGCGGATCTTTTAAGAGAGTCTGTCGCTTCTTATGGCAATGATTTCCGTTTAGGCGCCAATGAAGCCCCTCCAGCAATCGTTAGTATCTATCTTGGCGATCATTTAACCAAACTCCTTGAAGGTGAAACAGCAAACACGACAAGTTGCTGCAAGCGTTCTGCCGAAAAGATTACAGGTAGCAAAGGTTTACCAACCGTCTTGAAAGACGATGCAGACCGTAACAGAACCTCTCCGTTTGCCTTTACTAGCAATCGCTTTGAATTTCGTATGGTCGGAAGCGAACAAAATATTGCCGAACCAAACACTTATTTGAATGCAGTGTTAGGGGAAGGACTTAACGAAGTGGCTTCCTTGATGGAGAAGGCCGAAGATAAAGAAAAAGCAGCGAGAGAATGGGTTAAAGAAACCATTCAAAAGCATAAACGCATCATCTTCAATGGAAATGGTTATTCCAAAGAGTGGGAAAAAGAAGCGGAGAAGCGTGGACTTGCAAATCTTAGAAGCACACCTGAAGCAATCGCAGCCTTAGACCGCAAAGAAAATCGCGACCTTTTAGTCAGTAGCCGCATCTTCACCGAGGCGGAAATTGATTCTCGTGAAGCGATTAAATATCAAGACTATCATTCGAAGGCGGTTATTGAAGCGAAAACCATGTCCCGCATGGTTCATAAACTTTACTTACCAGCCATTCATAAAGCTTTAAGAGAAATCGTTCAATTAGATGAATTCTATAAAGATGAATTCATTGCCGTTTCCGAAGAGAAAACCGCTTTGGAAAAAGTCCTTAATGACACTTACTCTTCCTTAAAACGTCTAGATTCTTTCATTAAAGAAGACGCAAGAAAAGATGGCGAAGAGAAAGAACACGCCTTCTTTGCTGCCACAAAACTCAAAGAAGAAATGGCCGTTCTTAGAAAATCTGTTGATGAAGCAGAACTACTCGTTTCCAAAGAGAATTGGCCAGTTCCAACATATGGCGATCTTCTTTTCCATTCCTAATTTTCAAGTATTTTAGCATTAAAAAGTCATAATTATGACATAGTCTATTCCCTAGAGGTTTAGTATCATTTTCACTATGGAAATTATTCAATACTTATCTAGCACTTTAAACATTTCACCCAAGCAAGTGGAAGCTACCCTTCGTCTTTTAGAGGAAGGCGCAACCGTTCCTTTTATTGCCCGTTATAAAAAAGAAGAAACCGGGAATCTTTCCGATGTCGTTTTACGTTCTTTTGTTGAAGAAAAAGAGAAATTCGAAAAACTAGTAGAGAGAAAGAAAACCGTCCTTTCTTCCATTGAGGAACAAGGCAAATTAACACCCGAACTCAAAGAAAGAGTGGAGACATGTACGAGTTTATCTCTTTTAGAGACCATTTACCGCCCTTATAAACCAAAAAGAAAAACAAGAGGATCCATTGCTAAAGAAAGAGGATTAGAACCTTTAGCAACCTATCTTTTGAAACAGCAAGGGGATCTTTCTTCTTTAAAGAAATATGCGTCTTCTTTTATAAATAAAGATGTTCCTAGCGAAGAAGATGCTCTTCAAGGTGCAATGGATATACTTGCTGAGAATATTTCAGACAATCCTGATTTCTATCTTTTCGCTAAAGAATACGTCTATAAAACTGGCAAAATCAAAGCCAAACAAACCAAAGAAGATACGGTGAACAAATATCAGAATTACAATAATTTTGATTGCCCTGTATCCCGTATCAAGTCCTATCAAATTTTAGCGTTATTACGCGCCAAGAAAGAGAAGAAACTATCTTATTCTTTTGCATATGATGAACTTACCATTTGTCACCATATCGAAAGAAAAATCATTCATAGGGGTTCTCCTTTTTCAACGTATTTGGAGAAAACGGTGGAAGATTCCTACAATCGTTTAACAGGCCCATCCTTAGAGAATGAAATTACCAAAGAATTATTTGAGAAAGCGGAAGATTCCTCGCTTGTGCTCTTTTCAAAAAACTTGAAACAACTTTTGCTTGCCTCCCCTTTAAAAGGGAAACAAATCCTTGGCTTTGATCCTGGATATAAAAACGGCTGTAAGTTGGCTCTTATTGATTCTAATGGGCAAGTCTTGGCCACAGGAATTATCTATCCAACAGTTGGAAAAGAAATGGAAGCGGAAGGAAAGCTTCTTTCCCTATTCCAAAAATACGGATTTGATTACATTGCTTTAGGAAATGGAACAGCTAGTAGAGAAAGCCAAGTTTTCTTAGAATCCTTTTTAAAAAAGAATCATTTGGATAAAGTCCGTATTGTTATTGTGAATGAGTCAGGCGCTTCCGTTTATAGTGCCTCTCCTTTAGCCATTCAAGAATTCCCTAATATGGATATTGAAGAAAGATCCTCCGTTTCCTTAGCAAGAAGACTTCTTGATCCGATGGCGGAACTCGTTAAAATCCCACCAGAATCCATTGGAGTTGGTCAGTATCAACACGATATGGATGAGAACCGCCTGAAACAAACTTTAGGCGATACAACAATCGATGCCGTAAATGAAGTAGGGGTATGGTTAAATACTGCCTCATCCTCTCTTTTAAAATACGTTTCTGGTTTAAACGAAAGAAGTGCGAAAGCCATCGTTGCTTACCGAGATGAACACGGCTCCTTTAAAGAAAGAAAAGACTTACTTAAAGTAAAAGGTTTTGGGCAAAAGACTTTCTTAGATGCCGCAGGATTCCTTCGAGTTGAAAATGAGAATCCTTTAGAACGTAGTGCGGTTCACCCAAAAGATTATGAAGCAACTTATCTTCTTTTGAAGAAATTAGGTATTTCCCTATCCGATTTAGGAACAGACAAAGCCAATACAAAACTCAATTATCCTATGGATATCTCTTCTCTTTCTAAAGAATTAGGCGTTGGCGAGTACACCCTAAAAGACATTATCGAAGAATTAAAGAAACCGGGCAGAGACCCTCGCGAAAAAGCGGTGACTGCAGAGCTAGATAACAAAGCAAAAGACATCAAAGACTTACAAGTTGGCATGGTTTTAAACGGTACAGTTCGTAATCTTTCTGATTTTGGAGCCTTTGTGGATATTGGTGTCCATCAAGATGGATTGGTCCATATCTCCGAAATAGCGGATCATTTTATCAAGCATCCAAGCGATGAGCTTGAACTTGGTCAAATCGTTAAAGTCAAAATCATTGCTCTTGACCTTCCGAGGAAACGTATTTCCTTATCTATCAAACGGGTTGCTTAGCCGTTCAAGATAATAATTATTTTGTTTTTCGAGTCAAAAAGATGGCCAAATAAAAAGAGATGATGGATTTTATTCTAAAGAATAAGATTTTTATGTTTTGGAATAAGATGAGCAGAGCAAAGTGCTTTTGATTAGAAATGAAATGTCAAAAAAGTATATTTATAAGGAAAAATTAGCATTCTAGTAAACCGCTTACATTCATTTTAGAATTAAGAAAATTAGAGTAACGGAGACGGACCATGGAAAAAATGGACAGAAAAGCAGAACTTGAGAAAATCAAGGAAGAAAGAAGAAAGGAAAGGATTCAGCAAAAAGCGTTGGCTGAGCAAAGAGAACGTGTTCATAACGATATGATCGCTTATGAAAGAAAACACAAAAAAGAAAGAAAAATCGCTCCAAAAGATTCCTTTATTTCTTTGCAACATATTAACAAGATTTATGATAACCACGTCCAAGCCGTTTACGACTTTAACCTTGAAATCAAACAACACGAGTTTATCGTTTTTGTAGGTCCATCTGGGTGTGGCAAATCCACAACTTTACGCATGATTGCGGGCTTAGAAAACATAACTGCAGGGGATCTTTATATCGATCATGTATATGCAAATGATTTGGAGCCTAAGAATCGCGATATTGCTATGGTTTTTCAAAGCTATGCCCTTTATCCGCATAAAACCGTCGCAGGCAATATGTCTTTTGGCTTAAAAATCCGCAAATTTCCAACGCAAGTAGTGGATAAAGAAGGGAAGCCTGTTTTATCCATCAACAAAGGATTGATCAAAGACTTAGAAAAGGAGAAGAAAAATCTTCTTTCTTTCCGCGAAGAGTGTCTTCAAAGCGAGCCAGAAAAGATTTCGCAAATCGACAAGGATATTGACGAATTAGATGCAAAAATCGCTTATTTAAAAGAAACCCCTGTTCCCAAATATGTGAACAAGCATATGCCAAATGAAGTTATTCGTGAACGAGTGAAGGACGCGGCCGAAATTCTTCAAATCACGGAATACCTAGACCGTAAACCAAAAGCCCTTTCTGGTGGACAGTGCCAACGTGTAGCTTTAGGCAGAGCCATTGTCAGAAACGCCAAGGTTTTCTTGATGGACGAGCCTCTTTCCAACCTGGACGCCAAACTTCGTGTTCAGATGAGATCGGAAATCATCAAATTGCATAACAAGCTTAACGCCACGACAATTTATGTCACTCACGATCAGACGGAAGCTATGACTATGGCGTCTCGTATTGTCGTCATGGAGAAAGGACATATCCAACAAATTGGAACCCCGGTGGAAATATATAATCATCCAGCGAACCTTTTTGTCGCGACCTTTATTGGTTCTCCTGCAATGAATCTTTTCTCGGCCTCTTTAGAAAAAGGAATCCTTCATTTTGAAAATGGATACGAAATAAAATTAAGCAAGGAAGATAACAAAAAAGCCGTTTCCTTCTATGAAAATGAACTTGAAAAGTGTAAGGTAGAAAGAGAAATTCTTTTGAAAAATTTCAAAGAAAGAAATCTTCTTTTGGAAAAACTCGAACATTTGGAAACCCTTCCAGACTCTTCTAAGAAAGCATCGGAAATTGAAAAAACCAAATTTGAACTTGAACATGTTACAAAGTCTAACGAGCGTCTTGTCTATTTAGAAAAAGCCATAGAAAAATATTCAACTTATATTAAAGATAAGAAATACAAAATAGTTTTTGGTATTCGCCCAGAAGATATTTATGAAGTCGGAAAGGTTTTTACGGATGGCAAATTAAGCGAACCTATCGATGGTGTTGTCAACGTTCCTGAACTATTGGGTCATGAATATTTCATTCATATTGACTTTGATCAAAAAGATTTGGTCGCGAAAATTGCGGCAAAGCGCCTCATTAATGCCAATGAGAAAATACAAGTTATCTTAGATTTATCAAAAGCTCATATTTTCGATTCGGTTTCGACCAAAATTATTCTATAATCCCACCGTATGGAAAAGAAATACGCATCACAATATCGAAATGAAGGGTTTCTATCTCCTGCCCGAAGAATTTATTCTTCTTTGCTAGATGCCCTTTTGATGGCCGTGGTTTCTTTTTGTTTGCTTTTAGCATCTAATGCAATTGTCGGTAACATCCCTGCCTACTCTAATCAAATTGAAGCCATCAACTCTTTACGTATTGATATGTATCAAATTCAGGAAGAAACAAAACTGTTTGAATTTGAAAGAAAAGAAAATGGCGAAAAAGATTACGACAAACTCGTTTCGCAGAATAATGTTTTCAAAAAATACGTCTTAAGCAACGTTTTGTACTCTTACGATCTCAATAAAACGGATTGGGACGCAAAATATGTTAAAGAAACGGATAACCCATACACCCTAAAAGATAGATATGACTTAGGAAGTGCCTCTTATTCTAACGATTACTTAGCCTATTTCTTTGTAGATTACGCTGAGAAATATAACGAAAATAACAACCTTTTTTCTTTGGCAGATAACGAAACTTATATTGCACACTATAAAACTCTTTTAAAAAATTATTCTAAAGGTGCGGATTGGGAATACTATGAAGGGGAAGATACTCTTCCATCTTTAAAAATGGATTATGCCTATACCCTTTATCGCTATGTCTTTTTCGAAGAAGGGGGACAATCTGGTTTAAATTCCTATAATTTCTTGATCAGCCAATATCAGGGCGTCTTCGAATACGCAGAAGACGTTCTTTTCCACAGTGAACGTTATCAAGCAATTTATCAGCTATACAAAGAGCATTATGCTTCCTGTTCTCGAATTGTTTCTCTCTTTTCCTTCGTTAGTTATGTAATCACTTTCCTTTTGTGCTATTTTTTGCCTTCCCTCTTGTTTAAAGAGGGCCAAACCATAGGTATGTTTGTTTTCAAGGCGGCAGTTATTAACAAAGACGGCTTAGAAGTGTCTAAAGGAGAGATTCTTTTGAGAAATCTTGTCTCTTTCTTTTCTTATTTCCCGGTTATGCTTTTCTCTTGCTTTTTTGCGGGTGGTCTAAATAGTGGTTGGATGTACCCTCTTATTTCCATTAACGGAATTGGCCTGTCCTTTTTTAATATCACCATTGTTCTTTTTGCGGTTTCTATTGCAAATACCCTTTTTATGCTAATTAGAAAAGATAGAAGATCGTTGACTGAACTCGCCAGCTCAACTGTTGTGATTGATAAACGCTATTACCAAGACCATCGTTCCATGGACGAAAAAGTGCAACAAGAGCAGAAAGAAAAAGAAATGACGAAGAATGTCATTTTGGATACTCCTTATTTTGACTCCACCAGTTTTAATAATACGGAAAGAAAAAAATCTCTTGAAAAAGACCAAGAGAATAAGAAATGAGATTAGTTTTCTAAATCTATGAGATTCTTTTGCTTATATTTTGACGGGGGCATCCCATAATATTTCTTAAAACGTTTTGTGAAATAGAATTGGTTTTTGTATCCAATCGCTTCAGCGATTTGATCGATTGTCAAAGAGTGGCGATTCAACAATTCAATCGCCTTTTTCATTCTAAGCTCATCGACATATTGAATGGGCGTAATTCCCGTCTGAGATTTAAACAATCTGGTGATATAAGATTGAGAAAAAGAGAATTCCTCGGCAACATTGCCAATAGAAAGGTTTGTGTCATTATAGTGTATATATAGATATCTTTCTATTTCCTGAACTGTTTCCTCTTTTTTCGTGATGTTAATGTTTTTGCTTTTTGGGTAGTATTTCACCAAGAAGGAAAACACCTCGAAGATGTAAGAAACGATTAAGAGAGACTCTGACGCTTCTGTAGAAAGATTATCTTCATGAATCATTTCAATCAAGGTTTGTTTAAGATACTCATTTTCGTTGTCTTTGAAGACGAAATTCGAGCTGCTAAAGGAGGTAACATCAAGTACTGTTTTAATGCTTGAACCATTTAACTCTATCCAAATATAACTCCATGGGTCTTCTCTTTTTGGCTCATATATTGCATTAGAATGTGGCGGAAGAAGGAAAAGATCGCCTGCGCTTAGTTCATAATTTGCGTCTTCCATTTTGATATTCCCTTTGCCGCTTAATACATAGTGGATGATGTAGCAGGCCTTATTGGATTTGATCTTGGCTTTATTCTTTTTGCAGCGTTCAAAGCCAACGACCAAAGGATTGACGGAAAAATCATAGCTGTTAGGAATGTAACTATAGTAAACATCCTTCTCTAAAATGTCTTTGTTTTTCTCTTCCATGCGTTAATTATACTTAATACAAACTTAAATTAAAGTCAAAAAAATATATATTTCTGAATATTTAGTTTATTCTATTCTCTCGGTGCATCCTCCTATAATGGAAGCGCTTCCAGAAATTATGGACAAGAACAGCATTAAATTTACACAAGAAGAACTCATCCGTAAGCCCAAACCAAGAAGCTTATGGTCTAAACTAGGAATGACTTTGTTCCTAATGGCTTTGCCTACGGTTATTTATGTTTTCATTTTTCATTATATGCCTTTAGAGGGACTTATTATTTCCTTTAAAGATTACAACTCTTTTCAGGGAACTTGGGGATCTCCTTGGACGAGTATGGGCGGTTTTAAACATTTCTACACCTTCGTTACTGCGCCTAATTTTTGGACATTAATGAAAAATACATTGGTACTTAGCGTTTTAAGCATTGTCTTTAATTCTACTTTGCCTATTATCTATGCACTTTTCCTTAATGAAGTGAAATATAAGTGGGCTAAGAAAACCGTTCAAATCATCATGTATGCTCCATATTTTATTTCTACCGTCGTTATGGTCGGCATTCTCTTTATCTTATTCAGAGCGGATACAGGTGCGATTACTCGTATTTTGATGGCCTTAGGTTTTGATTCTACGAGTGCCATGTCCGATCCAAAAGCTTTTGTTGCTATCTATATTATCAGCGGTCTCTGGCAAGGCCTTGGTTGGTGGTCGATTGTTTATATGGGTAGTCTTGCAAACGTTGATCCTAATTTGCATGATGCAGCCAAAATTGATGGTGCTGGCAGATTTAGAAGAATCTTCTCCGTTAATTTTCCTTCTATTGTTCCTTTAGCCATCATCATGTTGATTATGTCCATCGGAAACATTCTTAACGTTGGCTTTGAAAAAGTCTATTTAATGTACACTCCGGGGAATAGCGTCAGCAGCGAAATCATTTCTACCTATGTTTATCGCATTTCCTTCCCAGACTATGGGATGCCCCAATTTTCTTATGCTACAGCCATTGGCTTGTTTAATAGTGTGATCAATATCATCATTTTGATTGCGGCCAACTTTATTTCGAAAAAAGTCAGCGACAATTCGCTTTGGTAATACTTATGAAAAGAATAAATCACGAAAAAGTCTTTGATATCGTTATCACCATTATTATGGGGATTATTGCCGTTCTTTTCCTTTTGCCTTTGCTAAACGTTCTTGCGTGTAGTTTCTCCAGCGCGGATAAAGTGGTGGCAGGGGAGGTGGGTTTAATTCCAGTAGATTTTAGTTTAGAAGGATATAAGCAAGTCTTCGCGAATGGAAGCCTTACAAGAGGCTTCTTGAATTCTCTTTTCTATACATTCTTAGGAACTGTCATTCAAGTTACGCTTCAAATGCTTTGTGCTTATCCGTTAAGCCGCAAGGATTTCAAGGGAAGGAAATTCCTAAATATCTTCCTTACTCTCACCATGTTCATTAGCGGGGGCATGATTCCTACCTATTTGTTAATCTCCGAGCTTCAAATGCTTGACACTATTTGGGCCATTATCATTCCTGGATGCGTAAGCGTTTCTAATATCATCGTTATTCGTACTTACATGTCTACCTCGATTCCAAATGAGCTTCAAGAAGCGGCTCGTATCGACGGATGCAGCGATTTTCAAATTTTCTTGAAAGTTATTCTTCCTCTTTGCAGACCAATTCTCTTTGTTATGGTTTTATATGCGATTGTTGGATATTGGAATAACTACTTCAATGCTCTTTTGTATATTCAGTCCACAGATTTATATCCTCTTCAAAGAGTGCTGCAAGATATGCTTGTGAGCAACAGCGGTTCTCTTGGCGGCGGTGATCCAAACGTTCAAGAACAACTGAAATACGTTACCATTGTGATTTCATCGTTGCCGCTTTTAGTCATTTACCCATTCTTCCAGAAATATTTTGAAAAGGGCGTTGTGATGGGCGGCGTCAAAGGATAGGAGACAAAATAATATGAAAATCAAAACCAAAAAGTTTTTGTTCAAAACAGTTCTCGGATTCGCTTCTTGCCTTTCTTTAATGGCTTGTACGGGCGGAAATAGCTATGACGCAGATAATTTCCTTCCTAATGGAACCGAGGAGAACCCTTACCAAATTGTTAAAAATCCTGTGACAATCAAGATCTTTGCTCCTCATAGTTCTGGCAACCCGGAATATAAGGATTTGAAGATGTTTAAATATCTTAGCAAGATTACCAATTTAAACTTTGAGTTTACTACACCTGATACAAGCGCTTATCAAGCACGTAGAGCGGCCGTTTGGGAAGATAAGAAATACAAGCCTGATCTTTTCTTGTTCAACAATCCGATTTCTGAACGAGTTCAATATGCCGAAAATAAATTTGACGCCTTAGTTCCTTTCAACGATTCGAATTATAAAGATTCCACGGGTGAAATCGGCTCGTTGATTGACAATTACATGCCAAATTACAAAAAGCTTTTGGACAACAACTTTGGAGTTGACGCGGCAAAAGAAAACGCGAAAGAAACAGCGACCGTATCCGATGGAAAAATGTATTGCACTCTTTCTGCAAAAGATGTTGCTAGAGATCTTACCTATAAGATGTTCATCAATAATGTTTGGATTAAAAACATCTATTCTTCTTATCCTAAGAGCTATGCTAAAACTCACAACATTGATGACGCAGCAAAGATTCTCACCATCGATGATTATGTTGGCATATTGACCGATTTCAACACGTATGATGCAAACAACAATGGAAAAACCAATGATGAAATCGCGGTTTCTTCCAAAGCATTTGAATATTTCAGGAACTTCATATTGCAAAGCTACGGCTATGTTTCAAATAGCTGCGAAATCGAAAATGATGGCTCTAAATTCACCTATGTCCCAAAAACGGACGCATTCCGCAATTATTTAAAAACCGCTTCTTCCATGTGGGAAGCGGGGCTGATGGACAAGAGCACAACGGAAAATAAAACCGATTCTCAGATGGCCACCAACGGCAAACGTCTAGGATCCTTCGTTGCAGCCGCCCCTTATATCATCACCACCCAAAACGAAGATAAAAACAACTTGAAAGAAGATGGAACTCCATATCAATACGATGAAGAATATGTCACTGTTGGACCTTTGCTTTCTTCTTTCTACCAAGGCGAAAGAATTCAATTAGGCCTTGGCTACTTCAAACCAGATGGCGCATGCATCCCAACAGCTAGTATCTATAAGAAAGAAGTGGCTCGTCTTTTAGATATCATGTATAGCGATTTGGGAATTCAACTAATTTCCTATGGCGTGGAAAACGAAGATTGGACTTGGGATAATGATGCCCATACTTCTTGGACGTTCAAAGTTCCGGAAACCTGGACGGGCAATCAAGAGGATTATCGCGGAACCATCACCCCAAACGTTGGAAGTGCCTCCGCTCTTTATTGGAGCGATTCTTTCGTCGGAAAAATGAATGATGAGGTCATCACTCGCCTGAACCGTCAAAGTGAAATCTACACTCCATATTTGAAAACATCCGAACCAGCAAAATATAAATTCACCAGCCAGGAATATGCTGATATTTCCACCATCAAAGCCAGTTTAGACAATCAAATCACTTATTACGAAGCTTCTTTCATCACAGGCACTTTGGACGTTAATAACGATAAAGACTGGAATGATTATCTTTCCACCATTCAAAGGTTCAAGAGCGATGATCTCGAGAATATTTACAACACCATGCTTAAGAGGTACAAAGCATGAAAAAAGGGAGAATTTCTTGCCTTGCCCTATTGGGCTTGCTTTCGTTGAATTTACTAGCTTGCGCCCCAAATGAGGAAGATTCAAAAGAATCATCCGAGTTTTCTTCTAATATCGACACAAGAATTCCTGTTACCGGAATCAGCCTAACAATAGACAAAGAAACTCTATACGTGGGGGATAGCGCAACATTAAGCGTAACGATTTTGCCAGAGAATGCCACAAACCGTGAATACGTTTTCTCAACCGATTCCCCCAATAAGATTCGCATTGAAGGAAATCAAGTAACCGCCCTAGAAACGGGCGAGGCGCAAATTAGCGCCCAAAGCAAAGAAGGAAAATTCATTTCTTTCGTTAAACTCACCATTCAAGAAAGGAGAAACACCGTGTCTGATGAACAATTCTTAGAAAATATTCATAGGGACGTTTACTCCACGGGTGAATATCCAACCTCAGAGGTATGGGGCCTAATGGATGCGGGGAATGTTGGCGTAAACAAAGAACGCCTTGAAACAGAGTCTCTTTACCCCGTTCCAACAGAAAACGTGACTACCTACCTTGCTTCTGATGCGGGTATTAGCGAAAACGGAAACAACAATGCCGGGAAATTAACCAATTTGATTAATTCCTTATCCGAAAAGGAAGGAACGAAAGTCATTCGTTTCCAAAAAGGGACTTATTATTTTGGCAATTCCATTACTGGTTTAGGTGTGAAGGATTGCTATCTTGTCGGAGAAGAAGGAACTAAATTCGTCTTTACTGGCTGGATGTCTTTCATTGTTTTAACGCAATGCGAGAATTTCCATATTAACAACATCGTTTTTGATATTAACCCATCTCCAACTATCACAGGAACGATCGCTAAGTGTGAAGAAGATTCTTCCAATGGCTATATTTATTTAAAACCAGATGAGGGATATGATCTGACCAATTCCGAGTATCAAAAATACAATCTTAAAAAGACGGGGAGTTATGCGGAATATTATTTTGACGAAGAATATCAAGCCTATGTTCCTGATCGCTCTGGAAACCTATTTTACAATCCGGGATTAACAGATCTTTCCTATAATTCGACAACGGATTTGCTAAAGGTGACATTATCCAAATCTTTCTTTGCGGATACCTTTAAAACCCCAGAAATCGGAACGATTGCAGCCGTTGCTTTTCAAGTTTATGAAAATCATGGTTTCTATTTCAAAGAATGCATCAACACCTATATGGAGAATGTTACGACTTATACCGTCGGTGGAATGGGCTTAAGGACGGATGGCGGAAAGAATCTTTATTTGAACCGCGTTAATTTCATCCGTGAGCCAGGAAGCAAACGTCTTTTAACCTGTACGGCTGACATTCTTCATACCTGTAATTTGGAGGGGGAGGCCATCTTCACAAATTGCATTTTAGAAGGAAGCCATGATGATGCCGTGAACGTCAAATCTTTCTATACGACGATTAGCGCCATTAAAGGCAATGTAGTCACAGTGAACCAAACTCAAAGCGAAACTACTATCCAATTCTCTGTTGGGGATAAAGTGGACATCTATGATCCAACGGGAATGAAATATAAGAATACATATACCGTTACTGCTGTAGATAAAATCGGGACAAGCTATGACCTAACGTTAGATCGCAGTGTTCCTTCGAGGGGCAACAACAGCTATGTTGGTTTTAGTTTAGGAAACGCTACTAAAGCGGTTCATCTTACGATGGACAATTGCGTGATTAAGAACAAAAGAAATAGAGGAATTCTTCTACAAGGAAGAGACTCCGTCATCAAAAATTGCACATTCTCTAATGTCAATATGGGCGCAATTCAAATCCTTGGCGTAGACGACACCTTTAAAGAGGCTATCGTTCCAGAAAACGTCAAGGTATATAACACCAAATTTCTCAATTGCTGGGATGATCTTCATGTTTTCACCTGGGATAAGAATGGAGATTCCACGATGGGCACCTTGAAGAACGTTGATATCTTTAATAATTTCTTCTATCACGATACTGGGACAACCATGAAACTCAAGGGAGTTGGAAACATAAACGCAATGTCGAACTTATTCTATGAGTCTTCCTCTAAAAATTATTCTTGTCGAGTGGACTTTGCCCAAGACGTTCTTCTTAAGGACAATGTCACCTACTTTGATACGAATAAGATTGGATACAATTTTGCATCTCAAACTTCCAACAACGAAAACATTTCTATGGAGAACAATACATTGAAAGGAGCTCTCTGATTATGAGAAAACACACACTTTTATTGCTTTCTTCCACCTTACTTTTGGGAACCTTGACGGGGCTTGTTTCCTGTTCGGAAGATCCCAATAATTCCACCAATAGTGGAAACGTTGAAACGATTCATGTCGAATCGATTTCTCTTACGAGTTCTGTCACTTCTTTGGAAGTAGGAAAAACCTTAACTTTACAAACCAAAATTCTTCCTAGCGACGCTACGAACCAAAATGTTGTATATGCCTCAAGCAATGAAGAGATTGCAACCGTAAATTCTTCTGGTGTTGTAACTGGCGTTAAAAGCGGAAATGTTACCATTAGTGTTAAAAGTGAAGACGGAAATAAAGAAAGCTCTGTTTCTCTTCAAATCATTGAAGCGGGCTATCAATACGTTAACGCTAATGAAATGGGCGAGGCCCTTTCGAGCACTCCCTATAAAAACAAAGTGATTGGCGGAGATAAATATGGCCTCTCTTCTCCTGATCAAGTTGGCGTTGATATCGATGAAGCGAGCAAGGTCTTATACGCTCCAAAAGAGGATTCCCAATTTGACAAAATCATCGAAAGCTCTTCTTTGACGTTAGTTCAAATCAAAGAAGTTCTTCCTGATGCTGTAGAAGTAAATGGCTATACTTCCATTCAAGGCGCTATCCTTCTCGCTAAAAAATATGTTGCTGAAGGAAAAAGCACTAAGATAAAGCTTCCATCGGGAAACGTCGATGTTGATGCAAGCAATATCTCTTCTGAACGTGTGTTTGTTCTGGACGGTTTAAAGAACGTGGCCATCGAGGGAAATAACACCATTATCAATCTTCAGATTTCAGGCCTTTCTTATAAAGGCTATATGACCATCACAAATTGCGAGAATTTGACTTTATTTGGCATTCGTTTTCGTCAGGAGGTTGGCGCTAACGTTACGGGCGTTATTCAAAGCTATGACGTTGACAATTATAGCGTCACTTTAAAAGTGGACCCTTCTTATAACGAAACAATGAAACGTGTCGTCGCGGCAAATAAGCGACTCCGTAGTTATTTAGAGTTTCATAAGAGCACAAAAACCCCAATCCAAGGAGGGAATTTCTTTGTTGATTCTTTCACGAGCACAAACATCCATGAAAACAATGGGGAATACACGGTTGTTATTCGATTCAATAAGGCAATAAACGAGTCTCAAATTGGGACGCTGGCCTCCTTGCAATTTGCTCAATATGACGTTTCTGGCATTTCCGTTAGCAATTCTAAAAACGTTTATTTGGAGTCGTTCACCATGAATAAAGCGTATGGGATGGGTTTGACTGCGAATAACGTCGAGAACCTCTATATCAACCGCTTTAATTTGGTGGTAGAAGAAGGAAGCAAGGACTTGATGACTTCCTGCGCCGACGCAACTCATTTCTCTTATATGACAGGAGGGGTAAAATTCACCAATTCGATTATTGAATACTCTCATGATGACGCTTTAAACATTAAACACGGTTATTGGTATAAGCTTGATAACGCTTCTTCACAAAGCAAGACCATGACATTAAGCAAGATAACCTCTGCCATGTCTCTTCCAAAGGCCGGTGATAAGATTGCCGTTTATAATCAAACGACTTTCCAAGGGCATGGAACCTATACGGTTGTGTCTGCTACTGAAGATTCTGGAAAAATGGTTATCACCGTGAAAGAGAGAATCTCTGGATACAGCACTTGGGGAGATTGCCGCGTTACCTTCCTTTCCAACACTCCAACTTTCGAGTTCAAAAATAACATTGTACGCAATAAGAGAAATAGAGGAATCCTTGTCCAAGTTCCAAATGCGATAATTGAAAATAACACATTTATGAATGTTGGCCATGGTTCCATTCAAGCGGCTTCTGCGATGGACCAATTCAATGAGGCGACTCTCCCTCAAGGCTTAACGATTAAAAACAACAAATTTGTTAACAATAATTACCTAAAGGAAGGAACTCTGTATGGTGATATTTCCATTTTTGCCATTTCTAATAACGCCTCTGTTGCACCAGCCGGAACTCTTTCTAATTTCACTTTAGAAAACAATTTCTTTTCCCAAAATGGCAACGCTTGCGTTTCTCTTAGGGGAGTGGGCTCTTCCATTATCAAAGACTGTTTCTTCTATGACGCAAGTTCTTCTCAGCCTTCTGGAGATGCTTATAACTGCTTATTCAGCATGTACAATACCGACAATATCACTATTGAAGGCTCCTACAATCAATATAATTTAAACAATGGACTGAGCGGTATCATTCCTCAAGGGTCTACAAGCGACGAGAATACAATTCTTACGGATAATAAGAATATTTCTTTCCAAGTCATCGATGATGTTGGCCCGGAAGTGGATATCAAGAAGGCGACTGGCACAATCGCTCTTGATGGCAAACTCGATGAATGGGATTCGATTGACGCCACCGATATTGAAATTCGTGGTTATACTGATGCGCTTGGCGGAGAATGGTCCTCAAAGCAACTAGAAGACACCTTCAAAGTAAATTCTTTGAAAATGACATACAACGATACTGGAATTTATGTTGGATTTGATGTTTTTGATGATTCCATCGATTGCAAAACCATCAATGATTTCTGGCTTGGAGATTGCGTTGAAATCTTAGCTAGCACCATCACGAACAAACCAAATGCTGACTTAAGCGTTTATAAAGAAGAAGGCGGAGTTATTCAAGCGGCCTTTGCTCCAACCTGGTCAAGTAGCGGCTTTGGAACAATCGCTTCGGTTAGAACAAATTCATCTATTTATAATAACCGCACTCAGTTACAAGCCAAGATGGTGACTACGTCAACTGGCTATTCCGGTGAGGTTCTCTTCCCATTTACGATGATTCCTGAATTTAAGACGGCAATCGATGAAGGGAAACGAATCGACATGGCGATCATCGTTGCTGATGGCGAAAGACCATCTCGTAAACGCATTCAAGCTTCTAACGTTCCTCACAACGTAGAAAATAACAAGACCATGACGGCAAGAATGCCTCAGTACTTGTTCAAATAAGCAAAAACAGCACAAATAATGCTGTATATAAAAAAGAAATAAATTTTTTAGGAGGATATCATGAAAAAGAAATTTATTCCTGTGCTTGCAGCTGCTGCACTAGTGGGTTTAGGCAGCTTAGCCGCATGCCAAGGCGGTGGAGAAACTTCTTCTCAACCATCTACACCTGATTCGTCCCACGTGACGCCGACCCCAACTCCATCGAGTGAAGACGCCACTGTAAAAGTAACAGGAGTCACATTATCTCTTGCCAAAACGACGATTAAAGTTGGTGAAACCACAAAAGCAACAATTGAAGTGGCACCAGCTAACGCAACTAACAAAGCCTACGACTTGACCTCGACAAATCCAGCTGTAGCCACTGTTAGCGGAGATGTTATCACGGCCGTTAAAGCAGGCACCACCGACATCAAGGTTACCACCAAAGATGGCGCTAAAGAATCAAAAGTTACTTTAACTGTTGAAGAACCTTTGGCGGAAAATCCAACTTTAATTATTACGGGTGAAAAAGAATTAAACGTTGTAGCTGGGCAAGATTTAGTTTTGCCAGTTATCAAAGCGACCGCTAGAGATGGCAAAACCGATTTAACCGCCGACATTGAAGCGGAAGACTATGATGATGCTCATTCCTTAAGCGCTGATCTTAAGACATTCAATTCTAAAATCGCTGGCAAACATACTATCTCTTATTATGTCCAAGAAGGCGATGCGGAAGATGCCCCATCAGCTGAAGAAACCATCACAGTTAACGTTACACCTGTTCACGCTAACACCTTTGAAACCATGGAAGGGGACGATGACCCAGAAGCCATGAAGAATTACGGCACCTTTAAAGACGGATTTGAGAAAGGCATTTCTTCTAAGCTATATAAAGGTTTAGGAGACGCAAACGATGCCACTGAACTTTCCGCTACGGAAGAAGCCATTGAAGGCAACTCTTTGATCATCGATTTAAATAAAACTTCAGGGTCTGCCTTAAATGCTGTGTTTATCAACACGTTTACAAGTACCCTACTTCGTGGAAAGGCTGTTACCTATGAAGTCAGCTTCGACTATAAAGCGTTAACTTCTGGCGCCGAATATGGTGGTGTCTATTTTGGACAAAGATGGGACAACTATGATGGAACCAACGTTCAATTCATGAGTGATAAAACTCTCAACAAAGTGAATCATTTCTCCTATCGTTTCACCGAAGCCGTCATTCCAACCGGGGGAAATGCTGGTTTCTTCTTCTTCAAACTTTCTGCTGACAAGACGGATTGCAAGATTGCCATTGATAATTTCACTGTCACAGCCAAGAAATGCGCTGAAACGACAGATGTTGTTCCTACTTCTGAACAACTAGAAGCAGAAGGTGGCTTCACCTTCAATTGGAATGACAAATCCAATAAATTTGGAAAAGGCGAAACAACCTTAGTCGAAAATATTGAAGATGAAGCGATTCGCACAGCCATTACAAATAAAGATGGATTCGGTATCAATGTCATGCATCTTACTGGTAGAGATGACCATATCTTTGGCGGCCTAAATGGAACGAACCTTGTTGCGGGCAAGAAACTTACTGTTTCTTTCAAATATTATTCAGTTAACGATGGTGGCTTTAACATGATCATCATGGCACCAGGCGGAATGACGATGAATGATGGGCTTAAGATGACCCAAGTGGAAGGAAACATCAAACAATTCGTTTGGACTGGAACCCTTCCTAGCGGCATCGTTTCTTTGAATTTCTATCCAACCAACGCAAATTTCAACATCTATATGGGCAATATGACGGTTCAATTAGCGGATGCGGATCCATTGCCTGAAGACGAAACCGCTCTTGGACACAAAGTCGGAGATAAATGGACCAATGCCTCAAGACAATGGGGAGGCGGTTCTGTTGCTGACGGACAAGCTACTCTTACTGCGAATTTTGCAACTCCATCCAACGTCACTGGCGATGGCATTGGCGAGAAAATTGCAAAAATTCAATTTGGAACGGCCACGAAAAATGATGCGAACATTGAATGGTATCAACCTGGAAACAAGCAAATCGAGAACGGCCATACCTACAAAATAACCATGGTTTATTTCGTTGAAAGCTTTGCTTCCGATGTCACGCTTAAACTCAATTTTGATAATGCAGTTTGGACATCTGCTCTTTCCACGGCCGCTGGCTATCATAAAGAGGAAATTACTTGGACGGCAACAAAGTCTGTTGACTTCTTCAGCCTTTACTTCCAAGGAAGCTTCTCCGATGGTGTTATTTACGTCGCTTCTTCTACTGTCGAATTGGTTAAGATCAATAAATAACTTTTAAAACCAATTGTTTAACATCTCCCCTAGGGTGATCTTTCCTAGGGGAGATAGAAAGATATCAAAATATATGAAAAGAATAGCTAAGGGTGACCTTCTTAGACGAATCAAACTAAATAGAAAACGACTTTCTTCCAAGATGTATTGCTACCCCGGCGTTTTTGAAAGAAACACCTCCTGGCCTGGAGATTGGGATGGAAGATGTATCCTCGCTTTAACTAGCCTTTACTTTTCTTTAAACGGGCACTCTAAAGAACAAGAATCCGTTAAAAAACAACTTGACGATATAATGATTCATCTTAAAGACCATGTGAATTCGGAAGGCTATTTTGGAGAAATCCTGAACGGTTCTTACGTCAATGAACAACAAATAAGTGGAAATTCATGGTATTTAAGAGGACTCATTGAATATTATCAAATCACCAAAGACGAAACTTTTTTGACCTTGATAAAAGATGTTGTTCACAATTTGATCTTTAAAATCTCTCATTACTATTTGAACTATCCTTTGGCAAATCGCGAAATTGGAGGAGTGGATGGCCATATCGAAGGAAAAATCACCAATGGTTGGCTAACAAGCAGCGATGTTGGCTGCGCTTTTATCATGCTTGATGCCATGAGCGAAGCTTATTACCTTCTCCATGACGAAAAACTAAAGAAAATCGTTTCTGAGACAATCGATATTTTTGTTAACATCGATTTTGTCTCCCTTCAATGCCAAACTCATGCGACTCTCTCTTGCGCAAGGGGAATCCTTACCTACTATCGCGCAACAAAGGAGGATAAATATCTTTCTTATGCGAAAGAGATTTTCGAAAAGTATATTGCTTTAGGCATGACAAAGGACTATTCCAATATCAACTGGTTCAATCGCCCGGATACGTGGACTGAGCCTTGTTGCATCGTAGATTCTTTTATTCTTGCGGGACAACTTTTTGAAATCACAAAAGAAAAGAAGTATCTTCGTTTGCTGAATCGCATCTATTTAAACTCTTTCCGCATGGCGCAAAGAAGCAATGGCGGTGCCGGATGCAACACCTGCCTTTTTGACCAAAATAACGAAGTTCATGGCTATTTATATGAAGCGTTTTTCTGCTGTACGATGCGTTTTGCGGAAGGCCTGCGCTTTGCAAAAAAATATGCCTCTTATAAAAACAAAGACGGAATTCTTATCTCGATTCTTATGGATCAAGAAATTGAATTGGACAACGGAACAGACATCACAATAAAGGGTGACATTTATCAAAAAGGGAAGGTCCATATCTCTTTTCAAAACGTAAAAGAGAAGACTCCTGTAGTCATTTATATCCCAAAGAGCGTCTCCTTCGAATTGAAAGAGCAACCATTCGATTATGAAGATGAGCTTTTGAGCCTTTCTATCGATGAAGATACGGAAATTACACTTTCTTTCGATTTAAAAATTCATCGGGAAGACGAACTTCGTTTCGTTGGCGATATGTTACTTGCAAGACGAGATACTTATTTAGATAAACGCGTCTTTCAAGATGACGGTAGATTTTATTATTATTTAATCGATTATAGTAGGGTAAAAGGGAAAAAGGACTGCTTGGAAATAAAGCAAAAAATATGAAAACTTTCTTTAAGGTAGCAAAGCCAATATGGGGCAAGGGAGAAACGAATGAGCTGAATTCGTCTCTCTTTTTTCGCACGAGCGTTGAGAATGAAGAAAATGTTACTCTTCGTATAACGGCTAATAATTTTTATCGAATTTATGTTGATGGTAAATTTTATGCTTATGGGCCTTCTCGCGATGCGCATGACTATTATCGAGTGGATACTTATCCTCTTTCCTTTCAAAAAGAAGGAGCACATGTATTTGTTTTTGAAGTATCCGGATACAACTGCAACTCTTTTTACGCGCTGAATTCGGAACCGTTTCTTCAATGTGAAATTGAAAATAAAAAGCATGAAATTCTTCGCGCTACGGGAAAAGACTTTGAAATCTTTGAAAATGAAACCAGAATTCGAAAGGTGACGCGTTTTTCTTATCAGAGAGCTTTTAGCGAATCCTATAACATAGACGGGCGTCTAAAAAAATTCTTAAAGGGAGAAGAATCCTCTTATCGAAAAATAGATGCTCAAATTCTTGTGGATAAACGATTGGATGAACGAATTGTGGATTATCCTAAGTATGCCAAAGTGAAATTTTCCCCCATAGAAACAGGCAAAGCCCGTATTGATGAAAACAAGAAAATATACGAGGATCGTTACCAATTTTTGGATTATCTTAAAATATTTCCCAAAAGAGACTGGGAAATCGATTCAAATAAGATTGTGTCTCAACTTTCTTTCAAAAAGTGTGAAAACGACTTCCCTTTGTTAAAAGAAAACGATTTTGTGACTTATTCCTATAAACGCTCTTTGACTGGTTTTCTCGATTTGAAAATAGACGTTTATGAAGATTCTTTGCTTTATATTCTTTTTGACGAGGTGAACGTTCCCGAAAAAGACAACCCGAATCTTGTTGGAATTTCTTTTTGCCGAAATACAACTCATAATTGCGTGACTTATTCCTTGAAGAAAGGAAGCTATAATCTTCTTTCTTTCGAACCTTACACATTGATGTACGCCAGATTAGTTCTTCTTTCTGGAAGGTGCAAAATCAAATCCTTTGATGTGTTTACGTATGAGAACCCTGAAACAAAGATTCGCTTCGCCTTTCATAATCCAAAAATCAATTCTATTTTGAATGCGGCAAAGAATACGTTTGCTCAAAACGCCTTGGATTTACTTACGGATTGCCCTTCTAGAGAAAGAGCAGGCTGGCTTTGCGATTCTTTTTTCTCCGGTCAAGCGGAACCCCTTATTACTGGTTCAAACAAAGTAGAGGAGGCTTTTCTGGATAATTATTCCAAATGCAAAAAAGATGATTTGCCAGAAGGCATGATTCCAATGTGCTACCCAGCCGACTTCCCGAGCAAGGAATTCATTCCAAACTGGTCTCTTTGGTATATCCTGGAACTGTATAATTACCAAGAAAGAAATGGTTATTCTCGCTTGATAGAGAATAGCAAATCGAACATTTGTGGAATTCTTGGCTATTTTGAGAAATTAGAGAATGAATTTGGCCTTTTAGAAAATTTGCAAGGTTGGGTTTTCGTGGAATGGTCTAAAGCAAACGATCCTGAATTTATCAGAGGAATCAATTTTCCTTCGAACATGCTCTACGCGGACGCTCTGATCAAGGCAGGCTATTTGTTGAAGAAGGAAAAGCTCATCGAAAAAGGAAAGAAATTAAAAGAAACCATTCGCGCTTTATCTTTTCAGAATGGCTTTTTCGTGGACAATGCCGTCCGCGATGCTCAAAATCAAATTATTCCAACTAAAAACATCACTGAAACTTGCCAATACTACGCTCTTTTCTTTGATGTCATCAAAAAAGAAGATGACCCAATATTCTTTGAGAAGATGGTTCAAAATTTTGGAGAATATCGAGATGATAAAACGGTTTATCCAAACGTTTATAAATCTAATGTTTTAATGGGTATTATGATGAGACTTTCCATTTTGAATCGTTATGGATACGACCATCTTGTTTTTAAAGAAACGATTGATTATTTTTACAAAATGAGTTCTCTTACAGGAACCCTTTGGGAACACGACTCTGTTTTTGCTTCCTTAAATCATTGCTTCACTAGTTACATTATCAACATTTTCCTGGACGCAAGTTTTGGCCTCAAATGGATTGATAATAAAAAGAAAGTAATTCATATGAGTAAGAAGGGGCCTACGCTAGAAGGGCGTGTTTCTTTGCCTTTGGGAAAGCAATCGTTAACCCTTTCCTTTAGAAAAAAGAATCTTTTGATTACAAAACCAGATGATTACAAAATTGAATGGAACTAAGATTCGATAAAGAGCAACTTCTTGAATACTTGAAAAGCTTTTATGCTTTAACCCACATGAGGGTTGTTCTTTTTGACGATCAATCTCAAGAAATATGCTCTTATCCAGAGGAAGATTCCTCTTTTTGTCGGGTGGTGCAAAATAATTTAGGATTGAGGAAAAAATGTTTGGAATCCAACAAAATTTCTTTTGAAACATGCAAGAAAGCAAACACTTTCACCCTTTATACTTGCCACGCTTCCTTAATTGAAGCAACGGCTGTATTGAAAAACAAAGGAGTTATTCTAGGCTATGCGATGATTGGACAATGTTCCTCTTTCAAGGACAAAGTCAAACGTTACTACGAAATGAATCGCCTTTTCAAAGGAAGGGGATATGACATATCTCAGTATAAAAAAGAAATAGAGCAAATTCGCTATAAGAGCCAAGAGCAATTTCAAAACGCAGCTAAAATCCTTGAAACATTAGTGAATTATCTTTTGCTTGAAAATTTCATCCGTCTAAACAAAAGCAAATTCCTACAGGAATTGAACGATTATTTAGAAACTCATTTAAATAAGAAAATTGAAGTGAACGATCTTTGCAAGCATTTCGGCTATGGAAGAACGAAATTGTATGAAGTGGCAAGTATGCATCTAAATATGAGCGTCGCCAAGTATATTACCTATTTCAAAATGGAACGAGCAAAAGACTTACTGTCCGATGAGCATCTTAAAATCATTGATGTAGCGGATGCGCTAGGCTTTGACGATCTCAACTATTTTTCGAAAGTTTTCAAAAAAGTCACGTCCATGACTCCCAGTGAATTTCGTGAAAAGCGCCGTTAAGAAATAAGTCCGTACGATTTTACTCTATTTTGGATAAACGTCCATTCTTTAAAGAGAAACGTTTTTATATTCTATGGACGAGGAAAAAGATATGAAAAAAACTACATTTGCCTTATTTTTCGGTAACCGTGGTTTTATGCCGGCGGAATTAATCAAAGGCGCAAGAGAAGACATGATGAAAGCCGTTACCGACGCGGGATACGACTATATTCTCATGGACGAAAAAGCGACCCGCTATGGTGCGGTAGAAACAAGGGATGAAGGACGCATCTATCATGATTGGCTAAAGTCACATGAAGGGGAGTATGACGGCGTCATTCTCTGCATGCCTATTTTCATTGATGAGAATGGTGCGGTAACCGCATTACAGGATGCAAACGTTCCTATTTTGATGCAAGCTTATCCAGATGAAATTGGAAAAATGGATTTTGCTCATAGAAGAGATGCATTTTGTGGCAAATTCTCCGTGACGGATGTTTTTTGCCAATACAAGATTCCTTTTACCGTTCTAAAACCGCATGTTGTTAATCCTTTAAGCGAACAATTTAGAGAAAACTTAAATGAATTTGCAGGCGTTTGCCGCGTTGTTAAAGGAATGAAGAGATTTAATATCGGTTGCATTGGCGCAAGAACGACCGCCTTTAAAACGGTTCGTTTCGATGAAGTAACCCTTCAACGCTATGGAATCAACGTCGAATCTTTTGACTTAAGCGAATTGATTTTCAAAGTTCAGAAAATGGAAGATGAGAATCCTAAGGTTCTTTCTAAAATCGAACGTCTTAAGAATTATACAAATTTTAGCTTAGTGCCCACTTCAAGCGTGTTAACTTTGGCAAAGATATCCGTCGTGATTGATGAATACATTGAAGAATACCACCTAGACGCAATAGCGTTACGTTGTTGGAACGAAATGGAAAACATTCTTCGGGTTTGCCCATGCGTTTTGCTTAGTGAATTAAATGAAAGAGGCATCGTTGCTTCATGCGAGATTGATTTATGCAGCGCCATCACCATGCGCGCTATGAATCTTGCAAGCGGGATGCCTACTGCCTGCTTGGATTGGAATAACAATTATGGCACGGATGAAAATAAAGTCGTTCTTTTCCATTGCGGCCCTGTTGCTCAAAGTCTTATGACAGAAAAAGGGGTGGTTACAGAACATAAGATGTTCATTAAAAACGACCCAGGATCGGGCTGGGGGACAAATGAAGGTAGAATCAAAGCCTTTCCAATGACCTTTTCTAATTGCAAAACCGAAAATGGAAAACTTTACGTTTATGATTCTTTAGGAGAATTCACTGGAGAGCCGATTGAAAAAGCCTTCTTCGGATGTGGTGGCGTTGCTAAAATTCCGGATTTGCAAAATAAACTCATTCGCTTAGCAAGAAACGCTTTCAAGCATCACACGACTGTCGGGGTTGGTAATTTGAAATCCATCTTGGATGAAGCCTTTAGCACCTATTTGCATTACGAAGTTGTCGATATTGATCGTTAAGTATGGTTTATGCAGGCTTAGACATAGGCACTACAGGGGCCAAGATAACTCTTTTTGAAGGCGAGAAAGAAATTGGAAAATTCTATGAAAGGTATTCTTCAAAAAGAAATGCGGAACAGGATGAAATAGATGCGAATATCATTTTAAAGGCAGCCCTAAAAGTCATTCTTTCTGCCCATGATTTTCGCCATGACCTTTCTTATGTTGGCGTTACTAGTTTTGGAGAAACCTTTGTTTTGTTGGATGGAAATGACCGTGTCCTTATGCCATCCATTCTCTATAACGACATAAGGGGAAAGGAAGAAACGCAGGAAATCATTAACAAAATCGGAAAAGAAAGGATAGGCGAAATTACGGGCCTTATGGTTCACGAAATGTTTAGCCTTCCAAAACTTTTGCATGTGAAAGAAAGAATGCCTGGCATCTGGAAAAAAGTGAAAAAAATCATGCTAATTCAGGATTTCGTCATCTATATGCTTACGGGAGTTAGACAGATTGATTATTCGCTTGCCTCAAGAACGATGATGTTTGACGTTTCTAAAAAAGAGTGGAGCCAAGAGATTCTCTCTCCTTTTGGAATAGATGCCTCTCTCCTTTCGGAACCCGTTCCAACCGGAAGCGTCGCAGGCAAAATTCATTTTGAAGGAATGCCTGAAGGCATCACATTAATCAATATCGCGCACGATCAAGTAAGCGTTGCTTTAGGTAGTGGCCTTCAAAAAGAAGGCGATGCAGTCGATGGATGTGGCACATGTGAGTGCTTTATTCCTTTCTTTCACCGGATTCCTCTAGATAGAGATATCTATGATAAAGGATTTGGCATCGTTCCATACGCTTTTCCAGACTCCTATATTTCCTATCCACTGATATTTTCTGGGGGCGTTCTTGTTCAATGGTTCATGGATAATTTTGGAAAGAACATAGTGGACCCATATAACTATTTTGAGAAACAAATAGATGTGTCTAAGCCGTCCAATTTGTTAGTCTCGCCTCATTTTTTAGGGAGCGGAACCCCCTTTATGAATTCAAAATCCAAAGCCTTTATTTACGGCCTTGATATCTCTTCAACCATTGTGGATGTCTACCAAGGAATTTTAGAAGGCGTTGGATATGAAACTCTCTATAACATAGAAATCTTAAATCGGTTGGGAATATCGATTCATAGAGTGTTTGCAAATGGTGGGGGCAGTAAGAATAAAAAATGGCTTCAGATCAAAGCCAATATTCTCAACATGCCAGTCATTCGCCTTGCCAATTATGATGCGGGAACCATTGGCTCCGCAATTGTGGTTGGAACCACAATAGGTCTGTTTCAAAACTATGAAGAAGGCATTCAAAAACTTGTAAAGCCAGCGGAAACCTATTATCCCGACGAGAAGGCTCACCAAATGTATAAAAAGAATTTTGAAATGTATAAGAAATGGATTCAATTTAAGGAAAGAAACGATGAAAATAAATAACTATGTTGGCGATGATTATCAACTATATGGTGCGTATTCTTACGAACGTCTAGAAGGGAAGTCCAAAGGGATGACCTTTTATCATCTTAAGAATGGGAAGGGCTTAGAAATGGATGTTTCTTTAGACCGAAACGCAGACATTTCTTCTCTTTCCTATAAAGGGATCAACTTAAGCTATCTTTCACCGTGTGGGCACGTTGCCTCTTCTTATTATGATGATAAGGGTGATGGCTTTCTAAAATCCTTTACGGCAGGATTTTTAACGACGTGCGGATTAACCACCTTTGGCTCCCCCTCTTTAGATGATGGTGTCGAGCTCCCATTACACGGAACGATTGGCAACACGCCCGTATCTCATTCGTTTTATTCCGTTAATGAAAATGAAATTCTCGTCCAGTCTTTAACAAAAGATGAAACGATTTTTTCTCACAAATTAACCTTACAAAGAAAAATAATGATGTCCTTAACATCGAACCGTTTTATCTTGCAAGATGAAATAACTAACCGTGGGGATAAAGCGACCCCATTAATGCTCTTGTATCATATGAACCTTGGCTATCCTTTTTTAGATGAGGAACTTTTGCTTCATATACCTAGCGTTTCTGTTCGCGGAAGAACTCCAAATGCGGAAGAAACGTTAGAAACGGCTCTAAAAATGGAAAAACCCACTATTGGATATGTGGAACGTTGTTATTACCATGAGATGAAAAATAGGGCACACGTGTATGCGTTTAACAAGAAATTAGATACGGGAATAAAGCTTTCCTTTGACGCAAACGATTTCCCATGTTTCACGGAATGGAAGATGATGGGGATAAGAGACTACGTTTTAGGGATTGAACCGGGAACAAATTATCCAGACGGAAGAACGAGAGCGAAAAAGGAAGGCGCTCTTCATTTTCTGGCCCCAGGAGAAAGTAAAGAATTTGAAATTGAAATTGAGATATTTGAAGGGTACGAGATGTACGAAACACTAACGAAGGAGGACAAATAAATGTTAGTAACGATGAATGAAGTTTTGAAATATGCAGAAGAAAGAAAAATAGCTATTGGCTCTTTTAACACGCCAACTTTAGAAAATCTCTGGGCGGTAATCGAAGCGGCAGAAAAACGAAATGTTCCCGTGATTGTGATGCACGCAGAACTTCATGAACCGATTGCCCCTTTATCCATTATTGGCCCAATTATGGTTTTGATGGCAAAGAGAGCGAGCGTTCCGGTCTGCGTTCATCTCGATCATGGCGAACATTTAGAATACATCCAAAAAGCCTTGGAACTAGGCTTTACTTCGGTTATGTATGATGGCTCTTTAAAACCATATGAAGAAAATGTGGCCAATACCAGAAAGTGCGTGGAAATGGCGAGCAAATATGGCGCTTCCGTTGAAGCTGAAATTGGAATTCTTGGGGGAAGAGAATCCCTTGACTCTAAGAAAATCGTAAAACAAGAAGACCTCTATACCGATCCTGATTTAGCTAAGAGGTTTGTGGAAGACACTCATATTGATGCCTTGGCGTGTTCCTTTGGAACGGCTCATGGCATTTATAAAGTGAAACCAAAGCTTGATTTCGAACGTATTAAAAAGATTCACGAATTAGTGAATCTTCCAATCGTCATGCATGGCGGCTCTGGCGTATCTCGAGAGGATTATGTTAAGGCTATTGAATACGGAGTGCGTAAGATTAATTATTATTCCTATTCAGCTAGGGAAGGCGTTTTTGCTACAAAAAGATTGTTGGAAGAAAATAGGGATTTAACCTTTTTCCATGAAATTGCCTTTGCCGCAAAAGAAGCGATGGAAAAAGACGTCGGAAAGGCAATGGACACTTTCTATTTTAAGAAAGTCGATTAAGAAGAGAGTTGCAAGAAATTATGTGTTTGAGTTTTTAAAGCCATGGTTTCCCTATCTTTCTAGGCTAATATCTCAAAGCCCAATTGAAATCTTTCCTCTTCTGTTAGCTCCGCTATGTATTTCTCCTTTTTCTTCCTTGCCGTATTGTTGTAATCCGCAATGCACGAGGTCAACACGATGATTTCGTTCGGTTCGCTGTTGAACAGGATTCTATGGTTTGAATACCTTTGCAGATCCGCGTTGAACGATTCGATATAATTGGTGGTTCTTATCGCTTTCCACATGCATATGGGAAAGTCTAAATAAGTGAACAGACCCGCTGCCGAGGCTATTTTTTTGATCAGACGGGGATACGTAATCTGCCACTTTCTGACAAAGCTGTCGAATTCCTGGAACGTTTCCTCCTTTGTTTCCTTGCTATATACCTCTTTGAAATCGTTGCATATCTCGGTTCTGTCTTTAATTCTCACGTTTTGAGAAATGTTTCTTTGGATGTGCACCAGGCATCTCTGGTGCTTTGCTTCCGGGAACACCTCTTTAATGGCCTCGGGCATTCCCATCAGGCCGTCCGTAACAAATATTTTCGGATCCCCGATCCCTCTTTCCTTCAAGGAATACAGGAGCTCTTTCCAGGAATGGGAGCCCTCATTGGAGACCGTCACGAAATCCAATATTTCCTTGGTTCCCTGATCGGTGACCCCCATCACCACCTCGACGCATTCATCGATAACGGCATCGCCATACCGTGCATATCTCCTTTTCAAGGGAACGTGGGTTCCGTCCAAGAATACGGCTACACATTTTGGCAATTGCCTTTTCTTGTTGATTAGGAAATTCTATTTAAGCCTATAAACACAAAAAAAGACCACATTTTAGCTGCGGTTCATTTTTTGGTGGGTTTATAGACGAAATTCCCTTTATTTGGTCGTAAACGTCTTTCGGAACGAGCAAATCGCGGTCACAATG
>UQFY01000020.1 GCA_900540385.1 uncultured Mollicutes bacterium
TCCCCGATTATCGGGGAGTTTTCACTCGCTCGACGTTGCGCGTCGGCTCAAACAAAAAAGCGGATCCCCTTCCTTGGAATCCGCCTAGAAAATATGAATTTATTGAATTATCTACTGCAAAACTCAATTATTTTTTGTTTTTAAGAAGATTTTCAATTTCTTGATAATCACAATGTTGGAAAGTAATTGCATCCGCATATGGCGCGACCTTCTTTGCTAAGTCGGTAGTTTCAATCGTCCAAACATTTACATAATGTTTCTTATAATATTTTTGGACAGTTTTTCTTTCTAATAAGTCCCAGCCAATGTCAACGGATTCAAAAAGATATCTAAGACGCCAAACCCAGAAATCTCCACTGCCAACAAGAAGGCCTCTAGCAAAACCTTTTGCACGAATCAATGCTCTTGGATCAAAGGAAATAATCACAATAGACTTCTTGTTTTTAATTTGCTTAAGACATTCGTTTGCCGCTTTAGCAAGTTCCTTATGATTCTTGTTGTAGGTTTTTAATTCAACAACAATAAGGCAACGTTCTTGGTTTAAGTCCAAGACTTCTTGGAAGGATGGAACTACTTCACCGTCAAGTAAACGATAATTGTTTCTAATCTCATCAAAAGTGAGGTTTTCGATAATCCCTTCTTTGCCGGTTGTTCTTTTTAATTCAGAATCGTGGCAAACGACTAATTTCTTGTCTTTTGTAAGGTGAATATCTAATTCAAAAGCGAGGTTATGATTGATTGCATTTTCAAACGCTTTTAAGCCATTCTCGGTGAATTCGTCATTGTGTAAACCTCTATGAGCAATCGCTCCAAAGTATTGCTCCCCGAATAACTCGTAATGTTTCTTTTTCATGGAAGAAGCTCCTTTTAACGAGAAAATGATACTACCAATTAGAAAATGATGTCTATTCTTCTTCAAAGAAGAAGCGTTAAGTGATATATTTTCCTATGTCAAGGACTTAGGTAAAACTAAGCCTTAAAGATTGTCATAGGAGGACAACATGGCACAAAAGAAATACGTTTACTCCTTCAAAGAAGCTCACCAAGCTAAACTTGGTAAGCCAATTCTTGGAGGAAAAGGTTTCGGTCTTGCTGAGATGACTGCCGCGGGAATTAATATTCCTCAAGGCTTTACTGTCACAACCGAAGCTTGCACTCTCTACTATGAGTCCGGAAAGAAAATTCCTGACTACGTGTGGGATGATGTCGTGGCGCACATCCACGATATCGAAAAAAGCTCTGGCAAATCGTTTGGCGGAGGAAAGGATGTTATGCCTTTACTCGTTTCCGTCCGTTCTGGCGCTCGTGAATCCATGCCAGGTATGATGGATACCATCCTCAACCTTGGTTTGAATGATGAAGTCGTTGTCGAACTTGCTAAACAAGCAAACAATGAACGTTTTGCCTGGGACAGCTATCGTCGTTTCATCTTGATGTACACCAACATTGCAAAGGGACATCCAAGAACCGAAATGGACAAGATGCTCGACAAACTCAAGGAAGAGAATGGTTACAAACTCGATACTGAAGTTACAACCGAACAACTCAAAGCTCTCGTCGCCAAATACAAAGAGTATTACAAAGGCGTCTTTGGTGAAGAATTCCCAACCGATCCATATGAGCAATTAAAAGAAGCTATCGCAGCCGTCTTCCGCAGCTGGGATAACCCACGTGCTAACGTTTATCGTCAAATGCACGGTATCCCATATGAATGGGGAACTGCCGTTAACGTCCAAACAATGGTCTTCGGCAACATGGGCAACGATTCCGGAACTGGTGTCGCTTTCTCCCGTAACCCATCCACTGGTGAAAAGAAAGTCTACGCTGAGTTCTTACTCAACGCTCAAGGCGAAGACGTCGTCGCTGGCGTTCGTACCCCTGAAAAGATTGAATGGCTTGAAAAGAACATGCCAGAAGTCTATAAGCAATTTGAAGAAACCATCACCAAGATGGAAGCTTACTTCAAAGATATGCAAGATATGGAGTATACCGTTGAAAAAGGCACCCTCTACTTCTTACAAACCCGTAATGGTAAGAGAACAGCTGCCGCTGCTTTAAAGATCGCTTGTGATTTAGTCGATGAAGGATTAATCGATGAAAAGACAGCCGTTTTACGTGTTGATCCAATGCAACTTAACGACCTCCTTCACCCAACCTTCAATCCAGCTGATTTGAAGAAACACACTCCTATTTTCCATGGTCTCCCAGCTTCTCCAGGTGCTGGAACCGGTCACCTTGTTTTCACCGCTGATGAAGCAAAGGCCGAAAAAGAAGCAGGACGTCCAGTCGTTATGGTCCGTGCCGAAACTTCCCCAGAAGATATCATCGGTATGGTTAACGCTGAAGCTATCGTCACTGCCCGTGGTGGTATGACCTCCCACGCCGCTGTCGTTGCCCGTTCTATGGGTAAATGCTGCGTTGCTGGCTGCTCTGATATCATCGTAAACGAAGAAGAAAAGACCTTAACTGTCCATGGTAAGACCTACACCGAGAAGGATGTCTTCTCTGTTAACGGCACTACCGGTGAAGTTTTCGAAGGTGCTATCGAAATGCAACCAGCCGACCTTGGTGGAAACTTTGGTCGTATGATGGCATGGGCCGATAAATATAGAAGATTAAAGGTCCGTGTTAATGCCAATACTCCTGAAGATGCAGCCAATGGCCGTAAATTCGGTGCTGAAGGTATTGGTCTTTGCCGTACTGAACGTATGTTCTTTGCTCCAGAAAGAATTCTCAATATGAGAGCTATGATTCTTTCCGATACCACTGAACAACGCGAAACCGCACTTGAGAAGATTAGACCATTCTTAATGGATGATTTCTATCAAATGTATATGGCCAACCCAGATTCGAATGTTAACATTCGTTTACTCGATCCGCCACTCCACGAATTCTTACCTGAAATTCACGATGAAGAGAACATCAAGGCCTTAGCCGCTGCTCTTAACGTCAGCGAACAAAAGGTCAAAGACAGAATCAACCAACTTCACCAAGCCAACCCAATGATGGGCTTCCGTGGTGTCAGACTTTGCGTTGCCTATCCAGAAATCTATGCTATGCTCGCCAAAGCCATCATCCAAGCTGCTGTTAAAGCAAGCAAGGAACTTGGCCACGATGTCGAACCAGAAATCATGATTCCTCTCTGCGGTGAACTCAAAGAATACAACTGGGCTAAGAAAGTTGTCGTTGAAGCTGTCGAAAAAGAAATGGCTGCTGAAGGAAAGACCCTCAAGTATCAAGTTGGTACGATGATCGAAATTCCAAGAGGCGCCCTCCGTGCCGGTGACTTAGCCAAAGAAGCAGCATTCTTCTCCTTTGGTACAAACGACTTAACCCAATTAACCATGGGCTTCAGCCGTGATGACTCCGGACAATTCTTACCATATTACTATGATCGTAAGATTTACGAATTCGATCCATTCCAAACCATCGATGTGGAAGGTGTTGGCGAACTCGTTAAGATTGCTGTTGAACGTGGCCGTGCCACCAATCCAAACCTCTTAATTGGTGTCTGCGGTGAAACAGGTGGCGACCCAAGATCCATCGAATTCTATGATGCAGCTGGACTTGACTACGTCTCTTGCTCTCCATTCCGTATTCCTCTTGCTAGATTAGCTGCTGCACAAGCCGCTCTCAAGCACGCGAAATAAGGCTAATAACAACACAAAATAGACGTTTCCATAAGGAGACGTCTTTTTGTTTTTAAGGGGCTTTTACAGGGGATTTTTAATATTTTTAATAGATTAATCTTTATTTAAAGATTTCAAAATATAGGGGTGTTCCAATATTAAAAACAGTGTAAGAACAATAAGCCTTTTAGGAACAAATATTTTTACTAAAAAAGCGACCATTCTTTTTTTAAATTGCATCTGTCCTAGTTAATGAATATTCATAAAGGAATGCCCAGTTTTATTTATACTGGTTTATCTATGGCTGCAACTAAGTGTTAACTAAGTATGCAACTAAGTGTTAACTAAAAATATATCGATAAAATCTATGTTTTATATATTTTTGATAGAAAATATGCAACTAGATGCAACTAAAATCTATTCATAAAGCAATTCAGAATAGAGTCTTTCATCTATATCCGTAAACACATCAAAGACAACAGCTGGAGCATCAGAATACTTTAAGAGGTATTCTTTCACGGTCTCGGTAGCAATTTTAGCGGCAACATTCTTAGGGAAGCCCTGCCCCCCTGTTGAAATACAAGGAAAGACTAATGTTCTTAAATGAAGCTTTCGAGCAAGTTCGAGGCAATGAAGATAACAGGTCTTTAAAACATTTTGATCAGAGAAAGTAACTCTGCCCCTCGTAGACGGCCCTAGAACGTGCAAAACATACTTCGATGGAAGATTGTATCCTTTGGTATAGAAAACGTCTCCTAGGCCTATTTTAAAGCCTCTTTTACTCATCTCTTCATAACAAGCATTACGAAGCTCAACACCAGCAAAAGAATGGATGCAATTATCAAGGCAATTATGATGAGGGACAAAACAACCTAGCATATCGGTATTGCCCGCGTTCACAATCGCGTCCGCTTTTAACCTCACAATATCTCCCCGCCAAAGGGCTATCTTTTCATAGTCAGTTAAAGATAATGAAAAACAGTCAACCAAACCCATATTTTTAAGGAGAGTTTGAAGATAAACCTCCTCCACTTTTTTAAACTCCTCTGTAACTGGTTTTGGCTTTCTTAAATTCATCAAAGATCGTATCAAAGAAACTTGCCCTTCCAAGGTGTTATTAAACTTCAAAGAATAGTTTTTATATTCTGGCATTTCATCTAAAAGATATTTCTTAAGATAAATAACCGTTTCATTAAATTCCATAATATATTGACTATTTATAATTTACCGATTGCCTTACGAATAGACTCTGAATCATCAAAATCCAAAGAGTCTAATTCATCCTCAAACTCATCCTCAGATATAGGTTGAGTTTTCTTTTTTGGATCATTTTTAACAAGCTTTAAATCGAAAGGAATGCCCTTCGTTCTCACGATCATTTTCAAATAAAGGTTAATAGCAGCAGACATAGTGAGGCCAAGCTCATCAACAACCTTTTCAGCACTATCTTTTAATGACTTATCAACCCTTAAATTTAACGTAGTCTTCGGCATATTTTTTAATTCCTTAAGATATATCTTGTAACGCTATTGTAACGCTTTTTGCGTTACGTGCAAGTTTTAATCAAAAAAGTGAATTTATAGCACTCTTAAAATTAGAGTGCTAGTATCGATAAAATCTAATAAAATAAGTATTTTTCACTATTTTTGTTACCTAGTTATTAGGTTAATAAACTACTAAACAATGTCAAAACGCTTCTTCATTAGAAATGTTCGTTCTTAAAAATCGTTTTCAAGTTCTTTTCACGACACTGTGTTTTCCATCCCTCTTAGAAAGAGAAAAATGCAGGATATTTTTTCATTTCCCCCATCGCCAGATCTATTCGCAATCGTCCCTTTGGCTTTATCTTAAGTGATTGACGATTTTATTAGTGCTTTTCTTTACATTTTGCCTTTAATTTTTAAATCGAAAAGAGCGTTTTACAATGACACTCCTTCTTTTCCCTAAGCTGACTCAAGTTCTATTTCAGATTTTTAATGCTCGTAATTTTAAGGCTGACTGTATTTTGATGACTTGTTTATTGCTAAGTAGACGACGCTTCCTAGGATCAACCTCTAGAAAAAATTTCATTAAAAACTCGCTTTGAAATTAATTTGGGATTTGATCTCTCTTGCCCATTTTCTTGCTTGCATCTAGAGCTCGTTCTTTTCTTTTTTTGTTGAAATTCCTTAGCAATAAGTCTTCCTTTTCCTACGGGGATATCGTTCTATTTGAGACGTCTTTTATCTTTGTCAATTTATTTTCTGATATCGTTTGGCATAGGTACTTTGTTAATTTAAAATCATCCATTTTTAGGCTTTCTAAACCCCCTCATTTAATTCCTTCTTTTGATGAATCACACGGTTTCAATGAGGATTTGATGCCCTCCTTGGGCCGAATAAAAAGAGTCGTTGTTAACACCTTTCTCTTAAAAAACGCCAAATGATGCATTTTGTTTTGGAAGAAACTTAAAAATTCTTTTTCAATTCTTAAATTTTGCCCATTTCTTCTTAAGAAGAATGCTTATTGAAATAAGAAAGTTCGGAAAGTAAAATAATTTCGTTAAAAGCAAAATTAGAGAAATCTGATGACGCAAAGCTAAAGGGTCCTTTCAATGGACAGCCAGTTGCCGAACAATGGCACCATGAACGCTCTTTTTAACGAGAAAGCAATTAAGAAAATAATAGCTGCAACCCTTGTAGGTGTTATTTTAGCCGCGGGTATTTCTACAACAGCTTTTTCTTTTTCATGGTTCTCTAACCGTAATAACGTTACAAAAAATATTGAGGGCAAAACCGCAGGTGCTTACTTCGCAAGAGGAAGGGGCACACAAGATGACCCTTTTGTTATTAATAGACCAATTCACCTCTATAACCTTTCTTGGTTACAAGATGTTGGCTATTTTGACAGCAAAAAGACATATTTCATCATCGAAAAAGATCTCGATATGACTGGTTGGACGTTGCCACCAATTGGAAACGAAGCCCATCCGTTTATTGGAGAATTAGATGGTTTTGATACCGTACACGGAACTAATAAAAGCGCCGTTAAAATATCCAATTTAACCATAAGCAACAAATTTAGTGACTTCCAACGTCATCCATCTTCCATCACATCCATCTCTGGATGCAACGCAATGGGATTTTTTGGTACGTTTGGGGAGGAAAAGAAGGATTATGCAGAGGATGCTCCTGTAGCAAAGAATTTCTATCTTGATAAAGTAACCGTAAAAAGCGAAGAGCAAGAAAACCTAATTGGAAGCCTTGCTGGATATGTAAATGGCAAAATAAGTGGTATTGGCATTTCGAATTCAACAATCAGACTTCCTTCGAACAATCATTCGTTTAAAGATTACACAAGTAACCTTTCAGACTATACAAGCATTGGTTATTGTGAAGATAAATACAAAAATACTGCTTACGAAAAGGAAGTAGCTCTTCAATCTTCCGATCTGGATACTTCACAAGGAACTGAAGGAGATGGTGGTGCAGAGGCAGGCAATGGTGGTTCCATTGATATGAACACCATGTATAACAATCTTCTTTCCATTTGGAATGGTAATGAGATGTCCCGCACGCAAGTTCCTACAAAAAGAATCGTCACTTATAACCTTGACGGAACAATAAATGAAGCGGAAACCATGGTAACCGAATGGAAAGAAGACGGGAACCGCACCTATTCTTGGAGAAAAACCTATTATTACACCTATTACAATCAAAAGAACGCCGGTGAAATCTCTTCTTCCTACACTTTTTGTTTTGATCCATCCTCTAAGGGCCACTACTACATGACTTTATATGGCCGCAAAGAAATTACTTCAACCCTTACATGCGAAGTAACGACAGTCGCACCAAAAGCTCTTCCCTATAGATTCATTGCTGATTCAACCGGAAATAATTATCTTTCCATGGATGAAAACGGAAATATCGTTAATCAAACATCTAAAGCATTTGCTTCACCATGGTTCATCAACGATCAAAATCAAATTTTCACTAGAGATAGCAAGAACACACAATATTTTTTAAGAAACGCTTTAGGAATCCTCGAGATAACTACTTCATCTGGAGAAGCCACGTCTTGGACATATGATCAAAACAACAATCAAATATCCGATGGAGGTCTCTTCATCAATTATTCCGAAAATCGTGGTTGGAACCTATCCGCCTCTGCTTATTACAAAATTACAGATATGGGTTCGACTTATTGGATTTGTAACAACGGAACGACTTTGACTATGCCAAATACTTCTAACTCTGAGTCAAACGCGACCCTTTGGTATTTAGACGGGGGAAATTACGCAACAAACGTCAATGGAACAAAATATTACTTAGGTATTTCCAGCAATAATAGCAACGTTATTTTAACAACAAATCAAAGTGACGCTTTCAAATTCAACAACGGGTATTTTTCAATTGAAAGAGCAGGAAGGTGGCCCTGGCAATCTAATATCACCTATTACATGACCACGGAGAAAAATTACAGCGGCAATTCTCTTATTGCGAGTGAAAATCAAAGCTGGCAATATCAAACCAAATCTTATCAAGCAGCAGAGGCTTCTTTGTCTATTAGCACGGATGATAGTAAGAGTGAAATTTTTAATGACATCACAAAAACTACAGAAACTCCAGCCTATTGGACGAAGCCAACCTACTACCCAATCAGTGGCACAAGCGGCATTCCAGACGAAAAAAACACTGGATACGTTGTTTCAGGCGCTTACAGTGCGACTGATGACGACCCTTGGGGAGATATCCGTGTTTCTATTTTTTCAAAAAGTAGTAGAGAAGGGCTTTCTAACTCCGGTGTTTATGATAGCAACAACACTTTACAAACGGTTTATACAATCGATGATAAAGGGCAACACACCGTTTCTAGTAGTGACTTTGATCACTATACCGATTCCAAATCCAAATTCGAAAGTATTTTGGCCAAAGATAATGACTATATTTCAGGTTTGCATTTCATGGATGCAAAAATCTCAAAAGATCATTTAATAGAAGCGGAATACGTTCGTATCAAAAACCAAGAATATCACAAAGAAGACGGATATGAATTGCCAGAAGACGCCATCGATTTCCATCTTCAAAGAAAAGGATACGTCAACTTCTTTGCGGGCACTTATTACACTGAAAATACAGCATTCTTCTCTTTGCATGAGATCGAAAGAAACGGTTCTAAGATATCCAACATACGTGAAATATCAGAAATATACGAAAATCCAACGGCCAAACAAGCTCAATCTTTTGTTTATAAATACAATGATGGAACCTACTCCGTTCCATTCTTACATGGTTCAAGACAAGGCGTTAAATACGATTTAAATGGAAATCCTCTAACAAATACAACACCTACTAAAACAAAACCAGAAGGCTATTCAAAAATCGTCTTTAAAACGAGTTGGATCGGAAAAACAAGTTCTCGTTTAGAAGATTATTGTGCTTACTATTTTGAAATTCCAACAAACGAAGGGGAATATGCTCTAGGTTCTGTCTCAGGCGCAGCCGGTGCCTATCTTTGTTATCTCGATATTGGTGCAAACGCTCAAAGAACAGATATCACGGAATTCCATGAGATCAAAACCATCAGCGTATATGCTTACACCTATCCAAAAGGGGTTTCTTTCTCTTTCATTGAAGGAGTGGACGCCGCTTTACCGATTGTTGATGAGAGGAAGAGCGCTTCATTCTCTTTAAATGAATCTTTTAATGGGGATATAAGTGTTAGCAAATCCAATGATTCAACCATCCAGTATGAAACTACGAGTAATAGCCAAAACGTTGTTACCGAATATATGTTCCATGGCTATACCGTAAAAGGAAATGGCGTAGATATTGCAAAAGCGACAGGCCTTCTTTCAAGCAAGATAGTGGAAGATACCATCACAAAGATCACATATTCTCTTTTCAACGAAACTTCCTCAACAACGATATATAAGAAAACAACAGTGACAGAGAATGGTTCTACAAAGACAACAAATAACACCTTGATAGACGGAAAAGAAAGCTCTGTGGATTGGCCTGTAGATTTGCCATGGGACACCTTACCAGTGAAAGATGTGGCAACCGTGTATGTATATTACGTAAATGGAAAGGCTGTAAATCTTACCATCGAAACCACCTTTGCGGAAAACTATAGTGAAACCGAAGGAACGCATTATTACAAACTCACAGGATATAAGGTATCCATCACAAATGATGTTGATGTAGAAGTGGTTTTGACCCAATTAAAAGACAACACTCTTACCATTAAGTTGAAAACGGGGACTGGTGAAACAGAAGACGATTACACAACATTAGAAGTGAATGTAGTGACTACATTAACCAAAAACTCTTAAGCACTTGTTCTAAGCGATAAAAATCAAATTATTACTGCTAAAACCCCCTTCGATTTATCCTTGAAAACAAAAACCCTGAAAGAAAACAATAATTCACTGTTATTTTAAACGAAGAAAAAAATCATCAAAATACGCACGCATGTACGCGCTTACGTGTTGAAGGTTCGGGGAAAAATAAGTATTATACTTAAGCGTAAATAGCAAACCCGAAGCAATTCGGCGACGCAAAACTATAGGATCCATCTTGGATAGCCAGTTGCCTCACAAAGAAAGGACAACGGCATGATTGACTATCGTTCAAATAGGTTGAAACGTATTAAAATTCAATCCTTTTTGACGTGCTTTCTTGCCCTTAGCACACTTGCAGCCGCTGGAACAGCAACCTTTGCTTGGTTTTCAACAAACAAACGTGCTACAGCCAAATACATGAACATTGTCGCGACAGACTCCGCCATTGTCCAAACCGCTAACTATTACCGCATTCAAGAAGTAAATGGAAATACCTATAAATTTTCAAAAGGCAGCACAAATGTATACGACCTCTTGCCTTATGAACGCGAATTAGGCAATGGGGCGTATCAAATCCTTGTTGAAGTCACTTTCAAGAAAACGGACGTGCCTTTTACAGTAAACGCTTTTACAGCCAAAGACATTCTTGGTGGTAAAAATAGTTGGGAAAACATCAATTGGTCAGTTTCACCATTTCCGCTTTCTTCCATCATTCAGTTCACTTATTTTGGAACTACCGCAGACACCAGTACAAGCGGATATATTTCCGTTACGAAAAACAATACGACGGACACTGGTTTTATAACCATGAATGGAGATGTGCCATCCTTTCAGGGAAATCTCCAATTAGGCGAAGAAGCTAGTGGGCAAAAGCCTATCTACATCATGCTTGATTACAATGAGAAGGCGATAACATCCATTTACTCATATAACATTGGTAACCCCCAATTTGATGGGGATTATAGCGCAAATAATTCTTCATCAAGTGGGGGAGTTCGTTTTAAAAGCGATTTTAGTATTGCTATTTATCCTAAGAATTAGAGACGTATATGAAAAAGAAACACTCGTTAAAAATATTTTTATACGCCGTCTTAGGAGGAACAATACTTGCTTCTGGATGTGCTATTTCCGCTTTCTCCTTTGCCTGGTTTTCAAACAATAACAACGTCACTAGAGGATTTGATGGTTCAACAACAGGCGCCTATTTCGCTAGGGGAAATGGGTCGGAAGGAAACCCATATGTCATTAATAAACCAATCCATCTATATAACCTTGCCTGGCTACAATACGTTGGTTTCTTTAAGGACAAAGAGCCTTATTTCATTATCGAAAGAGATTTAGACATGTCTGGATGGACATTGCCTCCAATAGGCACAACAGAGAATCCTTTCCTTGGCCATCTTGATGGAAACGATACTTTGCACTCCCAAGGGCAAACAGCCACAGCAAAGATATCAAACCTCACCATTAGCAATAGCTTTGAGAAATATAATGGTAGGCATCCATCATCCCAAAAATTATCCACATTTATATCTCCTGAAATAACAGGCCTTTTTGGTGTCCTCGGAAATAAAACATCAACCGTCGAACCATCCGTTAAAAACCTTTACTTAAACAAAATTTCAATCGATTCTGCCACGGATAACGCCTTATCCGGTGTTGTTGCGGGATACGTCAATGGAGCGCTTAGTAACATCCTTATTAACGATTCATCACTAAACTTAAAAGATGGCACAAACAAGCTCGCTGGATACGATAGTATCTCGAGCTACACGTCCGTAGGCTATTGTGAACCTAATTATCGAACAACCTACGTCAAAAACAACACGACCATGTATGAGCCTCAATACGTAGGCAATGCAAGTTTCAATCCAACAAACGGCAGTGGAGGAGAGGATCAAGGCTGGGGTGGAAGTATTGATTTTTCAAGCTTAAGCAGACGTATTACGAATATGGTTAACAATTTGCAACGGAGCGACGCGTTGGATACACCATATCCTACATATAGTGAAACAATAACCGAAAATGGTGAGACGCGCCTAAAATTTAACGCAAACATATATAACTATCCTTCCAAATATGATTGGCAATTCGTTAGCGAGGAGAGCAAAAACAAACTCATGTATGCAGCTTTGAATCCAGGAACTTATCTACCATTAAACATCGATTTAAACCCAGCCGGTTACAATAGTCTTGAAGATTACTATAAAACGAACACCTCCGAAAAAGTGTTAAACACAAATACAGGATACATAGTATCAGGCACTAAAGAAAATGGAAGCGCAACACCAAGAGTCACCCTTAATGTGACAAATAAAGCCATTAAATACTCCATGGGATCGCAAGACAGAGGAGTAACGTTGAAAGACGAGACTATTTTTGATAAATCCAATTTTTCTTTTTTCTACTGCAACACTCTAGAAGATGTTCCATCCACAAAAAGAATCGTCGATTCAGATTATAAATCGAGTAATTTTTCTTCATATACATCCACAAGCCAGCAAGTAACTCTAGACGATATCGGTGTACAAAAAGAAGAATACGATTCAATAAAAACTCAGTTTTGTGATGGTTTAAGACAAGCGACACCGCAAAAAAACTTGGAAAATGGTTTTATCAACTTAAATGGGCTGCAATTTTTAAAATTTAGCTACGCTCCTACTCTAGTTGATTGCAAAAACATAACCTTAAACAAAAAAACATATAGCTCTTATAAATTCTATAATAGTGGCATTAATTTTAGCCTTTCATCGCCAGGAAAGGTTAAGATGATCGTAGGCGCTTGTACCAGCGATAACACACAGAACTTTCCTAAAATATTCGAAATTACAGCAAACAATCAACTAAACATAATCAATAGCGTTTATGAAACAAATAAAGGGGTCATTACTTATAACAGTGGTAATCAAAACGATTTAAAAATCAATCTATCTAAACTTTATTCTGAAATATCTAGCGGACAGTACTGTTTGAATAAAAATCATGCCTATTATGTTGAGATACCGCTAAATCAAGGGAACTATTACTTTAGTGCATACAATCAAACAAACAGATGTCCTTACATTCTCTATCTCGACATTGGTGCTAATGCAGGTGGAACAGCTGGTAGGAAGGTAGACCGCACAAAGGTATACGAGCTCTTAGAGCAAATTAATGAAGGCTTCACCTATCCTACAGGTGTTGCCATCGTTGATTTTGATAATGCCGTTGATGACCTCAAGAAATTTACTATAACCATTGGATCTACATATTCAGGTTCAGTCACCTTTAACTATAGTGGAAACAATAACGCTCAAATAAAGGTCGATGCATCGAATTCTGATACAGGTCTCGCTTATTTTGATGAAAATATGAGAATCAATAACGGAACTATTACAGATTCCCAAGTCCATGGAACAATCACCAAAACAGAAACACAAAGACTTACCTATTTTGATTATGATAAAGAAACGAAGATCACCAACG
The DNA here is from genome assembly GCA_900540385.1 of uncultured Mollicutes bacterium. Lineage (GTDB taxonomy): Bacteria > Bacillota_I > Bacilli_A > RFN20 > CAG-826 > UBA4951. The sequence goes on from UQFY01000020.1 coordinate 13,417, forward strand.
TTTTAACCTTCTCTCAAACGAGAGAATCTTCCTCATCCGCTTGGGGTGAAACAAAGAGAGAGGATTACCAATCCGGTGAAGGCAACACCACCTTCGTTGGTGTAGGTAATCTAACTATTTACGGGGATGATGGTAAATCAACAACGGATTTGCCTGAACTCGTTAATTACAAAATAAACAAAGATACGAACGTCTTTAAGCTAAAAATGTTAACTCCATTAGAACAGCCTCTAGAAGCCAACTGGTTGCCTTTAGGAAGCATTCGAAAAGAAGAAGACGCAACCAATTATTGTTTCAAATTAAACGGCTATGACTTCACCTTGAAAAAAGGAACTGAGGTTTTAAGATCATCCGATTATTCCATCACAAAGAATGCGGACTACGCATTAAGCATTAATGGCACGACAATCAAATCTTGATATATGTCCTGGCTTATTTCCTGCTAACAAGCCTTTCTTAGCTCGATTATGGCGTCCATTTAACATATCCAAGTCTTCAGTTAAAAAGGCAAAGAAAAACACCTGCGTCTTTCTAAATTGATACAGGTGTCGCTTATTTTTTACTTTTTGAAGTTCAAATAGGTGATGAATTCTTCTTCAGTAAGCAAAGAACCTTTATCTCCATCAACATAATAAGGCATAGCCAAATCTAAGCAGAATTGAGCCTGTTCTTGGTTTGTTACATGATTGACAACGGCAATAAGACCTTTCTCATCAAAATCTGCAGCCATACGAATAAAGGAAGCGTTTGCCGATTGAGAAGCCATAGCGGATTCTAAGATTTGTCTAGTAATTCGCACATAGGTGAAACCCAATCCCTTAATCTTTTCAGAAGAATCTATATTTGGATCAAAGGAATGAACGCTAAAGAAGACACCGAAAGCCTTTGCTGCTGCAATCACCTTCTTTAGCTCTTCTTCATTACCGATAATTTGTTTTGAATCGACAGCAATCACCAAGAAATTCTTAGGCATTATTTCCGAAGCGGAAATCTTTTGAATGGCTTGTAAGAAAGCAGGATTTAAAACACTTGTAACTGACATCGTAAGGGATAGATGCTTGATTCCGTTTGGTTTTAAAGTGCTATCCATATAATTCTTATAGAAGTCGCACACCTTCGATAACGCTTTTAAATCTAAATCGGTAAGGATGTTATTCTTAATAGCCACAGGCAAGAATTCTTTCTTCCTGATTGCCTCATTGCTAAGGCCCTTTAATCCTAGAGTAAATTCAATCCCATTCGTTTTATGGGTTACTGTATCTACAATAGAGCTAAGGCGGGTCCCAACTTGATTGCGTGATAAGCTATCTTGCAAGAGTTGAAGAATATATTCTTTACGGTCCGCTTTACGAAGACGGTTACGGCCTACTTCACAAAGATAACCAGGACCAAACTTATAAGAACGCTCTAATTCGCTTTCTATGAGCGAAATCATCTCAAAGTTGGTAGAAGCTTCATTCGGATAGGCAATAGCAGAATATGCCACCCTTAAAGACGTAGAATCGCCATTGATTTGAATTGGCGAAGGAAGCAAGGAAGCAATTTCTTCAGCAAAGGCAATAAGCCCCATCTTATTCACGGACTTAAGAAGGAAAGAGAAGGAGTTGCTGCTATAACGGTATAACAAATTCCCATATCCTTCTTCCTGAATCGTCGTAACGATATTTTGAAGAATGCTATCAGACTCATCCTTATAACGTGTTTTTAATTCCGCTAGATTCTCTATGCGGAAGGAAAGAACGATGCCATGACCTCTAGAACGAATCTCACGGTTAAGTTCATTAGATAGCGCTTTAACGTTCAAAACATTAAGGGTCTTATCCATCAAGTTGCTGGAATAAGAAGCAAAGCGTTGCTCATTTTCAATAAGGATTGTAGCGGTATTTCCTGTCTTGCTCTTTTTGGAAGTCAACAAAGTCATCGTTTGCTCGTTAGGCCCAATCGCAGGAATAGAACGTTTCAAAGTGCCTTTTCTTAATGGGCAATCAATACATGGGGCATCTAAACCCATTAAGGATATGTAGCAAAGCTCACCACGTTTTATATTCGGGAAAGATTTTAAGGCTGTATTCGAGAAATCCAAAAGACGATAGGAATCTGAATCAATCGCATAAACGATGTTGTTTTCTCGATCCATAAGGGAATTTAAAACATTTTCTTTATGAGCCGTTTCTCTTTCCCTATCGACAACAACAACCATCGATGTGACCAAACAGAAAAAGGAGTCCACACACTCTCTTTCCATGATATCTTGTCCAGTTTTCTTTGAAGAAGAAACAAGATAAGCGAGTGCTTTCTTCTTTCCAGAGAAGGTCATCGGATAAAAGACAACGGTTTTAGCACCAATGGACTGCATTCTTTCGGATATTTGATAAGGAAGGAGGGAGGAATCGTTCACAAAGAAGAAACCATTCTCGCCCACAAAGTCAAAAATAGGGTTAATGTAATCACCTTTGATTTTTTGAGAATCGGCAAAAAGAGACATGCCGATGTTGTCATTTGGATTAGTCTTTTTTTCAATCAATAAGGAATAGAAATCACTGCAAGAATTATAAAGGAGGACACCCCCTGTAGAGAATTCCATAGCAGAGCAATAATAAGAAATCGCCTGGGCAAGCACATCTAACTTGCTTCCTTCATCCTCAGCCGAGAAGAAACGTTTAAAGAAAGTTTCATTCGCATTTAAAAGAACGGCTCTCTTTGGATTATCGGACATACCGGCAGAAGGAATTGGAAGGCTTGTATCCCCTTTATTGATGATTAGAGGTTCCGCTTTCTTAAGGCTATTTTCCGTTAAGGAAATTAATTTCATCTCGGAAATGCTTGGGAAGATAGACGCGGATAAGGTAGAGGAATAGAAAAGAACAATACCGCTTCCTTTTTCAATTTGAGTGACATTGAAAGAACGAATGAATTGCTCACATAAAGTAGAGAAGACTTTTTCAGTCCCGATATTTTCGACATAGGCTAAATACAAACCGCTTTCTTTCTTACAAATCAAAATCGGAGAGAAAATCAAACGTATTTGACGAAGAAGGGCTTCATCAACATCCTCAGGAATAGGATTTCCTCCTTCTGCTTTAATGGCCAATAAGGCGCTCATAAAAGAAGAGGAAGAGGATATGCAATCATGCAAATCGCTAGGGAATTCCTCATAGCTACAGAACGTTTCTTCGGTAAACTTCTTTTCGGATTCTTTTCTACGAAGTTCGCTCGATTTTGCGACCATTGAATTAACAAGACGTTGAAGATCACTTAAAGCCTTATAGTTAAACTCTTTATTGCGTAAACGGATACGTCCTGTATTTAAGGCGTCAAATTGTTCACGGAAAGAAACGGCTGCGTCATCAATTTCATCGGTAATTTTTTTACCAGCGAAAATCAAATAAGCAAGAAGGGCTAAAGAAAAAAGAACAAAAAGAATGGCGGAGACGAAAAAGAAAATCGCCAGACCCATATTCAAACGGGCATAAACAAAGGCAAGAATGCTAAAGAGTAAGGTAAGGGCAAAAGAAAGACTGCCAATGATGATATGGAGCTTCGTGTTTCTTGAAAACTTAGAAGAAAGAAGATCTTTTATTTTCTTATTATTCGTTTTCATCTTTCGTCTCCTCCGTGAAATTAAGGTCGGAACGGTAATTCAAAATTAATTTGATAAGTACACGCCCAATAATAGGAGTAACTTCCAAGGATTTTCTCTTACAATTCAATAAATGCTCTGGGTTATCTAATTCCAGTGAGACTGCACGGATCGTAAGCAAAGATCTCTTACGTTCATAACAAACAAGCGCAATGCCTCCGCTGGATGTATCGTAAGCACGAATCATATTCTTCGCATAGGCATAGTGGTTCTCTTTAATCTCATCGAAAGTCTTCGAATCAGTATGGATCGCTTCGCCAGAAAGGAGATACCCTTTTTCGGCAAAAGCGCCTCCTCCAACTTCAAAACTAGCGGATTCCGCTTGAACACTTAACGAGTTTTCAAAGATAAAGAATTCAGGCATACCAGGGATTTGACCATATGCCGTATTCAACATGGGGTTATAACGAACTCCGTCGATATAATAACGATCGGCGATAAAGATATCCCCTTGATGAAGGTTCTTGTCCAAAGAAATAACCGAACCCGTATTGATGAAGAGATATGGATCGTATTTATCAATCAACATATTCGTGACCAATGCGGTTCGAATATTTCCGTATCCTGTTGCAGCAATCACGATTTCATCCATGCCAAAATTTCCTTTATGGACTTTTACGCCGAAAGGGAGCTCATCAATGGTTTCACCATTGGTAAAACGGGAGCAGTAGTAGAGGATATCGTCTTCAGTTTGACCTAAAATGGCAATCATTTTCTTTCTCCTCCTTTTTTGGCACGTCTATTTGCCTTCTTTGTTTCTTTTTCTTTGGCTTCTTCAAACTTGTTATGATCCAAAAGAGCTTCAAATTCGCTAACTTCCAAAGGTTTTGCGAAATAATAACCCTGAATTGCGTCCAAATCGTGTTTCTTTAAAATGCTGACCTGAGTTGGGTTTTCCACACCTTCTGCGATAACAAACATCTTTAAGCCATGAACTAAGGAAATAATGGAAGAGACTAATGTCTCAGATGTCTTATCTACTTCAACGTCATCAATAAAGGATTTATCCAATTTCAAAACATCGAAATTGATGTTCTTAATAGCGGATAAAGAAGAATAACCAATACCGAAGTCATCGATGGAGGTGCTAAAACCGAGCGCTTTAATTTTACGAATGACAAAACTAATAAACGATGTATCTTGCGCAGCCAAAGATTCCGTTAACTCAATTTCAATAGATTTTGGATCCACGTTGTATTTTTGAATGGTTTCAGCAAAGAATTTAATTAATCCTGGATCATAGATCGTACGACGGGAAAGGTTAACAGAAACAACAAGGGGTCTCCTCTTTTCCTTTTTCCAACGTGCTAAATCAGCACATACCGCTTCAAAAACATAATGGTCGATGTTAACGATTTTGCCTGAAGCTTCTGCATAAGGAATAAAGGAAGATGGTGGAAGATATCCTCTTCTTGGATGTCTCCAACGGATTAAGGCTTCCGCCCCATAATAACGGTTCTCACGTAAGCTCCATTTCGCCTGATAATAAATAAGGAATTGTTTCTTTTCCAAAGCCTGATCGATTTCCAAAGATTTCTCTTTTTCAAAATCTTTGGTATCTAACATGTGTGGATTAAACAATTTGATATCGCCAGAAAGACGCATACCTGCATCGTAGCTTGCTGCCGTATTCGCAAAATCGATAGCCTCATATACGCTTTGACCGTTTTTGATAATATTCGCGCCAATCATAGCAAAAACCATTGGTAAAGAAGGTCTTCTTGCAATCTCCGCATTCACGTTTTCAATAATGTTTTGTAGAACATGGTAAAAAGTCTCTTCATTTTCCACTTGGGCATAGAAAAGGAAACGGTTCTCACGATTAATACCGTATCGCCAATTCTCTTTTCCTTCTATTTCTTTCTTAATAGAGGAAAGGACAATCATATTCAAGACATAGATATCCGTTTGACGGAAGGTTGTAATCGGCTGGTTATTAAAGCCATGGATATAAATGGTAGCGTTCATCTCTAACCTTCCATCGTCGGCTTTATTCATAAGAGCGGCCATCTTTCTTTCGAAGGTTTCGTTATCCCAAATCTTCACATCTTCAACAAAAAGAGTTTTAATCCAAACTTGGCAACGTAAAAGAGATTCTCTTTCGGCGAATAAACGGAAAACGACCACCAAAACAACGATCGTAAACAAATAGCAAATCAAGATAAGGACGATATACCCTGTTTCCGTCAAAATATCTCTATTGGAAATAACACCTGCAGAGCAAAGGATGATGCCAGAAACAAAGAAGGCTAGAAAAACAAAACAAACAAGAATCCAGTTACGTAAGAGATTAATTCTTTTGCTCATTTCTGTTTCCTCCTTGCTTTCTTTTCTTCTTTTTCCAATTCCTTTCGAAGTTTTTTCTTTTCGATTTCCTTAGTTCTCTCCATTTCGTTACGAAGTTCTCTTTTTAGATTATATTTTTCCTCAAACAAAAGCATAGCTTTTTCATCGTTTCGGTCAATGCCTGCTTCATCCATAGCCTTAAACAGCTCTTCTTCGTAGGCCTTCTTTTCTTTTTTATATTTTAGGATACTCTCAGCAACACTAATACCCACCATAGCAAATAACGGGATGATGATAAGAACAGGGACAAGCCAGGCAGATTTACCTGCTGCACCTGCTGCTTGAGGAGAAACATAAGTTAAAAATGTACCAAACGCATCAGAATGGGAAACGACGGTGCCAATATAGTAAGCTTGAGGAACGCTTTCCCAAGGAGAGGAAGGGCAACCTTCAGCAGGGCAAGACCAGGCATGAAGATTATCCCCACGCGTATAGAAAACAAGCCCGTCTTTATCAGAGCCAATTTCGACAACTCTATGCGTATCTGGAGCGTTTAGCTTTGGATAATAGAAAGTAATCACATCACCCACTTTAACATTCTTTGGATCGTCTTTCTTAATAATCACGCCAGTGCCTTGATTCAATGAATCCGCATTATCCCCTTCCATAGAATCCGTGGCTACATAAAGAAAGGAGGCCCCAAAAACGGATGGGACTCCATAATTCTTTGGATTAGATTGGCTCACAAGCATGGAAACTTGAACAAAAACCATGAACGCAAGCAATACGCCAAGAACAACATCCACAATTCTTGAAATGAGCTTTTTCATTATTTAAGTTTTCCTTTCAAGACGACTTTCTTCGCTTTTGGACTCTTTCTTGTCTTAATGAAGACGTAATTCTTTTCCATCCTAAAAGTAGGGACGTTCTTTACGAACTTTTCTTTTGCCTTCGTAGAATTCTTTTCCGTCTTTGTTTCAGCTAAAGAAGTAGCAGGGGTCTCCTCTTTTTCTGGAAGAGGCTCAACTGGAGCATTTTCAATAGGCTTTTCCTCTATTGGGGATTCAGGGGTTTCTTCTAAAACGACAGGGGTTGGCTCTTTTATCTCTTCTTGAGGGATATCCACGACAGGTTTCGTTTCATCTAAGAGAGGAAGATTTACTTCTTCAGGTTTAATTTCTTTTTTCTTTCTTGGAGAAGGTTTCTTTCTAGCTTTTTTCTCTTTAACTAATGGAAGAGGTTCTGTTTCAGTTGGAATTTCTTCTACATGTGGAACTTCCTCAAGAGGAGTTTCTTCTACTGGCTTAGAAGGTTCAATCACTTCGTTAGTTGTTTCTTCTTTTTGAGGCTCAATAGGAGTTTCATCTACTACAGGGGTCTCCTCTTTTTCTGGAAGAACTTCAGTTAAAGGGTTTTCAACCGGTTTATTTTCTTCTACAGGTTCTGTTTGAGGAAGGTTCTCTTTTTGCTCTTCTTCAGGAAGAGAAACAGGGGTTTCCTCAATTCTCTTTTCTTCTGGCTTGGTTTCCTCAATAGGCTTATTTTCTTCGATTGGTAAAACTTCCTCTATTGGTTTCTCTTCTAGAGGTTCCAATTTGGCTTTCTTGTCGTTTTTAGCCTGACGAGCAACCATACGACGTGTTTTTTCTAGTTCTTTTTGCTCTTTTAAGAGGGCTTTCTTTTCTTCGGCCTTGCGTTTTCTTTCTTCAAGGACTTTCTGTTTAGCAAGTTCTTTTTCTTTTGCTTTTTCAGCTTTGATACGGGCTTTTTCTTCCGCTTCAAGCTTCTTTTGACGTTCAACTGCCTCTTTAGCAATATCTATGTTCTTTTGTTTTTCTATATCTTCATCAACTAAGGTCTTCTTGTATCTTTCTTCACGAAGATTTTCTTCTAAGGCAAGACGTTGCTCTTTTGCTTCCTCAGGAGTTAAAGCCATAGGGGAGTAACGTTTCTTTTTATAGGAAGGGAATTGATCATAAAGGAATTTCCCATCGTAATAAGTCTCATCTTCTAAGTTGAAAACAACCTTTGGATTCACAACACGGTCTTTGCTCTTCTTAGGATTTATGACTTTGTTTTTCACACGGTTGCTACGAAGAGTAAGGATATCCGCCATAACCAAGGCTAAAATCTCTTCAAAATAAGGCTGAGAGAAATCTTGTTCTGTTTCTTGCACGTTATAGGAAACGCCTAATTCCGTATAGGCATCCACGAATTTCCATAATTCATAGGCTGCATGATAATGAGGGTTTTTCACGATGAGGTTGGTCATATGAATTGGGTTTGCAACATCCTTTGCACCCTGCATCTCCGCCATAAAAGGGGAACGCATATAGTAAGCGCAACGTTCTCTTAAAGAGGCAAGACGTTGTAAGACGTCCTCATTCTTTTCTTTATTTCCACCATCTTTTGATGGGGTAGACACTTTGATTCTTGAATCGATTTCGTATTTTGCTCCATCAATATCGGAAACGCTTTTAATAAGCAAAAGATCAGAGTCTAACGTTTCCCCATGGTCTTTAATGAAATTAAAACGTTTCTCAATGAAGAGGGAACATTTCTTAATCAAGGTCATAACAAATCTGTTTTCATAGATTTGCATATCGATTTCTGCGTGGATGGTAAGAATCTTTTCTGGTGTGACATTCCCTTTTTCATCTACAGAATGCACAAATTGGGTATGGCTAGCAAGGTGAGTGATGGATTGAGCGTTAATTTTCTTTGCTAAACCCGCTTCAACGAGTTCTGGAGACTCTTTAATAAAGGTACGTGGGTTAGCGATAATTTGGTCGATAGCGTTAAAGCCTTTTTCTAATTCATCAACAAATTTTCCATCAAACTTCTTGCTTTCAAGACGTTCTGTTTGGCGTACATAGTTCTTCCCTTGTTCTCTAACTTGCAAAAGCAAAGACTGAAAAGAAGACGAAGAAGAAACAAGATTCTTGATTCGCGAAAGGTATGCTTTCTGAGCATGATTCAGTTTTTGCTTAGGGGAAGATTCTTTTGCCATATACGTTTAGATTAGGAATTCATTTTGATTAATAATTTGATCTTATTCTTGGATAACTTAAATTCGCCTTTGCCAAAGAGTTTGGTAAGTTGGGAATCAAGTTTGATTAATTCGTCACGAAGGAAGGCGACATTAAGGACTTCGAATTTCTTCAAAATCTTTGATTCGAAGACATAGTCGACAGCGCCAAGCTCTGTTCCGCCACAAGCAACATAGCAAGGAACAAATTCCGTGAGTTGTTTCATAATACGGTTACCGAAAGCAAGACGGAAATGTTCAATGACATAAGCGTCAAGTTCTTGGAACTTCTCAAGGGATTTAGAGGATAATGGGTAGTCTTGTTTTGCATTATCGAAGAGACTCTTCAAATAAGAATATGGAAGTGGAAGGGCTTCGGTGAAAGGCGCTTTAAATTCCACGCCTTTGTTATCAAAGAAGAGAGACATAGCACGGTCATAAACCTTATCGGTAATAGTGAAAGTAGAGTCATCGTTATTCGCTGTACCAACAAACCAGATGTTTTGTGGAATAAGAAGTCTTCCATCGTTAACGTGTTTTGGATCGTCACTACGTGGAGCAGCGACTAAGGAGATATTCCATTCAGCCACGTTAGGCATTTCCATGATAGAAAGGAATTCTGCGAAATAATATTCGATACGGGCCAAGTTCATTTCATCGAGAACAACCAAATTGATATCATCGCGGTAGGTTGCTTCATAGATAGCACGTAAGAATTCCGTTTCGGTGAATTTATGAGTGAAATCGTTATAGTAACCAAGTAATTCAGAACGATCTCTCCAAGAAGGTTGGACAGAGCAAATAGCAGCATTATGTTGGAAGAATCTTCCTAAAGCGTATGGCAAGGAAGTCTTACCTGTACCAGAAATACCTTCGAGAATGATGATTTTTCCTGTGCCCATGGCTGCAAAGAAAACACGAATGGTATCTAAGGTGTAATAAAGTCCCATTTGGGAACAAGCAAAATCTCTAAATCTTGCACAAATGCCAGCTAAATCAATATTCTGGGCATCTTCTGGCAAGGTGGTCTTGAATTCTTTGCCTGCATATTTTTGATCCACCAAAGTAAGACGAGGGAAACGAACATCGTTTTCGTCGGTTTCTTCCTCTTTGGTTTCTTCTTTCTTTTCTTCTGTTGGTTCAAGGACTTGATTACCTTCTCCTAGATCAGGAGAATTCACGCCAAGTGAACGTACTTGTAATCCTAAGACACGGTCTTTTTCTTTAATGGTTTGATAAAGTTCTAAATTCAAGCGTTCTACTTCTTGTTTTAAACGTTCTTCGGAAATACTGCTCTTACGGAATCTGACATATTTTCTAATGAGCCAGAAAATGAGGAAACAAATTCCACCGATAAGGGCAAGTAAGAGAATGGCAAAAAGAACGAAAAATATCCATCCGCCTACACCAAAGTTAGGAGAATAGTTAGCAAAAAGAGAGTTGTATTGGGCGAATTCATTTGGCACTGGTCCCCAAGGATCAGCCCATCTCATACGGAACCAAGTTCCTAAATTTTGGAAGAAGGCAACAATCATTTCCTTCAAATATTCAAAATATGCAGCCATATATTCTCTCCTTAATCATTATTCTCTATAGGAGCCGCAAGACCACGGAAGGCAAGTCCTAAAGTGAAATTCCCATTGCCGATAGCCTCTGTAACGTCATAGTCCCATCCCTCAAGATATATCGTAACAACAACTCTTGTGGGTTCTTCTCTCTTTAAAAGAGCGATTGGTCTCATGCTTTCCTTATCGAATTGTCCATCCTCTTTGGAAATAGACAGTTGTTCGAGCGTGTATGTTTTCTCTTTTTTGAAAGAGAGACCGTTTTCTTTGCTTTTTTCTAAATTGAAACGTTCTATCCCCGCTTTATGGATGGCATTGAAACAAGTAGCTTTTCCTTTTAAAGAAGAATCCTCTTCTACGGGAGAATCATATACAAGAGTCGTATTGGCGTCATATTCGCCATAAACGATTTCTCTATTATTCTCATCATAGTCATAATAGCCATCTTTGGTTGTAGCATCCAATATCCCGCCAAATTGTGTTTGGGAAGAAGATAATGCGTTTGGCTCATAGATGCTAAAGCCATCTTTGGAAAAGAAAGAGACACGTGTCGCATTAACGACGTTGTCCAAGTCTTTTACATCGATTTTCTTATTATCTGGCGCTGTCAGATTATGAGCATCCGCATATTCTTGGTTTTTCTCATGAAGTGCTTTGATATAAGTTTCATCTCGATCAAGGAAGAGATACATATCCGTATTCCCTTTGAAAAAGAACTCAAATTGATAAAAACCTTGTTGTGCAGGATAAGAAGCGTGATAGTCTCCGCCACTCGTATAGGCTTGGCGAAGGATAGGGAAGTCTGTCTCGTAATTGGTATTGTCGTTTAACCATAAATCTTGATACATGCTAGACAAATCACTAAGAGGGGTGCCTGCTTTGTAGGCAGGGAAATATTCCTCAAGAATGGCGTCATTCAACGTATCATAATAATGAATCCCTCCATCGCGGTTTTTTAAGCCAATCTCTAAAGAATGGCTTTCTTTAATGGCGAAATCCATGAATGAAACCTTTCCTGCTTGAGAAAGGGCAAACCACGCATACGTGCTTGTGACAGACGCACCAAGCGTAAGAGAAAATGCCAAAATTCCAACCAAAAGAAGATTTCGGTTGGAGATCGCATAATTTTTTCGATAATGTGGTTTAAAAGGTTTCATTCTAGGAGATGCTAATGAGCAGTAAAATTCATAGAGAAAGTAAAGGAACAATCTTCTGGCGCCTCTCCTCGACATTCAGGGTCATTTCCTTCTAGCCATGCAACAACAGTAAACCTCATCATTTTACGAGGTTCCAAAACGATACCTTGACGATTAAAAATCGTATAAGGGTCTTCAAAAGGTTCACAATAACCATTGTTTTGATAGTTGTAAGCAGGTTTACGAAGGGAATCAACAGTATGAGACGTGCTTAAACACTCACGATAATCGTTATTAGCGTTTAAGTTCGTGCTTTCTAAAGCGTAGATGCTAACATCATGTTTTCCATTTCCTTCTGTTACATAAGGATTCTCAAATAACGCTACTCGAAGGTAGGTATAAGGTTGATATGCAGCATTCGTAGGGGAAACATAATCATCGATTGTCATTTGATAATCGAAAATAGCGTCTTCGTTTTGGGAAACGTTTTCGGCGTAGAAGGTGTAGATGAGAGCGAATTCAAGTTTTGTCTCTTCTCCGTTTGCCGTAATCGTTTTTGACATGTTATGGGAACCATTTAGGTTGTTATCTTCTTTAAGAGTATCAACATATTCAAAAACACGGCTGGCTGTTGTAACTTGCGCGTTAGTAAGTCCCTCAGCGGTTAATATTTCCTTATGAGTTCCATCTACCGGTTTGTCTAACAGCTTCATTGTCGAAGGCGCGACTCTAGGATCCATCTTGATAGTGAATTGACCAGAAACTTTGCCTAAAAAGGAGATGATGCCAAGCATCAAAACTCCAACGAGACCAACTCCAGTTACAATAAGGGCAATATTCCTCTCTTTTCTTCTTCGAGCATATTTAGCACTCGTAGGATAAAGAGGAGTATTCGTATTGTTTTTCTTTTTCTCTTCTTTTTTATTGTTATTAGAAGAAGGGTTTACTGGTTTAGGTTTTTCTTGCACTATTTCAGGTTTCTTTTCCTCTGCCAAGATGTCGCCTCCAATATGAAAAAAACGGTGAGCAATATGAAAATCGCTCAATAGACAAACGTCCTTTCAATCTCGAAGATAAGCTTTATTGCTTGCCGATGAGTCACTTTTTTCAAGATATCCCCAGGTGTCTGCTATTATCTTAGGAACAAAAAACGATGCCAACCTCGCTGCCACAAAGCTGATTTCATTTCACTTTGTTCCGTGGTAGCTGGCTGCCATCAATGGAAGGCCCTTTAGCTTTGCGCCGCCAAATTTCTCTGACTTTGCGTTTCTCATAGAGAATTATCATAAAGCCAAAGTTCGTTGTCAATATTTTCTCTTATGTTTTTTCGTCAAAAAAAAGCCCCGATAGGGCTTAATAAATAACAATATATCGTTATTTCTTTTCTTCTTTTTCTTGTTGAAGCTCTCTAAGAAGTTCTTCTCTCGCTTCTTTCTTGGCTTGTTCACTAATTGCTGCTTGTTCCGCATCAGAGAGATTGGTTCCTCTCTTTGTAGCAACCATCACCAAATAAATGATGTCCAAGGCAAGAATAACAAATATAGGGATAAGGATAATAAATAAGAAATAGGTAGGATTATTTTGTAACCATCCAATAAATTGTCCGTTTTTCTCTATATTTAATTGTTGATAGTTAGGGTAAACGTCAGGATCATTAAATGTAACAGTAACCAAAATAGAAACGGTAATAACAAAAATAACGATTGCCAGTTCTAATGCTCCTGCGACAATAAGGCCGATTTTTTTCTTCTTATCCATAATGTTATATAAACCTTCAAGTGATTGTTATTTTAACACGTTGACAAATAAGAAAAATAGCCTTTTTAGCATTTACACGCTGAAAAATGTTGATTTGGTCAAATTTATTTATATAATTCCGGTAGCGTTGTAGGGTGTTACCCCCCCTCCTCCGCGCTGCCGAGAACGCCGATGGGCCCGCACAAGCGGGTGTTTCGCCATATCCGGGCATCCGCGGAAAGAGAAAAAACACACTATGAACAACAAGACAAAGATAATGCTCGGGCTATCCGTCCTCACCGCAGGCACGTTGGCCGCGGGCGCAACCGGGACCCTCGCGTGGTTCACCACCAACAAGACGGCCACGGCAACATATAACAAGATCACCGTTCAAGGCACTCAAGGAAACTTGAAAGCTTCTATTACTGGAGTCACAGATGATAGCGCCAATAAAGATTTTGAAACAAACCCTACTGTTTCTCCTACGAAATCGTCTTTCACTTCCGACGTATCTTCTAAAGATGGCTTAAAATTCTTGCAACCTGATTGGAAAGGCGCTTCAGGCAATGAAGATCAAGAATTCTATTCTTTAAAAGATGTGACCAAAGATTCTGGCTATTTTACTCAGTATTTAGTGACCATTAAAAATACTTCTGAAAAAGGAGCGGAAGCCGCGAGCCAAGCAAAATTGAATATTGCATTAACCGGCGTGAGCATTACTTCTGACGCTAATCATTCTTCGTTAGCTGGTTGGACAAGAGTAGCCATTAATACGAATGTTCAAAAAGCCGAAGACGGCAAATATTTAACCGCCAAAACCGGAACTAACAATACATACTTATTCCAAAACCCAACAACCGACGCATCCAAACATTACGTTAACAACGAAAAAGAAACTTACACAGGCCCAGCTGGAACTATGTCTCAAGTTTTAGACACTTGCGAACCAATGGGTACCGCAAATGTAAATGTTGCAGATAATTCCTGGAAAAATGTTGAACCAGGAAAAGAAATCGTCGTTGGAGTGTCCGTTTGGATGGAAGGAACAATAGATGTTCAAGACACCGCAAAGGGTGGCGAAATTTCAGTTTCCTTAACCTTCTCTTCCACAAATATTTAATTTAATAAAATTAAGGGGCTGTTAAGAAGTGAAAAATCTTAACAGCTTTTTTTGTTTTCAACAAGCTCCATTGATGAATAAGCAAGAACAAAAGCGAAATGAATTTCGCATGAAACTCGGAATTGCAATCCGAGTTTT
>UQFY01000021.1 GCA_900540385.1 uncultured Mollicutes bacterium
ACCGCTCTCGCCCGCATAGCAGGCGGTTCTAGGTTGTCCCTATCGGTCCACATAAGAGAAAAGCGACTCCGTTTTAGAGCCGCTTATTTGATAAATGGTTTATCGCTTATTTCTCATCCTTCATGGTTGGGAAGAGAAGGACTTCACGAATGGTTGGTTGTTCGGTAAGTAACATGCAAAGACGATCGATACCAACACCGATGCCACCAGCTGGTTGCATGCCATATTCCATGGCCTCAAGGAAGCTATAGTCGATGACGTTTGCTTCATCATCTCCTCTATCTCTAGCAGCCATTTGGGCTTCAAAACGTTCTTTTTGATCGAATGGGTTATTCAATTCAGAATAAGCGTTTCCAAATTCGAATCCGCCAATGAAGAGCTCAAAACGATCAACGAAACGTGGATCTTCTGTCTTCTTGGTTAATGGAGAAACTTCAATTGGATAGGTCGTAATGAAGGTTGGTTGAATCAAAGTTGGTTCAACAAATTCATCAAAGAAGGCTTGCATGATATATCCAGTAGAGTTCCATGCTTTCTCAAGTGGGACTTTGTGTTCTTTAGCAAGTTCCACTGCTTTTTCAAACGGAATGTCGTCTGTAAAATCGATGCCGGTTTTTTCTTTAATGGCTTCAGCCATGGTGATGACTTTGAATGGCTTTGCTAAATTGATTGTGTTGCCGTTCCAATCGTATTCTTCTTTGCCTACGACTTTATCTGCAACATAATGCATCATGCCTTCAACCCATGCCATCATGTCTCTTAAATCACCATAAGCTTGATAAAGCTCAATGGTCGTGAATTCTGGGTTATGACGGTTGTCCATACCTTCGTTACGGAAGATACGGCCAATTTCATAAACGCGGTCGATTCCACCAATCATGCATTTCTTTAAATTCAATTCCGTTGCAATACGTAAATAGAAATCCTTGTCTAACGCATTATGATGGGTAATAAATGGACGAGCATTCGCTCCACCCGCAATTGGAGAAAGGACTGGGGTTTCTACCTCAGTAAATCCTAAGGAATCACAATAATCACGGATGCCTTTGACAATCGCTGGACGAAGGATTGCAGTTCTTCTGCTTGTATCGTTCATGATTAAGTCTAAATAACGACGACGGCAACGATCTTCCAAATCGGTTAAGCCATGATATTTCTCTGCAAGTGGCTTTAAGCATTTTGAAAGATGGGTGAATTTGCTGCAACGAATCGTCAATTCACCAGTGCGGGATTTCATCAATGTTCCTTGCACACCGCAAATATCACCAACGTCTTCAAGTTTAAAGACTTTGTAGTTATCTTCTCCAACGACGTTCTTGCCAATCCAAACTTGGATGGTTCCGAATTCATCCTTCACATTAAAGAAGGCTGCCTTTCCCATATCACGGATAGCCATGATACGTCCAGCAATGTCGACATGGACTTCTTTGCTAGAAAGCTCTTCCGCTTCCACCTCTCCATACTCTTTACGGATATCGCGGATTTGGTTTTTCCAGTCATATTTTTGACCGAATGGGTCAACACCTAATTCTTTATACTTTGGAAGCTTAGCACGTCTTGCTAATTCTTGGTCTGTTAACTTTTCTTCCATATTATCGTTTCCTTCCTCTTATAAAACATGGATAGTTTAACGCGAATAAAGCGTTATTGCACCTTTTATAGAAGAGATAATGTTGCCTAATAAAAAAGGATAAACGTATCTAGACCCATAAAAGTCACACGAAACAAAAGTCAAATAATTCATGCGGTCCTTTACGTTTTAAAATCCTTGACTCTTAATTATGAAATCTATCTCCAAATCATCAAATTCTTTTTTAAATACGACCGTGAAAATTCATAGTTAATAGATATTTTTTTAAGTTTTCTTGTCTTTTTTCTATTAACTTACACTTTTAGGAAACATTCTCTTCACCATCTAGAAGCAAGATAAACTTGACCATATGGTGTGGGATGGATCTTTTACGCCCTTGAAAATCAGCGGTTCAATTGATGAGTCTACAAGTAATAAGGGCTTTGCATTTTATTCCTGTTAAAAAGCTCGACAAGATGATTTTTTCGTCTTTCATTAAGCGAAAAGTCTCATATAGTTCTCTTCTCAATGTAGAAATTGCCTTTAAACCATCATTAAATCTAAATGTTCTGTCGTTTGATGTTCTCCAAGATGCGTCAAATCGGAATGTAAAAAAGAAATACCCTACCAATTTAAAACTAAAGTAGGTTTAAAAAGTTTCAAAACGTCGGATATAATTCCTTCATTTCGTCGGTTTGTTTTATTTCAAAACGTCGGTTTCGTTGTTTACTTCTTTGGCTTTTTGAAGATTTGGCAGTCAGGGATCTTTCTATATATGCGGATTCAATTCAAGCGAAATTAAAACATTATCGCGATAGCTCAGGTAGAGAGGTAGACGCTATTGTAGAGCTAAGAAACGGAAACTATGCCGCGGTTGAAATCAAAATCTATAGCGATGAAAATATAAAAGACGCGTTCGCTTCTTTAAATAAATTTGAGAAAGCCTTAAAACAAGATGGGTTAAAGCTCCCTCAATTCAAGATGGTTCTCACTAGCCATGGTCCTTGTTACCGTAAAGATGGAATATATGTCGTGCCAATCACAATGCTAAAGAATTAATTTCTTTGAAACAGATTACATCATGTTTTTCGTTCATTACACGTTTATATGTTCGAATAACTGTTGTAACAACACGTTTTTACGTTCCTAAAAGTGTTCTTTGAATACACTTTTTAGAACATAAAGATAATATTTCAATCTTAATTCTTGAAGCAATTCATTCTATTCAAAGAAAAATCGAACGTTTCCGGTTAAGTAAGCAAACGAATTAGCGTTTTTAAGCAAAACGTAATCCAGTTGAAAAAAGTATGAAAGAATAGAAAAAGTATGAACGAGTATGAATCAAAGAAACCATAGTTCATTAACATTGTCTTTGAAAAAATCCTTTCAAACACTTCTAAATGGACAGACTAAAAGTTCTTATGTTCTTGTTTTGCTTTAAATCAACTTATAGCCTTGAAATAAGACGGATTTGTAACACGACTAAGTTTAACCCTAAACAGCCAATTGGTACGATGAGAATGCTATCTTCTCTTTTGTAGACCATATCACCGCTTAGCTTCCTCAATCAAAATAGTTCCTTTACTTTGTACTTTGTCCTTTAAATTTCATTGATGGTTCTCTTTTAAAGCCTTGGGCGTCCACCCCCAACACAAACCAGTCTTCTATGATAGCCAAATTAGAAATTAACATTTCTGTTTGGCTGTATTTTGTTTCCTACTTTGCCTTTTTGAATTCGCTTTTTCCTTCAAAGAAGAATTATCATGCTCACGTTTCAATCAAAAAGAATTGGAAGAGTATGGCTGAATTCCTAATTATTGCCTTTTTAAAAGCGTCTTCTCTTGTCATGGCATCAGCACATAGAAAGTATCAATAGAATGCTTATTGTGTCTTTTAGGTATTTTCAATCGCTATAAATTGTCTTTTTAGGCGTTTTCTGATGCCATAAATGGCACAAGATGGAACGTCAACAGGAGACATTCTTTTTTCCTAAAGCAAAAACAAGGTAATATGGCAATGTCAATATTTCATTTTCATACCCAATGTTATAATCACCGAATTTAATCAGACGGGTAATGCCATAATGTTCAGGATGTGCCATGACAGTTTTGCTTGATTTGGTATTTCCTGTTTTTGCTTTAGCTTCAATCAACGTAGACACGCCATGATAGGCAATCACGAAGTCGATTTGAAGGCCACCTTCTTTTGCAAAATAGAACGGTTGAATGTCCGCTTTATATAAAGAGTCTGCAACCGCTGCTTCAAAAACGTCGCCTTTATTCATCCCCAATTTTTCCTGCATTAATGAATTTAATGTATCAAAGCCACATAAAGTGATCATCATCCCAATATCCGAATAATAAAGTTTGAAATCAGAATTGATTTTTCTTATCGCTAGAGGCAAAGATGGGTTTTCCACATTGTTCACCTTAAAAACAACGTTTGCGTTCAAAAGATAATCAACTGCATCATTTCTCTGATAGCTGTTTCCGTTTATTTTTGAAAGAACAAACCTCTTATTGTCTGTCAAAGAAAAAGCTAGTGTCAGATCAAAAGCCTTCTGAATTCTAGATATTTCAGTGACTGTATATAGGGGATTTCCACCATAATCAACACGTTTAGCCGGGTCTCCTTTGATATCAAAAATAAGACTTTCGTTTTTCTTATAAACAATTCCGAAGTTATTCGAAGTCAAATATAGACTAACAGTTTCTGGATAGCCTCCAACACACATATATTCTTTGAAAAGAGTTTTCATTTTTTCATGAATCGCGGAAGGAATTGGTTTTTTTTCTTTGAGATAATTCAATAGTTCATTCACTTGTTCTTCTGAATAACCGGATGCCCAAAGGAATTCTTCAAAATCCATTGTTTTCATGCAAAAAACATCTTCAGCACCATTTGGCAAGGGTGTATTTGCGTTTCTTTGCTGTTTTAAATTCAAACCGATATAAGAGCCACTGGCAATAACTTCAAATCTACCATCTTCTTTAAAACTTTTTAACGCTAGGCGAGCGCGCGGGCAATCTTGAATTTCATCCAAAAGGAAAATTGTCTTTCCCGGCTCATAATGAAAGTCTTGAAATTGAAAGGAAAGCTTTTTAATAATTTCATTTACGTCTAAAGAACCATCAAAAGCATTCATAGCTTCTGGATTTGTCCAAAAATTAATCGAATTAACATATTGAAAATGAGTATTAGCGAACTCTTGAATACTCCTGGATTTTCCACATTGTCTTATCCCGTAAACCAGGGCAGGCGAATGTCCTTGTGTCTGATACCAATCAAGAAGAATTGTGTCAATTTTCCTTTTTAAATACTTACTCATATTTGTATTTTTATTTTATTTACGCTCTTATATTAAGTCAATCAAAATCTATCTGCACCAAAAAAGGGGGTGAGTTTTATATTGTTCCGCACCAAAAAAGGGGGTGAGTTTTGCTATAACTTGCACCAATTTTCATTACTCTAAAATTTAAAACAGGCTTTCTATCGATGTTTTATATTTCTTTGTTACGATGAATTTATTTTTTTATTGAAACAGTCAATTAAAAATAGAAAAGTCTATTTAACTGGTCAACGCTTATTCTTCTGGATTTTAAAGAAGGTTTTAAGCAAAGAAAAACGCAAGGTTTGCCAAGAAGGTTAGCCTTGCGTTTTAAGATTAATCTTGTTGTTGGATGGCATTACCGGTATAGAGTTGGTAATACTTACCTTTTTGAGCAAGAAGGTCGTCATGTGAACCACGTTCAATGATATGGCCATGATCAAGAACCATAATCACATCCGAGTTTTTAATCGTGGACAGACGGTGAGCGATAACGAAGACCGTTCTTCCTTCCATGATGGCATCCATGCCTTTCGTAACCATTGCTTCGGTACGAGAGTCGATGGAAGAGGTTGCTTCATCAAGAATAAGGACAGGAGGGTTTGCAATCGCTGCACGAGCAATGGCAAGAAGTTGTCTTTGTCCTTGAGAAAGGGAGGTTCCGCCGTTTTTCAAAACGGTGTTATATCCATCAGGTAATTGGTTAATAAAAGTATCAGCATTGGCTAATTTAGCGGCTGCATACACTTCTTCATCCGTGGCATCGAGTTTGCCATAACGGATATTCTCCATAACCGTTCCAGTAAATAACTTTGTATCTTGGAAGACCATTCCTAAGGAGCGACGTAAATCCGCCTTCTTGATCTTATTAATGTTGATGTCATCGTAACGAATCTTGCCATCCGCAATATCGTAGAAACGATTCAAAAGATTCGTGATGGTTGTTTTGCCAGCACCCGTAGGTCCAACAAAGGCAACCTTTTGTCCTGGCTCTGCATAGACAGTGATATCATGAAGAACAATCTTGTCTGGAGTATAGCCAAAATCAACATGGTTCACGTTAATTTTGCCTTTTAACCAGGTATAAGTTGTTTCTGATCCGTCCGTATGAGGATGTTTCCAAGCCCATTTCCCCGTTCTTTCTTTCACTTCAACGGGGTTGCCATTTTCATCTTCTTTGGCATTCACGAGTTCAACATAGCCTTCATCGATTTCCGCTGGTTCATCGATGATTGCAAAGATACGGGAAGCACCAGCTAAAGCCATAGTGACGGTGTTAAGCTGCTGAGCCATTTGTCCAATTGGTTGGACAAAGCTCTTTGAATAAAGAAGGAAGGAAATGATAATACCGATCGAATAGGTATGCACGAATGGAGGAAGCAAGGTATAGCCTTGAATACCATTCACGACGAATAAGCCACCAAGCAAAGCAAGAAGAGCGTATTGAACGTTTCCTAATTGGTTTACAGTAGGCATTAACGTATTTGCATAACGGTTGGCTTTCACGGATTCTTCGTAAAGAGCATCATTTACTTTCGTGAAACCTTCGATATTTCTTTCTTCGTAATTGAAGACTTTGACGACTTTTTGTCCGGCGACCATCTCTTCAACATAACCATTGGTTTTGCCTAATTGAATTTGTTGTTGAACGAAATGTCTTCCTGAATGCGAAGCAAAGAATTTCGTGAGCATGAACATCATCGTGGCAAAAAGAAGAACCACTGCCATTAAATAAAGGTCGGTCATAAGCATGATCACGAAACACGCGATCATTGCCATAAGGCTGGAAAGCATCATTGGAATAGAACGAGCTAACATTTCACGGAGAGAGTCAACATCGTTCGTGTATACGGACATGATGTCGCCATGTGTATGCTTATCGAAATAAGAAACAGGGAGGTCTTCCATATGGGCAAACATCTCATCACGGATTCTCTTTTGCAAGCCTTGAGCGATATAAGCCATGAAGAAGTTATAGGAATAGGAAGCTAAAACACCTAAAGCAAAGATACCAATCATCACGCCAACCATTTCAAAGAAATGAAGGTTAAAAACGGTAATCTCGGTGGTCATGATTTGATAAGCGCTACCAAAAGTTCCTAGAGGATTACTCATCGCGAATTTATCCAAGGCTGGCTGGATGAATTGGTCAACAAGAATGTTTCCAACAAAATAGGAATTTGCTACGGAAGCAAACGAAACAATAAGTGTGGAGATAATCACCAAGATGAAATATCCTGGGTAATATTTCCAAATCATTTTGAAAAGACGGGCAAATGCTCCAGAGGTCTCTTCCTTAGTCGGTCTTTTATTCATGGACATCGAAATCACCTCCTCCTAATTGAGATTCATATAACTCTTTATAAACAGAACAACGTTTCATTAATTCATCGTTGTTGCCTTTATCCACAATCTTTCCCCCACTCTCTAAGACAAGAATGGTATCGCAGTCTTTGATAGAAAGGACACGTTGAGCGATGATAAATTTCGTAACGTTAGGTTTTGTTTTAGCAAGCCCTTCACGAATTAAGGAATCCGTATGGGTATCGCAAGCACTTGTGGAATCGTCCAAAATCAAAATCTTCGGATTCTTTAGAAGAGCTCTAGCAATACAAAGACGTTGTTTTTGTCCCCCAGAAACGTTTGTTCCTCCCTCGGTAATTGGAGTGTCTAATCCTTTAGGGAAGGTATGAAGGAATTCGCTTGCTTGCGCTAAATCACAAGCCGCCCATATTTCTTCATCACTCGCATTCTCATTGCCCCATTTGAGGTTATCGCGTATCGTTCCGGTGAAAAGAACGTTCTTTTGAAGGACAACGGATACAGCATCACGCAAGGTTTTAATGTCATAATCACGAACATCGATTCCTCCGATTTGCACATCTCCTTCATTCACATCATATAAACGTGCCATAAGAGAAACCAAAGAAGTCTTACTAGAACCTGTTGGTCCAATAATACCGACGGTCTCGCCCTCTTTAAAATGAAGATCAACGTCATTCAAAACGTATTTCCCGGCAGCGTAGCCAAAGGAAACGTGGTTGAAATCCACATTGCCATTAGGGACTTCCATAATAGGATGATCGTTATTACGAATATCAGGAACTTCATCGAGAATTTCCACAATACGTTCAGCGCTGTTTCTCGCAATGGTAATCATGACATAAACCATTGAAACCATCATAAGAGCCATGAAAATCATCATGACATAGGTAAATAAGGACGAGAGGGATTCTACTGTTAGATTTACTGGAGAAGCGATTAAGCCATTTAAAGAGTTCACCACTTCAACATTGGAAGTAATGATTTTTGATCCCAGAATGGAAATCAAAATCATTGCCGTGAAAATAGCAAAATTCATGAATGGGTTGTTGAAAGATAAAAGCCTTTCGTTCGCAACATAGTTCTTGTAAATGAAATCAGAAACCTTATTGAAATGAGAAACGTGATAACTCTTCCTATCAAAGGATTTGACAACACGAATACCATCCACGTCTTCTTCAACCGATTCGTTCAAATCATCGTATGTATTAAAGATAAGGACGAATCTCCGGTGGGCTTTGGAAGCGATAAAAAGCAAAACAAAAAGAACGAGTGGGATGATGATTAAGAAAATCCAAGCCAAACCTGGTGCCATAATGAAACACATAATTAAGGCAAAAAGCATCATTAATGGAGCTCTAAGAACCATACGAATGGTCATCATGAAAGAGAATTGAACGTTGGTCACATCCGTCGTTGTTCTTGTAACAATGGAGGAAGGAGAGAATTTATCAATGTTCTTGAAAGAGTAATCTTGCACTTTCTCAAACATGGATTGGCGTAAGTTACGTCCAAATCCAGCGGAAGCGCTAGAGGCCCAATAACCGGCTAAAACACCGAGGACTGCCGCTAAAACAGCCATGCCTGCAATAATACAAGCCCAAAGAATAATTCCGTTGATATTGTTAATGCGTACTTGTTCCAATAAGAATTGGATAAAGAAAGCAATTAAAATCTCTAAGGCTGTTTCAAGAATAACGCAACCCCATGTTAAAATTGCGTCTTTCCAGAAGCCTTTAATATGTTTGCTTAATACTTTTAATGTATGGGAGGTGGAATACTTACGTGTTTCACCACTTAAGGTCTTTCGTAATTTCTTTTCTTTTGTTTTTTCCATGCACGTGCCTCTCCTTTCTTTATTTTTCTTCTATTTTTTGATTGTCTTGAACATAATCTCTAAGCTTCTTCATTAAACGATGAAGCTCTTCTAACTCTTCTGGTCTAAAGGCTTCCTTAAAGAAACGATCCGCATCGTTTAAAGCCTTATCGATGTCCTCTTCAAGACTTTGGCCTTTCTTTGTAAGAAGGACTCTTTTTACACGTCCATCTTCAGGCCATTCTTCAAATTCAATTAATCCTTTACGAATTAAAGAAGCAAGAGTTTGAGACATTGTGGCTTTGGAAACACCAATAGCCTCCATCAAGTTTTTTGAAGAAACCACACGATCCTCATGGCTATAAACATAATGAAGAATGATTCCTTCCGTCATAGAAATCTTTACTTTGTGTTCGTCTAGATGCTCACAAATGAGCTTTCCTATATGTGCTTTGATTACTTTTGAAGTTTGTCTAAATTCAATGCCTAAACTCTCGTCCATGATAGTCTCCCTTAATGGTTAGGATACGAACATTCTAACCATTTTTTAAAATTGTGTAAGTCTTCCGTTTTTGAAAGCGTTTCCCATTTTTACAATTTGTTTCTCATCTTGATTCCGTTCAGAATTCTTTCGATATCAGAATAACTCTTTATATTCATCGAAATTTCCGCACGGATCTTTTTATATCCTGGGAAGCCAGTAAAGAATTTAGGAAGAAGGCCTCGTAACATCATGGCTCCATCTCTTTCCCCAAGATAGTCACAAAGCTTTCTTGCAAACTGAAGAGCGTAATCCGCGTCCTGATAAATACTTGGCGGAGGTAAAAGTTCCTCGCCGTTTAGCAAACGGTTAATGTTTGTCACGAGTTCTGGATTACCCACTCCCCCACGAGCAACCATCACCAGTTTGGCACCCGTTATATCCATTGCTTTTAGTGCGTCCTCAGGCGTAAAGATATCCCCAGAAACGCATAATGGGATATTTAATTCATTCCCTAACCCACGGATCTTTTCATAATCGGGCACACCCGTGTAGCCTTGAACGGAGGTTCTTGCATGGATGGTTATCATCTTTACCCCAATATCTTCCATGCGTTTGGCTAATTCCACGCAGTTAATGTGCTCGGAATCCCAACCAAGTCTCATTTTGATAGTCACTGGCTTTGAAGATTTCTCGATGACCTTTTTAGTGTATTCCACCATTTCATCAGGGCGTTTCATCCAAGCGGATCCTGCACCTGTTTTACAAACCTTAGGTACAGGGCAGCCAAAATTTATATCCAAGATGTCATAATCCGCATATTTTTCTAATACTTCAATGGCTTTTTCCGTGTTTTTAAAATCAAAGCCAAAAAGCTGAAGACCCACAGGTCTATCATCTTTTGCCGTGCGGAAATAAGTAAGGGTCTTGTTATTTGAATAATAAAGCCCGCAGTCGGAAATCATTTCAGAATAGGAAAGAGCTACTCCAAAAGGTTTCATAAATTCACGGTATGCAAGAGTTGTTACTCCTGCCATAGGGCCAAGAACAACTCGGCCATTTAGTTCAATATCACCAATTTTTATCTTTTCCATAATATAGAGAAAGAGGGCCTCTTATTGGGAGGCCCTCCTAGAATGAAACTATTTGTCTTCTTTCTTATCTTCTGTTTTTGTTTCGGAAGGTTTTTCTTCAGAAGGTGTTTCAGAAGTTGGAGTAGAAGGCTGCTCGATGTCACGCTTTGTTAGAGAAGAGACAATCTTATTCAATTTCTCTTTTGCTTCCTCAGAGATGGCATCGGTTTCTTGCACTTCAGCGACAACCTTTGTTGGAAGTTTGCCAGTCTTGACCAAAGATTCAATTTCTTCAGCTGTAATGGTTTCCTTCTCAAGCAAGGTTTCGGCAATCAAGGTCACATCCGCTTTATGTTCTTCAATGATCTTGTGTGCTTCCTCGTGACAGGTATCAATGATTTCACGAACGGCTTTATCAATCTCATAGGCGATTTGCGTAGAGAAGTTCTTATTTGTATTCGTGTAATCTCTTCCTAAGAAGACAGAGCCACCTGCTTGTTCGTATTGGATTGGGCCTAAATCGGACATACCGTATTCGGTAACCATGCTACGAGCTAAGCGTGTTGCTTGTTGAATATCGTTACTTGCACCGCTAGAAACATCGTCGAAGAAGATTTCTTCGGAGCTTCTTCCGCCAAGAAGGCCCGTAATCATAGCGAGCATTTCTTTCTTGGTCATCAAGAAACGGTCATCTTCAGGAGTCATTAAGACGTGGCCACCAGTATTCCCACGAGGGATGATGGTAATCTTTTGGACTTTTTCAGCGTGAGGAAGGACAAGACCAATAATGGCGTGGCCCGCTTCATGGAAAGCGACTTGTTTTCTTTCTGCAGAAGACATGCCCTTGTTAGATTTTGCAGGTCCGGCAATTCTTCTATCGATAGCTTCATCAATTTCAGGCATGCCAACGCTTTCTTTGTGGAAACGGACGGCAAGGATAGCAGCTTCATTTAAGATGTTATCAATGTCAGCGCCAGAGAATCCGACGGTACGTTTTGCTAAAGCGTGGAAGTCGACAGATGGGTCAATCCTCTTATTTCTTGCATGAACTTTGAAGATGGCTTCTCTTCCTTCCGTGTTTGGAAGGCCAACGGTGATAACACGGTCAAAACGTCCTGGACGTAAGAGCGCTGGGTCAAGAACATCGTCACGGTTTGTAGCAGCGATAACTAAGATACCAGAGTTATATTCAAATCCATCCATCTCAACGAGAAGTTGGTTTAATGTCTGTTCTCTTTCATCGTTTCCGCCACCCAATCCTGCGCCTCTTTGACGACCGACGGCATCAATTTCATCAATGAAAATGATACATGGTGCGGTTTGTTTTGCTTTTTTGAACAAATCTCTTACACGTCCTGCACCAACACCGACGAACATTTCAACGAAGTCAGAACCGGAAATGCTATAGAATGGGACCCCTGCTTCACCAGCAACGGCTTTTGCAAGCAAGGTCTTACCTGTACCTGGCGGGCCGATTAAGAGAGCACCTTTTGGTAAACGTGCACCATATTTGGAATATTTCTTTGGATCTTTGAGGTAGTCGACCATTTCGACCATCTCCGCTTTTTCCTCGTCGCATCCAGCAACATCAGAGAAGCGAACCTTTGAGGATTCGACACGAGCTGGAGAGCGGTTGAAATCCATAGCTTGGCGATTTGCGCCACCAACGGAGGCGTTTAATCTCCAAAGAAGGAATCCGACAAAAAGAAGAATGAAAACGGATTGGATAATGGTTGGTCCCCAAGTATCCCAAAAAGAAACAGCATAAGGGTCGACAGCGACAATATATGCCATATCGTTGTATGTCTTATCGTTTCCGGAAGCGGACCATAAGTCTGTCGCGGTTTTGAAAATGCTGTAATAAGACGCGTGTATTGGGAATTTTCCATCCACTGCCGCATTGGCATCGTAAGCGAATTCTTCATTCCAGTGGTCATATTGAATAACAACCGTAAAATCACGACGATCAGTCTTTGGTTTTTCTTTGTTGTAACGACGACCATTCACCACTACAACCGAATTGTTCTTATTGGTAAAAGAGACGTGAGAAACGTAATACTGAGAGTCTTCAACTGTGGTTTGCTTCGTATTGACGTTGTAACCAACATACGTATCAATATCACTTTCACTCCACGTTTCAACGGGATTGGAAAATTGTCCAACAATAAGCCAAACGATTAAAACGATTAAAACGGTAGTCAACAAATAAGGCAAAATATAGGAAATCTTGCTTTTCTTTGGTTTTTGTTCGTTCATGTTTTCCTCCTTTTCAATTTAAAAAATCAACGTTCATTAGAAACGCTACAAACAACATACACCCTCTAAGGGTGAAAAGAAAAGGATTTTGCATTTATTTGTTTTGAAGCGAACTATCATCTAGTCATTTCGTAACGTAGTTTATAGTTCGCTAGCATATCTGAAATAAATTTCTCCAAATCCAACATCGGGCAAAATATCGTCCAATTTACGTGTAACGCCTAAAGAGAAAGAGACTTCTTCTTTATAATAGGGGAAAGTTTTTTGATACCAAGCATCATAATTATATTTATCTTGGAAAATATCTTTGATTTTTGCTTGAAAGGCTTCATCTTCATCGAATTCGTTTTTGGAATACGATTTGCTAATGAATTGGGGTTTGCCATCTTCGTATAGAGTCCAAGTTTCTTCTTCCAAAAACATATCTTCAATGAATGGCAAGAGGTCATTACAAGAAAAAATAATGGAAAAGCCAAATTTGTTGGTAACAAACTTGGAAAACTCCTCATAAGTAAGGCCTATTTCTAGTTGATCTGTCACGCTTTCTTCATAAGTGTATTTGTAAGAAGTTTTGTCGTATGTTTTTGCTCGGCTGACACAAGTTCCAAGTTGCTTGTCATAAACACTTTCAAAGGCGGAGCAAGAAAAAGAAATTGTCATTTCCTCGTTGGAAAGTAAAGCGAAATCATCGGAATTCGAATCATTTTTCCCTATTAGGTATGGAATATCTTTAACAAATTCTCTCTTTGTTAAAAGAATGTTTTTAAGCTCGTCCGAATAGATTTGTCGTGGGGGAGTCCCCATTCTATAGCTGCACGAAAAAAGAAGAGGCAGACAGCTAAATAATGTAAATTTCTTAGTGAGTTTCATCTTGACACGATGTTCCATGCATTAACGCCATATTGCGCATCTACCACTTACTTTTTGATTATATGTAAAGACAATATAAGTCTGTCAAGTTCTTTGAAACGAACAAGTGGGTTAGTAGTGAACGATCAAAAAGAACACAAAGAACAAATATATTAGCTTTATGATTTTGAATGAAATACGTAGTTTTCCTTTACTTAAGACAAACTCTCCCTAACCTCATCGGAAAGAATCTCGTACATCTCTTTGGCTTCATCTTTTTTCGCATAAGGTTTAGCCGCAAGGATTTTGGCTGTTATTTTATGTCTTCCCATCGTAAGGGTAAGAATGTCGCCAGCACAGACTTCTGAAGAGGCTTTAGCAACTTTGTTATTAAGTAATACGTCTCCATCATCACAGAGTTCTTTTGCCACTTCTCTTCTTTTCGTTAAGCGTGACACCTTTAACCATTTATCAATTCTCATAATCCGTTGTTCCCTTCGTTCTTTCTTTTTGTATATAGTTCATCGATTGTTTGAAGAATACGGTATAGCTCATCAATCCAATCATCTTTCTTGCTACGTTTTAAACGAACATGAACCTTCTTGTCGACAAAGTTAACTTTGATTTCATTCATATAAGGCAAGAGAGCGTTAAATAGATCCACAGCAATATGTGAGATTCTCGTGAAAGCATCGCTTAATAAGATATCCACGTAAGCGTCCATTTGTTCAATCTTGAAGAATTCTTCTTTTTCCATCAAGAAATTGATTCGTTTTTGTAAGATAAGAAGTTCCACCTGATGAGGCATTTTTCCATACACGTCTCGCATATGTGAGGCAACTTTCTTCAGTTCTTCTTCGTTTTTCGCAGTCTCTAAATCTTGATAAAGTTCAATCTTATCGGAAGCAATCGCATAGCTTTTCGGAATATAAGCGTCGATATCGAAAAGAGTGCGGGATTTAGGAGGAGCTTTCTTAATACCCGTTTTCTTCTCTTCAATGGCTTCGTTAAGAAGTTGCATATACAAATCCAAACCAACCGAATCAATAAACCCAGCCTGCTCAGGGCCAAGGATATCCCCTGCCCCACGAATCATCAAATCACGTTGGGCAATCTTATATCCAGAGCCTAATTCAGTGAAGTCCTGTATGGCTTTGAGACGTTTTATGGCGTCTTGGTTCATTTTTTTATGAGGCTTATACATCAAATAAGCGTAGGCAACTCTATCCCCTCTGCCTACACGGCCCTTAATTTGATAAAGCTGAGATAAGCCGAAATGATCCGCATTCTCAACAATAATCATGTTGGCGTTTGGAACATCGATGCCATTTTCAATAATGGAAGTCGCGACTAAAACGTTCAATTCCCCATCATAGAACTTCTGCATGACGTCCTCGATTTCTTCTTTTTCCATTTGGCCATGGACTACACCCACTTTAGCCCCCGGAACATGACGAGAAATTTTGTTTCCGATTTCATAGATGGTGGAAATCGTATTATGAATAAAGAAAACCTGGCCTAAACGAGCAAGTTCTCGTTTAATTAGCTCATATACGACCTTATCTTCGTAAGGCGTAACGTATGTTTGGATAGGAGTTCTTGCTTCAGGAGGAGTATTAATCGTTGAGACTGGTCTTATACCAATCAAGGACATTTGCAAGGTACGAGGGATTGGGGTGGCAGAAAGAGTCAAGACATCCACGTCTTTTTTCATTTCCTTGATCTTCTCTTTTTGGGCAACGCCAAAACGTTGTTCTTCATCGACAATCAGAAGCCCTAAGTTCTTAAAATGGACTTCCTTGGATAACAATTTATGCGTGCCAATTACAAAATCGATTGTTCCTTTCTCTAATCCTTCCAGCACAAGTTTAATTTCATGCGCAGAAACCATGCGGGATAACAAAGCAATATGTATTCCAAAGGTCTGGAAACGCTCTATCGCCACTTCATAATGTTGTCTAGCAAGCAAGGTCGTTGGGGCTAGCATTGCAACCTGTTTTCCATTATCGATGGCCTTAAAGGCTGCACGGAAAGCTATCTCTGTTTTTCCAAAGCCAACATCCCCACAAAGAAGACGATCCATCGGATATGGTTTTTCCATGTCCTTTTTGATTTCCTCTAAGGATTTTGCTTGGTCAGGGGTCAATGAGTAAGGGAATTCGTCTTCAAAACGTTGCTGTAATTCATCATCTTCATTAAAAGGATATCCACCCACTTTCGCTCTTTCTCCATAAAGAGCAATCAAACGATCAGCTAAATCGTTAACACGGGATTTAATCTTGGCTTTCTTTTTCTCCCAATCTCCGGAATAAAGATGGGATAATTTTGGAGCGTATCCTTCTCTTCCTGAGTATTTACGAACCAAGCGGAACTGATCGAGAGGGACGTACAATTCATCTCCTCCAGCATAAGCAATTTCTAAATAATCTCTATGAACTCCGTCTGTTTCCATGGTTTTTACTTGGATGAATTGGCCAATGCCGTTATATTCATGAACAACGTAATCCCCTGGTTTTAAATCTTGATAGCTTTTTAAAATCGTCGCGTTTTTAAATCTTCCAGAGAAACGTGTCGCGACCAATTTCTTACCAAATAATTCGCTTGTTGAAATATAGGTAACAGAATAAGAAGGGAGTTCGAAACCGACATTCAAAGAAAAATCAGAAACGCCAAGTTGCCCTTCTGGAAGAGAGAGGCCTTTCACGTTTTCATATTCCACATGGAATTCAGAAAGTAGGTTACTTACCGTATTTCTTTGATGCTCGTCGCTAAGAGTTAAAACAATCTTTTTGGAAGAGCGGTAGGAATCAATCAAAGGAACGAGAGAGGAAATCCCTGCCCCAGTAGAAACTAAGGATCTTGTTTGGAAGATTTCATCATCTGGCGTATGGGAAAACTTAGATCCATAAGAAACGTTTTTGTTTAAGAAGGTTTCTTCAAGGGTCATATATTCCTCTAAATGAGAAGGAGCTTGGCCATTCTTTTGAAGCTCTAGAAGGTAATCGCGCGCTTCTTGGAAAATGAGATTGCTAGATTCTTCAAAACCTTCTTTGTCAGGAATAAAAACAACCTTAGGATCAAAATAGGAAAGAATAGAATTCGCCTGATTTAAGGCAAATCCATAATAACGATAAAGACGATTTTTATAGTTCCTAGCAAGGATGTCTTCCATATCTCCCGTTATGGTTTGTTGATATACGTCCCTCGTGTTTTCGGATTTTATAAGAGAAAGATCTTTCTCCATTACTTCTTTTAAGCGAAGAGAAAAATCATTCAATTCATCATCTTTTAAAAGAGTATCGCTTGCAGGCAATATTTCTATAGTGTCTAACTTCTCTAAAGAAGATTGGCTAGCGATATCAAAATACTTAATGCTTTCGATTTCATCATCGAAAAATTCCACACGAATAGGCTTGAGATAATTGACGGAGAAAATATCCAGTATGTCACCACGTAAAGCAAACTGCAAAGATTGGTCTACCTTATTTACACGGGTGTAGCCTGCATTGATTAAAGTGGTTTTTAATTTCTCTAAAGAAAAACGTGAACCCACTTTTAATTTGATAGTCAACTCTTCAAATGTTTCTTTCTTTGGCAAGAAACGACATAAAGCAGAGGGGTGGGTAATAAGTATTTTATCTTTCCCGAATGCAAGTTGACCCATCGCATAGATTCTTTGAGCCATAAGTTCCTTAGAAGAAGAAAGAGCTTCCGCTCGTAAAAGCTCATCAGACGGGAAAAGAACAAGATCGTTTTCAGGAACGAAATTCAATAAGAACTCGTAGACTTTTTGCGCTGTATAAAAGTTATTCGATACAATCGCGTACGAATCTTTTTTCTTATGATAGAGAGAAGCAAAAAGAAGGCCTACCCCTATCGTATCATCCAAAACAAAAGAGCCTCTTTTTTTCTTTAAAAGAGAGGTGTAATTCAAATTGTCGAATAAAGAATAAAGATCAGTCATTTCCCTTTCGCTTAATGGAGTTATATTTGCTCATAATTTTCGAAAAATTAGAATCATCCATCGCAATATCACGTAAAGCCTTGGCTGCATTGTCGGTCGCAAAATCCAAAGCGTCATAAGAATCGCCTTTTGGTTTTCCTAAAACATAATTCACGGAATCTTTGCTTGGAGGTTCCCCAATTCCAACACGGATGCGGCGGAACTGATTGCTCGAAAACATATCAATGATATTCTGCATCCCTTTATGTCCCCCAGAAGAGCCGTCCAAACGAAGACGAATGGAGCCTTCTTCAATAGCCATATCATCATAAACAACGACGATATCGGAAGGAGTCAATTTATAAAAATCCGCAAGAGGACGAACACTCGTCCCGGAAAGATTCATAAACGTTTGAGGTTTCAAAATAAGTATTGGTTCAGAAAAGAGAGGGTTTTTAATGATTCCGTATTGTCCTTTAAAATCAGAATGGTCGAAAGAGCCGTTCGCCATTTCAGCAAACTTATCTAAAGTCACAAAACCCATATTATGACGGGTCCATTCATATTCTTTTCCAGGATTTCCTAAGCCAACAAACAGTTTCATTATTTACTTGCCTCACCAAGTTTGATTTTTTGAATCACATCAACAACACGGTCCACCTTCTCATTATCATAGACCTCTATTGGATTGTCTTTTACCCAACTCATATCTTGAGTGTTTCCTCCAGCAAGTTCAGGATGTGCTTCCATGATTTTCAAAGATTGGGTAAACATGAGACGATCGATAAAATTCAATTTAGAGAAATCAAAACTTCCACGGAACTGATAAAAACGAAGATGGTAATCTCCTAAAACATTTGTTTGAATGAGATTGTCTCTGCTTTCTTTACTTGCCATGCCCATACCAGTAGCAAAAACCAAGACAGCTTTGTCTTTCAACTCGTCCCAGTGTTGAAGGAAATCATCAATCTTTTGAATTTTTCCCCCACGAATATAAGAGCCAAAAACAACGATGTCGTAATCTTGGATATTCTTCCATTTCACTTTTTTAAAAGGGGAAACGTCTGCTTCTACACGTTTTGCAATGTCGGTCGCATATTTCTCTGTCGATCCGTATTTTGATTCAAAAATTACTAGAGTTTTCATACTTGAGAAGTTTAACACGAGTGGTAAGAAGAAAAAATAACCCCTTTTCTTATAAAGAAAGAATGATGTAAAAAATTGGCAATTTTTTCATTCTTTACATTTGTTCAAAAAATACCGATATAATGGTTTATCAATAATGTTTTCTATACATATTTAAATGTTTTTCCTTATCCTATTAATATTATAATTGACTATGCATTAGTTTCTTGTATCATTGAAGAAGTCTTTTTTGTAAAGGAGGGGTTGTATATATATGCCAAGAACAGCAGCTCAAAATGAAGCAATTCGTGATAAAAGAAAAGACAAAATGATGAATAAAACATTGAAGCTCTTTGCTATCAAAGGTTTTGATTCAATTACCATTGATGACATTTCTAAAGCCTCCAATTGTGCTCACGGACTTTTCTATCATTATTTCGATGTAAAAGAAGATCTCTATAACGCTATCGTCACTCTATATGAAACAAAGTATGCAAACAAACTACTCAATTATGATGAGATTGAAAAAATGCCTGCTTACGATGCTTTAAAAGCAATCATCGAGTTCTATCACAACGTTTTGTCTGAAAGTGAATTACTTGTCTGTTACTCCAGATTAAATTTAAATCGTTTCTATCAAACAAGAACCGCCACAAAAGCATTAAGTGGAACGGATTTGTTTACTCTTCTTCCAAAGCTTATTGCCAAAGGTCAGGAAGAAGGCAGTGTCCGTAAAGGAAACCCAAACGACATCGCTAAAATCATGATGAGCGTTTTCCTTACTGAAACAGAATTGAAATTGGTCATGAAAGATGATTTCCATCCAATGGATCCATCTGTTTTGATTTCTCAATTACACGCTTAAACATTAAGAAAAGAAAGGGCTGTTAAGAAATGAAAATCTTAACAGCTTTTTTATTTTAAAAATTGAAAAATCCCCTACTTTTTACGGTTCTTTTCCTGAATACGGTTGAATGCCTTGATGTTTTTATAAATTCCTTTGAGGTTAGGATACATCTCTTCATAAGCGTTCTCATAAAGATAATCATAAAGCTTATGTGTCTTAGCGTCTGGTTCAAAGGTCTTTGTTACGTGAACCATATTTTTGACTGCTTCTTCAGGGGAAGAGAATTCCTTCAAAGCAAGGAAACAAGAAATGGCTGCGCCCAAGGAAGAAGTTTCAAATGTTTGCACACGGGTCACGCTTTTTCCCATGATGTCTGCCGTGATTTGACAAATCTCATCGGACTGACTGCCACCACCACTGATACGGATGCCTTTTATAGAGTGATGAATTTTCTTCTCAAAATGTTCTAATCCCTCTCTTAATGCATACGCTATCCCCTCGATTATGGCGCGATAGAAATGTTCTTGGGTAATCACATCGGAAAATCCGATGATAGCACCTTTTGCTAAAGGTCTCGCTAAACCTGGTCCCCAATATGGTTGAAGAACAAGACCATCACTTCCTGGGGGTACGTCCTTCAGCTTTTTATTGAAATCATCTGCGGAAACATCAGAAATAATAATGTCGTCTACTTGTTTGCCACCGAATTCTTTTAAGAACCAGTTAATCATCCAATACCCACGATAGATTTGCACATCCATGTTGTAATAATTAGGGATGCAAGATGGATAGCCAGGTAAAAAAGTCTCTGATTCGGTATAACGTTTTCTTGTCGTTTCTACGGTTGAAGCTGTGCCATAAGAAATAGCGGCCATTGTATCCTCTAGAACACCAAGTCCTAGCGTTTCGCAAGATTTATCAGAACCGCAAGCATAAAGAGTCAAACCCACAGGAAGGCCTGTTTCTTCATGCGCCTTCTCCGTTATTTTTCCTATTGGAGAACCTTCTGGAACAATTTCAGCCAACATTCTTTTTTCGATAGAGAAGATTTGCCCTTTAAGATGCTTCATCGGGTTTTTATACCATTGTCTTTTCTTAAAATCGATTGGGTAATGACCTGCGAAGTCTGAAGCGGAGTCCTTCAATTCACCAGTAAGGCGATAGATAAAATAGGTCGATATGTTGATATATTTGTCTACTTTAGCCCAATTCTCTGGTTCATTTTCAATAAGCCAGTTTGAAACGGATCTTTTGCGATTAAAGGTGACTGTGTCAGTCATCCCAACCAAACGAAATGCCGCACGAGAAAAGAATGGCAAAGGTTCTTTGCATTCTGCGTTTCTTTGATCAAGCCAAAGAACCATTGGACGAATGACTTTTCTATTTTTATCTAATAACACCGCCGAATCACGGAAAGCGGTTAGGGTCGCACCCACTACAGTTTTTAGTAATTCCGAATGATTTTGAGCCAAACGTTTGGAGCAATGACAAAGAGCCTCAAAATAGACGTTTGGTTCTTGTTCTGCATAGTTTGGTTTGCTTGAAAAATAAGGTGGATTGTACTTTTCTTTCTCCATTGCCAATTCTTTTCCGGTCTTGTCAAAAACGGCAACACGAACACTTTGCGTACCGAAGTCTATTGTCAGAACGTTTTTATCCATATTGATTCCTTAACGATTTCATAATTTTATCACATTATAAAAATCTAACACGTGTTAAAATACGAACGTAGTTATTCGAGGTTTCTTTATGATTATATCCCGTGCACCATTCCGAGTTAGCTTTTGTGGAGGGGGAAGCGATATTCCTTCCTTCTATAGCAAGTATGGAGGATGTGTTCTAAGCACTTCCATACGTAAATACGTTTATCTTTCGATGAACAAGGCTTTTAACAAAGACACGATTACTTTGAAATATTCCCAAACCGAAGAAGTAACGGATCCAAAAAACATCCAACATAAGATTTTCAAACAAGTCTTAACTGATTTTGGAACCAAAGGCATTGAGATTTCCTCTATCGCGGATGTCCCAGCGGGCACAGGACTAGGCTCTTCTAGCACCTTTACGGTCGCTCTTCTTCGTTTGTTATACACCTGGAATGGTCAACACGCCTCGGCATATAAAATCGCTAAAGAAGCTTGCGAAGTCGAAATTGAGAAATTAGGAAATCCTATTGGCAAACAAGATCAATTTGCCGCTTCTTTTGGTGGACTTCGTTACTATGAATTTGAACCAGACGGCTTCGTTAAAGTAGAACCCGTTATCATGAAAAGCGATGCGAGAGAAAAACTAGAAAGAAACCTTTTGATGTTCTATACAGGCGATGTTCGCTCTGCGAATAACATCCTTGCAAAGGAAACCCATAATCTTGCAAACGACCAAGAGAAAATCAACACCACTTTAAAGCTTTGCGAGATGACAAGATTCCTTAGAGAAAAATTAGAGAATGGTGACGTTGATGCTTTAGGACCAGTCTTAAAAGAAAGCTGGGAAATGAAAAAATCCCTAGCTCAAGGAATTTCTAACCCTCTTATTGATGAGGCTTATGAACAAGCACTTAAAGCAGGAGCAACTGGTGGCAAGCTTCTAGGCGCAGGAGGAGGAGGCTTTCTCCTTTTCTATTGTGAGAATGAAACAGCCAAAGAAAGAGTACGTAACGCCCTTTCTTTGACAGAAATGCCTTTTGAGTTTGATCGAGCTGGATGCTCTATCATCTTCATGGAGTAAATATGTTAGCGATTATTCAAGCGGGCGGAGCAGGAACACGTCTAAAATCCATTACCGGGGATCTTCCAAAACCAATGGTTCCCCTGGATGGAAAACCCATCTTAGAATGGCAAATAAACTCACTTAAACGCGCAGGGGTCCGCTCTTTTATCATTGTCAAAGGAAAAAATGGAGAAACCATATCCCAATATTTTGGAGACGGAAAGGCCTTTGATGTGAAAATAGAATACATCGAAGAGAAAGAACCTTTAGGAACTGCAGGCGTCTTAGCTTTATTACATGATAAGATCGATGATGATTTTATTTTTTGCTTTGGGGATTTAATGCTCGATATCGATTGGCAAAGATTCCTAGCCTTCCACAAGGAAAAGGGAGCAGCCATTACTGCTTTCGCCCATCCAAATTCACACCCTTACGATTCCGACATCTTAAAGACGAACAAAGAAGGCCAAATTCTCGCTATCGATTCAAAAAACAACGTTCGAGATTATTATTATGAAAACCTCACCAATGCCGGTGTCTATATTTGTTCCAAAGAAGTCGCCTCTTTCGTAAAGGAGCCTACAAAAATTGATTTTGAAAAAGTGGTTTTATCCCATTTCGTAGAAGAAAGAAAGGCCTACGCTTATCGTTCAAGCGAATACGTCAAAGATTGTGGCACTCCAGAACGTTACTTTGATGTGGAAAACGATTTAAAAAATGGAATTATCGCCAAGAAATCCCTTCTAAATCCACAAAAATGCATTTTCTTAGATAGAGATGGAACCATTAATGTTTTCGCAGATTTTGTTCGTCATCCAGACGCTTTAAAATTAACTCCAACAGCCTCGGAAGCAATCCGCCTCATCAACCATTCTGATTACCTTGCAATCTGCATTACAAACCAGCCTGTTTTAGCAAGAGGGGAAGTCTCTTTTGAAGAACTCGATAACATCCATTTCAAAATGGAAGATTTGCTTGGTGAAGATGGCGCTTATCTCAATGATTTGTATTTCTGTCCCCATCACCCAGATAAAGGCTTTCCTGGTGAAGTAAAGGAATTAAAAATCGATTGCGATTGTCGTAAGCCAAAAATCGGTCTGTTATTAAAAGCCAAAGAGAAATATAACATCGATTTATCTAAAAGCTGGTTTATTGGCGATACCAAACAGGATATTCAAACGGCAATCAATGCGGGTTGTCGAAGCGTTCTTTTAACGACCGGCGATCCAAACCCAAATCGAAAATATGAGGATGCTATCCCAACCTACGTTTGCGAAACTCTTCTTGAAGCCGTTCAATACATCCTTAAAATAGAAAAGACGGAGGAATGAACTATGGATTTCTTAAAAGAAATTGATGCCTATTATGAGAAGGAAAGAGAAGTAATCGCTTCCTTAGATAAAGAAGAAATTAATAAAGCTTTGAATTGTCTTTTAAAACATTATGAAAACGGCGACACCGTATATGTCTTGGGTAATGGAGGCTCTTCTGCTACAGCTAATCACATGGTTTGTGACTATAACAAAGGAATATCCATGGATCTAAAGAAACCTTTCAATGTCGTTTCTCTTTCGGACAATGTTCCAATCCTTATGGCCATTGGAAATGATGTAGGATTCGAAGATGTCTTCTATCTCCAGTTGAAAAACAAACTAAAACCAACCGACTGCATTGTTGCTATTTCTGGCTCAGGTAATTCCCATAACATCATTAAAGCCGTTCAATATGCTAAAGAAATCGGATCGGATATCATCGGACTAACGGGATATGCTGGAGGGAAGTTAAAAGATTACGCCAACATCCATGTCCACGCACCTGTAGATGATATGCAAATAACAGAAGACATCCATATGTCTTTCGTTCATGTTTCGATGCAAATCTTGTGGCGTTACCTTATGGCAAAAGAAGGCAAAGACGCTATCTACAAAATTAATCAATAACACATACATGTCTAAGGCGTTTCCGCTCGGAAACGTCTTTTTTAATACTGATATCTCTTCCTTTCGTGAAGGAAGAAAAAGAGAGTAAGGCTGACCGCTCCAATTTCGGCAATAGGGCCTGCTGCCCAGATACCATCACTATTTAGTAAAAGAGGCAAGAGCCATACAGTAACAAGTTCAAATCCGAAAGATCTTACCATGGAGATAAGAGCGGAAATCAAACCATTATTTAATGCAGTAAAGAAAGAAGAACCAAAGATGGAGAAGCCTGCTGTTAAGTAGGTGAAAGAGAAAACAAAGAGAGCTTTGGAAGATAACGCTTGAAGAGCTTCGTCTCCGTTTGAAAAGATAGAGCCAAAGATTGGTCCAAACACCTCACCTAAAGTAAACATAATCACACCTGTAATGCCTACGATAATCATGGATTTCTTAAAAACATTGTGAAGTTCTTGATGATTTTTAGCACCATAGTTATAACCAACAACCGGCGCCATGCCTACAGAATAGCCAATAAAAATCGCCATAAACAAATAGTTGATATACATGCAAACCCCATAAGCGGATACTCCAGCTGGGCCAATGTAACGAAGAAGTTGCATATTGTAGCAAGTAGAAACAACCGAAGAAGCAATATTGGAAGCGAATTCCGATGAGCCATTTCCAAACACCTTCAGGAGAGGTTTTATTTCAAACTTGCATCTTCCTAGATGAATAGGAAGTTTTTTATTCAAGGCAAAATAAAGAATAGGCAGAACTCCACCAACGATTTGCCCACAT
The DNA here is from genome assembly GCA_900540385.1 of uncultured Mollicutes bacterium. Classification (GTDB taxonomy): domain Bacteria; phylum Bacillota_I; class Bacilli_A; order RFN20; family CAG-826; genus UBA4951. Next base: position 25,037 of record UQFY01000021.1, read on the forward strand.
ATTGAAGCGATAGCGGCTCCCTCTACCTTCCAGTTGAATATCCCGACAAAGAGCCAGTCTAAAATGATGTTTGTAATCCCTGCCCCGGCAATAAATAGGAACCCCGTGAATGGTTTTTCCGCGCCGGCGAAAAAAGATTGGAACACATTTTGCAGCATGAAAAACATGACTCCTAACATCATGATTCTTCCATAACGAATAGCCGAATCAATCATTGCTTCGGTATTCATAGAGCTTAAAGAAGCCATCATTTTTACAAACGGTTCGACTGTAAAGTAGCCAAACAGAATAAAGATGCAGCCAATGAAAATGGTTGTATACACAACAAGCGAAAAATAGCGGGATGCCACGTCTTCTTTCTTTTCGCCAAGAGTCTTACTAACAAGAGCGGTTCCACCAGTGCCTAACATGAAACCAACCCCTCCAAGAATCATGATGTATGGGAAGATAAGGTTCACCCCACTAAAAGCGCCTTCCCCTGCATAGTTCGATAAGAAGATGCCATCCACTACCGAATAAAACGATGAAAAGATCATCATTAGCACTGGCCCAATCACGATATGGAATATCTTTCCATAGGTAAAATGGTCAGATAAAGAAACATGTTTCATGTCTTCCCTCCTCATTAAAAAAAGATTCCTAGGCGGACCTAGCGTCTTATCTAACAATTACGGTTCCGACCGTATGTCCTCCGACGACTATTTCTATTGTACTATAACCCATCTTTTTAAACAAGGCTTGCAAAAACACCAAAAACCTGTATGTCTTTGCCACTAATAACTATCCACCGGACAATCCGGTGGTTTTTCATTTTCGGGCACTTAAGCCC
>UQFY01000022.1 GCA_900540385.1 uncultured Mollicutes bacterium
AAAAAACTCGGATTGCAATTCCGAGTTTCATGCGAAATTCATTTCGCTTTTGTTCAATTCTAAAGCCGATGAAAGTATTTTTCTTACCATCTTGCCGATGGACTCTCTAGACAAATCGATGCCCATCGCCTCATCTAGATATTTAACTATCTCATTTTGAGATAATCCTCTTAAATACAGCGATTGAATTACATATTCCAAATCCGCCGCGGTCTGTTTATACGGTTGGATTATTTTCGTTTCAAAAAGATTTAACCTATCTCTTGGAACGCTTATCTCAATCCGCCCATATTTCGTTTTTAAGTGGCGTTTATAATATCCGTTTCTGATGTCGAACGTCTGATCTCTTAATGCATCCGTTAAGAAATCTTCGATTTCTCCTTGCAAAAGATCGTTAATCGTTTCTTCAATCTTATCTTTTACAAATTCATCAAGACTATTTTTTACGATAGTCCCTAATTCTTCGGGTTTCTTCCCCTCGATTAATGCTAAAATAGACATGCCATAGTTCTCCTTATTATTTGTAGCAATTTAATTATAGAGAATTATGGTTTTCTTTTGCTCTCCTTTCTAAAATTTGCTTTCTATAGCCAAACTAGAGTCAGAAACACAAACTAATTGTAAGTCCCGAAAAATATTGTATTCGCACAATTTAATTCAAAAGATTTTAGGGAAACCGGCACATTATGACTAAAAACATTTTAGGGAAACCGGCACATTATTAAAAAAAGAATTCTAAAAACATATAGAAAAATAAATAACAACCGAATGTTTTTGTTACCTTTTGCAATAAAAGATATTTTTGTGACTGTTTTCTACCTCATCCCATGAAATAAATTCCCAAAATAGCAATTAGATTGATATCATATTACCGATATGGGGACGATATGAAACAAGACAAAGCAAAGGAGAACGTGATTGCTAGAGAAATTTCTCTTTCTATTAAGGAAGGAAAATGGCTTCACGTCGTCTATGATTCTCTTAAAGAAAAGAGAAACACTTCTTTTTGGTGCTTTGTGAACGATATTGACCCAGAAAAGAAAAGATTGTTTGTAACTGTTTTTAATGAATTCAAAGGGACGGACACAATTGATTTAACTTTAGCTTATGAAAGAATATTAGATGCTAAAGTCCTTTCCTTTACCACAGGAAACTATAACGAAAATTTAGTAAAGAAAATCAACGATCACTTAAAAGAATTTTCTTGGTTAAAGTTCGAGAACTTCAATAACAATATTCTTCAATATTTAGAGAAATGCTGCGAAGCGGATTCGGACCCTTATATTAAAGATTATGCCATGGTTAAAGGAATAGATGCCTCCACGCTTGAAAAAGAAAAAGAGCTGGAATTAAATGACGCACAGATTCATCAACTTGTCCGTTATGTAATTCGACAGGATTTAAACGAGTGGGAAAATAAAAAATCAGAACTGGCTCTTTCCCGTCTTTCCATTGATGATGGACCTAAGAAATATATTGTTGCCTATCAAAATATCTTTTTCTCTCCGAAAGACAAAAAGATAAAAATCAAAGGTGGATTGAAAATCAATCAGTCTTTCCTTATCGAAGGGGTGAAACATTCTTTATATGCATATACCGAATTAAGCGCTTCCGAATTCAAGGAATCCCTTATGAACGACTTCGAGGGAACTCTTGAAATTCTTCGACAAGGTATCTCTTCTTTCGAGAAAATTGATACACGTCCCGACTTCTTTTGTCTTCAAAGAGATTTTCAACTTAACCTTGCGGAACTTTTTGGAAAGATCGAAACGAGATGGAATGAAAATACATTAAACGCTCCTCTAAAAGCTTTCTTTGGCAATTCCAGCCTTTCTAACAATGGGCACGTTCTTCCTAATATCGTTCTTTTCGATGATAGGGTGAATGTGGATCAGGCTTTGTTGATTTACGGCGCTTTAAAAAACAAAGTTACCTATGTCCAAGGACCTCCAGGAACAGGCAAGACCCAAACCATATTCAATACGATACTCTCCGCTTTCTTTGCAAAGAAAACCGTTCTTATTTCAACAAACAACAATCGTCCATTAGACGGGATTGTAGAAAAGTTGTCCTTTTCCTACGATAACCATAAGATTCCCTTCCCTTTCTTGCGCTTAGGAAACATGAACAAAATAGAAGAGACAACTCTCCAAATACGTGAAGCGTTTCAAATAGAAGACGAAGAAAACGATCTCTCCGTGAATGAACTTGAAATCTTAAGGAAGAAAGTGCTTAGCAAAAATAGAGAAGCGGTTATCGCTTTGACTAATTTCCAGAAACGCCGTGTTGCAGAGGAGAATCTCGTATTCTTAGAAAAAGTGGAAAAGATGGGTGCTAGAAGTTCCATTATAAAGAAACAAAAACCCTTGCTTCAAAAACAAATCCAAGAGATTCCCTATGTTAGTGAAAAAGATATCATTTCCCACTTCGTTTCTTTAAAAGAGGACAAAGACGCTTTGAAATATCTCTATTGTTCCTCTTTAAAACACCTTGCTAAACTTCATTCTCCAAAATACGATGTCCTTCATGAAATTGTTTTAATAGAAGATCCTCGTGAAAGGGCAATGAAATTTAATTCTTTCCTTTCTTGTAATGAAAATCTTGATCTTCTTTTAGACGTCTTCCCACTGATATTCACAACCAATATATCTGCGTCAAGATTGGGTGATGGAGACGTTTTCTTTGATCTTCTAATTATGGATGAAGCAGGGCAAGCGGATATTGCTCATTCTCTTATACCTATTTCTCGTGCGAAAAGCCTTCTTCTTGTGGGGGATGAAGATCAATTGAATCCTGTGATCACGTTAGACGAAAATACCAACGAAGATCTTAAGAAAGAGTTTCAAATCTCTGACACCTATGATTATCTTGCAAACTCCATCCTCTCAACCATGAAAGCGGCGGATAAAGTCACCAATCGTGTTCTTTTAAGAAATCATTATCGTTGTGGCAAAAGGATTATCAATTTTAATAACCAATATTTCTATCATAATAAGCTTGTTGTTTCCCCATCTTTAGAGGAAGGGAACGTTTCTTTTATTGATAGTGACAATCATGTACGCACGCCTGTTAAGAATCAGAACTATGAAGAAGCAAAGAATGTCGTCTCCTATTGTAAAAAGAACGATATCAGTGATTGTGCAATCATCACTCCGTTTGTAAATCAAGCTAAACTCATCAATGATTTGCTAATCAAAAATGGCGTAAAAGAAGTAAAGGCTGCCACCATCCATAGCGTTCAAGGCGCAGAGAAAAACACCATCATAATCGCTACAGGGATCTCCTCTTTTACCTCCCCAAGAACTATAAAATGGCTCAATTCCCATGGGGAAATTGCTAACGTCGCAGTTTCTCGTGCGAAAAAGAAGCTCGTTGTTTTTGGCGATGAAGAAAAACTAAAAAACACAAAAACAGGCGACTCCGTATGGAATGAACTTATTCGTTATTGCAAAAGCAAAGGCACGGTCGAAGTTATTCCTTCCGAAAATGATTCCTTAACCATCGGGAAGTCGAATGGCTCCATTACGGAAGATGAATTTTACGAAACGATTGAACAAATTGTTTCTATAAAGAAAAGACTTAAAGTGGTGCGCAACCTTCCTATTAAAGAGTTATTTGAAGAATATCCAAACTCCCAGATGGAATTTGACTCAGTCATATATGAACGTGGAGTTTTAGGCGGATTCAAACCATGTTTTGCTTTCGAATTTGACGGAGGGGAACATTATTCTGATACCAAACGTATTGAAAGCGATAAACGCAAAATGAAAATCTGTGAGCAACACGGTATCAAACTCATTCGTCTTCCAAACTCTTTCTCTAAAGATTATGAATTTCTTAAGAAACTGATTGAAGGTTACAAAGAGGACGACACCCACGAACAGCTGACGCTCTTCTAATGCCAATTTCTTATAAGCTTAATTTTGATATAATTTCGGTTGGAGTGGAGAAAACCCATGGGATTTTTAGATTTGTTCACACACAGTAAGATTAAAGAACCACAAGTCGTTAAAGACGTGGATATGTCGGAATTAGAGAAACTCAATTCTCTTTTAGGCAAGGTTGGAGATGATCAAAAAGATATTGTCGAAAATCAAATGAAAGCCTCTATGATTGGCTTAGATGGTGAAAAACGTGTCATGTATGAATTAAAGCATCTTTCTAAACCATGTCTTATTCTTCACAATGTTACGTTGTTTGATAAATCTGCTGAACAATCTCAGATGGATTTCATTGTTCTTACTCGAAACTGTGGCTTTATTCTAGAATCCAAATGCCTTTCGGGAGATATAAAAATTGATTCTGAAGGGAATTTTACCCGTATTCTCAAAACCAAAGACGGCAAGGTTTATAAAACAGTAGGTATTTATAGCCCTATTCATCAAAATGAGATTCATCTTTCTGTCTTACATACCTTCTTTAATGACAATAAATTTCCAAGATACTACCCAATTGAACCGATTGTTGTTATTTCGAATGATCGTTGCATCGTAAACAAGACGTTTGCTCCAGCGACTATCAAAAACGCCATCGTGAAATACGATCAACTAAATGTTAAGATACTCCAACTCATGAACAAACATACAGACGTTGATATTTCGGACGACAGACTTCTTTCCATTGCGGAAGCCATCAAAGAAAATGATACTCCAAGACCAATTGACTACGTTTCCTCCCTTCACCTTAAACTTGCAAACAAGGAAGTAATGGAAGAAACGAACAAAGCTCAAGAAAGTGGCTTTATCGATGATGAAAACACGTCTTAAAAATTAAATGACGATAAACTTTTGAAAGAACTCAAGAGTTATCGTGTACAAAAGGCCGAGAAGTGGAAGACCCAACCCTACAAAATCTTTGACAATCAGATCCTTGAGGGAATCATCACATCTTTACCAGCCAATAAAGAAGAACTCCTTCATGTTGAAGGATTCACGGAAAAGAAATATCAATATTTTGGTGAAGATATACTTAAAATCGTCAATGGGGATAACTATGTTCCTCAAAAAGAGACGGCTCCTGTGTCTGTTTCCTCTTCCGAGCAAAAACTAACCGTTGCTTTAAAGAAATATCGTTTCAAAAAAGCGGAAGAACTTCACGTGCCCGCTTATTACATCTTTAGCAACGCTCAGATGGACGACCTAGTTAGAAAGAAACCTAAAACAAAAGAAGAGCTTCTTAAAATAACCGGCTTTGGTGAAAAGAAGGTTGCTTCCTATGGTGAAGACATCATAGAAATAGTTTCAAAAACGAAAGAATAATTCTTTCAAATTTTATTTGACGAAAAAAGTGGTTTTCGTTCACCCTTTTTATGATTTAGCACGTCCATTTCTAGCGGATTTTAGTGCTTATTTTTGCTCTAAATTTTCGTTTTCATCATTTGAAGGGGTTTCTTCTGGGAGAACGTCTTCGACATCGTTATGATTTTCGTTTTCGGAAGGCTCACCCTCTTCGACGTTTTCCTCTGAGGATGGGGCAGACGGTTCAGTTTCTACGGGTGAATTATTGTCTTGAACAATGATGTCTTTGTATTTATAGTCCTGGATTTCTTTTAAAGCAAGTTCAGCCGCTTCAGCGTGATCTAAACGAACTAAGGTATGCACGTATCCTATATAAGAAACAAGGATTAGTAATGCGAAGCCTAAGACGCCTAACAACAAATATGCGATTTCTGTTACGAGGGCAGCAATACACATGGATACAATTCCAAGTATAGAAAGAACGAGGCATGTTCTATATAAGCCTTTCGCAAATCTCCGTAAGAAATCGATTCGGGTTGCATACGCTTGGTTTCTTTCTTGCATTATTTTTAACTCTTCAGCTGTCATAAAAAACTCCTTTTTTAATATGATAAAAAATCATTCAATCAAAAAATGATAGGGAGCGACAATAAGTTTGTGATGGGCGTCTTTGCTTGTTAGGCCTTCCAATCAAGCTCTTACCAATGCCAGACTTCATTTATCGAATTGCAGATTAATCCTCCTAAAATAAAAAGAAATCCTGTTTTTTCGTTATTTGTTTGTTTGGACTTATGCCATTTGATGTTTTTGTTGCCTTCATTTCCATTTGAAATAACACAAAACAATTTATCATAAATCAATTTGTGTTAAACTTTGCTATAATTAGTAAAGGAGGCAAAACCATGAGATTTATCGGCAGAGAAAAAGAATTAAAACGTTTATATGATTCCCTTCATCGTCCTTATGGGTCGGTTGTGGCTCTTTATGGAAGAAGACGTGTTGGCAAAAGTGCGTTGATTGCAAAAGCGTTAGAGGGGTTCGCTGGCACTGTTATTTCTTTTGTGGCTTTGGACCGTGCGGGTTATCAAAAGAATTTTGAATTATTGAAAAATAAGGTCAAAGCGGCATTAAAAGAAGAGTATCTTGATTTTAAGTCCATTACGGACTTGCTTTCTTTTCTTTACATTAAGGCTAAAGAAGCCCCTATGGTTCTTGCGCTGGATGAATATCCTTTTTTGCTAGAAGACCGAGAAGAACTTAATAGCGAGTTACAAACTGTTATTGACCGATATCAAAAGGATTCCCATCTTAATATCATTTTAAGTGGCTCTTCCTTTGGGAAAATGCAGGAGATTATTGATGACCCTTCTCCATTATATGGTCGTTTCAACGAGATTTTGCATATTGAACCTTTTGACTATTGGGATGCTGCCAAATGGATGGGGGATTTATCTCCAGAAAAGAAGTTTGAGTTTTATGCCGTCTTCGGGGGTATTCCCTATTATTTAGATAACCTCGATTTCAACAAAACCTTGAAAGAAAACCTAATTGAGAAGTTCATTCCGATTGGATCCTTTTTCGAAAATGAATTACAAAACACGACTTTGAAGGAAATCATGAAAGATGAACGATCCTTCCGTATCGTCTCCTTGATTGCGCAAGGGAAACATTCCTATTCGGATTTAAATGAAGCTCTCCCTGGAAAGGGGGCTTCCAAAGCGGTGTATGCATTAAACAAATTACTGGATGAGAAAATCATTCAAAAGTTGACTCCGATTAATTTGAATTCGGAACGAAAAGGTTCCTATTATCTTTGTGATTCCTTACTTGAATTCTATTTTGATTTTCTTTACGAAATGCAGACTGAGCGTACCTATATGAGCGAGGAAAAGGTCTACGATTTGATTCGAGATTCTTTCTTACAGAATTACCTACCTCATCAATTTGAGAAGCTTTCTAAGGAATATCTTATCCGACGAAACCGCATGGAGCTTAATCAACCTTTGTTTAATAATATTGGTCACTTTGCTTATTATGATCCAAAAGGAAAGAAGAACCTTGAATTCGACGTGGTTACGAGTTCAAAAGAGGGGTATGAAAATTACGAATGTAAGTATTTATCTCATCCTCTTAGCCAACAAACAATGGAAAAAGAAATTCACGATTGCAAGGAAAGAAAAATTCCATTTACTCGATACGGTTTCTTCTCCAAGAATGGCTTTGAGATAAAGCCTGAAGGAATGGATTGTTACTCCTTAGACGATATCTATAATTTGGAAGATAAATAACACAAAACAATTTATCATAAATCAATTTGTGTTAATTTAGCATTAGAGTAATTTTGCTACATAGTTAGGAAAAAGAAGTAATACTCCTGCTTTGATTGTCTACCATAAATTGAAGTACTAGGACATTCCCTTTCAAAACGACAGCTTAATCTATCGAAAAATATTTTTACAAAAAAGAAGGCATTTAAGCCTTCCTATAGTCTTATTTCTATTTAAAGAAGATACATTAGCGATCTTCACGGAAATAAGGAAGACCAAGGCTCTCTGGTGGTTGAACGCTCTTTTTACCAATAATGCTCGTAAGAACCAAGACAACAACAGTGACGATATAAGGAATCATCTTGAAGGCTTGCATGGTGACGAAAGTAATACCTGAAATCTTATAAGGAAGAATATAAAGGAATCCGAAAAGGATGGAACCAAGAATGGCTAAGGATGGTTTCCAAACAACGAAGATAACAAGGGCGATTGCCAACCATCCAAATGCTTGAATGGTGGAGCTATTCTCCCAAGAACCACCAACATAGTCCATAACATAGAACAAGCCACTAAAACCAGCGATAATCGAACCTGTCAAAATGGCGCTATATTTGTAGGCATTAACGTTTACGCCATCAGCATCCGCAGCCGCTGGATTTTCACCAACGGAACGAAGATTTAATCCGATTCTGGTTTTTTTCAAAATGACGGCGGTCAAAATGGCAATAACGATTGCAAAATAAACCAAGAAACCGTGAGCAAAGAAAATCTTTCCGAAAGCACCTAAGTTATCTGCCCAAGTAGGATACGAGGAAAGAATCTTACTTGCTTGAGAAAAATATGTTTTATCTACACTGGACATGAAATAGTCCGCAATTCCTCCACCAAAAGTGGTCAAAACCAAACCGGTAACGTTTTGGTTACAACGTAAGCTAACCGTTAACACACCATAAATCAAACCGGCAATAGCGGAGAAAAGAGCACTAAAAACAAGACCAGATAAAAGCAATAAGAAATAAGGCGCGTTTTCAGGGTTAGAAGAATATGCGTTCATAAAAAGAGAAACGCCAACGCATCCTCCTAATGTGCCAAAACACATTATGCCAGGGATACCCAAATTCAAGTGTCCTGCTTTTTCGGTGATAATCTCGCCAATGCAACCAAAAAGGAAAACGGTTGCGATGGAGATTGCGGCAGGTAATAAGGAATCAAAGAACATCATGCTTATTTGCCTCCTTCTTTTTCTTCGTTAACGTTAGCAAGCGCTTTTGCTGTCTCTTTTGCGCTTGTATTAACGTGTTTTTTCACGATCTTATAAGAGATGAAGAACTCTACGGCGATAATGCAGAAATACACTAAACCAATAGCGATTTCCCCAATGGAATCGTTGGTAATAGAGAAAGCTGTTTGGACGCTGGACATACCATTGTCTAAGAAGGCAACCAAGAATGCTGTCCCAAACATTGCTAAAGGATTAAATTTTGCAAGCCACGCTACCATAATAGCAGTAAATCCAAGATTTCTTGCTGATTCTGCTGTAATGGTGTGATCGATAGAAGAAGCAAATAAGAAACCGACGAGTCCACAAAGAGCTCCACTAAGAGCCATCGTTCTAAGAATGACCTTCTTCACGTTAATACCGATATATTTAGCCGTATTTCTAGATTCTCCGACGACTTCTAATTCATATCCACGTTTAGAGAAACGAAGATACACAAAGATAGTCACTAAAACTACGATGGAAACAAGAATCGAAAGAAGATAATTATTTCCAGCAATTTGTGGGAACTGTCCTTTTTCTTGAATGCTTAAAGTGCCAGACCCTGAAGTAACTACGGCACTAAGGAAGACGGAAACCAAACCGGCTGCAATATAATTCATCATCAACGTGAATAAAGACTCGTTTGTATTAAAGAACGCTTTAAAGATGGCAGGGATTAAAGCCCAAATCATTCCAGCTAAGATACTAGAGAGGAAGGAGACAAGAATGATTGCCCAATCAGGACAATTGGCCTTCCCCATATAGAACATGCAAACGATGGCCATTAAATCACCCATCAAGATTTGTCCATTTCCACCTAAGTTCCAGAATTTCATCTTAAAGGCAGGAACCAAAGCTAAGGCAACCGTTAAAACAAGTGCCGTATCGCGGAAAGTAATCCAGGTTCTTCGAGGGGAAGAGAAACAGCCTTGAAATAATTTTTCTAAAACAGCGATAGGATTTGCTCCAACGAATATTAATAAAAGGAGACAGAGCAAAACCATTCCAAAGAGAACGGCTCCAAAACGAGCAAGGAGGCTCTTCCACCAACAAATGTCGCTTCTTTTTGTGATATGGAAAGGAAATTCCTTTTTCCAAGAAGATAATTTATTCATGTTGGATATCCTCCATGTTTTTCTTTGTCATCAAAAGGCCGACTTCTGATTTGTTTGTTTTTCTAGCTTCAAGAATGCCACGCACCTCTCCATCACCTAAAACGAGAATACGATCGCTAATCGCTAATAAAACGTCTAAATCTTCTCCAACATAAAGAATGGCCGCGCCATTCTCTTTTTGCTCATTTAATAAATGATAAATCATATAGGAAGAGTTAATATCTAAGCCTCTTGTTGGATAAGCGACCATTAAAACCTTAGGCACTGAAGCAATTTCTCTTCCAACGAGCACTTTTTGAACATTGCCACCGGATAATTTACGGACGGAGGTGTGGATGCTAGGTGTGCTGACATTTAATTCGTCCACAACCTTATTTGCTAAATCTCTCGGACTTTTTCTATCTAAAAAGGAAGTTTTCCCCTTTTTGTAAGAACGTAACATCATGTTATCAATAAGGTCCATATTGCCAACTAAACCCATTCCCAAACGATCTTCTGGAACGAAGGCTAAACGCACCCCCATATTACGAATTTGAGCAGGGGACTTATCTTTCAAATTCACTCTCTCACCTTTTGGGTTGATATAGGTAATTTCGCCTTTTTCCTCTTTTGTTAAACCTGCAATAGCTTCAAGAAGTTCTTTTTGTCCTGATCCTGAAATGCCTGCAACACCAAGAATCTCGCCGCTTCGTGCAACGAAAGAAACATCATGCAACACTTCTCTTCCGTCTTCGTTTTTGCAAGTTAGTCCTTCAATAGAAAGACGATTTGTTGGATTCTTTACTTCTTTTCTATCGATGGAAAGTTCAACTTTCTCACCAACCATCATTTCTGTTAATAAAGATTCGTTCGCGTTTTTGGTAAGAACATCTCCAATGCATTCTCCTTTACGAAGGACGGCAACTCGATCGGAAACACTCAAAACTTCGTTCATTTTGTGTGTGATGATAATGATGGATTTGCCATCTTTTTTCATATTGCGAATAACGGAAAAAAGACGCTCGCTTTCAATTGGGGTAAGAACAGCAGTAGGCTCATCAAGAATTAAAATATCCGCACCACGGTAGATAGATTTAACAATTTCTAATGTCTGTTTTTCCGAAACGGACATATCGTAGACTTTTTTGTTCAAATTCAATTGAAAACCATATTTGTCACAAATCTCCTGCACTTTCTTTTTTGCGTCTTTTGGAGAAGATTCGTCTAATTTTCTTTCTGCTCTATTTTCTTTTTTCTTGTAGAAGTTGGTGAAAAAATATTTACATTTCTCCCATAAAGAGACACTTGGCTTGATACCCAAAACGATATTTTCAACGGAATTAAACGCCTCAATTAGTTTGAAATGTTGATGGATCATGCCAATGTGGTAATGATAAGCGTCTTTAGGAGAGGAAATCTTTACTAATTCGCCATTGATACGGATTTCTCCTTTGTCAGGAAAATAAATGCCCGAAAGCATATTCATCAATGTGGTTTTGCCACTTCCGTTCTCGCCTAAAAGAGCAAGGATTTCACCTTTATAGACATCGAGATTCACATTATGATTGGCTTTTACACTTCCAAAGGTTTTGGAAATGCCACGCATGCTAACGCTAATTTCTCTTTCTTTCACCATCTCGCCTCCTAAAAATAGAAAGCCCAAGGGAGAAAATCCCTTGGGCCTTAAGTCGAATAAATTAGAATTTAGAATTCAACAAAGTGATGCCATCGATAAGAACATCGAAATAAGGGGCAGAACGTTTTTCGCTTTCGGCAAAATAGGCCTTACCATTCTTGGTTTCGATAACTTCGGTATCAGGGGTGTAGGCTTCATCAAAATTGACATCGGCTTTATAGGAGGTTAAATGACCTTGAGCATCGACTTTCATGCTATCTTTAACGTTTTCTCCGCTCACGGTGAAGGTAGAAGTGTCGAACACTTTGAGGGATCCATCTCTTAATTTGCCAGCGACTTCGTTTAATTTGGCTTCGGTTCCGCTAACGGCACCTTTCTTTCCAGCTTCGCTTAAAGCGACAGAGCCATCATAAAGAGTGCTTCCTAATTCGCCAGTCCAATCAGTGTCAATGGATTTGCCTTCTTTAATTTGTTGGAAGCAATAACGGAAATAAGGTTCCCAGTTAATCTTAGAAGAAATAACGAAGGTATTTGGGCAACGGGATTCGGTAGAGCCATTATAGGAAATATTAGGAACGTTTGCGGTTTCGCAAGCAGTAGGTGCACCCCAAGAGTCAGCGTGTTGGGAGATGATGCTGCATTTTCTGGAAATTAAGTTTTCGGCAGCGCTCTTTTCAGCAGCTTCGTCATACCAAGAACCAGTGAAGGTAACATCCATTGTGGCATCAGAAACGATAGAACGAACGCCTAAGAAGTAAGAAGTATAACCGGAAATAACCTCAGCATAGGTGTAGGCACCAATATAGCCGATCTTCTTGCTAGTAGATGGGTTTGCTTCAATCATGGATTGGAGTTTCATGCCAGCGGCAACGCCAGCAAGATAACGTCCTTCATAAATAGAAGCGAAAGCGTTATGGAAATTGGTAACATTAGCAGTATGGGCTTTATTACCACTAGCGTGGGAGAATTGAACATCTGGATTCTCTTTTGCGGCTTTGATGATGTGATCTTCGTGGCCAAAAGAATCAGCGAAAACAAATTTGCATCCGCTCTCAACTAAGTCGGTCGCTTTATCGTAAGCGGCGGTTGTTTCAGGAACGCCGGTTTTAAGAAGACCTTTTACGCCTTCTGCTTTACAAGCGGCATTGAAAGCGTCAATGAAGTTCTTGTCATAAGTGGAATTTTCATCATGTAAGGCGATGAGACCGACGGTTAATTCGTCATTGTTGTTGCTGTTGTCGCAGCCAGCAAGTGTGGCAAAAGCGACAAGAGAAAGAGCGGCTAATTTAATACACTTTTTCATGTGTTCTCCTTTTTGTTCCTAGTCCTTGTTTGAGAATTGGAAAGAAGTTTCGAGAGCAAAACGTGAAAAATGTCCCAATGATATGTTTCACTTGTTCATAGTGTTGGATTAAGGTCCAACGTAGAAACTTTCCGCCAATCCGGCAATTATACGAACAATGTCTTTTCGACGTTAATATTGTCACTCTAAAACAAGATCCAATGGAAGAAGAAAATTATGAAAACGTTTTCATGAAAGGAAAAAACAAAAACTTGTGGCGAAATAATCGAGAATGTTTTAGCGTTAAAAAAGAAGCAATGTTGTTAAACTTTTAAAGGAGAAGACAATGCACGAAATAGTCATGGATGCCCAAGAAATCGAGGCATGCTACAAAAAAGTAGGAGAAGAGATTTCGCAATCACTCAAAAACGAGGAGAAGAGACCAATCTTCCTTTGCGTCATGAAAGGCGCTATGACCTTCCTTATTGGAATGATGAAATATGTCAATATCCCTGTTATCGTGGATTACATTCATATTTTTTCTTACGATGGAACCTCTACAACGGGAAAAGTCAATTTATTAAAAGATATGACTTTTGATCCAGAGAATAGAACCATCGTCATCGTTGAAGATGTAGTGGACACAGGCATCTCCATGAAATACTTAGAAGAATTCCTTGCTACAAAGAATCCTAAAGCCATTAAGGTTGCCGCCTTTGTCGATAAACCGGCAAGACGTGAGGTTGAAGTGAAAATCGACTATGTTGGCAAAGTCATCAAAGAGAATAAGTATCTTGTCGGAAATGGCTTCGATTATAACGAAATCGGAAGAAACATTCCTTATGTCTTTGTTCCATCTGAGGAAGACTTCAAGGAATGGGATAAAATCATTGCCAAAGATCCTCTTAAGAAAAATCAATAATTGCCCACTAAAAGCATGTGACGTCTCAGTCACATGTTTTCTTTTTAGCCGAATTCGACTACATGGGTCGCTTATATTTGTTAAAAATTATAAATTCTTAATAATTTCTTCTGCCAATATATCCGCGATCATTTCGTATCCTAAATCATTTGGATGAAGACCATCACACATATATCTCATGGCTTCGACAGGATAAGGATAGACTTCCATCTTCATGCTAAATGGATCAGCATGGAATTCTTCAAAAGATAAATCACATATCTTTCCGTCTTTTTTAACGCGATAAAACTTCATAACGTTCTCTGGGGTAAAAGGGAGTCTATCGTGCAAATTAATTGGAATTATGTTTTCTCCTCTAGCACATTCATAAATTGCCTTTGAAACGTCTTTTAGATAAACCCCGTTTCTTTCGTGTGTGCTATCGAGAGCGCGGTTTGTCCAATCAAAAACATAAACAAACGTTCCTCTTTCCACAGGATTCATTATAAAAATCTTTGCGGTAGGATTTATTTTCTGAATTCGACGAACTAATATTCCTAAGTTTCCTAGAACGGTTTCTTCTTCTCTTTCCTGAAGAAAGTCTTCTTTGTCACCGATTTTGTAGAGTCCAGTCCACCAATCGTTGGTTCCTAAAAGAATGGTATAAAAATCTCCCCAAGGAAGTTCTACTTCTCGCCACTCTCTTGTTTTTCCTCCATTGATCCCTAAATTAATCAGTTCAGTTTTAAAAGGAAGCTTTTCTTTTGTCCTTGTTAAATACCCTTTTTGGATTCGATTGCCACTTTCATCAACATGAGCATCAATATAAGTAAAAGAATCACCGATAGCGACCCAAGTTTTCGTAAGTTGTTCCATGTCTTTTATCTCCGATAAAGACAATTATAACAATTCTAGTGTTTTTCTAATTTAAAAAACAAAAGATGGTAAAAAAAGGAAATACGTTTTAAAGGAAAAGAGACGCTTGAGGACACTTTTTGAACAACAAACAGCAAATCAGGAATTACCTTTGAATAATAGCGAATAAATTGGCTTTAAGAGAGCAAAAGGCGTTGAAAAAACGGAAGAAAAATGCTACAAAAAAATGATCTAACGATAGAAGGAAAAATCGTATGGAAAACAAAATTAAAATTTTTGAGAATAAACAGGTTCGCACGGCGTGGAATGCAGACCAAGAAGAATGGTATTTTTCTGTGGTGGACGTAGTTGCTGTTTTAACGGATAGCGCAGATCCGAATAATTATTGGAAAGTCTTAAAGAACCGATTGAAAAAAGAAGGGAGCGAGTTGGTTACAAATTGTAACCGACTGAAACTTCGTTCTCCGAAAGACGGAAAAACCTATAATACGGATGTGCTTAATACGAAAGGCGTTTTGAGGCTTGTGCAGTCGATTCCGTCGCCGAAAGCCGAACCGTTCAAAATGTGGCTTGCGCAAGTGGGTAGCGAAAGACTTGATGAAATAGCCGACCCTGAAAAGGCGATACTTCGCGGAGCGGATTTTTACAGAGCAAAAGGCTACACGGAAGGTTGGATCAATCAGCGACTTCAAACGATAGAAATGCGCAAAAAGCTTACCGACGAATGGAAAGAACGCGGAGTGAAAGAAGGTGTGGAATACGCAATACTCACCGATGAAATGACGAAAGCGTGGAGCGGTCTGACGGTTAAAGAGTATAAAGAACTCAAAGGGCTGAAAAAAGAAAATCTGCGCGATAATATGACGGATATCGAACTCGTTTTGAATATGCTTGCCGAAGTTACGACAACAACGCTTTCAAAGAAGGAACAACCGGAAACATTTGCCGAAAACTGCTCCGTGGCAAAACGCGGAGGCAAATTTGCAGGAGATACCCGTAAAAGATTTGAAGAAGAAATCGGAGGGAAAGTAATACCTCCGCTTAATGCAAGCGACAAGCCCGCGCTTGAAATAAAGAAAGATAACGACGAAAATAAAGACTGATTATAAAAATTGGCTCTCCAAAATCTAATGGGGATGGGCAACGGCCGCCAAAATAGTGGCCGTTTTTCATTTCTTTTTGCTTCGCCTCATGAGCAGGAGCCTTTTCCTGAGCCTCTCGAAATTGCGTAGCCATACGCCCCGTCTATCATGGTCTCCTTTCGTTGATTTTTTTGGACAAACATAGATTAATGGAGGAGGCAGAAAAATGAAGTCGGATATAAAATTGAAAATGTTTTTCAGGAATGTTTTTCAATACATAGGAGAGAAAAACTTTGGAAGCAAAACAGAAGGCTTATGAGCAAAGTACGGCCCACTCAAAAAATAAAAATCATTTACAACTTCATAGGTGCGGTAGATATACCGTAGGAAAGCCAACGAGAGAAGGTAAAAGCGTGAATTCAAACAAAAGAGCGGCGAAAGCAACGAGTAACGTCGGTATAGACACAACCAATCCATATAAGGTGAACTTTCCGAAGGAGAACTTTAAATCGTGTTCCTTTAGGATTCTCATCCACATGATACCCGCCAAGGCACCTATTGGTGTTAGAATTGCCCCTAAATTACTTGAAATAATCGTCGCAAATAATGCCGATTCGCCAGAAGGAAGAAAAGAAAGCAGATCCGCATAGAAAATAGACATTGGTAAATTGTTCATTAAATTCGCTAAGAAGAAACTCGATAAGCCATAGCTCCACATCGGGTTGAATTGAGATAGGAAATTGCCTATTTCCGCACTAACTCCTTCTTTAGATAAAGCCATAACAATTCCAAACATCGATAAAAGGAAAGGTGCTAAAGAGAAAGGCAATCTTTTTCCTGCTTTCCATAGTAAAAGAGGCTTTTCTTTAGAAAGGAGAGAATAAGCAAGAATAAGAAGCATAAGCAATACCGCTCCAATTAAAGCGAATATCCACATTGGAATACGAAAGAAACCACTAATGGCCATAAAGACGGTAACCAATAGCAATATTCCTAAAGCGGAATAAAGGATAAATGGCTTCTGTATTTTTTCTTCCGTTACCTGAATATTCATCTTTTCTTTGAGGTTCTTATGGAACAAAAGAAGCAATAACCCTAATGAAAATAGACCTGCTAATAAGGTTGGGAACCACATCCTTACAAAATATGAAACAAAATTCAAAGCGAAGAAAGAAGACAAGTACACGTTCGTCGGATTGCCGAATATAAACATCATAGACCACGTATTTGCCGCAACAAATTCACAAAACAGGAAGGGGATAGGATTTATTTTTGCATCCTTTGCAAAGAAAAGGATAAATGGGGTAAAAGAGATGATCACAATATCATTTGATGTAAACATCGTGAGAAAAGCACAAAGGAAATACAAAATGATAAATAAAGCGAGCTGAGAATTCTTAGCCCTTTTTACAGCTAAACTTGCTAAAAAAGAAAAGAAGCCTAATTCATCAAGAACGGTGCTTATAAAAGCAGTCCCAAAGAACAAAGCTAGAATCTCTAACGGATTCATTGTCGTGTCCTTTACCAAATTCGATAGATAATCTTGAATTGGTAAAAGCCCAGTTGCTAGAAGGATTATTAAAGCGATCAAAGATGGGAAATAAAAGGTTGAGAATTGATGTCCCTTAATTGTGATTACCGGAAACAACAGAAGACATAAAAAAGTAAGAAGAATTGCCAAACAAGCAATGATACATGTAGCTATCATAAGGATATATTTATTTTATTAAGAGATGGTAAGGATTGATCTTTTGATTCAAGGCATTGACCTAAGAATCTTAGAGATTGTTTCTTTTTACTTTCTTTCATCCCCGTCTCCATGAATATCGAGAATTATAAAACAATTCATAAAGGGTGATATCTATTTTGAAATTTTTAGACCAAAGTTTCTCCGATGAAGCCTAGTAAATCGGCTGGAATTTCAGTTGTTATTTAACTCAATAAAAACGTTGACTGTGTTTTATTATGAATATATATTTTAGTAAATCATAAATTACTAAATCATAAATTACAAAATACCATGAATTTCATTGCAAGAGAAGAAGAAACACGAGCAATTCAAAATTTGCTAAAGAAAAAAGGCTACCAGGGCGGAATCGTTTATGGTAGAAGAAGAACCGGGAAAACGGAATTAATTAAACATTGTTTAGAAAATGAAGACATTCCTTTTATTATTTTTCAATGTAAAGAAAGCAACGATCGCGATAACACGAAATCTTTAACCGAATTAATACGAAAGACAATTGGGCAAGCAACTGTTTCTTTTGACAATTTTGTTGATGCGGTTGAAGCTCTTTTCGAATATGCTGCTGATAGGCCATTTTGCTTAGTGCTAGATGAATATCCATATCTAAGAACTTTCATAGAGGGGTGTGACTCTAAATTTCAGGAAATTATCGACAAATATGCCATGAAAACCCAAATGAAATTCTTTCTTCTTGGCAGCAGCATTTCCATCATGGAAGGAATATTAGAACATGACAATCCTCTTTATATGCGGTTCCATTTGTCTATTTTGCTTAAACAAATGGACTATTATGATTCGTCCAAATTCTATCCCTCTTTTTCAAACGAAGACAAAATAAAACTGTATTCTGTTTTTGGCGGAATTCCATTTTATAATGCGCAAATTGACGAAACCATTTCGGTAAAAGAGAATATCATTCGAATTTTAAGTGGCCGCTTCACCGGTTTGAAAGAATACATAGAAACCCATCTTGCTGAAGAATTAAGGAAGATAAATAATGCAAATGTTGTTTTTGAAACCATCGCATTAGGCACGTTTCATTTTTCCGATATCTTAAGCAAAACTCATGTTGAATCATCTGCGGCCTTGGCCAACATACTTCAAAAACTGATGAAGATGGATCTTATTGAATACGTATCGCCCATTAACGATTCAAAAAATAAACAAAAAAGAGGATATCGTATTGCTGATGCCTGCGTTCATTTTTATTATTATTTCATTTATCGAAATGAATCTATGCATCGATTGCTTAAAGACAGCGTCTTTTATGATCAATACATTTCCGACAAACTAAATTCGATTTTTGTTCCAAAAACCTTTGAAACCGTTTGTAAGGAATATCTTATTCGCAAAAACAGCAACGGGACGCTAAAACCAATGTTGGAGGATATCGGAACATTTTGGTACGACAATCCAAAAGAAAGGAAAAACGGCCAATTTGATGTTGTAGGTAAATGTGAAGAAGGCTATGTATTTTTCGAATGCAAATACACAAATTCGTTGCTTGATGATTCCGTAATTAAAGAAGAAATTAATCAGGTTTCGGAAACTTCATTAAAACCTATTCAATATGGATTTTTCTCTAAAAACGGATTTCAACTTAAACAAAAATATCCTTATCTTTTCTTCACCTTGGATGATTTATATAAATAAAAAGATGTAATGAATGCTTATTCGTTGGCTCTGCGGCTCAATCTAAAACTGAGCTCAATTAAAAACGGTTTAAATCTGTCATCTTATTTTAGTAAATCATAAATTAGTAAATCATAAATTACTAATTTTGTTTTTTGAAATTTTACGTTCGTTAGATCGTTCAAAAAGGAAAAGAAGACGCACGTGGCGTCTTCTCTTGTGGGGGGAATTAACTGAATTATTTTGTGATTAATTTAATCCAATCATCATAATCGATGGTGGTAGGAAGCTTGGTGTAGCTTTCTTTGTCTGTTACTTCCTTAACGGTAACATCTGCTCCATATTGGAAGTTGAGTTTAGCGTTGAAATCATAATCAACGGAAGCAGTGCTAGAGAAGGTGACTCCATTTACGGACCAATTCATAACAAAGGAATAGCTGACATCAAGGGTGATACCAATGGATTTCACACCGGTTTCATCAAAGATGATGGCTAATGCGTATTTGTTTACATCCAAGGTAGAGGTTGCTTTTGTATTCCATCCAGGGATGGTGAACTCTTTATCAAAGTCATCTTTATCGATGCCAAATTCATCTTCAAAGTTTTTTGCGTCTTTTAAGCCAGTGACATCAACAGAGTAAGAATAAGTGCCATCGTCATGTTCAAGGGCCTTTAACGTTCCACCTTGTGAAGCGATTTCTTCGATTGCTTCGCTAAAGTCGTTGACGAAATCATCAAGTTCAATTTCGGAGAATAATGGAAGTTCTTTCTTTTCTAAGCCATTGTCGAAGGAGACTTTATCGCCAAAAGAGAAATCTCCTTGATATTTGCCGATTTCTTTTTCCTCACCAACTTTAGAAGAGATAGTGGCTTTCAAATTGTTATCAGATAAATCAAGATAAGTGGTGTTACCCTCCGTATAGCTTCCTAAAGAGAGTTTGGCTTCTGGGATAGCGAATTTCTTGTTATAGGCACCTGCTTGATAAAGGGTAGAAGAAGAATATTCTGCGCCTACTAAACCATATCCTTTAACATCATCGATGTTTGTAGATGTTAAGCCAGTTGCAGCACCTTCTAAAGCAACATTGTCGATAGCAACATTGCTTTCATATTTGATGGAAGTTTCACCACTTTCGCCTGGGAGCTTTTGCTCTGATTTCTTGTTTAAATGATAGGACGCCCCCTCTAAATTGAATCCAAGAGCGTCAACTTTTGTCATGGCTTCTTCACATTTTTGCGCTTTGACTTTGAGTTGTTGGGCAGTGATTTCTTTGCCAGCAGGAACTTCTCCACCGGCTTTCACTTCATTGCTATTACATGCAGCAAGTAATCCCATAAGGGGAAGAACGGCTAGAATTTTGAGTTTATTGTTTTTCATAGGTTTTGTCCTCTTTTCACCATATATACAAATATGGATATATGTTTTATTGGAATTTTTTTAATTATTTGTTGGGAATGTGTAATTTAATCTTCCAAAGTCGTCTTTTTTAGCCACGAAATCCGTCTTTAAGTAAGAGAGAGAAGGAGAGTAAGTCATCTCTAAGAAACTGACCTCGTATGTTTTCTCTTTACGGTCATATAGCGTGGTGGTTTGTAAGGATCCTTCTTTGTAATTATGAATAAGGTTACAAGAATCTTTCTCTTGTCCGTCTACTAAGAAATCTACGGAAATTCTATAGATGTCAAAATCTTGAGGAAGAAAGCTTTCTTGGTTCATGGCTTGATAATATAACCAATGTCCATCTTCATCGCTTTCTTGGAAGATGGTGATGCTTCGAGTGCCGTTTACGAAAACGCATTTCAAGCTTTGCTCATCTTCATCGTTATTAACGTACATGCATCCCTTATAAATATTTCCATCCATAACATAAATGGCTTGATTGATAGAGACGCCTTCACGGATGTCATTTTGGGTATAGACTCGATTTTCACCTTGCAAAAGAACGTAATGATAAGTCTCGTTATCATAGATATAAGTGGTTTTTCCATAGGATAAGGAGAAAGAATTATCTGTCTCAAGGAAAAGATCAATTGTTCCAAATAGAGAGGAATAAGTATTCTTCACATGTTCCTCTTTGTTTTGTACTCCGATAGCAATATCACCCATGAAAGAGGCTTTCTTACCTGAAGGAAGGGATTGTTTACGATTCATTTGAGAACCGAAAAACAAATCTATTCCGGTTTGAGAGAGTAAGGAAGAATCGTTCAAAGTGTAATTTTCTCCTTTTGTTAGATAATCGATTTGGATGTTGGAACCATCAGAATTTGGCTTTGGAGTAAAACGAATGGCTAAGAAAGTGGACAAAGCCGCTACAGCAACTGTTCCTAAAGAAAGGCCAAAAGGTAGCCAGAAACGTTTTCTTTTCTTAGGTTCTGATTTCTTTTCCGTTAAATAACGGGCAAGAATCATCTTTGAAGTGCTATGAATCTCAAACTTTTCGGATTCTCTTTTGATTTCTTCATTGATATCCATCTTTTTCTAGCTCCTTTCTTAATTTCTTTATAGCGTTGTTGTAAGCCCAGGTGACACTCCCTAAAGGCATATGGATTGCTTCGGCTATTTCCTTATGCCCCATTTCGTAAATAGAATGCATCAAGACGATTTGCTCTTCTTTTTGAGTGAGCACCTTTCCCATCACTTCGAATACATGGATGTCGTTTTTTTCTTCTTTTGCAGGGATTAACGACGGATCTAATTCGTAGGATATTCGGGACCTTTCTTTGCTAAGATTGATGGCCAAATTTCTAGCTGTACTCATCAAATAAGCCAGAACAGATTTGTCTTTCCTTAGAGTTGGCAATTTCTCTAGGAACTTGATGTAAGTATCTTGCAAGACGTTTTCTGTTTCGCCTTCTTCATGAAGGATACTGTAGGCTGAAAGATAGACCCCACGTTTCGTTCTTTCGTAAAATTCATCGAAGAACTCCATGTGGCCTTTCTGTAGCTGTTCCAATAATTCATTCAAACGATCCTGCGGCATCCTTACACCCTATATACAAAAATAATTCATCTTTTATTGGAAAAATATCTTTCTTTTTTTAAAAATGAGAGTTGCAAGATTTTTGTGCAATCTTCAAGTTGCATATCTTTTTCCCTTTTCTATCCGTTAAAGCCCATTGGTTGTTTCTTCTCCTCACACAGCTCAAACATGAATTTAGCCGACCTAATGATTTGCGCAGCCGTTGATTTGCTTATTTAAATTGACTTTGCGTGAAGGAAAATTCCCCTTTTAAATGACCTGTGATCTATTTTATAGTCCGAAAAATCGTGAAAGACTTGAAAAGAACACAAAAGAAACGGGTCAAAACGGCGGAACAATCCGGCCAATAACCAACGACTAGGTCTTCTGAAACCTATATCGCGTATTCTTTGATCACAAACTGCTCTATCTCTTTGAAATTCACTGTAGCTTTTAGATAACCCGGTTTTCTTCTATTTTCCCAGTATTTCTCGTTGCTCTCGTTTGTTTTTGCGCTATAAAGTCTTTTGGCTTTGCCTTTGATTTCTAAAAGATTTTCTTTGATCCAATTTAGTTCATCAATGAGAAGGTCTTTATATTTGTTATTAGCAAGAATGAGAGAGTCTTTTTCCTTGTTTCCGGTTAAAGGATCCTTTTCTAAAGAAATTTTTCTTATTTCCGATTCTGGAACAGGGATCATATTGTTCAATAATATTTTTCCTAAGTATTCTCCTCTTTTATTGATCATTCTTAAAATGGTTTGAGTGGAGGAACGTAACTTTCCATTTTCGTCGTAGTCTTTTGGATCACTAGAGGAGAGGGGCAAGAAATAATTTTGATTATTAAGTTTGATTATGAATCCGATGTAAGGACGCATGTGTTTTCTATTATTTTCATGATTTGAAAGAACCCTGCGATCGATTGAGGAAAGCTTAGAAATACAAATATCTGTGATGGAGTAGAAACACATTTCCATGATATCTCCTTTCAAAAAAAGGACCGTTATCTAAGCGATCCTTGGATTTTAGAACTCCACACTCTACGGCAGTGGTCATCCGAGATTTTAGAACCCCACACTCTACGGCAGTGGTCATCCGAGATTTTATAAGGTTTCCCTTACGTTATTATTTTAAGGCGAGAAAGTGAGCTTCGTCAAATATTTAAAGAACAAATTGTCATCTTTTGTTTCCAACAATGAATTCAAACTTATTTTGCTATTTTAAGCATCCATCATTTTATTGAGGGAAACAAGTTCCACATTTGGAACCCTAAGATCTAATAATTCTTTGGAAAAAGACGTTTTGGAGAAGAGAAAATAATAGATGTTTTCGTAATTTTCTTTGAAAATTGAAACATCTTCTTTTATGTGGACCGATAGGGACAACCTAGAACCGCCTGCTATGCGGGCGAGA
>UQFY01000023.1 GCA_900540385.1 uncultured Mollicutes bacterium
CGAACGTGGAAACCCGCTTTTCTTCACGTTTTTATGATTGATGCGTAATGACTACTCATTTTAGAGACCCCTTCATAAGAACAAAGCCGTTTATTCCTCTTCTTCTGTACCGGCAACGCGATAGGAAGAAAGTTGAGCAACATAGTCGAACGTGGTAATTTCCGATTGTTTTAATCCGTCTTTCTCACAAACGTCCTTAATCAAGGATTTAGCACGTCTGAGGGAGAGAGGACTCTTCACCTTGAAAACAAGAGGAATGTCTTTATAGAGGTTCTTTGTACCAGCGTCTTTCACTGGGATAGAAGAATCTTTATAAGCACTTGGATCAAGAGCCATGTAGAGTTTCAATCCTTTTCCGGCAACAACAATCTTTAAGTAAGTCTTTGTATGGAGACGGAAAGTATCTCCAGAGATAGAGAGCCTGCTCTTTAAGCCATATGAGAGTGCTTCTTCTTTAAGAAGGTTATAGTATTCCTTGATATCGTCATCTAAGGAAAGAAGACGTGTCGCAAAAGGAATACGTCGTTCTTCCTCTTCTTCGGAAATAGGAGCAGGAGTTTCAATAACAACCGGTTCCTCTTTTTTCTCCGCTTGAAGAGGTTCTTCTATAGGAGTTTCCGTAGCAGGTTCCTTCTCTTTTTCTAAATTGGCTAATTTCTTATCCAATTCCTCGGAAATGATGGAACGAATATCATCGGCACTTAATTGACTTGCTCTTAAGCGTTCGATAGCATTTTCGTTCTTAGCGGCAACAAGTTTTGCTTCATATTCGGCTTGAAGGGCTTGTTCACGCGAAGAAGCGATGGCTTCATTTTGCTTTTGGGCGTCTTCTATTGTAGAAGCGAGTTCTTCTTTAACGATGTTTTGCACATCCTCTTTATTGAGAGTCTCAACTTTTGGTTGATAAGAAGCAAGCGCTTCATGGATGGCGTCTTTCACCGTATCAATGGTCAAAGGCTCTTGTTTTGGTTGTTCATCAACCACCTGTATAACTTCGTTACGAATCATTTTGCTTAATTCTTCCGCGGTCATGAAATCTTCTTCCATCTCTTCTTTTGGAGTGGAAACAGATACAGGGGTCGCTTCTTTTTGCTCTTCTTTGACTTCTTCTTTCTTTTCGGAAGCAGGTCTTGTTGAGGCGTAGTATTGATTTAATTCTTCACGAATCAAAGAGCGGCATTGCTCATCGGTAAGAGGAAGAAGTTCTTCTGGATGATCGTGATCTCTTAATTCGTTTTTGATGATGGAACGAAGTTCTTTTGCAGTAAGAGGACGTTCTTCTACACTTTTTTCTTCTTTTACTGCAGGAGCTGGTGCTTCTTGAACTTGAACAGGTTCTTTTTCTTTCTTTTCGTTCAATATTTCTAAAAGAATATTCTTTAAGCCTTCTTCGGTAAGAGGCGTATCTTTCTTTTCTTCTTTAACAGGTGCTACGACAGGAGCTGGAGCAGGTGTTTGAACTGGATTTGTAACATTTGGTGTAGGAGCGTAGGTGATATTTTGAACAATAAGCGGAGAAGAAGGCTGTTCTTTTTCACCTTTCTTATCATCACTATTTTGTTCTGTCACTGTCGAAACTTCAGAATTTTTATCTTCTGTTTCGTTCGTTTCCTTTTTCTCATCCTGTAAGAGGGTGACACTTTCTTCTACTTCATGAGGGTTGGTGCGATCATCGTGAATAGCGCCAATAACGGAGATTAAGCCGAGAACGAGAGAAACAATTGCTAAAGTCAAAATGCCAGCAAGAAGACAAATGGCTGCCGCATGTTTGACAAACCCGTCTTTAAATAAAACAGAGATTAAGGAAATTCCATTGTGATAGGCAATCCCTGCAAATTCCCCTTCAAAAACATAGCCAACCCCTGCTTTCGTATATCCAATAAAGCAAAGGACAACAAAGGTGGAGCAAGCGCCGAAAATTAACCAGAATAGGTTGATGGATAAGCTATTTGCTCTACGAGTGGCACAAAGCATAATAAAATGCCAAAGCCAGAAAATAAGAACGATCGCGACAAGTGCGACAAGAATGCCTGAAAATACGGCATTACCAATTCCAAAGCCAATTGTGCCCTTAAAAGCAGCAAACAAATTTGTTTTTATGCCATGTAAATAATTCGCTCCCAATAAGGTTGCTAATTCTGGGCTTAGCTTAGGAAGGAAAAATAATAATGCCACAGCTGCTGCACTTAGAACAGCCGAAATAATCGACATTACTAGTGGTGATTTCTTCATAAAATAAAAAATCCTTTCTGATGATTTTATCGTAATTAGGAAAAGTTCGCTTGTAAAGAGGAAAAAAGCAAATTTATGGGGGTTTTAACGACAAAAAATCGAAATTGCAGCCGGAATAACACGAATTTTGATTCTACCAGCCTCCCCTTTTTCGCCATCTAGACACCATGGGGAAGAGTTCGAAGGAATTATCGTTGCTTCTTTTATTAACACAGGGGTCTCCCGTTTTTTAGGAAGGAAACGAAGAATACCATTTAGGAAAGATGGTTTGGGAAAATATCCCTCGATTATTCCATCATCGTCTTTCCCTTCTTTGTTTAAACGAAACCCGCCCATCCATTTTCCATTTAAGAAGAGAACGAAGGGTGCTATTTTCTCTGTACTTTCTCCATCTTCCTCTATTTCATAACGATAAGATACTTTGTGAAACATCTCTTTTATCGAGGAAAAATAATAAGAAAATTGATACAGGTGTCTCTTCTTTTTGTTTTTTACAGTATAGGAAAGAGAAGAATAGCAACCGTTACAAAGGCAATAGAAGAAATAAGTATCGTTGGCTTTTCCGATATCGATTTGACGTGTTTTTTGTTTCTTTAAGATTTCTATGGATTGTTTTAAATGACGATTTACCCCAAAGATCTTCCCTCCATCCCCTAATGTTCCAGAATGGATGTAACCAAGAATCGGTTTCTTAACGAGTTTCATTATTTCGTTAATGGCAAAATGAAGGGTGCCATCCCCTCCTATTAAGATTAAGGCATCATATTTCGGAACGATATTTTGATACACGTCCCTCGCCTTTTCCTTATTCTCAAGAGTAAGAAAAAGCATCTCTTCAAAAGAGGATGCTAATTCGTTTTTGATTTTTGGGAAATATTTCTCAAAATTTCCCCTACCAGATTCAGGATTATAAAGGAAGAGTGCTTTCACTCACCTATTATAGAATTATTTGCTTTCTTTGTGTTTGATAGAATGAGCAATGAATTCTCTGAATAATGGATTTGGGTGAAGAGGTCTGGAAGTAAATTCTGGATGGAATTGAGAAGCAATGAAGAAGTCGTTTTGTGGAAGTTCAACGATTTCAACAAGATTCTGTTGTGGATTTACGCCAGAAAACACCATGCCCGCTTTTTCAAAAGACGCACGATATTTGTTATTGAATTCGTAACGATGACGATGTCTTTCTTTGACTTCGGTGGATTGATAGCATTCATAAGCAAGCGTATCTTTCTTAATGCCACAATCGTATAAACCTAAACGCATGGTTCCGCCCATAGCGATACCAGAATATTGATCACGGAGAAGGTCGATGATTGGGTTTGGGGTCTGAGGATCGAATTCGGAAGTATTGGCATCTTGTAAGCCAAGAACGTCTTTCGCGAATTCTACGCAAGCAAGTTGCATGCCAAAGCAAATGCCAAGGAATGGAACATTATTTTCACGGGCATAACGGATGGCCGCCATTTTTCCTTTAGAGCCTCTTTCACCAAAGCCTCCAGGAACGAGGATACCATCATATCCAGATAAGAGTTCTTTCGCGTTCTTATCCTTAACATCCATGGCTTTAATCCAGCCGATTTCGACTTGAGCATCGTTATAATATCCAGCGTGTTTTAAAGCGCTAGCAACAGAAAGGTAAGCATCATGAAGTTCAACATATTTGCCAACTAAAGCGATTTTCACGCTCTTTTTTGGGTTCTTTACAGAATCGCACCAAGAACGCCACTCATGAAGATCAGCTTCTTGAACATCTTTCATGCCAAAATGAGCAAGAACATAATCATCTAAGCCTTGTTCATGAAGAGCAAATGGAAGTTCATAAACACTTTCTAAATCATCCGCTTCAAAGATACCATTGGTTGGAACGTTGCAGAAAAGGGAGATTTTATTCTTTTGCCCTTCAGGAAGAGGAACTTCACTACGAAGAACGACGGCGTCTGGTTGAATGCCTAAGCCAAGAAGTTCTTTTACGGAGTGTTGGGTTGGTTTGGTCTTGGTTTCGTCCGCGCTCTTAAGATAAGGAACTAAAGTATTATGGGCGTAGAAAGTGTTTTCGTAGCCGAATTCCAAACGAGCTTGACGAATTGCTTCTAAGAATGGGGTGGATTCCATATCACCCACGGTTCCACCGATTTCAACAATCACGATTTCCGCTTGAGAAGCTTTGGCTGCATCGATGAGCCTTTGTTTGATTTCGTTTGTAATATGAGGGATAACTTGGATACAAGCGCCAAGATAATCTCCTCTTCTTTCCTTCTCTAAAACAGAGGAATAGATTTTTCCAGAGGTGATAGAGCTTTCTTTGGAAAGATGAAGGTCTGTCCAACGTTCGTAGTGGCCAAGATCAAGGTCCGTTTCCGCACCATCATCGGTAACATAGACTTCACCATGTTGATATGGGGACATTGTCCCTGGGTCAATATTTAAATATGGATCAAGCTTCATCATGAAGACCTTGATTCCCCTGCTCTTTAAAAGCAAGGCTAAAGAAGAGGCGAAAATTCCTTTTCCTAATGAAGAAACGACTCCGCCCGTAACAAAGACAAATTTGGTTGCCATAAAATCTCCCACCTATTTAATAACGTTCTTTAGTTTACCATTTTTCTTCTCTTTCCTTCAAGGAAATGAGAAGGCTTTCACAAAGAAAAAAGATGGCTTGGAAACCATCTTGAGTGCTTACTTCTTTGGAGTGATTGGATGTGGCCCATCAGCATAGAAAAGAATGCCAACGGTATGTGGACCGCAATAAACGGAGATGGTCGCAGACGCTCTTGTAGCAACGATTCTTTCAAATCCCGCTTTTTGAAGTTTTTCACGAATCATCTCGAGAACATCTTCCGGAAGTCCGGAATGGGTGACAAAAATAAGCTTCTTATCATAATTTGGATGAGCAGCAAGTTCATCATCAACATAATGTTCGTTGACCTTCATAAGCGTTCCACGATAAAGGTGATCTTTGGTCATGGAACCGTCTTCCTTTACGATGATTTGCGGTTTTAAGTGAAGGATATTCGCACCAAGCATAGCAAGGGCGGAGCATCTTCCTCCTTTAAATAAATTATCAAGGGTTTCAATCGTAAAGGAGGCAAGAGCAGATGATCTTCTCTCAAGAACTTTGGTAACGATTTCTTCTGGGCTATAGCCTGCATTGGCTAATTCACTAGCATAAATTGCTTGCAAAGCAATGCCTGTAGAAAGAGTTTTTGTATCAATGACATCCACTTTGCCGAGGAATTCCTCTTCTTTAGAAGCAGATTCAGCATTCTTATACGCGCAAGAAATGGCGCTAGAAAGAGAAAAATGAATGATGTGATCAGCATCTTTTAAGACTTCACGGAAGAACTCTTCATATTGGAATTGGTTAACGGCCGCAGTCTTGGGAAGTTTCTTATTTTCTTTGGTATAGTCGAAAAGGCGTTGAGGGTCGATAGTTCCATCGGCGAACTCCTCACCTCCCATAATAACGGTAAAAGGCACGGTTTTAATTCGATATTCCTCAAGCATCTCCTGAGGTAAATCAATCGTAGATTCGGCAGTAATAGCGATTTTCATGGTATTTTTCCTCCAAAATAATATTTTAGGCTATTTCCGGTTTTTGAAAATGAAAACGTGCGAAGAGCAAGTTTCCATTCTCTCTTATGACAGGGATCGTTTCTTGAATGAGCGGAGATAAATAGGTAACAAATTCATCCGACATTTCTTGATGATTCTTTAAATAAGATGCAGGTATTTTCTTAGCATAATTAGCTACTTCTTCTAAAGAGACAAGAATTGGCTCACTTTGATACGGTGAAGAAGAAAGACGATGGATAGCGACCATTTTGCCTGACTCTCCCTTTAATAAAGAAAGAACGGCAAAGGAAGAGGCTTCAATGGCTTCTAAGGAATCTACTTTGGTGATTTTAGTAGCATCCGATCTTTGTAAGGTAGAGTCACAGATAACTCTTGTGGAAAGAGAAAGCTTATCCGAAATGAGTTTTGCGGCCGTATATGCACTGCCATCATAAGAAACGTGTCCAAAGGAATCCATTTGGATGGAATTATTCGCTTTCAAAGGAGCGCCTTCCGAAAGAGCGATCAAGACGTAACGTTGTTTCTTGTATATTTCTTCGATTTCTTTAAGGAATTCTTCTTTGTCCCACTCCATTTCCGGAAGATAAATGTAGTCAGGTCTAACATCTTTGGGTAAAAGGGCAGTCGAAGCCGTAAGCCAGCCAGAATCTCTTCCCATGATTTCCATGATAAGAACTTTGCCTTTACGGTAGTTCATTAAGTCCAGTTTGGCCATCATTGCTGAGTCCATAATATGGCGAGCAGCACTTGGATAGCCCAAAGAATGGTCGGTAATCATCAAATCGTTATCCACGGTCTTAGGAATTCCGAGGACTTTGACATCTATCTTTTGCTTGGCGAAATAATCATGAAGCCTTTTGCAAGTATCCATGGAATCGTTTCCCCCGTTTGTGAGGATGTATCCGATATTGTATTTTTCAATGGTGTTTAAAATTCTTTGGAAGAGAGGATCATCGAAAGAAGGCAGTTTCTTTCGAGAAGATCCAAGGATTTGGCCCGGAGTTTGTTTTAAAAGCTCAATTTGAGAATCCTCTTCTTTATCAATGTCAAAAAGATCTCCCTCAATAAGGCCTTCTACCCCGTAATGAGAAGCGTACAAATGTGAAAATACGTCTTTGTGTTTTTGATATTCTCGAATCACGCCATAAAAGGAAGTGTTGATGACGGGAGTTGGTCCCCCGCTTTGGAAATATAAAATAGCTTTGTTTTGCATTTACACATTTTAGCAAAAAATAAAAAAGTTGAGGATAGTGTTTCAAAGACAAAAAAAGAAATTGTTCTTTACGCCACAAAAAGCACAAATATGTATAATAGGAATGCGAAAAATCGCAGGAGTACATAAAACTATGTTAGTGAATGCTACACAAATGTTAAAAGATGCCAAAGCTGGGCACTATGCTGTTGGTCATTTTAACATCAACAATCTAGAATGGATTAAAGCCGTTCTTACCACTGCTCAGGAGATGAAAGCTCCAGTTATCCTTGGTGTTTCCATGGGTGCTGCCAAGTATATGGGCGGATACGAAGTGGTTGCCAATCTTGTCAAAGGCTTAGACAAATCTCTTGGCATTACCGTTCCAGTCGCCTTACATCTTGATCATGGTAATTTCGAAGCTGCTAAAGCTTGCATTGCTGCTGGCTTTACTTCCGTTATGTTTGACGGTTCTTCCTTACCATTCGAAGAAAATGTTGAAAAAACAAAAGAACTCGTTGCTTTAGCTCATTCCAAAGGCATCTCCGTTGAAGCGGAAGTCGGTGCAATCGGTGGCACAGAAGATGGCATCACCGCTGATGGTGAAGTTGCCGATCCAGAAGAATGCAAGAAGATCGTTTCCCTTGGCATTGATTTCCTTGCTGCTGGTATTGGAAATATCCATGGCATCTATCCAGAAAACTGGAAAGGTCTCCATCTTGACGTTCTTGAAAAGATTAATGAAGCAACCGGAAATATCCCTCTTGTTCTCCATGGCGGAAGCGGCATTCCAAATGAACAAATCGTTGCTGCTATCAAAGAAGGCGTTTCCAAGATTAACGTGAACACAGAATGCCAATTAGCATTCGCTGCCGCAACCATTAAATATTGCGCAGAAGGAAAAGCCGATCCAACCGCTGCTAACTTAGAAAAAGGCTATGATCCACGTAAGCTTTTAAAACCAGGTTACGAAGCAATTAAAGCTACCGTCAAAGAAAAGATTCAACTCTTTGGCACTGAAGGAAAAGCTGCTTAATTTCTCATTCAAAAATAAGGTTCCTCGTTTGATGGGGAACCTTTTTTATTAAAGGAAATCAGTTATTTCTCTCTTTTTAGCAAAGAATAGGACTCAACGCCTTTTAGAAGTCGGCAACAAGCGCCTTTAACGTTAGAAAAAGAGGTAGCAACGTTCATTCTTAAGAAACCCTCCCCTCCTTTTCCATATACTGAACCGGCAGTAAGGAAGAGGCCTGTTTCTTTTCTTAGGAAGGAAGCAAATTCTTTATCGTCGTTCGTAAGGGAAGATATGTCTAGCCACATTAAATAAGTAGCGTCTTGCTCTATGGCTTTAAGTGTAGGAATATTCTCTTTAATAAATTGATATACGTACTCCTTATTTTTCTCGACGTACTCTCTCATTTCTTCAAGCCAATCGCATGAATCGTTAAGGGCAGCAATGCTTGCTGGTATAGCAAAAATATTCGGTTCCGCACATTCATCCGTATTTAATTGACGATTCACTTTATTACGAAGTTCTTCGTTTGGAATAATGATAGCGGAGGTATGTAAGCCTGCGATATTAAACGCTTTGGTTACGGAAATAGCAGCAAAGCCAATCTTTCTATTCGTTTCATTGACGGAAAGAAAAGGAATATAGGAAGAACCAGGTTTCGTTATTTCACCATGGATTTCATCGGATAAAACGGTAACATGATGTTTTTCGCAAAGTCTTCCGATTTCCGATAAATCTTCTTTGCTCCATATCTTGCCAATGGGGTTTTGTGGGTTACAAAGAATTAACAATTTTGCTTTTTCGCTCGATAACGCCTCTTCTAAAAGGGGGAAATCGATAGAATACGAATTGGCGAAATAACGTAACGGCACTTCTTTCACAACGCGATTATTATTAAGAATCGAATTATAAAAGATGTTATAGACTGGAGTTAGAAGAACCACCTCATCTCCTGGATTAGTCAGCTTTCTTACACTTGAAGATATCGTTGGCACAACACCTGTGGAGAAAATAAGCCAATCTTTTTGTATTTCAAAAGAGTGACGTTCATGAAAGAAACGAATATAAGCTTGATACCATTCCTCTGGAATATCGGGATAGCCATAAACAGGATGAGAAGCTCGATCGAGAATAGCTTTTTGAATAGGAAGAGCAACCTCAAAATCCATATCCGCGATCCACATCGGAAGTTCGTTTTCTTTCACGTTCCATTTGGTAGAATCGCTGCCTTTTCTATTCGGTAAGGTATCAAAATCGTATTTCATCATTTGCTCTCCACGATGGTTTTAGAAAAATCTAAAGAAGGATCGTCTTGAATATATTGGTCAAGATGTTCAATGACAAGTTTTCCAGAAATTGGATTTTTTAAGGAAAGAAGATGGCCTTTTATCGTCGCGTTAATATTCTCACAATATTCAAACGCCAAATCTGTATCCGGGGTCTCACAATTCTCTAACGTGATATTCTTCATATAGCAAAAACCTTGATGGGAGATAATCTTGCAATTACGGAGAGTAACGTTTTCACTGTTCCATCCGAAATATTCCCCTTCAATCACACAGTTTTCGATAAGGATGTTTTTAGAGTTCCAAAAAGCGTCTTTGGTATGAAGGAAGCTGTCATAAATCGCAAGATTCTCACAGCCATCGAAGGCATAATTTCCATCCAATCTCAAATTACGAATGGTTAAATTCTTCGAATTCATGCCAAAATAATCACCTTTGGCTTCGGTATTATCGAGAGTCACAGTATCATTCCACCACAAGGTTTCTGAAGCATCTTGAATAAGAACGTTTCGAAGAGTGAGATTATGGCATTTACGGAAATTCTTAGGTCCAAAGATTTGGCAAGACTCAAAGACAGAATCGTTCGTATACCAAACGCCAGCCCTTTCCGTTTCAAGAAAGGTCGTATCTTTCACATAAAGCTTTTCCCCATACCAAAGGGGGTATTTATAACCGAAAGACGAACGATTAACCAAAAGGTTCTTGCATTCTTTAAGAGGGGATTCCCCATCATCAAAAAGGCAGTTTCTAAATGATGTATCAGAGGTTTTGAAGAGGGCTCTTTCACCTGTGTAATGATTGTTTTCTAGGTATTTCATATCTGCTTTATTATACGTTTAAAGAAAACAATATGCGCATTTCTTGCTTAGAAAAAGTATGTTATATTCATTCTTATGAATGAGATTCGGGAAGAAAACATTTTAAAAGTGAATAACAACCCTCTTACGAATTGGGATAAACCCGATAATGCGGGGATTTCCGATGAGCTTTCTCCAAAAGATCAGGATAGTACTTACGCAAGAAGCAAGCGCAGAGGAAAAATCTCCACCGCTCTTTCTTTGTTTGCTATCTCGGGAGCAGCTCTTTTAACGGGCGCTTCTTTGTTATCTTCTTTTATTAAAGAACCGACATTAAGCGAAGTTTCCTTAGTCCCTTCTCAAAATCAGATTTCTCTTTCCTTGAAGATTTCGAATCCTCAAGGATTAAAAGTCCTTTCTTCTTTGTTTGAAGACTCTTCCTTAAAAGAAGAAACGGAAATGACTTTCAAAGGAGATAAGGTTTTTTCTTATGTTTTTGAAAACGTCGATTTCCAAAAAGAGAACGTGATACGAATTTCATTTACCAACAATATTGATTACACAAAAATTATTTTTGAACAAACGGTAACGTTTATTTCTTAGGAGGTATTTTATGGAAGAAACGAAAAAAGGCTGGTGGAAACAAAAGAGCACAAATCAAAAAGTCTCTTTTATTATCGCCCAGGTAATCCTTGTTTTATCGATTCTAGCTTTGTTTGGTCTCGCTTTTTGTCGACAAATCTTTGGCGATAAGGTAGGTGACGCCATTCTTGGGAAGGATATCCGCAATGGCTTTGTTTTAATTGGACAACTATTCGTCTACTCTGGAAACAAATTATTGATTACTCTCGTCACGATCTTTGTAACCATTGTTCTTACCTTTGTTTTTAATTTTATCGTCCGACTTTGTACCAAGGGCGGAAAGAAGGCCCAAACCATTGGTTCCTTAATTCGTTCCCTTATCAAATACATCGCCGTGCTTATTGCCTTAGCAATTATTCTTGCAACCTGGGGGGTAGATATTAGCTCTATTATCGCTGGTTTAGGCGTCTTAACCTTGATTATTGGCTTAGGATGCCAAGTTTTAATCCAGGACGTCATTTCTGGTTTATTTATGGTCTTTGATGATTATTTCGATGTCGGTGATATGGTT
Source organism: uncultured Mollicutes bacterium (assembly GCA_900540385.1). GTDB lineage: Bacteria > Bacillota_I > Bacilli_A > RFN20 > CAG-826 > UBA4951. The sequence continues at coordinate 11,246 of UQFY01000023.1, forward strand.
ATCATCGATGGTTTTAGAGGATATGTTTCTCAAATTGGTCTTCGTTCCATCAAGATTGATGATCGTTTAGGAAATATCAAATCCATTAATAATTCCTCCATTGTTTCCTGTGTGAATCTTTCAAGAGAAGATAATACCGTAGCAATCGAGGTTGAAGCGGACTATGACGAAGATCCAAGAAGAGTTGAAGCCGTTCTTCTTAAAGAACTTCCAAAGCTCAAGGACAAGATTCCTCAATGCATTGTCCCTCCAACATATATAGGTATCTCGAAAATTGGCGATTCTGGTATTTATTATAAGATCTATGCGACTTGCAAAGCCCCTTACCGTTTCCAATTAGAAAGAGACATGCAACGTGAGCTTTATCTTATTTTCATGAACAATAACATTGATGTCCCTTATAATTGCATCACTCTCTATCAGGCGAATACGGATAAGTTCGTCAAAGCCACCGACCAAGAGAAAATGCTTTCGGAAAACCATGAGAAATCTCTTCGCGCTCCACAAAAGACGAATAAGAGAAAAAAGAACATCTTTCAGCATGTTAAAGAAGTCTATGATGAGACCTTAGAAGAAACGAAGAAAGAAGCACAAGCGAATAAAGATAACTGAGGCTTATTCTTTCAATTCAAATTTCGTATTCTCCTTTGTTTTTATATCGCCAAAAATATTGCAGAAAAAAGCTTGCACTAAGTGATATAACAAAACTGCAAAATTTGCATTTTTGTTATAAATTCAGTTTCCTTAATGTTCCTGCTGGCAATCATAAATATTTAGTAGACAAATAGCAAAGAGAATATTTATGTCTACACCCGTCCTAAAAATATCTTAATCAGGTAGCTTTATTTATTAAGAATTTTCTTAATCTAATTTAATGCACCTTACTTGCAACTATATAAAACTAATATATAAAATGTCTTGCCTTACTATCAAAATGAAAACAATTAGATTAATTACGTTAATAACAAGCATAGCAGCCTTACAAGGAATATCTATTGGCCATACAAATTCCAATAAACTACTCCTAAAAGCGAGTTCATCTTCTTTTTATTCTGATATAAATGAAATCATCCAATTAGATAACTTCGATCCCAGAGCCGAATTGACTCCAGTTCAAGATCAAGGGAGCACAAACCTATGTTGGGCATATTCTTCAATTAACGCTAGCGAGGCTTCCATATTAAAAAATAGACTGACAAATAAAGATACATTAAGACTTAATCCACAAGCCCTTGCATATAGAAAGTTTTATAGGAATATGGATCCATTAGGCAATAACCAATCCTATAGCAAGACAGCTGATTGGCTTAATGCCCAAGGCTCAATTAGCAATACCCCTTCTATTTTAAGTATGTGGCAAGGTCCAATAGGAGGAGATAAACCTGCAGCAGATGTCTATACTAATTCACTTTATAGATTAGAAGAAGCAAGTCAAATTTCATCTGGATTAAATAATGAAGATAGGATTAATGAAATAAAACAAGCAATTGCTAAATATGGGGCTGTCACCGCTTCTACTAGCTATGATGGGGGAAGAAATTATTATTATAACGATAAGGATATAAAAAACGGGGTGCCCCATGCGATTACTTTAATTGGATGGAATGATAACATCGATAAAGACTTATTCGCCCCAAAGAGCGCGACTAGAAACGGGGGATGGCTAGTAAAGAATAGCTATTTAGATAACCCCTATTTCTATTTAACTTACGATAGCAAGATTCTAGATTCCACATCTTGGGTGTTTAGCTATGCCTCTAAAGATAAATATGACTATAACTATTATTACGATAACAACGGAGACGATGCAGGACTATTTAAATTAAAGGGATTCGCGAATATCTATCAAGCTAAAAAAGGCAATGATGAATATAAAGAATATCTAAAAGCAGTTAACGTTGCCTTTATTGGAAATGGTGTAGATGTAACTATTAAAATCTATACCGATGTATCTAGCATGGGTCAAATTGCAGTTGAAAGAGGAACATTAAAAGCCACAAAAGCCGAGCATTATAAGTATCAAGGATATAAGACAATTGAATTAGATAATCCAATTTTATTAAACCCAGGTAGTTATTTTTCCATTGTAGTTGAAGTAACTAATGCGTCTGATGATGCCCATATCAGCCTAACTACTGTTGATCAAAAGAAAGCATCATTTTACAAAGTTGGTTCCGATTACGAAGAACTATTTAACGGGAGTTATGTTGCTAGAATCAAGGCTTATACAAAATGTATCAAGGAAGAAATAAATGAACATATTCATGACTGGAACGAGCCAATTTATGAATGGAACGAAGACTATTCTTCTTTAAAAGCCTCTAGGACATGTAAAGAAGATTCTAGTCACATAGAAACCGAAACCGTTGGTACCGTTATATCAATTACTAGCCCACCAACTTGCCTTACAAAGGGTAATAAACATATAGAAAGCAAGCCTTTTACTAATCCCGCTTTTAAAGTTCAAACATTAGATATTGATTTAGGATATGGACCCCATACATATTCTTCTTGGATTAATGAAATTGCTCCTACTACTGAAACTGAAGGTATTAAAGGTCATAAAGATTGTTTAATTTGCCATAAACATTTTGATAAGGAAGATAACGAGATATTAGATTTATCCATTCCTAAACTAGAAAAGAAAGTAAATGTAATTATTTCAAATGGCTCAGGAAGCAAGGAAAACATCCCGGTTGGTTCTTCTATTACAATTAAGGCAGATAAGCCTAAAGAAGGAATGAAGTTTGTAGGCTGGGCGGATAAGGATGGGAACATAGTAAGCACAGACGAAACATATACATTCGTTGTAACTGAAGATACTTATCTAATTGCCATTTATGAAGAAATAGAAGGCCAAGAATCAAGCAGTTCTAGTTCATCTAGCGAACCCTTTACATCAAATTCAAGTCAATTATCTTCTTCTGGCAAGGAAAATAATTCTTCCAATGATCAAGATAAAATAGATGCTCCATATAACAAAATAGATGTAATCATCGTTACATCCATAATTGCAGGAACCGTTTCCATTTCTTTAATAATTACCTGTATATATTTATTCCTAAAAAAGAAAAAATAAGCGGGACGTGTATTAATTTAGTTCGATAAATTTATCCCTAACATGGAATGTATTGGATAAAGTTGGGGATAAGGCTTCTAATATGTAATTGGTTTCAATTCTTTTTGTTTCAATTCTAAAGGCGTTATATCTAATCTTTTTGTTGTTCCCAAGTTCAGATAAATCGATCTTCATTGTTACAAAATAAGAATTGTCTTTGATAGAAGAACTAGGTGCAAAGAAATCATTATTAATGAATACAGGGGTTCCATTAACTATCTTTGCAACAAAGCTTGCCCCATTCGGAGCAACTTCAAATTCATAATAGAATTCATCGCCTAAATCTAGGAATACTTCTACTACGTCTCCATTATATAATTCATCATTATCGATATTAGAAAAGCTATTCAAAGATGAATCATATGCCGAAAATTCAAAGATCAATGTATCGTTAATCCTATTAACTGAAAGAAGTGTCTTAGGTTCAACTTCTTTTCCACTTCTATTATCCAATAATCTTTCCATATGTTTTCCCTTTGCGAATCTATATATTCTAAATATATAAAGGCGAATAAGCCAAATCGCGGCCGCTTTATTTTCGATAATAAAGGCTGTATTTTCCTTTTTGAATGATACGAATGTCTCCATTTTCACCAATTTAGCAAGGGCTTCCTGGATTCAATCCCGTTTATTAAAATGCTTTCATCTTGTATTTTCTTGATTTTAACGCCTTCAATTTCGTTGGATGATGTTGCACTCCTTCTTTTGGATAAATTATGAAGTCTATTTAATTTAATGTTTTCAAAAAGGGCAAGAGACATCCTCCTGTTGAATTCTATAGAAGACAAAATCCCCACTATCCCAGGGTCTGAGGACAGCTTAATCGCATGTTCTTCAAGAGCAAATATTTTCATGTAATGATGTTATTGAAAGGAAATTTTAATTGAATTTTTTTCGCTATAACACTTGCAGTTAGATTTTTTCTGGATATGGTGGCTTTGTTAAAAAGCCCTGGCTTCCCAGGGCAGTTTGATGTTTTCTAAAATGCGTTACCTAATGAAACCCCAGTTTTTGTTTCTATTATCGAGAACAATAAGAGAAGAACATTCATTCATCTTTTCTTGTTATAAGAAAAACAATAAAAACGCCAATTGAAGAAACATTTAATGACAAAACGGTTAGGCCCATAACTAGTTTTGCATCTGTTGATCCAGGCGCTAAATCAGTCGCTAGAAAAACGGCTAAAGCGAATAGCAAACCTAGAACAATAGCCAAGAATCTTATTGTCTTCCTTTTCATTTTATTCTTTCCTAACGTTTATAATTATTTCTTTTTTTGTTTATAATTTCTACCAAAAAAGTTGAAGCTTTTTTAATGTGTCCTTGACATTGGGCCCACATTACTTAAGGAGGACGTTTTTTATTTAGGAAAAGGAATATTTAGTCAAGCAAAGAAAAGGGCTGATATTATTTGATATCAATACGCTCTAGTCATTATCACTATTGAAACATAAAATGCAACGTTTATATTTATAGTAGTAGTTATAAGAAGAACCACTATGATGGGCAATGAAAATTATAAATTTCTTTTGGAAATCGGTTTCACTTTAAATGAAGCAAAAGTCTATTTAACTTTATTGCAAAATAGGTATTTAAATGGGTACGAAATAAGCAAACTTTCTAACGTATCTCGTTCTTTGGTTTATAACGTAATTGATCGATTGGTTGCTAAAGGTTTCGTTCTAAAAAGTGAAGGCCAGATAAATTATTATTGTGCTTTGCCATATGATAAAGTTATTGAAAAAATTAGAAATGACAATATCAATAAATTAAACGTAGCTAGAGAGAAATTGAAAAATTATTCTCGTATAGAAAATGAATCTGAATATATTTTCAATATTAAAGGAATAGATGAATTCTTTAGCAAAGCAAATGATTTAATATTAAATGCTGAAAAAGAGATTTCTATTTCTATTTGGAAAGAAGACTTTCCTAAAATCGAGGAAAGTTTATCCATTGCTTCTAAAAAGGGCATTAAAATTTATATCTTTAGTTTTTCAAATATAACTTTTCCTTCTGGCGAGATATTTTCCTATCAGCTTAAAAATCCAGCCTCCTTATTCCCATATAGAAGAATAAGCATGGTTGTTGATGGTAAGGAAGTAATTATTGGAGAAAACGCAGGAGATAAATCCATATGTGTTCTCTCCAAAAATCACGCTCTTGTTTCTATGACCACTGACGAAATTGTTCTCAATATCTTTTGGCTAAAATATATCAAATCAAAAGGCTTATTAAAAAATAATGCTACTTCTGAGGAATTTTTATCTTTATTAAACAACTTACGTGAGGACTTGGGAGTTTCTCTAGACATGACAAAAAATTATTTAGTATTCAATTTTCAATTTGGAGGTAAAGATTATGGATCAAGCAAAGATTGAAAAGAAACAACGGCGGGAGGCTAAGGAATTAGCCAGAAGAGAAAGGCAGGTAAAATTTAAAGAAAACAAATTTTACATATTCTATCTTTTTATGATACTTTCATTAGTATTCATAACGGATGAGATCGCATCTACCATTTCTATTCAATTCCAAAGCAATATCGTTAATGAATTTTTTGTGAATAAAATGGGGATGACTTATGGTGAAGGACTTTCCTTATTTTCTGCCTTAGGCATTCTCGCTTACCCAATATCATTATTAATGGTTGTATATCGTCCTCTTGCTGATAAATACGGAAGAAAACCGTTCTTAATTATAAATACTTTCTGCATGGCTCTAGGGTTATTTATTGTTTACCTTTCACGAGACATAGTCGTATATATGATTGGTGGAACATTGATGGGATTCATGGTTTCGCACGATATGCAAGCCGTATATATTCTTGAATGTTCTAGCGAGAAAAACCGAGCAAGAAATTATTCCATCATCAAAGCCATCGCTATTCTCGGAACACTTCTTGTTCCACTTTTAAGAGCAACTTTAATGCAAAATGTAAGTGAAAGATGGCATTTAGTTTATTTAGTTCCTGCAATAATTGGATTTGTTCTTTCCTTTCTAGCTCTTTTATGCGCTAAGGAAACCCATGTTTTCTTAGCAAATAGAATTAATTATTTAAAAACCCCTTTAGACGTGAGAGAGAAAAAATCTAAAGAGGAAAAAATGAATAATGCTCAAGGTGGCATTATAAACGCTGTTAAATTTTCTTTTAAGCATCGTCAACTTCGTTGTTTGATCATTGCTTGTGTTTTCTTCTATTTAGCATCATTAGCTACTTCAACATATAACACAGTCATGAAAGAAAGTGCAGGTATGAGCGAAGAGCAAATTACCTGTGCGCTATATTTATACCCAGTTGGCAATGCTCTTGCCACTTTAATCAGTGGTTTCATTTCAGATAAATTTGGAAGAAAAACGACGATTATAGCAATGGGCCTCTCTTCTCTTACTTGTTACTCGTTATTTATTGCTTCTTCTATGCTTTCATGGTCACCATATCTTACTGGCTTTGCTATTGGAGGATTTATGGGGTGCTATTGGGGAGCCGGAGATACGATTGGATCAATTATGTTTTCTGAATCAGCCCCAACGAATTTACGTTCATCAGTAACAGTTATTAATACACTTTTAAATGGAGTTGTTGGAGGATTAGCATTAATCATTTCGATGGCTGTAGTTCCATTTATTCCAAGTAGTATGTTTGGATACTTCTACTTATGTTTAACCATACCTGGATTAATAGGAGCAACAATTGTGATTTTCAAATTCGTAGGTGAAACAAAAGGCTTAGATTTATTAAAAGTTACTGGAAAAGAATGGGATAAAAAGGATGTTAAAAATGAATCAACAAATATTTAATTACAAAACAGATGAAAAACCACTTGAAAACATTAAAGAAAATTGTGGATTTGCTGCGATATTCAAGGATATTGGAGTAATTGGTGATTCGCTTTCAAGTGGCGAATTTGAAGCCACAGATGAAAGCGGCCAAACCACTTATCATGATTTTTATGAATATTCATGGCCAGCTATTCTTCAAAGAATAACAGGAACGAATTATTCTAATTATTCCCGAGGTGGAATGACTCTTAAAGAATTTTATGAATCATGGGCTGATAAAAACAATTTTTGGCAAAAAAAGCAAGCCTATATCATCGATTTAGGGAATAATGATATCTTCTTAAACAAACAACCAATCGGAACTGCTAAAGATATTAATGTCGATAATCCTACTCTCAACCCTGACACTTATTTTGGCTATCTGGGCAAGGTTATCTCTAAACTCAAAAGTTTAGAAAAAGACTCATTTATATTTTTGGTTTCTATGCAAATCGATCATCTTTCACAAGAAAAAGATGAAGCTTCAAAATATGTTGCAAAAGAAATGGAAAAAGTAACAAAGCTTTTTACCAATACATTCTTGATAGATATAACCACATATGGTCCAGTTTATGATGAAGAAACCCGAGAAAAATTTGCAATGGGATTCCATCCTAATGCGATGGGCTATTATGTTTATGCATTAATGATTGGAAACTATATTGATTATCTCATTAGAAAGAATTATAAAGATTTCTTTAAAGTTCCTTTTGTAGGTACTGGCCTAGATAATAAGAATTATTAATAAGGGTTTGCACTTCTTCTATTCATTTACTAATTGCGATTATTTACTTGCAATATTATTAACAGCTAATTCAAACAATTTAGTATAAAACTTTCTATTATTTAGGGCCCAAAAAGCCAAGAATAAAAGCCGGATTTCGCGGAAGTGAACCGGCTATTTCTTTTTGGCGATTTTCTTCTCTGCCCATTTGTTCGTTATTTGGGCCTCAGGATCGTCGGAGACCCCATAGTAAGTAGAGGCTTCTGTTGGAAAGCCCGTAACTAATAGGCTCAAGGCAAGGGAGCACCTAGAAAGACTGATAACCGAGATTCCCGATAGCTCAAAAGAAGAGGTGATCGAAAAATCACTGTCTTGGAGCATCAAATTTATTCATAAATTGACCAATATTTAATGTTTATTATAAGATATAAATAAGATATTACCCCCTGTTTCTCTCGTTTTCAATAAACCGTCTTGAGGGATAATAAAATTTAATATTTTGAATCAGAAGGTAATTTCCTAATCTTTGTTTTAAGGAGATTAAACATGAAACGAACTCATTTATTACTTAGTAGTTTTGCCTTATTTAATTTTTTATTGGTTAGTTGTCAATCTGATGGAGGTAAAAATAATCCACCAGCTATCGAAAAATTATTTACTGTAATTTGGAAGAATTATGATGGAACAATTCTAGAAACTGATAAAGACGTTAAAAAGGGTGCTATTCCGACTTATGATGGAACTACTCCTACTAAACCAAGCGATATTCATTTTACATATACTTTTAAAGGCTGGAACCCTGAGATAACTGAGGTTACTAAAGATCAAGTTTATACAGCTATTTATTCATCTGAAAAAATAGTTGAAGAGACATACACTATTACTTGGAAGAATTATGATGGGACAACTCTTGAAATAGACAATGAAGTTATAAAAGATACAATTCCAACATATGATGGAGCTACTCCTACTAAACCAAGCGATACTCAATTTACATATACTTTTAAAGGATGGGATCCTGAAGTAGCACCTGCGACACAAAATCAAATCTATACAGCAACTTATACTTCTGAAAAAATAATAAATGAAGATGAAAAATATGCTAAAAAGCCAATACTTTCTGAAGATGGCAAAACCATTAAATATGGTTTATATCCTCAGACAAACGTTAATGATGAATCGCTAATCGCAAGTTTAAATTCCTTAACGGCTACCGAATCAAATGGTTGGTATTTATTTGATGGCGGATATTACGCTAAATTGATTGCAACCCCAAGAACTGATAAATACAAATTCGATAACGGTGCACTCATTGTAAAGAAAACTACATATTGGTTTAAATGTGAGCCCATTGTTTGGAAAGTCCTTAGTAACAACGATGGGGAATGCTATGTTCTCTCAAGCGCCTCATTAGATGTCGGTAAGTATTTTAGTTATCCAGCAAATAGAACAATCGATGGTCAAACAATCACGTCAAGCAACTACAAATATAGTGATGTTCGCAAATGGTTAAATACCGACTTTTATAACTCCGCTTTTGCGCTTAACAATAGCCATATTGAAACAACAAATGTTGATAATAGCGCGGCTACCACAATAAGCGATACTAATACTTATATATGTGAAGATACCCAAGACAAAGTATTCTTGCCAAGCTATAAAGACTACACAAATAGTTCCTATGGCTTTTATAAAGCAATGGGTGCAACCGAAACACGATACAGTAAAACAACTGACTGGACAAGAGCCAGAGGTGTTTCACTAGCAACTCAAACTGGAGAATATGCATATAATGGCTATTACTGGACTCGTTCTCCGGATAGTGAGCGTCCAAGTTTTGTTTGTTACGCCAGTTATGATGGTTGGCTAAAGCATGATTATATACATTCTGATTGGCAAACATACCGCCCTGCTCTTACAATTAAAATTTCATAATATAGTTTTGGATTTAGATGGATTTTGTTTCCGACCATCAAATATATAAAAAGGATAATAAAAAATCCTTGATGCTATACCAAGGATGTAAATGACAATTGGTCGGGATGGCCGGATTCGAACCGGCGGTCTTCTGCTCCCAAAGCAGACGCGGTAACCAAGCTGCGCTACATCCCGATGGCGCGCCAGACAAGATTCGAACTCGTGACCCACAGATTCGTAGTCTGTTACTCTATCCAGCTGAGCTACTGGCGCATGCCTTTTCGCAAAGGCTTATTTAATATAGTCTTCCGAGAAGAAAAGAGCAACATTTTTCTTAAGAAAAAAGAAAAAAGTGCTGATATTTCAGCACTCTTATTCTTTGAGCCGACGTGCAACGTCGAGCGAGTGAAAACTCCCCGATAGTCGGGGA
>UQFY01000024.1 GCA_900540385.1 uncultured Mollicutes bacterium
AAACTCGGATTGCAATTCCGAGTTTCATGCGAAATTCATTTCGCTTTTGTTCTTTAATGCTTTCTTATTTCTCTGATATCACCTATAGTAATTCCTATGGAAAATGAAGATTTATTAACACCTGCACCGATAAGCAAAAGGGCCTTTGCTTTTATCGTGGATTTTGTTTTGGCCTTTATTATTGGAACGTTGCTGAATTCTTTTGTGACGGGCACTTACATGTTTGATGCCTTAAATGGCAACAAACTTCAACAAGAGTACTATTCTTTCGCAAAAGACTCCGGGCTTTGTAATGCCGTTAGTGATGATTCGGGAAAGATTCAAACAATTTCCTTATTCGGATATGCGGAAAATGGAAAAGAGAATTCTTCTTTAGGGTTTGTTGCTACGCCTAATGGTGAGCTTGGTTATGAAGCCTATTTTGATAAAGTATGGAACTATTACACCGTTTTTTATCCAACGGATACAAGAATGGTCCATCCAGAAAACTATACGTATTCTGCGGACGCTTTAGACTCTTATAAGGAATTTACCTACACCAAGATTTTCCTTTTGCCAGAAATTGAAACTGTTCAAGGAAAGAAAGATGCCGTTCTTTATTCGAATGATGGCTCCCAGCCTTATTTCCAATATGCCGTTCAAGAAGATGGAACTCCTGATCTTGCTAAGAAGCCTATCTTACGAAAAGAGGTTCAAGATAAAGTGGACGCGAAGGATCCTGACACTTTGAAGAATCTTCGAAACTATTTCTTATCCATCAGTGAAAAAAACGGAAGCCTATCCGTCAATGGCGGTATCTATTATGAAGCGGCTCTTCATATGGAGGGACAAAACGGTTCCAATCAAACCTATTTCACAGAGCATTACCGCGATGTTCAAATGATTTCCTGGGAATGTTCCTTAACAGCTGTAATGCCAATTTATTTCATTTTCTTCTATCTTATCCCTGTATGTGATAAGAAAGGGAGAACCTTAGGAAAATTCATCTTCCGTTTGGCAACCATCAAAGAAGATGCCATCTATATGGGGCCTCTTCAAAGATGCTTTAGACCTCTTTTCATGTTTGTACTCGTCTCTTTGACCTTAATTCCAAATTCGGGGGCAAGCATGATGGCTTTTGGCGCTGCATGCTTAATTGATTTTGGCTTCTGCGCCTTCTCTAAAACAGGAAAAGGAACCATTCATGATCGTCTCTTTAAGACGACAGTTGTCTCTCTTAAAGGCTCACAAGTCTTCTCTAATTACGAAGATAAAGAAATCTATCTTGCTAAACATCAACCAAAAGAAGACGAAACCGTCAATGAGGAAATGTTAAAAGAAGATAGCATTTTGGATCTTTCAACGATCAATGCACGAAGGGATGAAGCAAAAAAGATGACTTCCTTCGATGAATTTGAAAAAATGAAAGATGAGGAACACGCTAAAAAGGAAGCGATGAATCCAACCAACAAGGTAAATCTCAACAAAGAAGAATAAGAAAAAACGACCCTAGAAATGTAAATCTAAGGTCTTTTTCTTTAGCCAATAAAGATCGCTATCTCTATCGTAATAAATTTCTTCATCTTTTCTCATGAAAGAAAAATATTCACGGAGATCTTTGATGTAGCGTTTAAAGGTTAGATCATTTATTAACAATTCCGCTTGAACTTCCTTCTTATCTAGATATCGGTTATTAAGAAGTTTGTCATAGATGTAGAGAATGGAAACGTTTTTCTTGAAAGGGGATTTTTTCATATTACGGTTATTTTACAAAGATTTGCTTTCTTTGGCAGCAATTAACGATAAAATAAAGGGCGGAAGAACTCCTTCCATCACATATTCGCGAAATGAAACCCCCTTTCTTCTGCAAAAAGAAGAATAAATAACTTTTCGCTAATTGTTCGTGCGGGCGTTTTTCTTTTTGTTCAATAGAAAGGTTAAAAATGAAAACAAAAACATTGCTTCTCTTGAGCGTTGCAGGCTTTATGATGCTTGCAGGCTGCAAACAAAATGGAGGAGAAAACTCTAACGAGAATGCTTCTTCACAAGTTTCCTCTCCTGAGTATGATTTCGACACAATCAGCATTGCTGAGGCGATTGAAATTTGCTCAAAAAACACAACAGCACCTACTACCGACCGCTATTACATCGCTGGTTATATTGAATCCATTGACGATTATAACTATGGCCAAATGACCATTAAAGATGACACCGGAAGCATCCTTGTTTATGGCGCTTATAGCGCGGATGGTGCTAATCGTTTCGGCGATTTGGAAGATAAACCAAAGGTTGGAGACCTTGTCGTTCTTTATTCCACTTTGACTGAATTTGATGGCACCCCAGAAATTAAATCTGGTTGGATCGTTTTCTTAAAACATATCGAAATTCCTTTTGACGAAACTCAATATTCCGAAATGAATATTGCTAAAGCGAGAGAACAAGAAAAAGGAAAACTCATTAAAACCACAGGCGTCGTCACGACCCTTACAAAAGCAGCGAACGGTTCCTATGATGGTTTCTTCCTTGTTGACTCGACTTCTTCCATCTACATTCATGGAAACGATGTTTCCGCTGAAGTTAAAGTTGGAAATACCATTACAATTTGTGGCAAGCTCACCTATTGGATTCTTGATACAGAAACAGCCAGCGCCAAAAAATTCGGTTACAATGGCTCCGTCCAATTAGCTGCATGCACCATTGTCAACAACGACAAAGGCTCTAAGGAATTAGACCTTTCCTGGGTTACAGAAACGACCGTTAAGGAAATGATGAATACCCCAGTCGCTTCCAACGTTACAAATAAAATCTTTAAAGTTAACTCTTATGTTAAAAAGAGTGTTAGCACAGGCTTCACCAACTATTATTTCAATGATATTGATGGCGTCACTGGCAGTTATACCTACACGAAGCGCAATGGCTCTGACTATGCTTGGTTAGACGAATTTGATGGCAAGATTTGCACCGTTTATTTAACGGCAGCAAATGCAAAGAGCCAGCCTACTGGATGCGTCTGGCGTTTTGTTCCTATTAAAGTCAGCTATGATAACTATCAATTCGATAAAGCGAACGTCAATTCCTATGTTTGGGAATATCACGTCAAAGATCTTTTTGAAGCGGAATATACTGGCGATCCTGCTATGGAAGTCCCAACAAGCGTTTCTTCTACCATTTTAGATTTCGCTGGTGCAAGCATCAGCTATTCTTCTAGCAATACCGCTGTTGCCGATTTTGAAACCAGCGCTGAAAAAACAACCTTCCACACCAAAGGCACAGAAGGCAAGACAACCATTTCCGTGACCATCAATTATGGAACGAATGCTGCCCTTGTGAAAACTTTAGAAGTGGCTTACAAGAAACCAGAAGTTGCTGACAGCTTAAATGTTAAACAAGCAATTGAAGCAGCCGATAAAGAAACCATTACCGTCCGTGGAATCGCTGGTCCATCCCTTGTCAACCAAGTCGGATTCTATCTCATCGATGAAACTGGTGCTATCGCCGTTAAGACCGATGCTGATACCATGGCTCAAATTTCTTTAGGAAATGAAGTGATTCTCAAAGGACAAAAGAACGACCATTATGGTTTGAAAGAAGGCTCAACTGTCTCTGGACAAATCTGCTTACTCGATTCTAAAATTGTCGCCAATCTTTATGGCAAGCACGATTATTCCACAGCTTCCTTTACTTCTGGTAAGACTTTAACGGAGCTTTATGGCATCGATGCAGAAACTGCTGCTTCCGCTCAGGTTTATACCGTCAAGGCAACCGTTTTGGAAGAAGTGAACGCTAAATACAGCAACATATACTTAGTGGAAGGCGAAACCAAGCTTAGCTTATATTGCAGCTCTAGCAAACAATATAAATTCTTATCCGCCTTTGCAGATAAAGAAGTTACTGTTGAAGTTGCTCTTTGTAACTGGAACAACAAGAAGTTCTATAAAGGTGCCGTCCTTTCTGTTACTTATGAAGGAAGCAAGACCGTCAACACCCTTAATTACACTGCTAAATAATGTTCTAAATAATAGGAAATGGGGCTCTTTGAGCCTCATTTTCTTTTAGGGCAATCTTTTATAAAATATAATCACATTTATGGTTAAAGATTTAATCGATAAAGACATCGAAGAGACAAATAATAAGCCCAAAGGAGTTAGGGGAGAAAGCATTAGAAGAATTCTAGCTGAACTGGCTGATTTTTTTGTTTGTTTCGTTTTGGCTATCACTTTTTATGGAGTTGCTTTTCAAAAACTATTTGGCTTTGAAAAATACTCTTCCCAGATGCGTGAAATCTCCGACCAACAGACTTCCATATTCTTGGAACATCGTTTATACGAAAAAGATGATAACGGCGATTTGCTAATCAAAAGTGATTTGCAAGAAAGATGGCTATATTATTACTTAAGCAAGCAAGATGATTTATTCAACACGAAAAAGACGTTCGAATGTCTAAGAGATTATTACGTTTTTTCTAGACAAGATGGGTTTCCTTCTTTGAGTCAAAAAGAATATAACGTTACTATTTTAGGCTTACCGTCTACTTTAGAAGAAGAAAACTCCTCACCTTTTTTCTCCTATGATTTATCTAAAACGAATCCTCTTGATTCCGAACCGGTTTTTAATGAGAAAACTCAAGATAGCATTGGGCGATACCTTTTAGGAAACAAAGACGCCTATGATCCCCAAACAACCTATAATGCCTTAGCTTCTTTCTTTTCTAAAACCTACGATTCCGCGGCAGAGGAAATTGTTAAAGAAGAAACTTACATGAATCTTACTTTGTCTTATGCGAAGATCATGTGGAAAAGAGCATATTTACAAAGTGCAGCTATCATTTGCTCTTATTTACTTGGTGGCATCGTTACCTTCCTTTTAATCCCATTGATTCAACTTAGTGGATTAACCCTAGGAAAAAGAATAGCAAAATTGGAAGTAAACGATAAATCTGGTAACAAACCAAAATGGTACGCTTTCCTTATTCGTGGGCTTGTCGAAATCATTTGTTATTGTTTCGTCATTCCTTTTATTGGCGTCATGTCTTTTGGCTTTGGCGCTATGGAAATGCCTTTTTTAGAACTGGGGAAGATAAATATTAGTCTGTCTTTCTTTGCTGTGCTAGGGATTTTGCTTTCTTCCGCTTCCTTGATATTGATGTTTGCTACGCCAAATAAACAATCCTTACATGATTTGGCGTCTTTGACTTATGTGAATACGACAGATGTGAAAAAGATTAGAGATGCGGAAGAAGCGGAGAAAATGAAAAATCAAGAGGGATCATTAGATGGAACAGAAAAAGAAAGAAATTGAATATTTCAAAGCTCCTTTTGGGAAAAGGATGATTTCAATCATCATTGAGATTCTTTTGCTCGCTTTTGCTTCCTTTGGCTTTCTTTTTGCCACACGTCTTATTGCTGAACAGTCGAGCTCTTATCAAAACTCGTTCCAGACTTTCGTGGATATTTCGAAACAGTCGCAATTATATGTTTGTGATGCTAGCACCGAGAATAATCTTGTTCCTTTGACGGAATATTATGAGAAAAAAACATTTGAGGAACAAAATTTCATTTTGGAAGAACGTTTGTCTTCTTTTTATAAGATGAGCCTTTTCTTCTCGGAAGATCCTTCCTCGGCCGATTATGGCCCAAGCATCTTTTTAAAACAAAAAATAGGGGATAACAGAATTGGAAAAGATGATGGAGTTTATTATTTCATTTCCAACGATGAAGGAGAAATCAAGTCCAATCCAAATCTATCCGAAAAAGAAATGAATAAGTTTTATTTATCTGCTTACGATAAAGCAATCTCTTATTTAAATAACAATGATGAGTATGTTTTATCTAGGAATGTCATCACCATATATATCAATATTATCGTTATCCCCGTTTCGATAATTCTTGCTTTCTTGCTTCTAGAAGTACTGTTTCCTCTTGTTTTCGGAAGGAGGGGAAAACAAACTATCGGTATGAAAATCATGAAATTATCCCTACTTTCTGCTGATGGCTTATCTCTTAAGGCAGGGCGGTTCTTTGCTAGGCAAATGATTCAACTTTTTTTAGAAGTTCTTCTTTCATTGGCTTCCTTTGGCGTTCCTCTTATTGTTTCTTTCTCTATGATGCTCTTTAGAAAAGATGGGGAGAGCTTGCATGACTATCTTGTGGGTGCCTATATGGTTGACAGTGCTGATCAATCTGTTTATGTTTCCTATCCTGAAATGGAAAGACTACAAAAAGAAGCGGATAAGATAGCAAAAAACACTTTTTCCTCTAACGAACGCTCACACGAACAACAACCTCTGGGTGACGATTCTATTTGGCGTGACTTGAAAAATAAATAAAAACAATATTTATGTGTTGTTGGCTATTTTAGATGTCTTGTTTAAACCTAGATTTCTTCATATAATTTGATTGTTAAAAAATGATCGGAGACGCTCATGGAGATTAGACTAAAAAATCTTACCAAATGCTTCCCAGGAAACCCTAAGAAGGGAATTCCTGATACCTATGCTGTGAAGTCTTTGGATGTTACTATCCCTGACGGGAAGTTGGTTGGCCTTTTAGGTCCATCTGGTTGTGGAAAATCCACGACTCTTTATATGGTTGCTGGACTTTTGGAACCAACAGAAGGGGAAATTTGGTTCGGGGATGAAGACGTCACCGACTTAGAGCCAGAAAAAAGAGGCATTGGCTTAGTTTTCCAAAACTACGCTCTTTATCCTCATATGACGGTTTATAAGAATGTAGCGTTCCCTTTGACGAATTTAAGAATCGAAGAGAAAACACTCGATAAAGACGGAAATCCTGTCTTAGATGAAGATGGGAAACCATATATCAAAAAGAGAAAGCTTACCAAAGACGAAATTGATAAAATCGTCCGTGAAACTGCGAAAGTAGTTCAAATTGAGCCATATCTTGAAAGAAAACCAAATCAACTTTCGGGTGGTCAGCAACAACGTGTCGCCATTGCTCGTGCTTTAGTTAAGAAACCAAAGGTCCTTTTACTTGATGAGCCATTAAGCAACCTTGATGCTCGTTTAAGACTTCAAACTCGTGAAGAAATCAGAAGAATTCAACAATCTACTGGTATCACAACAATCTTTGTTACCCACGACCAAGAAGAAGCGATGTCTATCTCTGACGAAATCGTCGTTATGAAATTAGGCGTCGAACAACAACGTGGTGTGCCACAAGAAGTTTATAACAATCCTTGCAATAAATTTGTCGCTAACTTCTTAGGAACTCCTCCAATTAATTTCTTTGACGGTTATATCAAAGACAATAAAGTGTATGTCGGCGATCAAGTTGTTCGTGAAATCACCGAAAAGAAAGTGGAAGACCAGAAATGTTCCGTCGGCATTCGCCCAGAAGGCATCGTTATCGATGATAAGGGGGATTTCTCTTTCAATTGCGAAAGAATCCTTACGATGGGCCGTGATATCATGCTTGTTGCAGATCATCCAAACGCAACCTCCAATATCAAGTTTGTTGTTGACGCTTTCGTCAAAGTTCAAGCTGGTCATGTACGTTGCTCTGTTAAACCACATAAATGCTTCGCTTTCTCTTTGGAAGGCAATGAGGAGAGAATTATCTAATGGAAGCTGCTGAAACAAAGAAAAGAAGCAATTTCATTGCGAACATTTTCAAAAGGAAAGAAAGAACGTCCGCAGACGCCGGTGAAAAGAATAACTGGAAAGCGTGGCTTTATCTCGCCCCAGTTCTCATTTTGCTTGCGATCTTCACTTTCTACCCTTTGATTAATACGATTGTCATCGCTTTTTTAAAGGACTATGACTATACTACTCAAACCAGTTCTGGCTTCACTTTAGATAATTTCTTAACTGTTTTGACTTTGGCTGGGAAAGATCCTTCCCAAAACCTCGTCTATCGTTGGAATTGTTTCTATAGCGAAGAACTAAAAGGATACGCTTACTTAAATAGCGCAGGCGTTCTAACAAGAGTCTATTTCCAAACCGATGTACTTACCTACGCTTTGCCAAATACTCTTATTATTACCTTTGTTACCGTTCCAATTTCCATCATTATCGCTTTGTTAATAGCCGTTTGCTTGCATTCCATCAAGGCGTTTCAAAAAATATTTCAAACAATCTTCTTTGTCCCTTATGTTACAAACGCCATTGCTGTAGGTATGGTTTTCGCCGTTTTATTCGATTCCAAAGGCATTATTAACTATCTCTTTGGGCTTGGAACAGAATTCTATTGGATTGACCATGCTGCTTCTTGGGGACATGGTATGACAGCTTTATGTATCTATATTGTTTGGCACGCCCTTCCTTATAAGATTTTGATTTTCCTCTCGGCTTTGCAAAATATTGATAAACAATATTACGATGCCGCAAAGATTGATTGCGCTGGTAAATTCAAAACTTTCATGAACGTTACCGTTCCAATGCTTTCTCCGCAGATTCTTTATATCATGATCACCTCATTTATCGGATCATTTAAAGAATATACCTCGGTTGTCGGCTTATTCGGCTCCCCATCTACGGACGGAGGTTCTACAAAGAATATGTACACCATCGTCTATTATATTTACGAATGTTTAGGGGCGCCTACCACGGTATCTCGTGGCGCTGCTGCTGCTGCTTTGCTTTTCATAATCATTATGTTATTTACGGCTATTCAGTTCCAGGTTTCAAAGAGGAGGGTACATTATTAATATGGAATACGATTCAAGAAATTTCTTCCAACGCCTCTTTCACATGAAATCGAGAGAACAAAAACAAGCGGAAAGAGAGCAAAAGGAAAGTTATCAAAACATCCGTACTTCTGAGATGGTTCTCGTCATCAAAGAAGGCCATACGAATGCCCAACAATTAGAAAAACTTCAAAGAATTGGCAAAATCATTACGTCTGTTATTACGTATGCATTCTTGCTTTTCATGAGCGTTCTCATCCTTTTCCCTTTCTATTGGATGATTATCACTTCGTTAAAGAGCACTACGGAAATTCGTGCGACGACTCAAACTTTCTTCCCGGCCACTGTTTTGTGGACAAACTACATCACCGTTTTTAACACGTTCGACTTCGTTACTTACGTTGGAAATACTTTGGTGGTTGGTGTTCTTTCCACGATTGGAACGCTTATCACAACAATTTTGGCTGCCTTTGCCTTTGCTCGTTTGAATTTTAGAGGCAAGGATTTTATGTTTGCCATTTTACTTGCAACCATGATGATTCCAGGCGAAATGATGGTTATTACTAACTACATCACTGTAGCAAAACTTCCATGGTATGAATTTGGGGTAGGGCAAGTCACAGGATGGCTTACTTATAAGGATTCTGTGTTTGCTTCGATGATTATTCCATTCTGGGTATCTGTTTTCTATATCTATCTTCTTAGACAAAACTTTAAGCAGATTCCTAATGAACTTTATTTAGCTGCAAAAGTGGACGGAAAATCCGACTGGCAATTCCTTTGGCATGTTATGGTGCCTTTGGCAATGCCTACCTTGATTTCCATTTTCATCTTGAAGCTTATGGGATCTTGGAACTCTTATGTGTGGCCTCAACTCGTTACGGCAAATAATCAATCTTGGCGTTTGGTGACAAACGGTTTGCGCTCTTCCTTCACAACGACCTCTGGCGAGCCTCAGTATGGCATTCAGATGGCGGCAACGATTTTGGTCACCGTTCCGCTCTTGCTCTTATTCATCTTCTTCAGAAAGTACATTATGAAGGGTGTTGGTAGAGCAGGTATTAAGGGGTAAAAATTAGTTACAATTCGTTAGAATGTAATATTATGAATTTAGGAGAAAAGAACATGAAAAAGAAAATTATAACTTGTGCACTTGGCCTTCTTGCGGCCATTGGCTTAACTGCTTGTATTTCTAATCCGAACAAAGGAAGTTCCTCTTTAGAAGATGCAGGGCAAACTCTTGAAGAATTTGACGCGGAAGTAGAAGCTCTTGGAGATTTAAAAAGTCTTACTGCCGAAGTAACCTTCTGGCATACCATGGGCAAAGCCAATCAAGATGTTTTTAACACGATGATTGCTGAATTTAATAAAACATACCCAAACATCACCATTAATCACTCTCAACAAGGTGGTTATCCTGATGTAAGAAAGAACATCGCTAACGCTATCCCAGCTCATACCACCCCAACAATGGCCTATTGCTATCCTGACCATGTTGCAGATTATTTGCCATCCGATTCTGTTATTAAACTTGATAATTATGTCAATTCTACCAAAATCGGTTTTGGTGTCGATAATGGGCTTCACGATGGTGAAAAAGAAGATTTCATCCAAACCTACCTTGATGAAGGTGATCATTACACTTTAGAAGGAAAAGCCTTAAGTGGCTATTATTCCCTTCCATTCTCTAAATCTACTGAAGTTCTTTTCTATAACAAAGATGCCTTTGAGACATATGGGTGGAGTGTTCCTGAAACTTGGGAACAAATGTGGAAACTTTGTGCAACAATCAAAGAATCATTGCCAGACGTCATTCCTCTTGGCTATGACTCCGATGCCAACTTCTTTATCACCTATTGCGAACAAGCTGGAATTCCTTATACAACTGGTGAAGGAAACGAACACTTCTTATTCAATAATGCAGAAGCAAAAGCGTTTGTTACCAAATTAAAAGAATATGCTGATAAAGGATATTGGACTTCCCAAGGCCTTTTAGGCTCTGGAACATACACCTCCACCAAATTCACAAACCAAGAGCTTTTGATGACCATTGGCTCGACAGGCGGAACAAAATACAACGTTTCCACAAATTTCTCTACCGGTGTTGCTGGTCTTCCACAAGTGGACAAGAATAACGGAAAAGTCATTATGCAAGGGCCATCCATTTGTTTCTTAAATGATTCTACCTTCAAGCAAAGAGTTGCTGGATGGTTATTCTACAAATTCATTACCAACGCCGATAATAGCGCTATCTGGTCTTCTATGACCGGCTATAACCCTGTTAGAACATCCTCTTTTACCTCAAAGAACTACAAGACATCTTCCACACCTCTTGTGAATGACGTTCTTGATTTTGCGGGAACAAAATCCAATTACACGGACTGGTATTATGCTTCTCCAGCCTTTAAGGGATCTAGTGCTGCTCGTGAAGAAATGGATAGCCTTATGGCTGGTGTCTTAAATGGTAGTAAGACTGTCGATGCTGCATTTGAAGACGCTTATAACAATTGCTTATTTGCTGCTTAATAAATAATAGAAGGTGGAGAAATCCGCCTTCTTATAATTAGAAGAAAGATATGAATTACAAAAAGAAATTACTTACATTTTGCTTGTTACCAGCCACGATGATGGCTCTTTCTGCTTGCGGAGGGAATCCTAATAACCCATCCTCTTCTAATGGTGACAACAATCAAAACCAAAAAGTGACCGTTACTTTTTGGCACAGCATGGGAAAAACAAACCAAGAATTGTTACAAACCATGATCAAGGCTTTCAATGATATATATCCTAATATTGAAATCAAAGAAACCGCTGCAGCCGGTGGATATGAAGACCTTCAAACACTCGTTCTTAAGAATGTGTCAACACACAACCTTCCAACGATGGCTTTTTGCTATCCTGACCATGTTGCCCAGTATCTAGAATCTGGAAATGGTGGAATTGTTGCCAATCTCGAGTCTTTTATCAACGATGCGGAAATCGGATTCAAAGCCGAAGAAGGCTCTCACGTTGATGAAGAAACGGGAAAAACTCTAACAGGAGTGGATGATTATGTTCCTTCTTTCTGGGAAGAGGGGTGCAATTATCAAAAGGAAGGAGTTTATAGCGTTCCATTTGCAAAATCTACCGAAGCTCTTTTCTATAATAAAGACGTTTTTGACCAAAATGGTTGGGAAGTTCCCCAAACCTGGGATCAAATGTGGAATCTTTGCCAAATTATTCGTGAAACCTATAATGAGGATGAGATCGTTGCCCCATTAGGCTATGACTCTGACTCTAATTTGTTTATTTCGCTTTGCCAACAAATGGGTATTCCTTATACGAGCACTACCGGCGATCATTATCTTTTTGATAACCCTCAAGCCAAGGCAATGGTTAAAGACCTAAAAGAAAAATTCGACAAGAAATATTTCATTACGAAAGGGAGCAGTGGAAATAATACTTACACTTCAACCAAGTTTACTAGTGGTGAAATTTTAATGTCCATCGGGTCTACTGGTGGCACGCAATACAATGGCACTCAAAACTTTGAGGTTGGCGTTGCCGAAGTTCCTGCCTATGATTTGAACTCTCCTGCCATTATTTCTCAAGGCCCTTCTATTTGTATCTTTAACGATGCCTCGAAAGAAGAACAACGTGCCGCATGGCAATTTTACAAATTTATTAGCACTGCGGAAAACAGCACAAAATATGCTGTTTCAACAGGATATCAACCAGTTCGCCTTTCCTCCTATAAGACTAAAAACTATATCGACTTTTCTCATGAGACAACGAATCTTATGAATAAAGTCGCCTCCTTATCTTCTTCTTTACTTAATTCTTATTTTAACAGCCCTGTTTTTGTCGGCTCTGCTACAGCAAGAAAAGAAGTTGGTAGCTTAGTGTCTAGCGTTTTGCTAGGAAGCAAGAGTGTGGATGACGCTTTCACTCAGGCTTTATCAAACTGCGTAAATTCATAAGGAGAACGATGATGAAAAAAAGATGTTTTAAATGGATTCTTCTCTCTGGCCTTTTCATGGCCGGTTTGACCTCTTGCGTCCAAGAAGGGCCTTCCTCTTCCATTGAGGGAGGAAGCCAAGAAAATAGTTCTGCTCAGTATGTCGATTACGTAAAAGAAACTCATTTGAATTATCAATATAAGGACAAACAATTCTTAAAAGACGGCGTTGGAGAGGTCACCCTTGTCACAAAGGTCGATGGAGATACTGCACACTTCAAACAAGTTTCTGGCGATACGGGTACGATCAAAGGGCGTTACAATTGCATCGACACCCCTGAATCCACCGGTATGCTTGAACCTTGGGGGAAAGGCGCTAGCAATTTCAATGGCGATTATCTTGCCAAAGCGAAACACATTGTTTTGACTACTGATGTTGCCGACAACGATGGGCAGGGAAAGCCTGTTTTGGATTCCACGGGCGGAAGATACCTAGTTTATGTTTGGGTTACCGAAGTGGAGAATCCAACTATTGATGACTTTATCAATCTTAATCTCGCTCTTTGCCAAGAAGGATATAGCAAGGTAAAAGGCGTTACGGGAAAAGAATATGCGGATGCTTTTACAAACGCTGCCGTTCAAGCCCAAGCTCTCAAACTTCATCTTTGGAGCGACGAGAAAGATCCTGACTACAATTATGCCAATCCAGTGAAAATCGACCTTCGTATGATTTGTGAGGGATACGATTCGGAAGGCAAAAAATTTGATTGGGTCGGTTGCAAAGTTACTTTTGAAGCGTATGTCGCAGGCGTTGGTCCTGATCAAGGAGCCGCCTATGTTTGTAATGACATATCTTGGGCGGATGCTTCTGGAGAACATACCCAACGCTATGGCATGTATGTCTTCACCCAATATATTGTTTACAAACCTTTGCAAACCATCGGAAATTTCTTAGAGATTTCTGGAACGGTCGCCGAATATAATGGCAACCTCCAAGTTGTTGACGTTTCTTATTCGGATTATTACAAAGACGATTATGATATGAAGATTCTTTCTACAGGCAATACCGATAAGGTTCAACCTTTTGAAGGATCCGCAGGAACCTTTGCTAACGACAAATATATCAATACCATGGTTTCTGTGAATTTGGTTTGCACGGGCGGTTATGCTACCTTAAACACCGCAACATCTACTGCTTATTCTTTCACTCTTTATTGCCATGATAAGGACAATACTTCTGAGGAATTGAATATTCGTATCAGCGATGTCTTAGCAATCAATTATCCAAAGACACTTACACGTATTAGAGATAACATCCCATTCTTTAAAGGCGAGAAGACCATTGCCGAATCTATCAATAACGGCAAAAACACCGATCAAAGAAAAGTGGAATACATCACAATTACTGGCGCTCTTGTAAAATATACGACCACAAAAGGAAAAATCACATATCAAGTCAACCTTTGTAGGTCTAAAGATTTGACTTTGCACATGAGCGCAGAGTAATTATTTAGGTTGTTTTATCTTCAGGAAGGAGAAATTATATAATGAAGAAAAAATTGAATGTCTTGGTTCTAGCCTCAGCCCTTACTTTATTAACTGGGGTTATGGCCTCTTGTTCCCAAAGCGAGACATCGAGTGGTGATGTCTGCCAAGTAACCGAAGAAACTGCTGATTTAGCAAAAAAAGCTTTTGCTAGCATTGAGCCTTTGTATGCTTCTTGGGCTTCTACTGGCATAAGCGCTAATCAAGATTTAAAACCAACAGCTTCTAAGAAAGATGCAGCTGGTGTCAGTCATGAATTTGACGTGAAGTACAGCGCCGATGCAGCTGTTGCGGCCAATCTTTCCGTAAGTGAAGATGGCTTAAGCTTGAAAGTTGTCTCCCCAAACAGCTTGAATGGTGGCAAAGATATTAAGACGAAATTACATGTCGAACTTTTCGAAAAAGGAACCACCTGTCTTGCCTATTCTAAGGACATCAACGTCATCGTTAAAGCGACTGCGCAAATGAACCTTTCCTACATCTATTCTGTGAACGAAAAAGGCGAGAAGGTTGTTGCTGATAAGACTTCTGTTGCTTTTGACGCAATCATTGTTGGAGTCTATCCTTCCCAAGGCTTAATCGTTGGCGATGGCGAATATGCTATGCTTCTTTTCAAAGCCTCTATGCCAAAAGATGCTAAAGTTGGTGATGCCGTCCATGTTTCCGGTACTATCAGTGATTTTAGTGGCCTCCGTGAAATTGGTAGTGGAGCAACTGTTACCAAACTCGATGCTGTTCCGGCTGGCATTACTACCCCAGTCGCATTAGAAATCGATGCTCAAAAAACACACACTATTGGTTTTGGCGATGACAACAGGCTTACGAGAATCAAAAACGCAAAAGTTGTCAAAACAACCTATAAAGATGACAAAACCAATTTCTACATCTATGTTTCTGTTGCAGGAAAAGAATACACCGTTTTCATGAATCCAAACTATTCTGCTGATGTGATTCCTTCCTGGAAACGCGTGAGAGCTGAAGGCGAAGCAGCCAAAATGGTTGAAGCTGGTGACGTGGTTACCTTAACTGGCTTTGTTTCAGCTTATAACGGAACTTGGCAACTTGTTTATGGCAATTGTGAAGAATGGTCTGTTGGAACTGTCTCTGTGACGGCTGCATCTACGTTTGTTTTAATCGGAAAAACAACAACCGTTACCGCTACCTTAAAGGGCGAAGCTGCTGCTTTCAAATACACCTCCTCTGATCCAACCATCGCAACCGTTGATGAAACAACCGGTGTTGTCACTGGCGTCAAAGAAGGTAAGGTTTCTATCACCGCTTCTATTGTCGTTGACGGAAAAACCTATTCCGATACATGCTATATTGAAGTTACCAAAATCACTCCAAAAACCACAACTATTTCCGAACTTCTTGGCAAAGCCAACCCTTCGAACACTACCAATTTTGCTTGGGATACAAAGAACATTTACCAAGTCAAAGGCGTTCTTGAAGGATATGAAGGCGACGCCTACGGCAATTCTTATTTGACCGATCCTGAGAGCGGAAAAGCCATCAAGATTTATGGTTTATCCGGAACTGAGAATTCAGGTTTCTCTTATAAAGAGGGCAGCTGGTTTTATAGCAACCCAAAGAATGCTGATAAGACCGTCAAAGGTATCGTCAACAATGGCGAAGAAGTGACTCTTAATGTTATGTTCCAAGACGCGAAAGGCTTTGCGAACATCGGCGGATGGGTCGTTGAACACAAAGTAAGCGAAAAGACCTATGCTTCTACCATCAAAGCTCTTGAACACGGAAAAGCTTCCTTAAGCCTTACTGAACCACAAAAATATGGCACAAAGGTGGAAGTTGTTGTTACTCCTACTGAGGGATATGTTGTTGATTCCGTCAAAGTAAAGACCGCTTATGGTGAAACCTCTGTCTCTGCGGATGAATCTGGCAAGTATTTCTATAACGTTACTTGTAAGAACGAAGTGACAGTCTCTTTCAAAGAAAAAGCCGCTGAACCAAAGCCAGGCGAAGCCAAAACTATCACTTTAAATACCCAAACCTCTTCGCTTGGAAAGGACTACGTGACGGAAGTTACTGACTTCACCGTGAATGCTGATGATTCCTCGGTATTTGCTTTTGCCGGAAATCAAGTCAAACAAAACGCACCATATACTAATAAAGAAGGTGTGACTACCCCTGGTTATTTGATGCTCAACACGAACGAAGGATATATTTTCTCAAAGACCGCAATAAACGGAAACATCACCTCTCTTGAAATTACAACTGGAGCAAGTGCTTCTACTACCACAGAATATGCGGTTACATTTGGCTCGGCTGTTTTATCCACGAGATCAACAACAGACGGATTTGTTATCGGGAAAGGCGCCACACATACATTTACCCCTTCTTCAGATGTTACTGATGCAAAGTATTTCCAAATTGCTGCCAATGTGAAAAAAGGACAAATAGTGACCATCAAAGTCAACTATACTGCCGCTTAATTGACACACATAGCATTAGCCTCCCTCTCGTAGGGAGGCTTTTCATATATTAATATATGAAGAAGATGCTTGGTTTGTTCTGCAAGGGTTGAAAAATGTCGACATTTTCTTTAAACTTGCAGTATGAATAAAGCGATTAGAAAAATATTATTGTTCTCCTCCCTTTTTGTTTTGACGGGATGTGGAGAAACTATAGAGGCTTCTAGCAGTGAAACTTCCGCCTCTTCTGAGATTGTGAATGGACAAACTTTAGATAAAGTAATTGGCTCTTTTGAAGAAAACTTGAATTTAAATGTAACGTATAAGTTCTTTGAGCAGGAAAAAGCTCCTGGATGCACGACTGTTTATACAAAGGATGGCTGTTTTAGCACATATAGGAATTTTGAAGGCGTGTCCAATTCTGGATTGATCAATCTAGATTCTACTGCGGCTGCTGATAAAGGTGCTGCAGCAGGCGTCTATACCTGGAAAAAAGAAAATAAAGTTTTAGCTTTAGGGGAAAAGATTGGTGAAGGAAGATATCAAGATCTTTACCACACCCCATCGGAAATCTCTTTAAAGAAAGCCGAATATATCTCTTCGTTTGTTCCAGAAATTTCAGGTCAAACAAGCGGCAATTATTTCCTTTGCCAAAATCAGGAAGATAAAACGATGCTTGTCTCCTTTGCAAAATCGCTTGGCGTATACGCAACAATAATGGGAGTAGAGGGAATGGATTTGAACTATGCAAAAATCTATTTTGGTCCAACCTCTACAGTGGTAACGATTTCGGTTTATTCTTCTTATAAGGGTGGATATGATCAATTCGAAACTTCGATTATTTGCAATTCTTTTGGAACAGCAAAAATTGCCGAATTAAATACTTATTTAGGTGCTAAATAATGAGAAAAACGTTAATTCCATTGCTTACTTTGTTACCAATTTCTCTTTTTGGATGCACGACGGGAGAAATGAATTCTTCTTTAGAAGACCTTTCTTTTGAAGAAAATAGCAATGTAATTTTCACGGAATATTTTCAGGGATTATTTACAAATGACAGAGCTTTTGAAATTGGCAACATTGGCGAAAGCGATGTTTCTCTTTCGGATTATAAAGTGGTCATTTATAAATCTGGAAAATTATCCGAACCATATGAAATTCAATTAGAAGGCACTTTAAAAGCAAAACAAACCTTTGTTGTTGCTTATGCTAAAGCAGCCGATTCCATTAAAAGCAAGGCGAATCAAATCGACGATACTTTCCCAAATATCGGAAAATACCCAATGTCTCTTTTCCACAAAGGGAAATTGGTTGATATGTTAGGGACAATTGGCTACACCTTAACTTGGTGCGATTCCGTGGATCTTGTTAGAAAAAATGAATACAAGATTGGTCGTGAAACCTTTATTCCTTATGATTGGATTGGCTATTCAAATATCGATAACGCCAACCAACTTGGAACTTTAGACTGTCCTTTAAGTGAAGAGGAAATCTTAAAAGGGCCTGGAATTGCTTCCCCATATGATTCTTACCCTTTCTTCAAGGAAAATTCTACGACGCTTGGTGGAGGTGGATTCATCGATGTTACGGTAACTAGCTATATCGATGGCGATACAACCAAATTTGCCTTCCCTCAATTTGTTAATGATGCTGGATATCGTAATGGAACCAGCGTTAGATATGAAAACATTGACACACCCGAAATCTATCATGGTGGTAACTCTCCGGCGATGCCATGGGGAGATGCGGCTAAGGATTTCACAAAAGGTTTACTAAGCAAAGCCAAAAGAATTCGTTTGCAATCCTTGCCAAATGTCTCTATTACGGAAACATACGGCCGATTATTGCTTTATGTTTGGGCGAGTAATGAGGCGGAAGGAAATGATTCTTTCTATCTGGTTAATTACGAAATCGTGAAGAATGGCTTTTCTGAAGTGAATTTCTCAGGAGACACTTCTTCTAAAATGCTTTATAAAGGGATCTCTTATTACCAGTATATGATTGACGCTCAAAATAAAGCAAAAAAAGAAGGATTGAGGATTCATGGTCAAAAAGATCCAAACTATCAATATTAAAGAGGCGAGCTTATGAAAATTTATTGTAAGGATTGTTTAAGAAAAAACGACACGAAAGCAAAGACATGTAAGAAATGTGGAAATGAGCTTTCTAAAAAACTAAATGACGATGAAATTCGTTCTTTTGTTCAAAGACTTCATAAAAAGACGAATGACGTTCGTCACTATATGAGCCATGCCCTTTCTTTCCTTGTCATTGGCGGGATTTTATTGGTTATCGCCTTTTTCTTCTATTATCTTGCTTTCGGACAAAGCATTGATCCATCCACAAAAGAAAAGATTTATGTTTTGAACACCGCTTGTTCAGAATTCTGGGTTTCCATGGTTGCTTTAATTGCTGGAGGCACTTTCTTTTTAGGAGGACTTGTTACCGCACTGGTTCTCTATCGTCAAAAAAGACAGATATTATCTGATATCGACCACGTTAGAGAAAATGGTGATTTAAATGTTCCTACTGTTTCTTTGCTCATCGTTGTTTGGGCAAAAGCCATTTGCAAAGGCTTTAGGCATCTTATTTGGCTTATGAAATATAAGGCAAGTGAAAAGAAAGAGAAGAAGGAGGCAAAATAATTATGGCAGAGACCCGTTTGGTTTCTTCTTTGGAAGAAGACTCTTTAGTTGAAGAAAAAGAAAAATTCTTTAATTTCGATCGTGACACCATCAAAAGACCGGGTGTTATTTGTCGCCTAATTGGCATTTTTGTTTGCTTGTTAGCAATCGTTTTTACCATCGTTTTGCCAACCGTTATGATTGAGTATAAAAGCTATAGCAACTCCACCCAATTTGATAAAGTTCGCGCTTTAGCTTTCCCAGCTGAAACTATTTATGGACCTAATGCTTTATTTGGTGGGGGATATTATGGGATGTATGTTCGTAGCAATACGGCGAAAACGGCACATATTCTCATGACCAAACAAGCTTTCTTTAACTGGATCCTTTTTGTTTTGTTACTTTGTTTGCTCGCTTTCGCTGTTCTCGCTTTTTTCGCGACCTTCACAAAGAAATTCGAAAAAATGTCCAAATTGGTCATTTTAGGCTTTTCTATTGGTGCGTTTGCTGCTGTTGCAAGCCCTGTCTGGTTTATGGTTACCAATTCCATTGGAAATCAGTATGCCGTAGCAACAACAAATCTCTCTAATTATTGGTTCTATGACTCCTTCTATTGCCATTGTGCTTGGGGAGCAATTGTTGCCGCTATAACTTTTGTTGTCGCAGCCGTTTTGTTTGGTGTTGGTACTGCCTTGGAAAATAAAGGCGGAGAAAGAGGTAGATAATTTATGAACAAGAAAATACTTTTGTCTCTTCCTTTTTTGATGGTTTTGTCCTCTTGCAACGTTAACTCTTTCGGGGAAGAAATCCAAAATGAGTCTCAATTTGTAGAAATTGGCGAGATGACCGATACGAATTTCAATGTCGCAAAGGCGAATCTAGTGTCTGCAAAATCCGATAACGCAAAAGACTCAAGCGTTATCAAAAAGGCAAATCATAACGCTGAACTTTATTCTTCTGGAGATTTCGTTTGCGAAACAGACCAAAAGATTCAAGGATTTACAATCCAATATGACGTTGAGACTTATTTCCTTATTAAAGGGGATAAGAACGGTACCATATCCGAATCTTCTGACTTCTTGACCTCCTATCGTAATCAAACCGTTTCTTTGATTAACGAAGACTATTCCGAAGCGTTAGGCGCTTATTCTTTCATGAAGAAATTTGCCGGTAAAAATGCGGGAGATGAAGTGGATGGAAAAACCTATTCCACAATCTTCCTTGCTTCTTCTTTAGCGGGCGATACCTTAGGCTACACCATGAAAATCGAATATGATGTCAAAGGTGGTAAGCGTTTAGAGCAATCCTATATCACTTTGGATAAAGTGAATGATAAATGGGGCATTTCTTTCTATTCTCATCGAATTACAGATACCTTAGCAGGGCATAGTGGTGGAACAGAAGAATCCTATTATGTTGTCGAATACGTGTTTTCTTGCTTAACGGATGAGGGTCTTAATCAAAAGAAATTGGCGGCCAAAGGAAACCTTTCAGGCTATTCCTTCTCGGTAAATGGAGTGGCTCCAGAGGCAAAGACTTCTAACGGAATGCCATTTTCTCAAAAGTAAGCGTGAATTCTTAAACTAAATTCCGGTTTT
Organism: uncultured Mollicutes bacterium; assembly: GCA_900540385.1. GTDB lineage: Bacteria > Bacillota_I > Bacilli_A > RFN20 > CAG-826 > UBA4951. The sequence continues at coordinate 20,759 of UQFY01000024.1, forward strand.
TCTAATTTCATCCTTTTTATCGAACTAAATTCCACATTTTTCCATAAAAAC
>UQFY01000025.1 GCA_900540385.1 uncultured Mollicutes bacterium
TTCGATAAAAAGGATGAAATTAGAAAAACCGGAATTTAGTTTAAGAATTCACGCTATTCTTATGAAAATGCCCAAAAACCGAACTTTTTTGTTGCGATAAAATACTTCCACATTTATAATCTTTTTTGCCTGTTAAGGGCAACAATGGAGGAATACCCAAGTGGTCGAAGGGGCGGGCTTGGAAAGCTCGTAGGCGGGTAACACTGCGCTAGGGTTCGAATCCCTATTCCTCCGCCATCTGATTTGTATCCGAACCCTGTATATTCACCATTATGGGTTCGGTGTTACCATCAAACTTGACAAGTGGAATAAAATTCCTCAAGAGTTGGAAGGTAAATAACGAAATGATCACCTCAGAAATGGGGTGATTTTTTGATTCAAATAGTAAACTTGTGTGAAAGTTTTTAGGCTCAAAAATGATAAAATAGTTATGGGGATTTAAAATGTCCAAATACAAAAGTATTGATTTATTTGCAGGCATCGGAGGAATCCGTCTTGGATTTGAGCAAGCGTTTAAAAAGGAAATAGAGACTGACTTTGTTTCCGAATGGGATGAATACTCGCCAAAAAACATATCGAGCTAATTTCAAGGATTCTTTTTCCATAGCTGGCGATATTACTAAAATTAATGAGAAGGATATTCCTGATTTTGACATTTGTCTAGCTGGTTTCCCGTGTCAGGCTTTCTCATTAGCTGGAAAGCGAAAAGGTTTTGAAGATGATTACAAAGGAATGTGTCGAGGAACGTTATTTCTCGATGTAGCTAGAATATGTGAATTTCATAAGCCAAAAGTCATCTTTTGTGAGAACGTAAAAGGTTTTACGATTCATGACCATGGTAAGACTTTTCAAATAATCACTCATACTTTCGAGAGTCTTGGATACAAAGCCTTTTTTAAGATTTTGAATTCTAAAGATTTTGGTGTTCCACAGAATAGAGAACGTATTTATATTGTTTGTTTTAGAAATGATATCGCACCTGAAAAGTTTGATTTTCCTGAGCCATTAAAAAAGAAGACGTGTCTTCGTGATATTCTTGAGGAGGCACCAATACCCTCCAAATATTATCTAAGTGATGTATATGTAGAAACCTTGAAAAGACATAAAGCACACCACCAGTCTTTGGGTCATGGCTTTGGCAAAGAATCCCGAGCATCCGAAATGGACGGTATTGAAATTCATGATATGCTGCCAAAACAGATTCGACGAGATGGTAAATACGTTGCGGAAGATGGAAAACACCGCAAATAGCATCGGATGCTTTTTGCATGCAACAGAAATGGCCTCAGTGGCCGAATTCCGGGGAATCCATACATCAGGACGCTGTTTTTTCAAAGAGAAATATTCTTGCGATTGCCCTAAAAAGCATCCTAGGGCAATCGCAAGAAAGGGGAAATGCTGTTGATTAGGGCATTTCCTTTTTTCTTGAAGATATTGTATTGTATGCTGTATACTATACACGTGAGAAAAACAGCATACCCGGAATTCATCCGCAGGTTTCGGCCCAAAGGCACCTGCCTGAAGAAAGCAGGTGATATTTATAATGTCTATCAGGTCACTTCGAAAAGAATGCCCGGGAAAAAGTATCCGGTTCCGCAGACCGGCCCGCTTCTCGGCTATATTGACGGACAGGGCTTCCACGAAAAGAAAAAGCAGGTCTTTGATGTAGAAGGCCTGACTTCCTATGAATACGGCTATACTGCTTTCCTATTGCTCCATGAGGATGACTTCGCGTCTCATTTCAAGAAGAGCCATGGAAAACTGCTTGCAAAGGAAATAAAAGAAGTCTTCAGAAACATTATCCTGATTCTTTCCCCCTATTCTGTTTTGGCTACGGACACTTCCTTCCAGAAGAGATCGGCGGAGGAACTGCATGCCCTTTATGATGTCTCGGTCTGTGCGACGAAATCGCTGATCAACAAGATCATGCCGATCGACGAAAGCATCGAGACCGGCTTGAAGTGCCTTGGCTGCATCAAGACAGGCAGAAAGCTGATCCTGTCGAAACCATGCGGAGCGCTGAAGAAACATCTTGACGATATCGGAATCACGGAAGAGGATTTGAAGAATGCCAGATCGAAAATCGCTTCTTGAAATCATCAAGGTGATTCCGGATTACCGGAACGCAAGAGGAAGAATATATACGATAGAATCCATCCGGTTCTGCATCATCTGCGGTTTCATGTGCGGCTGCTACAACGCGGTCGATATTTCCGACTATATCGACTTGAATTTTGATTTTTTCAAGGAACTGCTGGATCTCAGATCCGTACCGTCGCATGATACTTTATCGTTATGCCTGAGAAAGACAGACTGGTGCACTTTATCGGACGAACTGAGCGTTTGGCTGGATAACAACTTTCCAGAGGTGGTAAAGAAGTACGGCGGATATGAAATGACGTCGATTGACGGGAAAGCGATAAAAGGAATGACGGAACGGGTGAACGGCGGGAAGCCGCGCTATTTTATGAATGCGCAGAAATCAGGCGGCACGATTTCCCTTGCCAGCAGAGAAGTAGGCGAAAAGAAAAACGAAATCTCCGAACTGCCCGGATTCATCTCTTCCCTGAGCATCGAAAACAATGTCATAACGATCGATGCGATAGGAACACAGCAGGCAGTCATCGATATGATCCTTAAAAAGAAGGCACATTATCTTCTGCCGGTGAAGTCCAACCAGGAGAGCCTGTCGGAGATAATCAAGGCCGAAGTGGCAAGAAAAAGATACGACGGTTCTTTTGAGAAACTGCCTTACTGTTCCCTTGTCAAAAAGGGCCATGGGAGAATCGAGGAATACAAATGCCGTACTTTGATCGATACGACTTTCCTGGCAGATTCCCTTCCCAGATGCAGTTCGTTCAATACCATCGGGACTGTCGCCGTCATCGAAAAGACGACGCGTGCAAAAGAAGACGGCGGATGGAAGGCGGCAGACACGGAAACGATGTATTACATCACCGATCTGACAAACTGCAATCCATTGACACTGCTCGAATGCAAGATCGATCATTGGTGCATCGAATCCTCCCATTGGAAACTGGATGTCATCATGAGAGAGGATTATCAGACGGCAAGAAAAGAAAATGCCGGAATCAATATGACAATCATAAGAAGACTGGTGATGCGGCTGGCACAGGCTTCTGATAATCCGAAAGATAAGAAACTGAAATATTTCACAGCCCATTGCTACAAGGACAACGACTTCATGCTGAAGTGTCTTTTGATGAGCGAGTGATAGACTTTTTTCTCTTTTAAGAAGCCGGAAATTCCCGGAAGAGGTCTTTCATGTCCGCTTTTTTAGGATTCCATCCTATCGCAAACAAAATCCCGGCATATTCTTGCGATTGCCCTAAAAGCATCCTATGATATTGAGACTTGTCAATAGTTTGTGATAAAATGATTTCTACAGGAAAAACTATGAAAATAAGAACTATTTCTTGTCTATTACTCGCGCCTTTGATGTTACTTGCTTCTTGTGCCATGAATGAAAACCAAGGTGGCAATTCCAAGACTGAAGAACACGATTCTTCGGCTTGGTTTACTGATGCAGAACTTGAAAAAATCGGTTTAAGTGGCTTAAAGTGCCCTACTAATATTGGAAATGATATTAGTACTTCATTAACTTGGTTTAACCAAGGTTATGCTTTTTCAGCTTCTTGCGAAAGTGAAGATGTTTTAAAAGAAAATGCCACTACAATATTTAACTATTTAGAAACCAATTACCAAGATAGTTTTGGACAACCTAGACTTAAAGCGATTTCTATGGATTATGAAGAACAATTCTTTAGAATTGAAAATAAAACTGATATGGAAGAATATAAAGACACTAATCCTTCCCCTTTATATAAGTTCTATTACGTAACAGATACCACTTTAGCGGAAGATGGCTATTTTAAAGATGACGCTGTATATTCCATTGATATCCGTTATGAATTATCTACTGACAAAGATGCTTATTTATTAAAGATTTTCTTTGAAAATGCCTCAAAATCTACTAATGGGATGTATACCTTTAAATATCAATTTTAAACAAAAACCCCCGGTAAAATAAACCGAAGGCGTGTTTTAATCGTGGTGCCGGAGACAGGAATCGAACCTGCACGGGTGTTCCCATGGCGTTCCTAGCTCTTTCATTCTTTTCCATATTGTTTCTAATGTAATCTGAGACTTGTTAATTTGTTTTGCCAAACTTCTGCTTTAAATATTCTTTTAGGTTCTTGTCGCAGCAATAGATATATGTTCCCTTCATTCCTCTGGTCAGAAGAACGAGATAGGAATTGATGATGTCCTCAATCGTTTTGTTGACATCCGTCCCTACTTTGCCATGCTTATCATAATAGGAACTTGGAACGCATTCGATGACGCCTTTTTCTTTGTTAAACCGGATATCGTTTGAAAAGATGACGCCTGCATAATTCAGATCATATCCTTGGCAGGTGAAAACCGAGCCGATAAGCGATACCGAGTTCTTGTCGGTTGCGAAGTTTTCGTTGATTCCATTCCAACTGTATTTCTTTCCGTCAATCATGAAGTCATAGTCCTGGGTGGAATGGATTCCTTTCTTATCTCGCATGGATTTGGTGAATGGGAAACCATAGCCGGAGACGACTCGGCATAATCCGTCGTATTCCTTGTCTTTTTCTTTTATCGCATCCATCATTTCGGCACAGTCGTCGAATATCTTGAAATCGTATCCTGTAGAACGAAAGTCGGGTGCATTTTCATTTATCTGGTTTCTCAGCAGCTTCGACCAATAGGAGATGTAGTCCTCTCCGGCAATGAGCCGAATCTGATGGTTAATCGGATACCAGTTGTTCTTTTTTTCATCCTTCATGGCAAGAAAACCCTTCTCCGGTACATCGGCACCGGAGGTAGACTGCTTTCTATCATAGGAGAATATGGCGACATGTTTCGCCTGTTTTTTGATCCAATCCAGCTGGGAAGTGTGATTGTTTGCTCTCGCCTCTAGCAAGGACCTTGAAGTTGCTTATATCAAAAAGCTCTAGGCTGACCTCATCGTTGATGGTTATTCGGTCCTTTTCGTCAATCTTGTTATATAACGACTTTGTCTCCTCGCTGAGGCTACTAAGCTTTTCCTCTAGTTTTTCTAATGACATAATTCATGTTTCCTCGTGTATTTACAGCACTCTTTGAGGCGGTTATATCAAGTCAAATAGATACTAAGTTTTCAAAAAAGAAAAGAGCCCATTTTCAGGGCTCCCTTATCAAACTAATTATATTCAACTACAAAATTATTTAAACAAATTCTGCCTTTATTTCTATCACCGCTTGGATTTTGGCATGAGGCGTAAAATCTAATTCTATTAGTATCCTTAGGAAATAGTGTAATAAAGCTATCAGGATATTCTTTAAGAGTACTTAATTCATAAGGTTCAATAATGATATGATCTTTCCACCCACTGTCATAATATTGAATTTTGAAATCTTCGTTTATTGTTCCTTCTAAACTGCCCCACATAGAAGTAGTAAATGAAAGTTTAGAAACGCTATTAGGAAAAGTAATATCCAAATATGCAGTACCAGCACCTTCTCTGTTAGGCGACATGACAAGATATTCATTCTCAATATAACTCGTTCTTAATCTAGTGGTTTGTAGAGTTTTGCCGTTTGACAAGTAAACAGGCTCACTTATAGAGTAATAGAAATATTGACCACCGCCAGCATCATTAATAAATTCATTCGCAAAATCGTAATCATAAAATGAATAAGAATTTGCATATTTTACATCGTAAGTTATTATGCCTAATTGACCACAATTCAAAATGTCTGCATCACAATAGTATTCAGAATTTTTACCCCAATTAAGTCTTGCCTTGATGAAAGTTTTGGTTAATCTATCGCCTCCATCATTTGGAATGCCTATCCAAGTTTCATAACCATAAATATTTGTGTAGTGTTGAGAAAAATCACCATCGCCACAAGTCATACCGGTAAACATAGTAACAGGAAGTCCATTATCGATATTTTCTACAATTTGATTCCAGTAATTCGTTTGCTCTCCACCAAATAAAGACCATTGATCAGTTGCGTTAATAATATTGGAAAGGTTGTGGTTAGACATAACCTCATTAAAACATTTGCTGTAATCCCAAGGCCAAACGAGTGTATTATCAACACCACCAAATATAGAAAAACAAGTATGAGTTAAAACCTCTGTTGCCAATGACACTCTTTTATCTGAATTCGTAGGATCATCAATAATTTCATCGTAACCTAAATAACGGGCAAAATAATCCATTATTCCCATTGCAGCAATAGGCCCACAACCACCATACGATGTCTTATCCTCGACATCCGCGTCTATTATGGCTTTATCTATATCAGATTCGGGAAAATAAGAAGATTGCATTTCAATAGGAATATGATTAGATACATCACTAGTGAGAGCACAATTTTCATCATCGCGTATCCAATAATAATCAGAATAATTCTTATTGAGATAATCATTAACGTTCGGAATGGAATCACTTATCGAACCATCATTACCATCCCCTTTACTTTTTAGTGATTCGCAATTTCTTTGTTCTGCTTGCAATTTCAAATAATCTTTGTAACCATCCCAATTAACAATATTGTTTTCATAGGCAAAAGAGATGTCTGAAGATGAACCATGATTAAGCAACACTGAAAATTGAATTGTTGGACTAGAAGAGATAATAGATACAAGATTAAGCAAAGCCAATAAATTTGTCATAATTTAACCCTCCTGGAAATATAAATATGCAAACAAATCAAAATCATACGAATTCAAATTGATGGAATAATAACAGTCTTGACTAGAAAGAGGTTCACCATTCATAGAGGTGAACGGAGTTAACCAATTATCATTATCATCAACATAAGAAATCGGAGTGCCTGTAGCACTATCGTGCGCATCTTTTAAATGGATAAAATCGATAAATTTTACATCATTGTTTGGAAGTCTAACAATACAATTAAGCGAATAAAATATCCCATTAATTCCATCATCGACTACATTAATACCATTTGCATTCCAAAAATCATCTTCTGGAATTTTACTAATAAAAAGTTCACAGGAAATCGTTGAATCTCGTGAATCTACGCCAAAATAGTAACCAGTTGCAATTACATTATTTCTTTTTGAATCACAAGAAAATAACAGGCAGATAGCAATAGACGTGACAAAGAAGCTAATTAATTTTTTTGGCATTTTACCACCTCATTGAGAGTATAGCACACAGGCAATGGGTTGTCTATGCATATTGTTGTGAATTTGTCAATATATATGTAACCGCTTTTATGAAAAAGCCGAGAATGTGAATTGTAAAAAAGGATAGTACCAGTTAAGTGTTGATAAAGGAAAAGAGCGATAGAACCCGCTAAGCATGAAGACTTCCGGAGTCACGTATGGTTTTTGCTTATCCCAAGTATTCGGCGATGGGACGGGAAGAGGAAAGGAAGAAGGAGTTCCTGGCTATAGGGCCTTTGTTCGACGTCAGGCCGGATGAATGCCCTTGCTGCCATGGACGCCATATCGTCCGGTACGGCCATGCCTCCTCCAACGGCAGAGGGAGATACCTCTGCAAGGACTGCCATAAGACCTTCTGCGGTTCCGCAGGGACCCTGTATTACAGAGGACGGATCGGACAGCACGGAATCATCTCGTTCGCAGGTTCCCTTGTCCTAAACAGGACCGTCCGGGATTCCGCCAAAGCGGCAGGCGTAAGCAAGAACACGGCAGGGAGATACCGGAGAATCCTTCTCCTGAGGCTGCGGAAAAGGCGGAAAAAGCCTGTCCTTTCGGGCCCTTCCGTCCAGATTGACGAGACTTACCGCACTTTGTGCGGAAGGGTCCGGGGAAGGAAGAAGCTCCGCGGGATATCCTGCCAGAAGGAAGCCATAGCTATAGGGACGGACGAAACAGGGAAAGCGGTCCTGAAGGACATCGGCTGCGGGTATCCAAGCCGAATAAAGCTGAGAAAGGCGTGGGACGGAATAATAGACAAGGGCAGCACGGTCACCCATGACTCTCTGCACGGCTATAAGGGAACGCTGGACGTATCGAAGGAAATAACTGTGAACTCGAAGATACCGGAACAGGAAGCCAGGCTCGGCCCGGTCAACCATCTCTGCTCGGGCGTCAAATGGTTCCTCAGAAAGCATAACGGAATACGGAAGGAGAACCTGGACGCCTACCTTTGCCTCTACGAGATCATCCACAACGAGGGTCCGGCCGTAAAGGCGTTCACAGGCTGGCTGCTGGAAGGGCTCGTAACCGGATCTGGAAAGCTTATCAACACTTAACTGGTACTATCCTATGAGCGAAAAATATCCACTCTATTGTTGGACATGTTTACGGGTATGCGTTTGGCCACCAATTGGGATGGACATTCTAGCGTTAATGGTGGATATATCGTTTTAAAATCAGATGGTGAAGTAGTAACGTATCACTCAACAATTGCAGATCAATTCAAAGAATACTTGATTGACTCTCTTGCTTTCGATTCTCCATCAGCGAGTAGACATGACTATATGAAAATTTACAAAGAGGGCAATAAATATTTGACTAAATTTAATATGCAAATTCGGTTCCGTAAAAAATAAGCTTTTATTCTTGAAACGTAACAGAATTTCACCCATATCTGATAGAATACTATCGATATGAGACAGGAAAACCCATCAGTAATCAGAGATTACGACAAGCCTAAGAACCATCACGGCTTCGTGTATGTGAGAGCCGGCAAGGACGGCAGAGTTCCTTTGTGGGAGATGCGAAAGCCCACTCCCGATGAACGCCTCTCCATCATTGCCAATTGGATCAGAATGCATGGGAAAGAAGGACCGATAAAGGTCTCCTTCTTTTCGGAGAAGCTTAGCGTGAGCGATAGAACTGTGCAATCCATCTTGAGATTGCTCGAGGAAAAGCAGGCGATAACGACAGAGCCTGTCTTTGACGCCAACGGAAAACAGCAGGGCAACCTCTACCATTGGACCGGAAACGTGGATTCCGTAATCGGAGGCCCAACCATGGAGATGCTCTATAAGAGATACGATTCCTATGGCTTCCGTTCCTTCACCTGGGACGACTACAAGATGAAGACGGACCCTTCCGGAAACCTCACATGTGATGATTATTACCGCTATGCGGAGCTCATGGACGAGAAAAGAAAGCTAAAGCGGAAGAAGGCGAAGACCTATAAGTCGCATCTGAAGAAGCTCAAGAAGCTGCATGTCCGCAGCGAAGACGACGAACCGATCTGATTTTTCGCTTTCCTCTTCCTGTCAAGAAAACTGAGGAAAATCATATGCCCGTTTCTTCCCATGGAATCGGGCTTTTTCGGTCATCGTAAAAATATTTTGAAAATTTTTGGCAAGTACATGGGTGAAATTCGGTATTTCTAGTGGGTAGACATTCCAACAGTCACAGTGTCCAAGAAGTGTGGTAATAGTGTGCAACTATCTGTGTCAGTTGAATATCTACAAGGGTAAGGAGGAATCATATTGACAGAAGCAATCACCCAGCAGACAGGAAGCAATCCGTTCGTTCTATGCAACATCAAACCTGTGTCTAATCCGTATCCGTATTCTGAGGAGGAAAAGTCGAGGAAAGGGGCCCCTTCTGCACAACAGGATAAGGGACTGGTGCAATCTGCGTCAGTCCCTCCTTCCGAGTGCCTCGGACAGTGGAAAACCCACGTGGCGGAAAAGAAGGAAAAGCGGAGTCTGACACGTGCTCAAAGAGATGAGCTGAGATGCGTCTCATGGGCTCTGAAAGACACCATCCTATCGAAGCTGGCAAATGATGAGCCTTTCCGCTACAGAGTCCAAAGCAGTGTGTTCATGGAACGGCATTGGAATCTGCTTTCTAAGGACCGGGATGAAAGAAATGCACTCGTGCCAGAGGTCCTCCATGACAGCTATGGATACGTGAGGAATATGGCCGAGACCGTTGCCGGTTATTGCGGAATCAGGCTTTCCAAGGAAACGGAGGAGAAGATCATGCGCGGGCTATTCTGGCTGCTCCTTGTCGGAGGGCATGCCTATGTCAAGGATTCCTTCGCTTCTGAAGCATAGGAGGTTTTAAAGATGATGAACAAGATGAAGGTCGTGCAGGATCCAAGGCTGAAGGACAAGGCGGTGCTCTATCTCCGCTACTCCTCCGAGAGCCAGACCGAGAACTCGATCGAGGGCCAGAGACGGGAATGCATGGAATTCGCCAAGAAAAACGGGATGGCGGTCCTGTCGGAGTACATCGACAGAGCCATGACGGGCACGAACGACAACCGCCCCGAGTTCCGGCGGATGATACGGGACTCTTCGAAAAACGCCTTCGGGAACGTTATCGTGTGGAAGAGCGACCGCTTCTCCAGAGACATGCTCGATGCCGTCAGATACGAGCGTGAATTAGGGAAGAACGGGGTAAAACTTTTATCCGCCACGGAAGCCAATCTCGACACGCCTGAAGGTACTCTGCTGAAATCTGTTTCTTTGGGATACAACCAGTTCTATTCCGAGGAACTTTCGGTCAAGGTCAAACGTGGGCAAAGAGAGAACGTCATCAACGGGAAGACTCTTGGAGGACATCTTCCCTTTGGCTATAAGAAAGACGGAGACCGTTACGTCATCGACGAGAAGGAAGGCCCGATAGCTCAGGAGGCTTTCCATCTTTACGGAGAAAGAAGCTGTTCCATCAAATCCATCGTGGAGAAATTCGCAAGGGAAGGCAAGACGAGAAACGACGGAAGAGCGATAACCCATTGCTGCCTGGAGAAGGTGCTCGCCTCCGAGAAATACATCGGGGTATTGAAATGCGAGGGTGCAAGAAACGAGAATGCGATGCCGCCATTGGTCTCCAAGGAGCTCTTCAATCTCTGCCAGAAGAAGAGAACCAAGAGAAAGCACAAGAACTTCAAGCTGAAGGGAAAGGAGGAATACTACCTTTCCGGAAAGGTTTTCTGCTCGTCCTGCGGAGAACAGTATCTCGGGGAATCTGGAACCGGCCACTCCGGGCGCTTCTACACCTATTACAAATGCCACGGAGCCAAGAGACATACGTGCAAGGCAAGAGCGATAAAGAAGGATATCCTGGAGACGATTGTCCTTTCCGTGCTTCTTAAGATTCTTTCTGATGACGAGACGGGAAGATACATCGCCGATTGTATCTACTCCGAGCAGAAGAAAGAGGCCCCTGAGATAACGTCGATGAAGAAGAGAAGAAGCGAGGTCGAAAAGAAAATCGGAAATTTCGTCAAGGCAATAGGCATGGGAATCGTAACCGAGTCCACGAAGTCGGCATTGCTCTCCCTTGAATCCGAGAGAAGCCGGCTGGATGAGGAGCTTTCCAAACTATCTCTTAATTCCAAAAGCTTCTCGAAAGATGAAATCAGAGGGGCCATGAACGAGCTCTCCGCTTACGATATCAAAGATCCTAAGGCGAAAACCGCGCTCCTCGACTGCTTCGTCAAGAGAGTCGAGATAGGAACGGAAGGGAATATAACCGTAGAATACGACCTATTCGGGTACGAAACGGGCTTCACGATGGGCTCGGAGGCCTTCAAGGAGGTTCGGAAAAATCCTGCATTGCTCCGCCATTGAAAATTGACACGGAGAGATCCGTGTTTTTCTTTGCTATTTTTATATATTCGCAAAAAACATAGAATTCTATAATTTTTGCAATTATCTTGAATGCTTGATACAATCAGAATCGCAAAAAGCATAGATTTCTATAAAAGGAGACTTTCTATGATTCAAAGAAAACATTACCTAGATCTATTGATTCAGGCAAAAGGAAATGGATTTCCAAAAGTCATCACGGGCATTAGGCGTTGTGGAAAATCTTTTTTACTAAATAAGATTTATCATGATTATTTGATTTCACAAGGTGTTATGGATTCTGATATCATCCAAATTGAATTGGATGATATCAATAACGCTTCTTATAGAAATCCTTTGAAATTGACTTCTTATGTGAAAGAGAAAGTGAAAGATTCCAATCGATATTACTATGTATTTATTGATGAAATTCAATTAGTGACCAAAATAATCAACCCGGCATTTACGAATGGAAAAATTATTGTTGCAAAGGAAACCGATGAAAATTCCCTCTCTTTTGTCGATGTAGTGTTGGGGCTTTCCAGATTGAAAAATGTAGATTTATATGTAACAGGAAGTAATTCAAAGCTCTTATCGAAGGACGTTGTAACAGAATTCAGAGATAAGGCCACCAATATACATTTATACCCTTTGTCTTTTCAAGAATACTATGGATATGTGGGCGGAGATAAGTATGCCGCTTTTTATGAATACGCTCGATATGGTGGCATGCCTTTATGCGTATTAAAAAACAGCGCAGTCGAAAAAGAGAACTATTTGAAGCAATTGTTTGAAACCACCTATTTAAAAGATATCATTGAGCACAATAAATTCCGAAAAAGCGAATCATTGGATGAAATTTGTAATCTTATCGCCTCTTGTTCTGGACAACTTTTAAATGCGCAAAGAGTTTCTAATATTTTTATAAGTCGTAAAAAAGAAAAATTAAGCCGCGAAACAATTGACAAATATTTAGAGGCGTTTGAAGATGCTTATTTAATTAAAGAAGCCAAAAGATACGATATCAAAGGATGTTCTTATATCGGAGCGACAAAGAAATATTATTTTTCTGACATTGGTCTGAGAAATGCGAGATTAGATTTCGCTTCTTTGGACATGGGGCAAATGATTGAAAATATCGTTTATAACGAATTGCTCGTGAAAGGCTATCAAGTGAAAATTGGCGCTTTTGACCAAGTGGAGAAAAACAAAGAGAATAAAAGCGTTCTCAAAAGCTATGAAGTTGATTTTATTGCCCGCAAAGGAATTGATGATTTCTATTTGCAAGTTTCTGATAATATCGACCTAGAAATAACAAAGAAAAGGGAGCTGGCACCTTTTAAGTTAATTAGAGATGCAAATCGAAAATATCTCATCATCAACAAACCTATCTCACCAATGAAACTAGAAGGAGGGATTATTCTAGATGGGGTTGTTGATTTCATTCTAAATTTACATTAGTTTCTTATTCTACAAAATTATCTCGCTGTATCGAATCCTATTGCAAAAATTAAATGGCTGATTTTGAATTTCGGAGAATAAATTTGCACTGGAATCGCTCCTATAGAGAAATTTTAAGAAGCACATGTTTATCGGTAAAAGAGTGATTACTTTTAAGAACGGAAAGAGCTAACCATTAGTGTTCGTACCGAGAAACCACTGCTCCGCTATTAACAAAATAGACACGGAGAGATCCGTGTTTTTTTCTTATCCATGAAACGTACTTCCCTCCTTTTTATGTAATTTCAAAAGGAGAAGGATATATACTAGCGGCAAACACTACTGAGTTAAAAAAGCTTGTTCAACACCATTCTTTTTAAATGTCCCCAAAGCTTTTATCCAAAGGGTTTTCATTTATATGGAATATAAAAGTAATCTAAATATGTCTTGACCTTCTCTTGGCCATCCAAACAAGTATCAATAAGCCATCCTCGTTCTTGGTTCCACTTCTTAAGGCCTTGATAATAGAACATTTTTTTATTATCAAAAATAATGAAAGGCACGACATTATTAGCTAAGCATTCTTTTAATGCTATTAATCGTCCAACTCTACCATTTCCATCTTGGAAGGGGTGTATTCTTTCAAATTTAACATGAAACTCCACTATTTCCTCAAATGAATGGCTTTCTTTTTGATTATAATCATCAAGAAGTTTTTTCATTTCAAATGGGGCCAATCTCGGTTGGGTAGTCTCTAAACCTCCAACTTCATTTGCAACTTTTTTATAATCTCCAACAGCAAAATAAGGAAGCCTTGAATCGTTTGTATTCGATTTTAGTATTTTATGCAATTTCTTAATAAACGTCTCACTCAACTTGTAGTTAGCGAAATCAATCACGTGGTCAATCGCCGTAAAGTGGTTAATTGTTTCAATAATATCGTCTACTTTTTTACTAGTGTTTTTATCGACCCAAATGGTTCTGGTTTCAAAAATATATCTCGTTTCATCATGAGTGAGTTCGTTTCCCTCGATATGATTCGAGTTATATGTAAGATCGACCATTAGCTTATGATAAATGCCTCCTTTGATCTGATTGTTTTTCTCAAAGCGAAGTCTTTCTAATAGATAATTTTTATTTTCCTTCCCATTACTTCTAATAGGTTTTTTAGCATCTTCAGGAATCATCCAAGTTTTTCCAACCAAAACTGCGTCTTTTACTCTGCCTAAGGCACAGTAATTTCGGACACTTCTTTCCGATATATTCCATTTAATTGATGCTTCTTTGATACCTATGAATTTATTCATAACTTTATTATACATTTATCGGCAAAAAACGCATTAGTTTATAATGTTTTTGATTTTTTGCCGATTAATTTCAAGAACAATTCGTCCTTATTGCTATGCGTTCTTTGATTTTTGGAAATATCTAAAACCAACAGGGAAAATCCGTTTTTTTGTAGATTTGGGCATATCTTGTGTTCCGTAAAACACGAAAAAAGCGTCCATAACGGACGCTTATTCTTCTTTTTGTTTCTTTATTTTCGAATGTTTTTATAAAGAGGACCGTAGGTTTCGCAAGCACGATAATCTGCGCCTTCTTTATCCATTCCAAACGCATTCCAGGCAGCTGGACGATAGATATCTTCTTCTGGAACGTTATGCATGCAAACAGGGATTCTTAACATCGAGCATAAAGTGATGAGATCCGCTCCAATATGTCCATAGCAAATGGCGCCATGGTTCGCTCCCCAGGCATTCATAACATCATATGCCGTAGAGAAGACGCCTTTTCCCGTACAACGTGGGGCAAACCAAGTGCAAGGCCAAGTATAGTCGGTACGTTTCCATAAAATATCACTTACGGCATCTGGAAGACGAACGGTCCAACCTTCGCAAATTTGAAGCACTGGTCCCAATCCTTTAATCAAATTTAAACGAATCATCGTTGCTGGCATTTCAGCGCGCGTAAGATAACGAGAAGAGAAACCTCCTCCACGGAAATATCCTAAATCCGCATATGGCCAGGTTGTAGCGTCCATCGTTTTTTGAATGTCTTCTTCCGTTACATCCCACCATTGCTTCATTAAACGCGCCCCTTCTTTGTTTGTCATTTCTCCAGCTGCATCTAGGCATTGAGCACCGGAATTGATCAAATGAAGGAAGCCATCAGCTTCTTTAGCGTGTCCGATTAAATCGTATCCTGTAACACGTTTAACAGAAGAAGCAGACCAATAGGTTCTAACGTCCGCAAAAATAGAGGCTCTTCCGGTAAGAAGTTTTTCAAAGAGCATGCTTGTAGCGTTTAAAGTATCGTTTTCAGTTCCTAAAACATAAGTTTCTCTCGGACCATTCCAGTCGAAAGAAGTGTTTAAAATGGATTCTGGGAAATCGCAGTTTGGATAATAATCCGTCCATTGTCTTTGCCCTTGGAAGCCACCCACAATGGCGTTATGTCCATTGCTTTCTTCTTCGTTTCCTTCTGGAAGATTTGGATTTCCGTTAAACAAGTCTTTGATGATAAGACACATCTTGACGGTGAATTCCCAATCTTTTTCTTTTTGCTCTTTGCTCTTTTGAAGCTCAGCTGGATTTTTATCAAAGCCTTCATGGCAATTCTTTTTCACCCAGGCTAAGGCTTTTTCGTATTCTTTGTGGTCATAAATGCCTTCGTTCATGCGACGGATGATTTCCACTTCATCAACGGATTCGACGCGCATGCCTAAGTAATCTTCAAAGAAAGAATGGTCGATAATCGAACCACCAATACCCATCGTCACTGAGCCAATTTGAAGGTAGCTCTTATTGCGCATGGTTTTTGCTGCAACAGCTGCTCTCATGAAACGAAGGATCTTTTCTTTGACGTCTTCCGGTATTGAATTGTCATCTTTTTCTTGAACTTCATGGCCGTAAATGCCAAAAGCAGGTAAGCCTTTTTGAGCGTGTGTGGCTAAAACGCTTGCTAAATAAACAGCACCTGGACGTTCTGTTCCGTTAAATCCCCAAACAGCCTTGATTGTTAGAGGGTTCATGTCCATTGTTTCAGCGCCATAGCACCAGCAAGGAGTCACGGTTAAAGTGATTTCCACGCCTTCCTTACGGAATTCTTCCTCACAAGAGGCAGCTTCTCTTACTCCACCAATGGTTTCTTTTGCAATAACGACTCTGGCTTTTTCGCCATCGCTGTAGCGAATATTTTCTTCAATAAGCGCTTTTGCGGCTCTTGCCATCGCCATGGTTTGTTCTTCTAAGGACTCTCTTACTTTGAGTTTTCCTCTTCTTCCATCAATGGTTGGGCGAATTCCAATGACAGGATAGGATCCGACTAGTCTAGATTTAAATTCCATCACTTTTCTCCTTTTAAGGTATGTGTTGTTTGTAAGAAAAGTATATCAAGGTTTCTTTTGCTTTATTGTTTCATTTTCAAAAAAAGCAAAAAATAGGAATGTTTTGCAAAAAAATCATAATGAAAAGAGGCTCTAGTGAGCCTCCTATAAGCTTAGTTGTCTTATTTCGTAACGGGGGTAATCAAGCTAACATGCAGGAAATCATCAAGAGTGTCTCCAATGGTTAGGCGGATATTGTCCTCACTCTTTTCGAAGACCTTATTATCCTTGCTGACATAACCTAAAGTCTTAATGTATTCCTTATAAGATTGAATATAGCCTTTATCATCGGTTACAGTTGCTGAAATAAAGACTTCAGAGGCTGCGCCTTCTTCTCCATTCCAGTAACCATCAAAGACCTGATTTCTTTCAAATTTAGGTTCTAGGAATGGAACTTTGTTGGCGATATCTTCCTGGAAAGCGGCAACGAGTTCGCTATAAATGCTATCGTTGACGTAATTCTTCCAGGTTTTATTTCCTGAAGTAAGTGCCATATCGAAATTGGTCTTTAAGGTAAGAGGCAAAGATGTTTCTTGATAGGTAAATTGAATCGTTTCATTGCCAGTAAAGCCATCTCCACCATAAACATAATATAAAGAGGATAATTTCTCGTTTTCGACTGTCATTTTTAAGGAAGCGGGATCAATCGTTTCTGGATATTGAATAAAGCCAAGGGACTCCCCTATGTTGATAATGTCTGAGGTGGTCGTTAAAACGTTATCTTTTAAAGAAAGAATCTCACTAGAAATAGAGAAATTGATGTTTTCTTCTAAAGAACGATCGTTTTGACCAAGGCATTTCGCATTGTATTGATAATCGTAATTGAAAGAGTATGTCTTTCCATCTACGAAATAGTAGGCCTTGCCCATTAAAAGGTCGCCAACTTTCTCACCATCATATTGGTGTGTTTCATTCAAGAAGAAATTCTCTCCTTTCGTAAGCACTCATATTTCCGAAGAAGCAAGGCCAGAAAGAGAGGCGGTTGCAACATATTTGCCTTCCTTCACTTGATTCAAATAGTTTTTAATCTTTGCATCATCTTCAGAAGGTGTTTTCTTATTGTTTTCACTAATTATATTTGCTGTGGCTAAAACTTGCGTATCAATACGATAGTAGAAGAAATCTCCCGTGCTCACATCTTGCATGATGCCCGTATAGAAATGAAGATAATCAATTTTGCCATCCGTAACGCTTGCTTGGATTTTTAAGCATTTAAAACGAGAGAAGACTGCGGATTGAGTAACGGAATAGGCGAGTTTTTGAGCATCTGATCCAAGATAAAGGTAATAGTTATCTTCTGCGTTTATCTTAGCAAATTGATTTAATTCAAAGCCCTCTTTACCGACCAAAGCAAAATCCGAATATTTCTTTGTCGTATTTTGAGAAACAACTTCGTTATGGCCATCAACCCCAATAATCTTTAAAGAATCCCCTTCTCCTTTTTTATAAGTGGTGACATAAGAAACATCGTCAGAATTAATTGTTTCCACTCTTAAATAAGAATCATAGATATCAAAATTGATCGAACTTTCAGGGAAATAACGTTGGGCGGCATAGTCAAAATAATTCACCGAGGAAGAGAAAGAGACATTCCCAAAGATATTATCTCCCTTGCCTTCAAGGGTTTCAGTCGGCTTCTTCCAAGAAGAAAGGAAGGAATCCATCGCATCGATTTTGCTTGTTCCGACGTTTTCGATTTTTACCTTTCCGCCTTGAGGAGTTTGATAAATACCGCTTTGTTTTTGTTGAAGTTCGAAGGTCAAAACATTATTTTCCTTATAAAAAACAGCACGTTCGAGACCATCGCTAAAATCAAGCTGAGCGGATAAGGCTTTCACGACGTTTTCGTTATACGTAACAATCTCGTTTCCTTGAGCAACAAATGGAATATTTGAGAAATCAAAAGAAGAAAGACGGTTCATATAGGAAAGAGAAGTAAGACCTTGAGCGGTTTGCTCTTCATTAAAAGTCTGTCCTTTTAAATTGATTTTTCCGTCAATAATTTCGTAATCGTAGGCAATCTTTGTATCACTTATAGCACTCAAAAGAACGGATCCATTATTCAAATAACCGGTATAGAAATAATTCGGAGTGACAATATCCGTAAGATCTGCATCCGCAAAACGATAGGTCAATGTAAAATTGCCTTTTTTCATTTCGTTTAACGTTTGAAGAACCTCTTCCTTCAACAAAGAAACAACATCAGCCGAAGAAGTCACGGAATTCGATGAACTTGGAAGGGAATCCTCGCTAGAAGAATCGTTCTTCTTTTCTTGGCACGAAAACAATAATGCTGGTGCAAGCAATAGGATAAGACATTTCTTTGGTTTCATGGTTTTCCTCCTTAATGTAAGCCGGGTTATTTTAACGGCAAACATCATACATGAAAAGAGAAATACTTTATAATGAGAATGATGGATAGCATTAAACGTCTTAGAAGAAAAATCGTCGGTGTCACAATAACCTCCCTTTCTGGGGTTCTTATTATCATGACCGCTTCCGTTAACGCATATAGTTTTGCCCGAACTACCAAAGAAGCCGATAACGCCCTTAATATCATCGCCAATAATCGTGGTATATACCCCGAAAAAGACTTTTTTGATTCAGAGGAAAGCACAAAACCCGTCGAGCTTTCTCATGGAATAGGATATTGTACCTATTATTTTAAAAACAATTCGCCTGAGGAAGTGGTTTATCAAATTCCTTTTTTATCGAGAATAAAAATCCGCGTCTTCAAGGCGCGGTTTTTCGATCTGGCCTATAAGGCCGGT
>UQFY01000026.1 GCA_900540385.1 uncultured Mollicutes bacterium
CGTTTACGACCAAATAAAGGGAAATTTCGTCTATAAACCCACCAAAAAATGAACCACAGCAAAAATGTGGTGTTTTTTTGTGGGAATAGACTCAAATAGAATTTCCTAGTCAATAGAAAAACCGCTAAATACCCAGGAAATGCAGTAGTTTTTGAGTAAAAAGCGGTTTTTGTTTTTTCCTTTTAAAACGTTAACTAGATGGTTTGTTGTTTCTTAAGTTCCATCCTCAGGAACACTTTCTCTTCAACGAGTGATACTGCCCAGTGGACAACATTCCCAACACCAAACATAACGATAATCATATCCATAGACATAGTTACTGCTTTTGTTTGATAGAGGATGAACCATATTCCGTAATAGACAATATTGCAGATCAATGAGTTGATCGCGTTGTATTTCGTCTTGCCCATACCAACAAATATAGCGTCTGGTATTTGAGAAAATGCATAGGCCACATAGAAGCCCAAATTCTTTAAAACTATTTCAAATATATAACCAGGATTATCTAGTCCTTCTACTGTTCCAAAGAACCATTGATATGTAGGAATTAAGCTAAACCAAATGATAATGACAAAAACAGTTAATGAATAATAATTGAGCTGTTTTAATTTATAGCCATTTTCTCCTGTATCTTTTCTAATGATTTCCACCATACAGGTAATTGGAATTAAAAGCCATCCCCATATGAAGTTGTTTGATACCCAGTAATTGCCAGATTCTGAAACGGCATTAACCATTCTAACAATCATTAATGCATAAATGATGTTATCTAAGAATTGTTGGCCACCGGCGAATAAGCCAATTCTTCCCCAATCTTTTAAATGAGGAAGGTCATCTTTATTAAACTTTCCTGGTCTTAATTGTTTGATAACAATAAGTATTGCTATGCCCAAACCACCCATAATGGTGTTAGCAATGATATTGCTTACGGCAATGCCATCAATTCCCATACTAGGAACTAAAGCAAAGTCTGAGAGTAACGCTAAGAGGATTTTGACCACTAAGAAGGCATACATATATCTGGATTTATCAACAACCAAGAACACGACATTCACATAGCTGAAGATAATTCCAATCATGAATGCGATGGTTTCTAAAGATAGATATCGATAAGCCGCTCCGACATCAATTTCATTAGGATTCATATAAGAAACAATATGGATGCCATAAAAGAACGTTCCTAATGAGAACAAAGCGTATAGACCTATGACTATAATTCCTAATTTAAATACTACTTTGTTAGAGTCTTCTCTTTTGTGTGCCTTAGATAGTACTGAATACATAGGCACGATTAAGAAGGCACAGATGGTTTCATCAATGAGATCAAACCACTCCATTTGCCCCACTATGTCTAGAGCGCCTGGATTAGCGGTTGAGGTAATTAGCTTTGTAATAATTGTTTGATAGATAGCAGGCACCAAAGCTAATAAGCAAAGCGCCAAATACATCTTCCAGTCGAATTGTTTGAAATCCGACCACCATTTCTTCACTTTTTCTTTCATGAAAAAAGTCTCCTTTCTCGCTCAAGAAATTAATAACACCAGTCATGGCCGAACCAACAAAAATGAGGAGAAACATCTAAGTTAAATTCGTTTGTTACAATTTCTAAACAATATAATTACATCACACTTCTTCGATTTCAAGCGAGGACATGTTCCCATAAGCAAAGTTACTTAAGCAAATCTCTACTTGCTCGCGTTCGGAGAGAAAAAAAACACTAAAGGCTATTTTCAGCCTAGGGCTCTCACTCAAATTTGAATATGCCTCTGATATGAAAAAAGCCCGGAAATTATTGCTTTTCAGGCTTCAATATTTCATTATTATTTCACTATTTTTTCACTATTTTTAAATATAAAAGTTCATTCTAAAATTCAATTTATAGTTCAATCTAAAGAGCATAAAAGGCATAATTGGCAGTTCGTAGTTGAGACTATTTAAATTCCATATCGGTCGCTAATGCTTGTTACCAAATATCATCATCGGCTTTTCTCTATTTTCTATAATACATTGCGTCTTTATAAGAACCGATTTTAATGATTTTGCCTTCTTTAAGTAATTTAGAAAGAACCATCTCAATTAATTGTTCACTTGTATCTGGTAATTGATCTCGTATTGTTCTTTTAGAAATAGGAATAAAAGCATTCAACAAAAGCGCTTCTATTCTTTCTGATTTAGACAACTTCTTATCAATTTGAGAAAAGACGTTCTTGTCTAATTTTGTATAGCATTCGTAAAGAATTTGAATCATATATAGTATAAATGGTTCGTAATTGTTTTTACCATTTTGCCAATCAATAGATGATTCTTGAAGAGTACGATAGTATTCACCTTTATTCTCATTAATCATGTTTTCAATTGAAACAAATCTTCCAATATCAAAGCCGCGTTTATATAAAAGAAGTAACGTTAATAATCTAGACATTCTTCCGTTGCCATCATCGAATGGGTGAACGCAAAGAAAGTCCAATATAAAACACGGAATTAACAATAACGGATTTATATTTGGATTATGGCTTGCTTCGTTAAAAGCAATTAGCATTTGATCAATTGATTCTTCGACGTCTTTTGGTGCAGCAGGAACAAAAACAACATATTTTTTGCCGTTTTTAGTCTCGCTGATGAAGTTAGGTTCTTTTTTAAATCTACCTTTGTTCTCGCCTTCAGCAAGATCTAACAATTGTTTATGAAGTGATAATATGGTCGTTTTATCAAAGATAATTTTCTCATAAAAAGTATGTATATTAATTAAAACGTTTCTATAACCAATAATTTCCTTTTCTGGATGGTTAAAAGCCTTATTGTCACCCGCAGCAATTTCATCGATACGCTTTTCTGTCGTATGAATATTTTCAATAGCGTTACTGCCTTTGATTGAATCTCTAATAGCTTTCTCTTTTAACTTATTAAAAAGTTTTGGGTTGCTATTCAATCGCACACTTTCCTTGCCTTTAATATCATAAATAAGAGCGGTGAGATTTAACAATTTGGTAGGGACTTGATTTTCCAAAAATGAATAGTCGAATTTTCTCATTAACCTTTTCTCTTTTCTGCTTAAATTATAACTTATATTAGGCAGTAAACAACAATTTTTGGGTAGTAATTTATATGCAAAAATGCGAAACTTTTTAAGATGAAAATGTTAGTTTTCGTTTCACATTTTTAGTTTTCGAACTAACCAATCTTTTTCGGCCTTTTGAATCAAACTATTCACCCGTTTTTGCCAAATTTCGGGCCGGAAGACGGTTTTCCAGGTTGGTTGCGTGGTTGCGCTGTATTCCGAAAACGCAAAAAATCAGAAATCGTAATTTCACGGAAAAAACGATGATTACGGGTTTCCAGATCTGTTCCTCCATGCGAGCAAAGGCCTTATTTTTATCGCTTTACTGCCATTTGAAACGTTTTTGCAACAAAAAAGGATTTCCAATCTTTTCGCGAAGTAAGAAATCCTTCATTTTTTTGATTTCTGGCTGCTTTTATCCGTTTTTTGGCTCAACAACACCCATGCCATAAATGGCACTATTTTGACACCGATTGGCACTGGAAATGGGAGTGACCATAAGTTCGTGTAATTCGACATGATGGCCATTGCTTGCTGGGCTCTCGGCAAGCAAAAGCCGCATAGCCATTATGATTGTTTTGCTTATAAAAGTACTCAAATTCAAGGATTTTCTCTAATTTCGGTTCATCTTGCGTTGTAGCAACACCACCGTCTCAACATGCATCGTTCCCACGTAAAATACGTGTTTACGGGACCGAGGCAGGCTACGGAATAGACATGTCCACTGACGTGTGATTTTTCACATGTCTACTGGATGGTGAATACGAGATCCCTAGTATGAGGAAACTAATGAAACAGAAAAGTTATAGCATTACATGATTTCCCAACGACCTGATTTTCCGCTTCCGATATAGCGGACGGACTTGACCTGGTTCATATACCTCCGGGTCCTTCTTGGCGAAACGCCGAAGTACTCCGCGATTCCCCTCGTGATTCTTTCGTTGCTCTTTATGAGCTTTTTGAGTTCCTCTTTATTGAAAGAAGGATGAGTGCCATTGAGTGACATCGCATTCATTGAGTGCAAAACGGCTCTTACGCCAACAAGGATTTATCAAAAATGTTTATTTGACGATTTTCCAGCTTCCCTGCTTTTTTGATCCTTTCCTCTCGACGATTCCTTTATCCTGAAGCGATGCGACGATTCTCGAAGCGGTCCTTCTGGATATCCCCATCCTGTCGCCAGCGTCAGACAACGATATGCTTGGGTTAGAAAGAAGGATGCCGAGTAAAGTGAGCTCGTTGGCCGTAAGATTATCGTTTTTTAATGTGCCATTTAATGTGCCATTTAATGTGCCACGATTCTTCATGACCTTCTTGTTGAAAGGGATGGTGACCTGAATGAATCCGTCCTGGATGTCGAAGGCTTCCTTGCCATAGGCGGAGATGATCTTCACGGTTCCATGGCCGGTTTTCTCCGTAATTTCCAAATCCTGGAAGACTCTCATCAGAGCGAGGTTTCTAGGAACGCTGATTCCCTGAAGGAACCGTTCCTTCGTCTGGGAATACGGCATTCCGCCATAAGAAAGTATTTCAAGCCTGTCATCGAACATGCAGAAAAGAGGCTCGCTGATGTTCCAGTCGTTATGTACGAAGGCGTTGATGATTGCCTCATCGACGGCATCCATATCATAAAGATAAGTCTCTTTCCTAGGTCTTACCGTTGTATCGACCATGCAGACATTCTCGGCCTGAAGTCTCGTTTTCAAAGCGAAATAGGAATTGATGACTGACTGCCTTCCGAAGTCGTTTCTCTCAGACATGGAAGTTTTGTCCTTTCCCCTGAATTTGGCGAATATGATATGCAGGTTGTTTTTGTCGGAGAGAAGCTCGGCCAACTGATTGTATTCGCCATTCTCCATGAGAAGATTGTAGTTTATGGCAAAAGAATCATCATTGATATGGAAGCCTTTCGTTGAAAGAGCAATCTTCAAAGATGTGAATGTGATATCACCATAGGCTGCTTTTCTTTTGGTCATGTAATCGTTGGAGGATTCAAATCTCTTCTTATATCTCATCTCAATTTCCATCACCGGCATCTCTTTCGTGGTAGAGCCGATTCTTACCGAACACCCCGCTTGAGAGAAGCCATATTTCTTAATGCAGTAAAGGGAATGGAAGCCTCGCATGACGGTTATCTCCACGATTTCCTTGCCTTCCCTAATCAGAATTGCCGTCTTAACCAGATTCGTCGGGAGCGGCTCAATCTGGTTGGTGATGATGTCGCTTATCTTTCTCTGCGTCTCATCAACGGAACGGACACCACATATCGTCTTGTCATTATTCACACCGATAAAGATTCTTCCTCCGTGTGCATTGAGGAATGCGACAATCTCTCTTGTGATCGTATCGTTGTTGAAAGAAGATTTGAATTCATTCTCCTCGGATTCTGAAAACTCAAACATAAATCAGCACCTCCTATTTATGTCATTATTTAATTTTATTATGCCATAATTGGCATTTTAAAACAAGTGAATACTCCGAACAACAAGCCTATTTTTTAAGGAATAACGAGTGTCTTATATTATCTATCAATTTTTCCGAAAATCCGATTTCCATCATAAGTTTGTCCTACCACTACATCGGGATTCCACTCGTTGATTAAACAATTTTTTTGGCTATTTTCGACAGAGCAACGTGATGCACTCAACATGCATAGATTAGACGCGAGGAACATGACCATACATACGATGAACCGCATAGAAGGAACATATCAACTGGAAGCATTTTTCAAGAGGTCTACTGGAAGCTTCAATCGACGTTAGTCGTGTGAGGATTCATATCAAAAAAGCAAATTGAAATCTTTACGTTTAATTTCAGATATTTAAAACATTAATCTTCATCGATGTTTTCCCTGATTTTTGTTTCAATAATATATTTTTCAAGAGATGAGATTCTTTCGTTTATTGTCGCAACTATTGTTCTTTGCTTCATTTTATTATCTATCAAGTTAATAAGATCATTGTAAAATCTAATCTTTTTCTCGATTTGTGGAACCTGACTGCCACTGTAGGAAACGACTTGTGGCTCTATTCTAAGCGATTCAAACAACTCATTAGAAATGCCTTTATTAATCAAAAATGCCAAAAAATCCAAAACATAATTTGAATTAGTTTCGGAGATAACTTTCATTAGGTACTTGCATTTAACGGGATCAACCTCGTTCCCTAAAGTTTCTTTGACCCATTCCAACACGGATTCGTCATAAAAACGTTCCGAGTGAATGCCCAAACCGAAATAATTCGCAAAGAAAAACGAAACACGGCAATCATTTTCAACTTTGCCCATTAAGTAATTGAATATTGCTGTTGCATAGATTTTTTTATTTTGTTGTTTCCACAATTCACTCAGGGATTTGAAATCAGTGTCGATTGATAAGACATATTCAAGGGACGAGTAAAAAAACGAAGGATCCAATTCGCATAGTTTGAAGAAATAAGTCGAGACATCCGAAGTGAATTCTTTAGATGGCAAATAATTCAAAAATGCCTTTTCCAAAACCGGTGCGTTTTTCCCAAATACCATTATCAATCGCTCGATTGAAAAGAGATATTTGTTAAATAGCTGGTCATAGTAGCCTTCACATAGTTTTTTACTATTATCCCAATGTGAATTTATTAATGATACGATTGAGCAGAACTCATCATTGGAATCACATAATTCAAATGCCTTATCCAATTTTCGGACGATTATAGGAACATAATCGACTCTTTGGAAATCCTTGGATATCAATTCATGGAACGTTCGTTTTATTTTTTCATCTTTTCTATGACAATATTTTATAAAGCACGCTATTGCTTCATCTCTCAACTCATCTGATTCGACAAGTTTTAATTTTTCATTTAAAGAGTGAATATCTCCAATTCTTTTTACAATAGAATAGATAATAGACGCGCCAAAACTGCTAACTAAATCTTGCAGATTGCTGAGTGCCCATTCCGTAATTTTGTCGTTGCAATAACTCAAATAGTAAATTACAAACGAAGATAATTTGTAATCTTTCGATATCAAATACATCGAGCGTGCGTCTTTCAATCTCCCAATTCCTTTTTCAAAACCGTCCTTTTCCGCAACTTGCTGTATCGCTATCTCCCAATCCGATTTTTGTCCCGTTTGCGTCAACTCGTTATCCCTTAAATCAAAAAGGAGTTCAATATCATCCATCTCATCTTCATATTTGCCTTTTATATAATCCCATTCAATTAAGTTATCGCATGAATTCCTAAGCAGCTTAGCGTATATGAGGATTTCTTCACCCCTATCATAATTGAATTTTTCCATTATCAGTTCAGCATTCCGAAAATCATTAAGAATGAGCTTGTTCACACTTTTAGAGCAGCAATCCAAACAATGGTATATAACATCAAAAGAATGCGTGGCATCCGTGTTCAGCAATAGCTTCCAAACATCATTTCTCAAATCAAAGCAATAAGGAATTTCGTCATTGATTGAAAAAGAACAATATTCAACATTATTTGCTTTCCCGTTGCGCCAAGTGGAAAAACTAAATTTTAGTAGTTCTTTCGCCACCAAACAGGCAACATCACAAAAATAATCTTCATCCTTTGCCATTAATATATCTTCAATCAATTTATGCTGCCTAGAAAATTTATAATCGAAATCATCAATTTGAATCGAAGCAATTCTCTTAATTGAATCAATCGCTAACTTTCGCAAACTATCATAATGCAAAGATTCAAGTATAAGAGCCATCGAATTAAAATCAAAATTAGCGCAAAAAACGTGTTCGAGTATTTCCAAATAAAGATTTTTAGAATAAAGAATCTGATTATCAATATCATTTTTCCAACTTGATTTTATCTGATTTGCAAAAATGCGCTTTTCAACCCATTGAATTCCTCTATTAGGATCAACCAAGGAAAACGAAGCAATAAACTCATCAGTAATTTTGCCATCCCTTTCCAACTCGTCCCACAAAGAGATTATTTCGTTCTTTAAATATTCGTTTCCGGGTTCGGATGTATATACACTAACCAACATGTTAATCGAATTAATAACCCTCTTTCGATATGAATCAAAAAACGACTTAACAAATTCTTTGAGAGAGAAAAACTTCGATTTTATAAAACCATCATAAATGAAATAATCTTTAAGGCATTGGTCGGAAACGCGAACAACTCTGTTCAAATAAATATCCAAAATTTCAAATCTAAATAAGCTAAATACTTTATCAATAAAATCATCATGCGAAACACCAATAAAGGAGCAAATTAATTTCATCTCCTTCTCGTTTTGTAAATCAATCTTCTCTAATATAGCCAAAATGCAAAGAATCTTTTTATTATTTTCATAATCTAATTGGGAGTTGGTTTTTATAATTTCCGAATAATAATCATTTAGCAAAGATGCAGAATCATTCCACAAAGATATAGAGTTGCTGTTCTTTAATATTTTTTCACTCGCAATGACTGCCAAACGAGAATTGCCGTTGGCTATAGTAATGATCCTTTCTTGATACTTTGAATTAATTATTCCATAGTTGCTTTCAATTATATTTTTAATAGATTTGTTTTCTAATTTACTAACGCAAAACTCATCATAGTTCATTTTTTTAAACTGGGAAACGATTCCTAAAACAATGGGCTTCGCATAGTTGCGGACAGAAAAGATCATCTTGATTTTACGATTCAGTCCAACCAAGTCTTCAATAGCTTGCTTCAATTGCGGAATTCCGTTGGCATCATCAAAGAAAACAATTGGATTTTCAGTTTCGTCAATTTCCAGCAGCAAATCATGTGATATATCTCCAGAACGATTTTGGACAATTAACACCTTATTTATTTGTTTTTTTAAATATTCAATGACCAATCTCGTCTTCCCGACACCGGAATCCCCGCAAACCACTACGGCATCATTAAATTGAATCTTTTCGGAAAGGTTTTTTATATCCGTTTCTCTACCATAAAATGATTTTTTAAAATCGTTCCCGTAAATTTTCGAATTTCTTTCTACAAATTCTTCAATTGAACAAACCGGCGATGCATTAATGACTAAGCCAAACTCATCTTCGATAATTCTTCTACCTTTTTTAATCAGCATCGTACAAAGCTGGTTCAAACATATCACTTCAAGACGAATGGAATTAGCCTCGCATTTCTTTTGAGCCTCATTTAGATCAACAGGATCAAGATCGTTTGAAGAAGCAACGAATATTATCGTCTTGCATATGATGCCGCTTTTCGAGTCCTTTATATGACTTATGCATTTATCAATGTCTTTATTCAATTTGCCACCAATATCTCCTTGCTCAGTCGTGTACTCAAAAAAAGTAAAAGCCCCATCCTTATCAACACAATGTGAATCAGGGGTACCTTTTTTCGTCTTTATTCCATCTATCGTTAATCCATAGCTAATAATGTTTTGATACCCATTTTCTCTAAAATATGAATCGCATACTTTTTGGAATTTAGCTGGATCACATTCCAAAATTTTGCTGATGAGAACATTGTTTTTGGCCATATTCTTCCCCTTATAAAATAGCAAGTACTACAATTATATAATTAAAGTATTGATGCACTATAATTTAGAAAAATAAATTTTAAACTCTATAAAAAATCCAATAAATAACCAGCTGATTTCAAACCTTTGAAAAAGAGAGACGTATGGTTTGCCGGCCATGCATCTCCCTTATTTTTATAATCAATTCCAACTTACGATAGGTTGTCAATGTGGAGGCCATGGGAGGATTAGACGACAAAACCTGTGGTCTCCAGCCTATTTTATCGAATTTCAAATTTTAGGCCTTTTTAGCCGTTTTTCCTCGTCAGTGCAACTATAGTCTCAACATGTGCCGTTCTTGGGAACATATCAACTGGCTGGATGGCATCTATAGAGTAATCGCTTAATAACTCTTTCAAGTCTCTTGCTAAAGAAGATGGACCGCAAGCTATATAAAGCACTTTACGAGGTTTCAGCTCTTTGATCGCTTCAAGGAACTCTGGTGTAGATCCTTTTCTTGGTGGATCCATGAAAAGAACATCCACTTTCATTCCTAATTTTGCATATTTTTGAATGAAAGAGGTCGCATCATCTTCGTGAGCCTCAAAGTTTCTTATTCCGTTTCTTTTTGCGTTCTCAATAGAATCTTTAACTGCTTCAGGAACGAGTTCAACAGAGATTGTTTTTTGAGCGTATTTTGAGGCGATAAGTCCAATCGTTCCAATTCCTGAATAGGCGTCTAAAACCACGTCTTCTTTCTTTAAGTCAGCAAGTTCCATGGCTTTCTTATAGAGTATTTCTGTCATTTCAGGATTCACTTGATAGAAAGAACGTGCAGATATTTTAAAAGAAAGACCGCATAGTTCATCTTCAATATAGCCAGGACCATAGAGAACCACTTCTTTGTTCCCTAAGATAACATTGGTTTTCTTTCCGTTTACGGATTGAATCAAAGTGGTTATTTGAGGGCAGCATCTTTGAACCATCATGATTAATTTGTCTCTATTCGTAAAATTCAAATCTTTTGTAACTAACACACATAAGACTTGTTTCTTGTGATATGAGGTGCGGATCAAAAGATGTTTCAATTCTCCTGTGTCTGTTTCTTCCTCATAGGGAGGAATTTCTAAATCACGAACAAGAGCCAATATCTGGCTAGAAATATCGGCAGCTCTGCCATCTTCAATTAAGCATTTTTTAACGGGAAATACTACATGGGTCCCTTCTTTATAGAATCCAAGTACAGTGGAACCGTTTTTATCTTTCCCGAAATGAAGTTGAATCTTATTTCGATAATGGGTTGGTTCTTTCATCCCGATTGTAGGATTCACGTCAGCATCAACGCCAGTGATTTTATGGAGTTGGTTTTGGATTAAAAGACGTTTATGCTCTTTTTCTTTTTCGTAAGAATAATCTTGGAAAAGACATCCGCCACATTGTTTAAAATATGAGCATTCGGATGGAATACGATCTTTAGAAGGCTTGCTAAGAGAAACTAGCTTTCCAAAATATTGGCCATTCCTTTTATAAGAAACAAGGATCTTTCCTTCCTCTCCAGGATAAAAGTCAGGGACATAGATGACTTCGTCCTTATATTTGGTTTCTCCTAAACCTAAATACGTTAATTTGTTGCATGTTCCTTCGAAAGTGTTTTGAAGGAGTTCGTCTTCCTTTTTCATAAATAATCGTCTTTCTTTATTTTAAAGCCCCTTTATGGAGACAGGCATTAGCCCCATCTTCATTGGCTTTCATTAAGATTTCTTTCCAATTTTCAATTGAAAGAGAATATGGATCGAAACAATGATCTAATTCCAACAAGATTCTAGCAAAGAAGGCATCCCCTGCTCCGGTAGAATCAAGGACGTCTATCTTCTTTGATGGAACAGAATAATGTTCGTTAGCGATATAGACATCACTTCCGTTAGAGGAGCGAGAAACAAAAAGAATACTCTTTTCCTTCATATAACGGTTCTTAAGTTCCTTAGGACTCATCCCTAAGAATTCAAGGTCTTCTTCACTTGCCTTAAGAAAATCAACGCAAGAGCAGACCTCTTCAAATACATATCTCGCTTCTTTTTGATTTTCAATTAAAGTGGGACGTATGTTTATATCTAAGGAAAGATAAACGCCCTTCTTTCTAGCAAAAGAACTCGTTTTCAAAAAGAACATTCCGCCTTCTTCTTCATTCAACATTAAAGAACCGAGATGGATAATATCCCCCTTATTCAAAGAGAAATCGTTCAATCTCTCGCTAGAGAGATGAAAATCCGCTCCACGAAGGAAAGAAAAACTTCTCTCACCATTTCTTAAGGAGACTAACGCTAAGGTTGTCGGATACTCTGTTTCGTCAAGCAATAAAGTCTTAAAAGGATACGCTTCGGCCTCTTTTCTTAAAAAGGAACCAAATCCGTCTTTGCCAATCGCTCCATAAAAAGACGCTTTTCCACCATTACTAGCGATATTCGCTGCAACATTAAAAGGAGCGCCGCCAATCTTAGCATTCATATCTAAGGAAGAAAGATTTTCTTTAGCGTAGATATCCAACAATATTTCACCGACAGATAGAATCATCGTTTTCTCCTTTCATGTTGCTATTAATAAAACTAGAAAGGGTGCCACATAGGGCACCCATGTATGTGTTTTCCTTAATTATGCGGCCGCTTTTTCTTTAGGTGCCTTCATCAAGTTTTGAATGAATTCCACTTCTTTCGCTTCATCTAAGCGTGGGAAGAGTTGCTCACCCTTATTCACTACTTGTCCACCTAAGCTTCCAAAATGAGTTGCTGTTTCGTAATTTCTCATGGATGCAGGGACACCGAGTTGGTCAAATAGTTTTTCACTCTTAGTAACAAGAATTGGGGAAAGCAAGCTTCCAGCTAAGAAGATGGCGTTTGCTAAATGAGACATACAAGAAGCAAGCTCCTCTTTCTTTGCAGGATCTTTTGCTAAAACCCATGGCGCACTTTCTTCGATGTATTTATTAGCGGCAGAAACCAAATCCATAACGGCTGCATACGCTTCCGTAACCTTTAAATCATCATTTAGGATCTCATATGACTTAACGGTCTTTTCCGCCATTTCTTTTAAAGCTTCGTCCAGGGAGTTGAGTTCTCCTTTGTATTCAGGAATTACGCCATCGAAATACTTAATAATCATCGAAACCGTTCTATTCAAAAGGTTCCCGAAGTTATTAGCCAAATCGATATTCAAACGTTCTACGAATTGCTCTGGGGTGAATTGACCATCTTGTCCAAAGACAATTTCTCTTGCGAGGTAATAACGAACGGCATCCACACCAAAACGTTCAACGAGTGGAGGAACTGGAATAGCATTCCCTTTCGATTTGGACATTTTCCCATCTTTCATCATCATTAAGCCATGGACGAAGATGCGGGATGGCTGACGCAAGTTCAAAGCCTTTAAGAACATTGGCCAATAAATCGTATGGAAACGAGTAATATCCGCGCCAATTAAATGAACGATTTCTGTATTTGGGTCCATCCAATAGTTTTGGAATTTAGAATCGTCTTCTTGTAAATATCCTAAAGCAGTAATGTAGTTTGTTAAGGCGTCTAGCCAAACATAGATAACATGTCCTGGCGCTTCCTTAACAGGAATTCCCCAATCAAAGGAAGTGCGGGTAACGCATAAATCATTCAAACCAGGTTTGATGAAGTTATTCACCATTTCCGTTTTTCTTCCAACAGGAGTAATGAATTTTGGCTCTGTATCAAAGATATGCGTAACATCATCAACGTACTTAGAGCAACGGAAGAAATAAGCTGGTTCTTCCTTTTGTTCGCATGGACGGTGGCAATCAGGGCAAAGATGATCTTCCCCTTCCACTTGAGTATCCGTCCAGAAAGTTTCTTCATGAACGCAATACCATCCCTTGTAAGAAGATAGATAAACATCGTCGTTCTCTAAGAATTTGCTGAAGATTTTTTCAACAGTCTCATAGTGACGAGGTTGGGTGGTACGAATGAAATCATCATTAGAAATACACATCGTTTTCCAAAGAGAAGTAAATTTCTTAGCAACATTATCCACAAATTCTTGTGGGGTGACGCCTGCTGCTTCCGCGTTTTCTTGAATCTTCTCGCCATGTTCGTCAAGGCCAGTCAAGAAATAAGTATCAAAACCCCTTAATCTTTTTCCTCTCGCGATAATATCTGCCATGGTTGTGCAATAGGCGTGTCCAAGGTGTGGAGAAGCGGATGGGTAATAAATAGGCGTAGTAATGTAGAATTTTTTGCTCATGGCAAATGAAACCTCCTTGCAAATAAAATTACATCGATAAAAAACGATAGAGATGAGCCCTATCGTTTTAAAGAATTAGTCTTCGTGATGGTGAGTGCTACTAGGACCTGTGGTAATTGCAGTATCACGGTAATCCCCTAGCATCTTGCTTCTAGTTGGATGACGAAGCTTGCGAATTGCTTTCGCTTCAATTTGACGAATACGTTCACGGGTAACATCAAATTCCTTACCAACTTCTTCAAGAGTTCTAAGACGTCCATCATCAAGGCCATAACGTAAACGTAAGACCTTCTCTTCGCGAGCAGTAAGGCATTCACTCATAGCTTGATAGAGTCTTTCTTTCAAAAGAGACTTTGAAGCATATTCACCTGGAGAAAGTTCGGAATCATCACGAACGAAATCACCAAGTTTGGAATCATCTTCTTCACCGATTGGAGTATCTAAAGATACTGGTTCCAAAGCGATACGTTGAACATCACGGATTTGAGCTGGAGTTAATTCACCATTCATCTTTTCGGAAATTTCTTCCGGTGTTGGATCTCTTCCTAATTCCTGAACAAGAGCTCTTTGAACACGGGTCATCTTGTTAATGGTTTCCACCATATGAACTGGAATACGGATGGTTCTAGCTTGGTCGGCAATGGCTCTCGTAATGGCTTGACGAATCCACCATGTAGCATAGGTAGAGAATTTAAAGCCTTTGGTGTAGTCGAATTTCTCAACGGCCTTTAATAAGCCTTGGTTACCTTCTTGAATCAAATCAAGGAAAGGCATACCACGTCCGAGGTATTTCTTAGCGATAGCGATAACAAGACGAAGGTTACGATTAACTAAGGCGTCTCTTCCTTCTTTTCCTGCTTCGATAAGCTCATTTAAATGATCAATTTCTTTCTGATCGCCTTTAGCTTGCGCTTCTGGGAGTTTCTTCTTTGCTTCTTCGCCATCAACTACGGCTTTTGCAAATTTTTGTTCTTCTTCCACCGTTAATAATTGATATTGTCCGATGTCTTTTAAATACATCTTAACGGAGTCGTTAACTTTTACATCGCCAGATTGAACATTAAGGAAGTCATCATCAAGATCAGCACCATCAACATCACCCATATCTTCATCAGATGGCTCGCTCATGAGCTCTTCATCGGTAGGCTCACTCGCTTCAGAGGCTTCATCGCCATTGACAATCTTGATATTTTCTTTGGCAAAATATTCCATCAATTCTTGGACGTCGTTGTCCTCAAGTTCAAGACGATTCTTGTCAATATAATCGTAGATTTCTTGTTGGTTGATGGAACCATTTTCTTTAGCACGTTTCAAGAATTCTTTCTTGATTGCTTCCATGCCAGCGACTTCTTCAGGGTCTTTTTCCTCTAATGGGTCAAAAAGTTCGTCGTCTTCTTTTTTAGCTTTTGTAGCTGTTTTCTTTTTCTTTGCTGTTTTAATTTCTTTTGTTTCTTTAGCTGTTTTCATCGTTATACCCCTTCTTTTATCATACGTCTTTTTGGGTGAAAGTAAAAGAAAATCAAGGGTTTTATCTATTATAAATAGATATCCCTAGATTCTTCTTGGGATGAGAAAAGTGTTCATAAACATCCAAAACGCATACATGTCTCAAGTCTTTTTGTGTTTTGGTAGAACAAAAGCGAAATGAATTTCGCATGAAACTCGGAATTGCAATCCGAGTTTTT
>UQFY01000027.1 GCA_900540385.1 uncultured Mollicutes bacterium
AAAACTTCCGTACACTGAGGCACGGAAATCGATTAAAATTGATGCGTAATGACTAGTTTTTTCCATACTTCTTGAAAGAAAGAAAAAATCATGCTTTAATAGTGCCTGCGGCCCTGTGGTCAAGCGGTTTAAGACGCAACCCTCTCAAGGTTGAATCCCGGGTTCGATTCCCGGCTGGGTCACCAAATACGCACAATGACATCCGAAAGGATGTTTTTTTGCTTTAAACTTATCTTCGAGTTAAAATACAATTTGAAAACGGAACTTTTGCACATTAAAACATTATGAACACGTTTCTAAAAAAATATCTTCTTGGTTTTATTTTGATATGGTCTCTCCTTTCATGTCACAACTCTAAAACAAGAGACATTTCAAAGTTAGATGAGTATGAAATCAAGCCTATTGCCACTTTAGAATGTCAAAAGATTGGGCAAATAAGCACAATATTTAATTTTGATGGCACGGTAAGAAATGTTGCTTTTTATCCCTCTTGGGAATATGAGCAACTTCCATTGATGTTTTTCAAAGAGGATTGCCTTTTTACAAAAGAAGAAATCGTTTCTTTCAAAAAAGAATATGCTAAGTCTGAAGGAACAGTAGATGAGAAATATTCAGTAATGGGAACGAATTTATATTCCTTTGAAAAGACAAAAAAGCTTCCCCTTGTCTCTTTCGTTTTCAATTATGACACGTCCACCTTGAGAGGGAAGTACGCTCTTTATTATCTTGCGAGCTTACGTGAATACGAAGTTACTCATAAGGGCAGTAAGAAAGCATTTTCGGTTTATTTGGTTGATGATTCCTATTCAATAGGTTTTTTGCCTGCCGAAGATTAAATGCAAGAAAGCTTAAAACGTATTTCTTCAGGCGTTAGGAAGGTCTTTATCGTATTTTTTAAGCTGCTTAAATAGTTTTATCGTAATGCCTAGAGCGATAAAGAAGGCTAAGACATCTGCAATCATTGGCGCATATAGCAAAGCAATCACTCCCGTTCCAGCTTGATGCTTTTCCGCAATCATTGGGAGAATGATTACGGCAGGCACAAAGAAAAGGATGTCTCTCATTAAAGAGGAGATGGTCGCCTTGATAGGTTCTCCGCATGCTTGGAAGAAAATAGAGGACATCTTAATGAAACAAGTTAGGATTGTTGTAGCCAAGAATAAACGGAACACCATTTTCCCATATTCGATATAAAGTTCTGATTCTTTTCCGCCAAAGAGCATCAAAATTCCTTCGGGATAAAGTTCAAATAGCAAGGTTGAGAGAGCACCAATGGCTAAAGTCCAAATCAAAATAAGCCAATACGTCTTACGGATGCGCTTTATTTTGCCTGCACCCATGTTGTAGCCAACAATGGGCTGACTTCCTAAGGCAATCCCTACAACGACATTTAAAACAAGAGAGAAGACTTTCGTTTCAACTGAGGTTGTAGAAATAGGAATATCTTGCCCATAGATGGAAAGTTTGCCATATTTCACAATAACCGTGTTCCCAACAAGGTTAATCACCACAATAGATAATTGAGTTATAAAAGAAGATATACCGAGCAAGAGAGGTTCTTTGAAGTTTTTAAAATCAGGGAGAAAATCCTTCCAAGTAAAATGGAAAGTCTTTGGTTTTAGGAAATAAAGAATAGAAAGTATAAAGGAAACAACTTGGCCAATTACCGTAGCCCATGCTGCTCCTTCGATACCCCAATCGCATAAATAAATGAAGATAGGATCAAGAATGATGTTTAAAATTGCTCCAACACCTGTTGTAATCATCGCAAAGCTTGGTGAGCCATCGCTTCGAATGATGCTGTTGAGCATGTTCTGTAACATATTGAAAGGGAAGAAGAAAGCCAGAATCCATAAATAGGAACGAGCCATAGGCAAAGTAACTTCGCTTGCCCCGCAGAATGTCAAAATAGGATCGGAAAAGAGCAAGGCAAATAGAATAATAAAAAGAGAGGAAATCAAGGTTAAACTGATACCTGTCCCCATTGCTTTTGAAGCCTTCTCAGTTTCTTTCTTTCCTTGGCAGATTGCTAAAAAAGCCGCACATCCATCTCCAAAGCCCCAAGCAAAAGCTTGAGTGACGACGATAATTGGATAGACAACCCCTGTCGCAGCATTTCCTAAATAGCCCAAGGAAGAATTTCCGACAAAGATTTGATCAACAAGATTATAAAGAGAAGAAATCAGCAAAGAGATGACGCAAGGTAAGGAAAAACGAAAGAGCAATTTCCCTATCTTTTCTGTGCCTAATTTTTCGTTACTTGCCATTTTTTCTTCCTTCAAACTCATGAATTGTAGCAAATAAAATGAGAATTATTCAAAGCGATCTAAGAAATAACCCGTAATATAAGTCAAATTCATAATGAGACCTAATCCGGAAGAAAGCCAAGACCCTATAGCTGAAGAGGCTCCTCCTAAAGCTAGTCCAACGAAAACAACCATATGGTAAATAAGCATAATGATGGAATATGGAGCAACGAATTTTTGAAGTTTTCCTCTGCCAATAAAACGGCTCACTCCTGCAGCTCCTCCAAGAATTCTGACACCCAAAAGAATGATGGAACAAATGAAAAGAGAAATAAGAAGAGCCATTAGACCTTCACGAGTGAGAGTGCTGTTCTCAATGGTGTTCCCGTTAAGAAGAGCATGAATTGTCGGAGCTAAGGATGTAAAAAGAAAGAACATATTGGCAATGCCTGTCGCAATCATTAGAAAGCCAGAAATCAGCAATAAATAACGTCCTGTTCTTTTTCTTTGTCCTTTTTTCCAAGGATTAAAATCCAAAAGATATGAGCTTTCTTCCGAAACCAACCCCGTTTCGTTTGGTTTTGAAAATATAAGAGAGCGAAGACGGAGACGGAGAGAGGATTCCACCACTCTTTCCGGATTTGGAGAGATAAAAAGAATCGTGACCGCTTCCCAAATAAAAACCCAAGCAGCAATATCAAGAATTTCTTTGACGATGGCACCATTTGTTGAATCCACCCAATCAATGGAGTCGGTGCTAAGAAAGGCTGCGATCAAAAGAATTATTAAACCAATCAAAACAAAAAGAGAGGCGACAACCCAGTTGCGTTTGATTTCCTTATCTGACTTGTAGCGGGCAAATTCAATGGAATCTTTCATCGCTTCCATTAGTTTTTCGCTGCTATATCCTTGGTAATCTTTAATCTCCAAAGAAATGTCACAACGATAGGTTTCTGGGATATTGCGAACCAAATCGCTCATTCTCTCAAGTATTTCATGTTTGACTTGAGGCTTTTCAAAAGTAGAGACATCTTTTTCTAAAAGTTCATCTGCCGTTTCGTAGTGTAAAACAATATGAACGATTTTATTTTCTTCGTCCACTTCATAATATTTGCGATAGAGTTCTAGTTCTCTTTCAAGAATATCGTCTTTCAAAGTTTTTACTTTGCCCATTTCGTTTACCTAACATTTCTTAATATAACGAAATCTTTTAAAAAAGGAAGAGTTATTTACCGATATCGGGTAAAGAAGCGGCAATATAAGATTGTCCTAAGCGTTTGAAATTTTCATCCGCGCTAAAGAGGTCTATTTGCATCTTCTTTTTCTTTAAATAATCCGAAGCTGTTTGTAATAAGGTTTCTCCCCCTTTTCCACTCATGACTCTCCCTAAAAGGAATACAGATTCAACATCGTAGAAAAGAGAAAAATAACGAATGCTACTTCCTAGGTAAATACCCATGTCGTGATAGCCTTTTAAGACGAGGGGATTCCCTTCTTCTGCAAGTTTTTGAATCTGAAGAAGCTTATGAGGAAGATCTCCTTGTAAAGAAAGACCATTGCTTTCTAAAAGATAGACGATTCCTTTTTGGGAAAGATATTCGGACGCAGATCCCTCAATTCCAAGAATGTAATGTTTCCTTGCTTTTTTAGAGACGTTGATAGGAACTTTGGATAATTCGCTAATCCAACCATTCAAGGAAGAATCTTTAACGTATCCTGCCGCAAAGGAGGTGCCTAACGCTAAGCCCAATACTTTATTTTTATGATAGAGAGCACTTGCGCCAATGGCAGATACATCCCCATCGTTTTCTACTTGAAAGGGAACGTTCGGAAAATGTTCTTTCATGATGTTTTTAAATACAGGTCTCGCTTCTTTTTGTTTTTTCTCTTCGGCTACTTTTGCATAAAGTGCTGCGAAAAGAAGTTCATTGTTCGCAACGATTCCCGCCGTAGAAATGCCAATCCCATCAACATGAGGAAGATATTTTTTCGCCCGTTCTAAAGAATCTAGCATTCCTAGATAATGATATTGGGGATCATTTTGTTCTTTAGGTGACCAAAGGGTTTCTTCACTATAAAGAACTTCGTTGTCTTTAACGACCGTTACTTTACGGTCGCTTCCACCAAGATCTAGTCCTATACGGCATCCTTTAAAAGAACCGGAAAAAGGATTTACTTTATCTTTTCTCTGAGGGACTTCTTCTACTCTTTTAAAGGAAAATGTTCGGTTAAAGATTTTTTCCATCTCATGCAAAGAAGAAAGAATTTCTTTATCCGTTTCCAAGCGTTTTTCTAGATAATGATAAAAAAGAGGGGACCCAGTATAGAGTATTTCCTCTCCTCCGACCATCCAAAGCAAAGTCAAAAGGAGTCTTTTCGTATAAAAATAAGACTTCTCAAAGTTCGAGCTTATTCTCATAGAAAAGGGGAAGATGACTTCTTCCCCTCTTTTTATTGTCAGAGTAATCGGCTCCTTCGCTCTTCTTTGAAAAGACTCAAAAGAATCTATGATGGGTTTGAAGCCTTTATCTAAGAAGGTTTCTCTCATGCTATTTTACCTGTGGCAACCAATCTTCCATCTTTGGAATCAAATAAGAGTATACCATCTGTTTCGAAAGCAATGGCCACTTCTGAACCAAGCGGGTAATCTGAACTTCCAAATTTTACGGAGGTAAGAAGATAATCATCTACTTTTAGACGAATGGTTGTTTCCATGCCAGAAGGAAGAGCGGCATAGACTTCCGCTTTTAAGCCATCTCCATGATGAACATGAATGGCTTCAGGGCGAATGCCAAGATAATAACGAGATTTGACTTTTGGTTCATCGCCACTTGCTGTAGGAATATGAGGGACGAAGTCTCTATCAGAGTTACGTTTCTCAACATAACCTTTTTCTTTAGAGATTTCTTCTTTCTCTTCCTGTCTATTTTTTTCTAATTTCTCCGCAATCTCTTCAGATTCTTTGAGAGTGAATTTAGCGTCATTTGGCAAAAAGAGAGCATCCATATGGTCGTTTAAGCCTTTCACTTCAATGCCATCTTCTTTTTGTTTCACTTCAACTGGAACAAAGTTGACGGCTGGATTGCCAACAAAGTCCGCAACGAATTGGTTGTGAGGTTGAGTATAAACAACAAGAGGTGGATCGTATTGTTGGATGACACCGTTATTGATTAAGCAAATCTTGGTAGCAAGGGTCATAGCCTCTAATTGATCATGGGTGACATAAACAAAGGTCGCGCCAGTTTCCATATGAAGTCGTTTTAATTCGGCACGCATCTCGAGACGGAGTTTTGCGTCTAAGTTGGAAAGAGGCTCATCCATGAATAGGACTTTTGGTCCTGGAGCAAGGGTACGAGCAATAGCAACACGCTGTTGTTGACCACCAGAGAGTTCCGCTGGATAACGATCCATAAATTCGCCAATTTTAACAACGCGGGCTACATGACGGAGTTTTAAATCCATTTCTTCTTTGTTTAGACGTCTTTTCTTAGATACCTCCACTCCATCTTTCTCAAGATTCATGGTTTCCTCATTAATCGTGAAACCTTTCTTTAAAAGATTGTTTTTCTCCATCTCCATCTTTGCTAGATAGGAAGTAGACGTCTCTAAGGCTTTTGCCTTCGCTTCCTCTGGAGAAAGGCTCCAAAGTTTCAAAGCCATAAGTTCTTTAGCGGAGAAAGAAGAAATGGTAAACGTATCGATGAGGAAGAGTTCTTCTTTTTTAGCGTCCGCCTTTCCATCACGGTCAATAGAGTCTTGGTGGCAACGGATGATTTTCTCCGTTTCTTTAGAAAGTTCCACCATCCTCTTCAATCTTTCATATTCGCTTGCGTGAAGTGGCATTACTTCATTGACATTCCCTAAACCGAACATGATGTTCTTATAAACCGTCATATGTGGCCAAAGCGCGTAATTTTGGAAAAGGAAGCCTACATGTCTTTTGTTTGGAGGGACATTAATTCCTAATTCAGAATCGAACACGACTTGATCGCCAATAGTGATTCTTCCGCTGGTTGGTGTTTCTAATCCTGCGATCATACGAAGAGTTGTGGTTTTTCCACATCCGGAAGGGCCAAGCAAGGTAATAAACGCCTTATCGGCAATTTCCATATTCAGATGGTCAGCTCCATAGAAGTCTTTCCATCTTTTGGTAACGTTTTCTAATACGATTTTTGGCATTTTAGTTTCCTCCTACGCCTTTATCAATTGAAGCGCCTGTGAGTTTGTTGACGATGAAATTGATAAGCAAAACAGTCAAAATGATAAGTAAGTTAAGAGCATTGGCAGATTGTGGCCAATATTGCATCCAAGAATCCAAGAGCGTGGTTAATAAGGTTGTTTCGCCAGCTGCCAATAAGACAAAGAGAGAAAGTTCACGCATACAGGAAGTAAATGGAAGAATATATCCTGAAATGAATGTGGATTTTTGAATTGGGAAGATAACGAAGAGCATTCGTTTCCACCATGGAGCGTTTTGAATCAAGGCGGATTCTTCGATTTCTCCCGATAATTGCATCATTGCCGAAATGCCACTTCTAGAAGCGAATGGCAAATATTTAATCGTGCCGACAATCACCAGTAAGATGAAGCTCTTGCCAATACCCCATCTTGATCCAATAGCCAAGAAAGCAACACCAAGAGCCATAGAAGGCATTAAGTAAGGCAAGAAAGCCAAATTATCTAAGAGTTTGGATAAGAAAGTTCCGCGTTTTTTCGCGACCGCATATCCAACTAAGACACCAAGAGAGCCTGCTATGATGGCGCAAAGGAAGGAGAGTAAAAGGGAATTCCCAAAAGCTTTCCATACTTGCGGTTCAAAGATAATTCCGTTAATGCCATTGCCTGCGCTAGTGGTTGTTTTAGAAATCCAGAATTCCAAAGTAAATGTGCTATAGTCGCCCGATTTCAAACAAAGTGATTCCAAAGCGAATGTTATCAAAGGCAAAACAGAACAGAACAAAGCCAACAAAATAAGAACCACGCAAATTGGGATGTTTGCCCATTTTAGATTGATATAGGAGATTTGACCTGATTTCCCTGTAACCGTGGTAAAGTTTTTTCTTTTTCCTGTAAACCACTGATTCAAAAGAAGAATACTCACGCCAATAATAATCATGACGATGCCTAAAATGTAGCCCTGTCCATAATAATTCGAATTAATGAACTGCTTCATATAGGTAGTTAAAACTTTAAACTGGCCACCACCTAAATATTGCGGGACAGCGTAAGCAGACATCGAGGAAGCAAAGACCAATAAGAATGTAGAAAGAATAGCAGGCATAACAATCGGAATTGTAATTTTACGAATGATTTGCCATCTATTGGCTTGGAGAATGGTTGCGGCTTCTTCTAAGTTTGCATCCATATTCTTTAAGATGCCGCCAACAAGAATATAGGCGAATGGAGCATAATGCAAGCCAAGAACGATAGCGCAAGGAACCATGCCATAAACCATTCCTTCAGGAACGGAAATATGGAACAAGTTATAAAGCATGCCTCCGGTTCCTGTTCCAATGGAAGGGTTTTGAAAGAAATTCTGCCAGAAGGTTGCCAACGTCCAAGAAGGCATGATATAAGGGAAAACGAAAATAGTCGAAATGATATTCTTTGCCTTTAAATTAGTTCTCGTGATAAGAAAAGCGACAATTCCACCATATAAAATTGCTATGATGGCCGCTAATAGGGACATCAGCACAGAATTCAATAACGGTTCCCACAAATACATGGAGGACACGTTTGAGGCGAAAAGACGTTTCCACCAAAATAATGTTGGTTCCCCTATTTTTAAGCCGAATTCGATAACGAAAGGCAACTCCCCTACTGTAACCTCAAATGTGGATCTAATCAAAATAATGGTTGGATAAATTGTGAAATAAAGAAGCGCTAAGCAACCTAGAACAAGAATGGTGTTGGCAGGTACCTTAAAATATTGTCCAATCTTGTAGCAAAGGAGCATTAGCTTAGAAGGCTTCTTTTTTTTGATTCATGGATGCTTCCATAAAGACTCCTTATGAAGAAATGGGAGCAGGTCGAAAACCTGCCCCCATAATAGAACGAATAATTAGTTGGCTCTTTTCAAAAGACCATTGATCCAGTCGGTCATGGTTGTTTTGACGGTGTTGATATAAGTTCCGTCTTCCACAACAAGATTTTGTTTATAGAAGCTTAATGGCTTATCTCCTTCAAATTCTTTAATGGATTTATTTGAAGAATAGCCTCCGACAGCGGTTTTCCATGGTGCAAATCCTTCTTCCGTCATCAAGTAGTTGGTGAAAAGCATAGCAGTATATGGACGTGGGCCTTTGCTTGCAAGTTGGGCATAGATGGAATACATAAATCCAGCAAATGGAGTGATTCCTTCTGTTGTCCAATCTCCAACTTGAAGGTTTTCACTTGTAACAGATTTATCTCTTAATTTAGAAAGAACGAATAGGCCAATTTTATCGGCATTTGTCACATTAGAAACACCGGCTGCCATCTTTGTATCAGAAGTATAAGAAGAAGTATCGGCGTTTTCTAAGAAAGCTTTGATCCAGCCATAGGAAGCGTTCTTAAGTTCTTCTGTCTTAACGAAATCTTTCTTAAAGTATTCTTTATAAGAGGCTTCCATCTTGGTAACCCAGGTTGGAGAGGTCAAAGTGATAAGGAAGTTAAGATTGACTTGTTCGCTTTCAGGAGATTTGAAGAAGATCTTTCCTTTGAATTTTTCTTCCGTTAATTCCCAAACGTTTTTGATTTTTGGCGCAGCATCACCTTTGGTCTTATTCCAAATAAAGAGCTTATTGATGAATTGGTGTGCTAAAGGAACAAGGTCCCCTTCATCCACATTGCTAGCAAAACGATCGGAAATATAATTGGTCAACATCGTGGTTTGTGAACGATAGTTTGCTAAAGTCGCGGAATCTTGGACCAAAACGAAAGAAGCGCCATTGGAATTATCACGGGAAGTGTATTCGGTCGTTAAGGAAGAATAGATTTGAGAGTCACTTAATTTGGAACCAACGGCTGTTGTTTCATTTAAGCCTAATTCAGTGCCATATTTAGCAACGAATCTCTTCATTGCATCAGCAATACGGGAAGTATTACCATAGGCTAAGAATTTTCCACTCTCTGTTTTTGCTTTGGCAAGAAGCTCTTCATCGCTCATTGTGCGAGCAGCCGTAGCCATTTCTTCAATGTCTTTTGCAGACTCTTCTGTTTTTCCTCCGCATGCAGTTAAAGCAATCGCAGCAAAACCGACTAAAGTAGTCGTTAACAAATGTTTTTTTATTGTTTTCTCCTTATAAAACATTTTGTTTTGAGGACATTACGTCTCTCAAATTTCTTGAATAATTTTATAGCGTAAGCGCTTACATATCAAATCAGATTCTTACATTTTCTTTACATTATTATCGAAAATAGCGACAAGCACGAAAAATTAAATTTTCAACATTTTGGTAATATGTTACTTTTTGACGTAAAAACAAGATATAAGAAGAGTTTTTAAGATAAGAAATCTTTAATTTGTTTAAGGAAATTGACCCCTTTTTCTTCATTTTCTTTATTGGTTTCTAAAAACAGGCGCATGAGAGGCTCAGTACCGGAGAAGCGAAGCAAAAGCCAATCCCCGTTTTGAAGACGGTATTTCCAGTTGTTGTTTAGATGTTCTACACTTCGAATTTCTCTTTCGAAAGGGAAATGCCCCTCCCTTATTTTTTGGAGAATCGTTTCCTTGTTTTCGAAAGATAAAGAATCTTCTAGGACGATTTTATCGAAATGAGCGAATTTGTTGCTTTCTTCGATGATTTTAGAAACTGGCTTTCCTAAATTTGCGACCATCTCTAAAAACAATGCCGTCGCAAAGGTAGAATCCTTGCCAAAAATATAGCCTCTCATTGTAAGGCCGCCAGAGCCTTCACCACCCAAAAGAGCGTCATATTCTTTCATGGCCGCAGAAATATTCTTAAAACCGACGTCTACTTGATGGCAAACGTAGCCTAATTTATGGGCTAAGGCGTCTAGAAG
This sequence comes from uncultured Mollicutes bacterium, assembly GCA_900540385.1. Taxonomy (GTDB): domain Bacteria; phylum Bacillota_I; class Bacilli_A; order RFN20; family CAG-826; genus UBA4951. The sequence continues at coordinate 10,251 of UQFY01000027.1, forward strand.
GTCGCTGCTTGCAATATTCTTAACGATATCGCCTTTCATTCCGCGATAAGCGACTAAGTAATAATAAAGGGCGCCTAGGATTTCATTCGCGTCTACGTATTCCCCTTTTTCATCCAAAACGGCAATACGGTCACAATCTGAATCCGTTCCGATAGCTATATCGTATTTTCCCTTCAAGAAAAACGCTCTATCTTTTTCCATATTATCCTTCGTAGGATTTGGCAATAATCCGCCGAATTTGACATCACGTCCCCCATGGATTTCATTGATATTGGTGAAACCCATGCTTGTTAAAATCTTTTTAAGCGTCAATGATCCTGTTCCGTATATAGGGTCTAGGAGGATTTTCGTTTGAGGAGCTTTTTTCTCTATGTGAACAAAAGAAAGAATGTTATTCAAATAGTCTTCTAAAGGATAGTTTTCCTTTAAAAGACCTTTCCGTTTTCCTTCTTCTAAGGAACATTCTTTGATTCCTGATAAAGAAGAAATTTCTTTCTCTAGGCGATCGGTTAATGGTTTTTCCGCATCCATTCCGTCTTTTTCAAAAATCTTGACCCCGTTAAAGTTGAAAGGATTGTGTGAAGCGGTAATCATCACACCGAATTCATTTCCAAAACGCTTGCTTTCTTCCATGATGGTTGGAGTTGGAGTCGGCTCTTTTGAAAGAAGGACAGGTATAGCGTTCCCTAAAAGAACTTCGCTTATCCAAATCGAAGACTCTAAAGAAAGGGAACGGAAATCATAACCGACGCAAATCGGTTTTTTAGCGTTTTCTTGATGATAGATGTTTGCTAAAGCCTGGGCTATTTTTTTCACGTTTTCTTTGGTGAAAGATTGACCGATAACCCCGCGAAAACCACCCGTTCCAAAACGAATCATATATTTGATGATAACACTTTTACCCCGAAAGAAAAAACCATCAGTTACCTGATGGTTCATTCTCTTTTGTTTGAATTGATTGAATTTTAATCTCGTTTCCTTCAACAAGATAAGTGTTTCCCCCACCACAACGAGGGCATTTCTTTCCTTGAGGGACGGTGTCGTAGGTTTCTTTGCAATCTTCGCAATAGGAGATCGCTTTTAATTCTACAATATTGAGCTTGGAATCTTTTAAATGCTTAGAGCGGTGTTCACAAGCCCATGGCCAAACATCCAACAGATATTGAGGAACCACGCCAGAAACCTCTCCGATTTCCAATGTGACTCCTGCAATATTCCCAAGGTTGTTTTTATCCGCGAAATCTTCAATTTCCTTCACTACATGGAAGGCGATGCCTAGTTCGTGCATTAACGTTCGATTGGTGGAACAGCGTAGCCGGTGTTCTTGTTTGGATCGTTCTTATGCGCTTTCTTGTAGGCTTTACGTTTCTTGCGCATCTCACGGGCTTCTTTAGAGCCAGAGTTGGCAATAATCTTAAAGCCACGTTTTAAGGCATATGGGATTAAGCCCGCAATCTTATCGTCGGCATTACGCATGGTGGTTGCCTTTGGATGGTCACGGACAAGATGAATCGCGTCGAAGTCACAACGTGTTGTACAAATACCGCATCCGATACATTTATGTGGGTCAACGATAGAGGCACCACACTCTAAGCAACGGGATGTTTCTATCTTCACTTGTTCTTCAGTAAGGGTCTTGTTGTAATCGCGGAAGGAGTTTTTATAATCTTTCCCTTCTTCCATGCCGGCTTCTTGTCTTCCAGCATGGTCGTAATCATTTATAACAAGGTTATTCTTATCGAGTTCAACGAAGTATCTACGGTCACGTCCGATGGTAAGAGAAGCGTTAAATGGAGAAACGAAACGAGCCAATGATTCAGCTGCTTCATGTCCTTCAGCAATTGCGTCGATAACGAACTTAGGACCAGTATAAACATCGCCACCAACAAAGATAGCTTCGTCGGCTGTTTGATAAGTGAATTTATCGGCGATTGGATAATTTCCATGCCAGAAGGTCACTTTGCTATTCTTTAAGAGGTCGCCCCATTCGATGCTTTGACCAATAGCGAAGACAATCTTATTGGCTTTGACTTCGATGGTCGTGTTTTCATCATATTGAGGATTGAAACGCTTGGTTTCAGGATCAATTGTAGAAACGCATTTCTTTAAGATAATGCCGCGTACATGGCCATTTTCATCGACAAGGATTTCTTTTGGACCCCATCCTGGATTGACCTTAATATCTTCTGCTTCTGCTTCTTCAATTTCTGCTTTTGTTGCTGGCATAGTCTCACGAGACTCTAAGCAATACATCGAGACAGAGGAAGCTTTGAAACGGTGAGCGGTACGAGCGCAATCGATAGCAACGTTTCCGCCACCGATGACAACACAATCACCTTCAATTGTTTGATTTTGATTTTCGTAAGCGCCTTTTAAGAATTCAACGGCAATTTCAGTTCCTTCGGCTTTATCGTTTGAAACGTTTGGACGTTTTCCACCTTGGCAACCAATGGCAATATAGAATGCTTTATAGCCTTGTTCTTTTAATTGGTCAATGGTGATATCTTTCCCCACTTCAACGCCACACTTAATTTCAACGCCGAGTTCACGGATGATTTCCACTTCAGCATCAATGACGTTCTTTTCAAGTTTATAGGAAGGAATTCCGTACATCATCATGCCACCCGCTTTTTGGTTCTTTTCAAAAACGGTTGGATGATAGCCCATTAAGGCAAGATAATATGCGGCACTTAAACCCGCTGGACCAGCACCAATAATGGCAATTTTCTCATCGAAGTCTCCATTGACTTTGGCGATTGTCTTTTCTGGTAAGACACGTGTTTTTGGATCAAGGTCCCTTTCAGCAAGGAACTTCTTAACGGCGTCAATAGCGACAGCCTCATCAATGGTTCCACGGGTACAAGCCGTTTCACAACGTTTGTTACAGACTCTACCACAAACCGCTGGGAACGGGTTTTCTCTCTTGATAAGAGCGAGAGCTTCATCATAACGGCCTTGATTTGCCATCTTAAGATAACCTTCAACAGCAACGTGCGCAGGGCAAGCCGTCTTACATGGAGCAGTACCTGTTGGATAGGTATTATAACGAGCAGTGTCGCGATAATTCTCATCCCAAGCATATTTTCCCCAATGGATCTTATCTGGAAGAGGAGCTTGAGGATAATTGACGGGTCCCTCTTTGGTGCAAAGTTTTTGACCAAGTTTTACGGCGCCTGCAGGGCAAGATTCAACGCAACGTCCGCAAGCAACACAGTTCTTTGGATCAACTTTTGCAGTATAGGCACTACGAGAGAGATTTGGAGTGTTGAATAAAAGGGATGTTCTCAAAGCATTACAAATCTTCACATCACAGTTACAGATATCGAAGATGTGGTCTTCGCCATCGATATTTGTGATTTGATGAACGAAGCCGTTCTTTTCAGCTTTCTCTAAGATATCGAGGGCTTCTTCTTTGCTAATGTAGTGAGCGCGGCCAGTTTCAACAGCATAATCGGCCATATCACCAACTTGAATACACCAATCGTCTGGGTCATCAATACAGCCTTCACCGATTTTAGCGCGGGAATAACGGCAAGAGCAGATACCCGCAGAGATATGTCCGCTATATTTCTTAAGCCAATAGGAAATCTTTTCCAATTTAACGGCTTCATTGTTGCTAGAAATGGCTTTTTCGACTGGGATGACGTGCATACCAATGCCATCGCCACCTTCTGGAACCATAGAGGTAATCTTTGCAAGAGGCAAGAAAGTCATTCTTTCAAAGCCAGCTGCGACAGGCGGGTTTTTATCAACACGGTCCTTCGTGGAGTTAAATAACTCCGCGCTACCAGGAACATAATAACTTAAACGATAACGTTTTTCGTGTTTTGGATTGGCACCAGGAATTGGTCCATCATCATTGTAATTATCACCGTAGTCATATTCGATAATGCCGTGATAAATGCAATCTTCCAAGGCTTTCTTGAAGACCAATGGATCCATCTTTTTGTTTTTGGCATAAAACTCTTCAAAGGTGTACCAAACTCTTTGTTTGATGCTAAGAAGAATGTCCACTTCATCTTCCGAAAGAAGTTCTCTCATCGACCAAAATTCTGGGCAATCTGTGGTTGGATGCAATTTTGTCTCCACGTTGTCGGTGATTTTAGCGGCGAGTTTCAAAAACTTTTTAGTAAGTTTCTTCTCTTCCTCCGTTTTTGGCTCATATCCTTGCCATTTGGAAATTGTTTCAGGTTTTTGCTTATACTGCTCTGGCATATTATTTCCTCCAATCCTGAATTTTTAAACTTAAGTAATTGACGATTTTCTCCACTCCTTCACCGCTTTTAGCTGAATAAGGGATAATCGTTGCCTGAGGGTTAATTCCATGAATGAATTTTTCCACTTTTTGAAAGTCAAATGGGAAAAACTCCAAGGTATCGATTTTATTAATCAAAATCAAATCGGAACCCTCAAACATGTTGGGATAATTGAATGGTTTTTCATCTCCATCAGGAAGAGAAAGAATGCAAACGTTTAAGCAAGCTCCCGTATCAAATGTGGAGGGACAAACCATATTTCCGATGTTTTCTAAGAAGAGGCAGTCTAAGCTCATCTCTTCAAAATGAGCCAAGCTTTCCCGAACCATGTCAACGTCAATGTAGCAAAGAGAATCAGTGTGCACTTGAAGAGAGGGGACACCTGTTTCCTTACTCACTTTTATGGCATCAACATCGGAATCCATATCCGCTTCAACAACGCCAATCCGAAATTCATTTTTCAATTTCTGAATTAACGATATAAGCGTCGTTGTTTTTCCTGCACCCGGTCCAGACATGACGTTCACAAGAAAGAGTTTCTTTTTCTTTAGTTCTTTCCGTAATTCGTCACCGTCTTTTTGAACGGCTTCAAAAACGTTTGTGCCAAGGATAATCGTCCTTCTTTCTTCAACCATTTTCTAACACCCTTGTGTAGGCTGGAAATATTATATATTTGCAAGTATGAAAAAGGTAGATTTTTACGATGTTTTTGGTTAGAGCGTGCTAACTAAAAATAAACTCGTTTTTCAAATAAAAATCCGCGTCTTCAAGGCGCGGTTTTTCGATCTGGCCTATAAGGCCG
>UQFY01000028.1 GCA_900540385.1 uncultured Mollicutes bacterium
AGACTAAAAGCAGGATTTTGAGAAAAACCGGAATTTAGTTTAAGAATTCACATTTCTCAAAAGTAAGATACATTCTTTCTTGCATGAATTATCTTGGTGTTATAAGATAATTCACGCGTTGGTCCCTTAGCTCAGTTGGTAGAGCAGCTGACTCTTAATCAGCGGGTCGCGGGTTCAAGTCCCTCAGGGATCACCAAATAGAAACATGCCTCCCTAATGGGAGGTTTTTCTTTTGCCTATTAACGCATTTTCTTGCTTTTTTCTCTTCTCTTGATATAACTAATTCATAAATGGAAAATAAACCTTCAATCTCCCGTTTAAGGAGAATTAAATCAACATTAGAAAAAAAGCAGAAGAAGTACGTTACTTTGGATATGCTTTCAAGATATGTCGGACTCTATTCTGACGTTGTAGCGGATGAACTCGTTTATTTTGAACCAATGGTAAAGATGGACACTTCGATGAATATGATGGATGTTCTCCCTCTTATTCAAGATTATCTAGCGCAAGTGGACGAAACAAACAAAGAAAACAGAGAAAAGAAGCCAAGACGTCAAGCGGTGCGAAAGAAGGAACTCCTTAAATATTCTTCCGTCGGGGATTTCGTTTATCAAAAGATGGCGGGTCCAGGAGGGCTTATCGCTCCATCTGCTAATTTAAACGACCACGATCTCCATGTTTTAGAACTTTTGGTAAAACAAGAAATCTCCAAAAGGAAAAAAAGAAAAAAATAAATCAAAATCTAGCATGTCTAACTCTAAGAAAATCGGTATAACGCTACACCGATTTTTCTTTTTTAAATGCAAAGTGTTGTGCAAGCATTAATCGATTCTTTTTGGCTTTAAAAAATGGTTTTAGAAAAAAATCCTAAAAAGCATGCTAAGTTAGGGTAAACTAACAGCAATTCTTATAGAACCCCCTAAAGGGGGTTTCTTGAGGAAATCCCTTTGTCTAGAAGGAAGAAAAATCCTATACTTAAAGCCGTATAAGGAGATGTTTTTTAGAAATGTCTGAAATAAAGAAAACCTTTAAATCGGTTGACGGAAATACCGCTGCGTCAATCGAGAGCTATTACTTCACTGAAGTAGCAGCTATTTACCCAATCACCCCATCCTCGCCAATGGCTGAAAATGTGGATGTCATGGCTTCTAAGGGCGAAAAGAACTTCTTTGACTCCACAGTTAAAGTAGTGGAAATGCAATCCGAAGCTGGTGCTTCTGGTGCTGTGCATGGCGCCTTACAAGGCGGTGCTTTAGCAACCACCTATACCGCTTCCCAAGGTTTGTTATTAATGATTCCAAACCTTTATAAGTGGTGTGGTGAGCTTTTACCAGCGGTCCTTCATGTCTCTGCTCGTTCTTTAGCGACTCGCGCTCTTTCCATCTTTGGTGACCAAGCTGATATCTATGCTTGCCGTCAAACTGGCGTTACGATGATTTGCTCTGGCTCCGTCCAAGAAATCGCCGATCTTGCCCCAGTTGCTCACTTAACTGCAATTGACGCATCTACTCCAGTGATGCACTTCTTTGATGGTTTCCGTACCTCTCACGAAGTTCAACACGTTGAATTTGTTGATAAAGAAGAATGGAAAAAACTTCTTCCTATGGAAAAGGTTGAAGCCTTCCGTGCTCGCGCTTTAAACCCACACACTCATCCAGTGACACGTGGTGGTGCCGAAAATGACGATATCTATTTCCAAGCACGCGAAGCCCAAAATGCACATTGGGACAATATTCTTCCTATCGTTGAAAAATATTTTGCCGAAGCAACTCGCTTAACTGGCAGAACCTATGCACCATTTGTTTATTATGGTGATCCAAATGCTGACCGCGTTATCATCGCGATGGGTTCCGTTACCGAAACCGCATCCGAAGTCGTGGATGCATTAAATGCCCAAGGCGAACATGTTGGTCTTGTTAAAGTCCACCTTTATCGCCCATTCTCTGCAGAATGCTTATCCAAAGCTATTCCTGCTTCCGTTAAGAAAATTGCTGTTCTCGATAGAACCAAAGAAAATGGTGCCGAAGGAGAACCTCTCTATTTGGATGTTGTCTCTGCAATGTTCAAACTCGGACGCCACTTTGATCAAATCATTGGCGGACGTTATGGACTTTCTAGCAAAGATACCCAACCAAAAGACGTTAAGTCCGTCTATGACTTCCTTAACGCTAAGAAAAACTGGACCGGATTCACCGTTGGTATCACTGATGATGTGACCAATCTTTCTATCCCAGTGGATCAAGATTTCAAGATTCCTGCTTACTACACTTCTTGCTTATTCTATGGTTTAGGAAGCGATGGTACGGTTTCTGCTAACAAATCCTCCGTTAAGATCATTGGTGATGCAACCGGACAATATGCTCAAGCCTATTTCCAATATGACTCCCGTAAGTCTGGTGGAACCACACGTTCTCACTTACGTTTTGGTAAGACCCCAATTCGTTCCGAATATTATGTCAAGAATGCAGACTTCATCTCTTGCTCTCTTGATACCTATATCTTGAAATATGACATTATTGCCAATCTCAAAGATGGCGGAACCTTCTTACTCAATACCAATATGAGCGATGAAGAACTTGCAAAGGCTATGCCAAACCGTATGAAACATCTCTTGGCAGAAAAACATGTTAAGTTCTATGCAATCGACGCAAACAAACTTGCTGAAGAATGCCATATGGGACGTCATACCAACACCACCTTACAAGCCGCTTTCTTCAAACTCAATCCACAAATCATGCCTTATGAACAAGCTGAGGAATGGATGAAGAAGTTCGTCAAGAAGACCTATGAAAGAAAAGGCATGGATATCGTCCAAAATAACTATGACGCCATCGATGCTGGCCCAGCAGGACTTCGTGAAGTGAAGATTGACCCAGAATGGATCAAACTTCCTACAACCAAAGTCTTAGAAGATACTGGCGATACTTATTATGATGAATATGTTGGCACCATTGATCGTCTTGATGGCGATGAACTCCCAACTTCTGAATTCCTTAAATACGAACTTGCCGATGGCACTATGGAAGAAAATATCGTCTTCCGTCAAAAGAGAGCTATCGCGGATCGTGTTCCAGTTTGGAATCCACAATACTGTATCGAATGTAACCAATGTGCCTTTGTTTGCCCTCACGCAACCATCCGTCCATATCTCTTAAATGAAGAAGAACTCGCTAAGGCACCAGAGATGATTAAGAACTCTGTGAAGCCAGTCACTGGTTCTCCAAAAGCGGCCAACCTCAAATATCGTATTACCGTTGCCACAGAAAACTGTGTCGGATGCGGACTTTGCGTTTCTGAATGTATGGCTAACCAAACCGCCAAGAAACTTGGCAATGACCATATGGCTCTTGTTATGAAAGACGCCAAAGCGGAATTTGGTGAGCAAATCGCTGCTGACTATTGCTATTACAATGTTTCTAGCAAGACGGATATCTTCCCGCTTACTACTGTGAAAGGTGTTGGATTCTTACGTCCATACATGGAAGTTTCCGGTGCTTGCGCTGGATGCGGAGAAGCTCCTTATTATCGTTTACTCTCTCAATTATTCGGACACGACTTATTGATTGCTAACGCGACTGGATGCTCTTCCATCTATTGCGGATCTACCCCACTTACCCCATTTATTAAAGATAAGAATGGCGAAGGCGTTGCTTGGGCAAACTCCTTATTCGAAGATAATGCAGAATATGGATTTGGTATGAGAATTGCGACCGACTACAAGATGTCCCAAATCACTCGTATCTTAAATGCTGCATTAGCCTCTGAAAACGTTGAAGATAGCCTCAAAGACGCTGCTAATAAATACCTTGCCGCTCTTGCTAACAAGGATAGAGAGGCGGAACGTCTTATCGTCCCAACTCTTGAAAAAGAAGTGGATGCCTCCAAAGATGAAGCAGTCAAAGAACTTAAGAACTACTATCGTGATCTCATCGAGAAATCCGTTTGGATCATCGGTGGTGATGGCTGGTCTTACGATATTGGCTACGGAGGATTAGATCACGTTCTTGCTAATGAAGCTGACGTGAACGTTCTCGTTCTCGATACAGAAGTCTATTCCAACACTGGTGGACAAGCTTCTAAATCTTCTCAAACCGGTTCCATTAACAAATTCACTGCTTCCGGTAAGAAAGAAGCCAAGAAGAACCTTGCTTTAATGGCTATGTCTTATGGACACGTCTATGTTGCTCAAATTGCCTTAGGCGCTAACCCAATGAAAGCCATCCAAGCCTTAAAGGATGCTGAATCCTACAATGGCCCATCCCTTGTGATTTGCTATTGCCCATGCTTGGAACAACATATCAAAGGCGGTCTTGTCAATTCCATCCAGGAAGAGAAGAGAGCCGTTGAATGTGGTTACTTCACTTGCTTCCGCTATGATCCAAGACTCGTTGCTGAAGGCAAGCCAGGACTTACAATTGATTGCAAGGAACCTGATTGGAGCAAGTTCAGAGACTTCTTGATGCTTGAAACAAGATTCTCTCAACTTCCAGTTATTAACCCAGAACATTCTGAAGAACTCCTTACGAAGTGCGAAAAATACGCAAAAGATCGTTGGGAAGCCATCAAGAAGTTTGGATTATAATCCTTTCTAAACAAATAGCCCTCTCCAAAACGGAGAGGGCTTTTGCTATAAAGGCATTAGTCTTCTAATGGCTCTGTAACTTTTAATGGGGATGAATGGGGATGGCGATAAAACAACTAGCCAAAGCTGTAACCTCAATGGGGATGAGCCAAAGGGCATCCGAAAGGGTGCCCTTTTGTTATGCTTTGGAACTCCATCCCGATGGCCTCCTCTCTATTTTCTATTGGTCAATAGAATTCTAGCAAAGGAGGCTTTTTCCATGCCTAAAACTCGCCAAAGCTGTAACAATCGATGGGGATGGCGATTTTTGCCATCCCCATTAAAAGTTACAGAGCCCTTCTAATAACCAAAGAGGTTTTACCTTGAAATGATGTTCTTTGATCGGCAAAGATTCGTCAAAATCAAGTTCATAGGCATTTAGATACATTCTTTTTGCGGGGGCAGAAGAGTATTTCAAATCACCAAGCAAATGAAAACCTAGCGAAGTAATAGCCATTCTAATTTGAGCCCTTCTTCCAGTATCAATAGAAATATCTAGAACCGTGCCGATTTGAATTTGATTTTTGCTTGTTAGATGGGTGATTGCTTCTTTACCATTTATTGGATCTAGAAATACCTTGCCGCCTTTTCCATTGCTTCCAAGCTTTTGTTTAACGTCAAAATGAAGGTTAGGGGAGATTCTCTCATCGATAACTGCTTCATAAAGACGTTTGACACGATGCATCTCAAATTCTTTTTGAAGCATTTCTTTTAAATCTTCTCTCTTAGCAAAAAGCATAATTCCCGACGTTTCGTAATCTAATCTATGAACGATAAAAGGCCTTTCGCCTTTTTTCGATAAATATTCGTGGATGTAGTGGTACAAATTGTGCGAATAAGTATGTTTGTCGTTTGTACGGATGCTAAAAACATTTCTTTCTTTATAAACGACAATGATATCGTCGTCTTCGTAGATAACGGTATAAGGAATCTGCTTTTTCATTCCATAATTATAAAGATTATCAAAAGGACTAGATTAAAAAACGTAAAGAAAAATAATTATTGAAGTGTATCCAAAAAAATGTATTGTTGAGAAAAAGAGGAATAGGAATTAATAGAAAAAGGAAAACATTTGTTTCTTATTTAATGTTAATTCCAACAATTACAGTGGAGGTCTACTAAAATGAACAAAAAAATTATTAAAAACGGTTTGTTGGCTTTGCTAAGTACTACATTTTTAGGATCATGTTCGCAAGGAGAGGCTGCAAATTTAGACGATTACGAGATTCAAGAGGGTGAAACAAAAACAGCTCAATTGATTGCCTATCTTGATACTCCAACGAATATCGACGTATTGAAGCCTCGTTTTACGATGCCTAGTTGGCATTATGAAGATGGAGCCATCTTCTTTAATGATTGGGATGCCTTTAGTAAGGAAGAAACTGCTTTATTTGCTAGGAAATACGGGTATTCGCTTGATTTGTATGATGATTATACGAGATGTTCTGGTTCTAACTTACTTTCTTATAATCGTCACGAAGACTCTGCCCCAGGGCCAAGTTACGAACTTGTGACAGATAAAATAACAGGAACGGTGGTAGTGCCCGCTTTAATTGGAGATTTAAAAGAATACAAAGTAACCTCTAAATTAGATGAAAAGAAAAGCTTCACCGTGTATGCATCCGTCTCTCCTTTAACGGTGAGTGTTTGGACGGTCAAATAATCATTTCAAAAATCGTCTCTCTTTAATGGGAGGCTTTTTCTTTTATAATGTAGGCATGGAAGAAAGTTTGCATGCAAGATTAAAGGCAAAGATGAAAGAAAAAGGCCTTTCCCAACGACAGCTTTCTTTGAAAACAGGAATTTCTGAGGCGGCTATATGTAAATATGTTTCAGGAGCAAGAACCCCACATATTGAAATCATTGGAAAGATTGCAGAAGCTCTAGGAGTGACTTCCGATTATCTTCTTGGCATCGAAAAGAAAAGCGAGCCATATGAAAAGATCGCAAACTGCATTAAAGAGAACAAAGCGTCTTTGACTTCGGAAGAAAAAATGTCTTTAATTTTACTTATAAGTGAAAAATAAGGGGGACGTATATGAAAGTAACCAATATTGACCTTTACAAATACTTCAACTGGCCTAAGCCAAATAAGGCTGCAAAAGGAATCCTACACGGTATCTTCTTTGATAAAGAAACCGATGGGGATTTAGAAGTTAACAAGAAACGTCTCCGCCCAATGATGCTTATCTTTCCAGGCGGAGCTTACACCTCCGTTTCTCAAAGAGAGGCGACCCCTGTGTGTGTTTCCTTTTTGAAATACGGTTTTAATTGTTTCTATTTAGAATACTCAACCGCGCCAAAGAATCGTTATCCAACGATGCTTATTGAAGCTATGATGGCTTTAACGTATCTCTATAAGAAAGCCAAGGATTTTTATTCCGATCCAAATAAGATTACTTTATGCGGTTTCTCTGCTGGAGGGCATTTAGTTGGCATGTTATCTTCTTTACAGAAAGAAGAAAGAGAACTATTTTATCCGCTTGATAAATGCGGGGCCCATGCGAAAGCAGCAATCTTCTCTTATCCTGCTTTAACGGAAGATACTAATGGGGGAACTATAAATAATCTTCTTGGAGAGGATTTCCCAAATAAAGCGGCCTTTTCCATCATCAATAGAGCAAGAGAAGACTTCTTGCCATCCTTTATTTGGGCGACTAAAGAGGATAGTTGTGTAAATCCTTACACCAATGCGGAAGCCCTTAAAAAGAAACTGGACTCTTACCATGTTCCAAATGAATTTGTTTTATTCCCAAAGGGAAGCCATGGTCTTTCTACATGTGATATCAATACTCAGACCTCTCTAAACGCCTATGATGAACTATCTGATACGGTAGGCACATGGGTGAGAAAAGCCAATGATTTCTTGCTTGAAATTGGAGCGGGCTTAACGGATAAAAAATAAAAATATCCCTCAGAAAACTGGGGGGGGATATTTCAATCTTTCTGGTCGGAACGATGGGATTTGAACCCATGACCCCTTGGTCCCTAACCAAGTGCACTACCAAGCTGTGCTACGTCCCGAGCGCTATTTATTATATCCATTTGTCTTCTTTTTCGCATTGAAAAAAGAAGGAAGATGAAAAAAGCATATTAAAAGCGTGCATAATGAATTAAAAAAGTATTTAGAATATAATTCTAACGTTATGGATAGCAGAAAATATATTATCGTTAAAGGCGCAAGAGAAAATAACCTAAAAAACATTGATGTTAGTATTCCAAAAGAAACATTGACGGTCTTCACTGGTTTAAGTGGTTCAGGCAAATCCACATTGGCTTTCGATACCATTTATGCGGAAGGACAAAGAAGATACGTCGAATCCCTTTCTCCATACGCTCGTCAATTTCTTGGTGGAGTTGATAAACCGGATGTAGATTCTATCGATGGACTTTCTCCTGCTATTTCTATTGATCAAAAGACAACTTCCCATAACCCTCGTTCCACCGTTGGAACTGTAACGGAGATATACGATTTTCTTCGTCTTTTATATGGTCGAATCGGTGTTCCTTATTGCCCAGAACATCATGTGCCAATTATTGCTTTTTCACCTGCTAAGATGACAGATATGGTGCTTGCTTATCCAGAAGGCAGCAAACTTCAAATCCTTGCACCTGTAGTCAAACATGAAAAAGGCTGGCATAAAGATGTTATCGAAAACATTAAGAAAGCAGGATTTGCACGTGTCCGTATCGATGGAGAATTCCTTCTTATTGAAGAAGTCAAAGAACTTGATAAAAATAAAAGACACGACATCGATATCGTTATCGATCGCTTACTTGTCCGTAATGATATCCGTTCTCGCGTGGCAGAAGATATCGATCTTGCTCTCAATTACGGGCATGGTTATGTCATTCTCTATACGGAAAATGGCGAAAAACTTATTTCTAGCAACCATACGTGCCCGATATGTGGTTTTTCTGTGCCAAAACTTGAACCACGTTTATTCTCTTTCAATGCTCCACAAGGTTCTTGTCCAACATGCCATGGTTTAGGCATATCACGTTCTGTGAGCGAAGATTTATTAATCCCTGATCCAAGCAAAAGCATTTCCCAAGGCGCTATCCGTTATTTTAAAAACACGGTTAACACGACTAATTTGGAATGGCAGGAATTCAAATATCTTTTAGATGCCTACAAGATACCTTTGGATGTTCCCTATAAAGATTTGACTTCGAAACAAAAACAAATATTGCTATATGGGTCGGATAAACCCTTAGATCATACGTTAACTAGCGCGAGTGGGAACGTGACCCACAAGAGAGGGTATGTCGAAGGAATTAAAACCTTTATTGAGAGAAGATATCGCGAATCTACCTCAAAATGGATGTTGCCTTTTTATGAATCTTTTATGAAAGATACTGTTTGTGAGACTTGCCATGGGGCTCGTTTAAGCAAAGAAGCTCTTTCTGTTTTAGTGAATGGATTAAACATCTATCAAGTTACTCAACTAACAATCGATAAATTAATTCTTTGGATAAAAGACACACGTAGTAAGCTAAATGCAAACGAAATGGCTATTGCTCGTCTTGTTTTGCAAGAGATTGAAAACCGTGCTCAATTTTTAGCGGACGTTGGAATTGATTATTTAACCTTGGACCGTTTGGCAATGACTCTTTCTGGAGGAGAGGCCCAACGTATTCGTTTAGCCACCCAAATTGGTTCAAAACTATCGGGTGTCCTCTATGTTTTAGATGAGCCTTCCATTGGACTTCATCAAAGAGATAACGACAAACTCATCCACACCATGAAAGAAATGAGAGATTTAGGAAACACTCTTATTGTCGTGGAACATGATGAAGATACGATGCGTCAAGCAGACTATCTTGTGGATATTGGTCCAGGAGCGGGGGTTCATGGTGGAGAAGTGGTTGCATCCGGAACGCCAGAAGAGGTTATGAAGAATCCCTCTTCAATAACAGGAGACTATCTTGCCGGAAGAAAATTTATTCCAATCCCAAAAAGCAGAAGAAAAGGAAATGGCAAAAAGATTTCCTTAAAAGGATGTTCTTGCCACAACCTAAAGAACATCGATGTGGATTTCCCTTTAGGAAAACTTATCCTTGTCACGGGTGTTTCTGGCTCTGGAAAATCTTCGCTTATTAATGAAACCTTAGAAAAGATTTTGGCTAAAAAAATCAACAAGGAAGATTGCACACCAGGCCCATATAAGAGCGTTACCGGTCTTCAATACGTAGACAAAGTCGTTAATGTTGATCAACAACCAATTGGCAGGACTCCTCGTTCTAATCCTGCAACATATATCAAACTATTTGATGATATTCGTGCCCTTTTTGCTGAAACAAATGAAGCAAAGGAAAGAGGATTCGACAAAGGAAGGTTCTCTTTCAACGTTCCTGGTGGACGATGCGAGAAATGCCAAGGGGCAGGGGTTACTTGTGTTTCAATGAATTTCTTGCCGGACGTCTATGTGAAATGCGATGAATGCGATGGCAAACGTTATAACCAAGAAACTCTTTCTTGTTATTACAAAGGCAAAAACATCTATGACGTACTAGAAATGCGTGTAGAGGAAGCGATGCATTTCTTTGAAAACCGCCCCATCATTTATCGAAGAATCAAAGCGTTAAATGACGTAGGTCTTGGCTATATTAAACTTGGTCAGCCTGCTACAACCTTATCCGGTGGAGAGGCTCAACGTGTTAAATTAGCGAATGAACTTCAAAAACGTCCAACTGGGAAAACCGTTTATATTCTCGATGAACCAACCACAGGGCTTCATACGGATGACGTCAAACGTTTGATCCATGTTCTAGAAAACCTTGTTGACCATGGTGATACCGTTATTGTAATCGAACACAACCTCGATATGATTAAAGTGGCTGATTACATCATTGATATCGGCCCAGAAGGTGGATATAGAGGGGGAAATGTCGTTGCAACAGGTACTCCTGAAGAAATTGCAGACAATCCTGATAGTTACACTGGGAAATATCTTAAGCCTTTGCTTGAAAAAGCAAAAAAGAACAATCAATATGAATAAGGAGAAACCTTCATGATGACCACTTTCGGAATTATTGCTCTTGTCCTCGGGATTTTGCTCATTGCTGTAAGCTTTTCGTTTTTGATTAAAGACACTTATTCTTTTTGCAAAAATTCCATTCTTGTTCGTTTAGAGAAAAAAGAGGTCATACGTTATGCAATTTACGCTCTCGGAAGTGCCGTTGGCTTTACTCTTCTTTTCCTTTCGATCTATCTTCTTCATCCTGAGTGGGCGAGTATAACAAAACATACAACGGGCGTTTACGAAGGTGAAAGCATCAATTATGTTGGTAATTATGTTTTAACATTGATCGGTTCTTTCTTTTTCGGAGGGGCTCTTGCTGTTTTCGTTCCTTCTTTTTGGATTTATCTTGCGAAAGAGAATATCAACGAGAATCAAAAGAAATGGGTTCGAATTCTCTACTATGTCTCCATCCCTTTTCTCTTTTTCTCTTTTTGGATGTGGTCTGAGGGATTAGCGAATTATATTTACTACCCTCTCCCAAATGGCTTTGCGATTAATAATGATGGTTTTGTAATTACCACTTCTAAAAATAAAGCCGAGGGCTTTCATATTGCTTTCTATGGCATTGTGATTCTTCTTGGCGCCTTGATGTGCCTTTTCCTCTCCGATCAAAGAATGTACCGTCGTTATCATAAACACGGTCTTCTCGAAATGATTTTTATCGTCGCTTTTCCTGCCGGTATCCTCGGTGCCCGTGTTTGGTATGTTGTCGGTAACTGGTCTAGGGAATTTGCTCATCGTGAGTTCTATCACGTTTTTGAAATTTGGAATGGTGGTTTAACCATCTTAGGCGGGGCTTTCTTTGGCATCCTTGTGGGTGCTTTAATGGCCAAGCATTCCAAAAAAGGAATAGATGCTAGATGGGCAGTTGATGAAGTGGTTCCAACCGTTTTAATTGGACAAGCCATTGGACGTTGGGGAAATTTCTTCAACAATGAAGTTTATGGTCGTGCTGTATCAGTAGATTATTTCCGCTGGCTTCCTACGTGGTTGGTTGAGCAAATGCATATCTCTACTTCTAGCTCTTCTTCTCTCACTGCAGGGCCAGGAATGATATACGTCCCTCTCTTTTTGATTGAAAGCGTTCTTTCTATCATCGGATATTTCTTTATTCAATACGTGGTCGGTCTTCTTTTGAAAAAATGGACATCCAAAGGAGATAGAGTTGGCTGCTATTTCTTGTGGTATGGTCTTGTTCGTTTTATCTTAGAGCCTTTCCGTGATAGTAACTTCAATATGGGTACGGATAATGCTTGGAGCATATGTAACTCCCTTATCTATGTTTTGATAGGCGTTATCATCATTGTTGCCGCCCATTTGCATGATTACTATATGAATAACAAAAAGGGAGATTTCTTCCCACTTGTATCGGCCACTCTTCTTTTACCAACCTTTCTTTTCCCTCTCCTACCATCTTTAACAACCTCTTCGATGCGCGATGGTGAAGGGGAGATCCATTCTTATGGAGGGTATCAACTTATTTTGAAAGGAGAAACCCCTCTTTTCTTAGCTGCATTTATCATTTTGTTTGTTGCGACACTCGTTTTTGCTGTCTCTTATTTTATTTTGAAGAAGAACAAGAAAAAAGGATATTATTGCCTTTTAGGCGGAACCATTCTCTCATTCGTTGGAACCCTGCTTTACCTTTTTGGGAAAAATGTGAATCATTTTGATACGAAACTATATATTAATCTCTCTTACGGATTCGTTCTTTCTGCTGCGTTTGCCTTTATGGCTCTTGCCATTGGTCTAATTTATCTAAGAGACACGAGAATTCTAGAAAAAGAGGAGGAGAAGACATATGCGTGAGACAGATGCTGTAATCGTTGGCGCAGGTCCTGCTGGGATTACGGCCGCTTTATATTTAAAACGAGCTAACGCCTCCTTCCTTTGGCTAGAAAAGAGTGCCCCCGGTGGCAAACTTTTGAATATCTCGGAAGTGGATAATTATCCAGGTCTTCCCCATCAAGATGGCTTCTCCTTAGCGACAAACCTTTTAAAATCCGCTTATGATGCTGGAGCAAAAATCGAAACCCTGGGAGTTGAGCAAATCCAAAAAGAAGGGGATACGTATATCATTTCAACGAATAAAGAAGACATACGTTGCAAAACGGTGTTGGTTGCTACTGGTTTAGCGAACATCCCAACGATTCCCGGAGAAAAAGAATTTTTCGGCAAAGGGGTGTCCTATTGTGCGACATGTGATGGCCCTCTTTTAAAGAATAAGGTGGCCGTCATTTACGGAAATGGGGACCGTGTTCTCGAAGAAGGCCTCTATTTAGCCAACATTGTGAAACGTCTTTATCTTTTATGTCCGAATGAAACGTATCAAGGGAATGAAACTCTTTTGGAAAAGTTGAAAGAAAAAGATAACGTAACCTACTTGCCTTCTTCAAAAATCCTTTCTATTCAAGGAGATTTCCGTGTCACTTCCATTCGTTATTCTTCAAAAGAGGAAGAACATGTATTAGAAACCAACATGGTTTTTCCTTTTGCGGGGGAGAAAAGCGCAATTCAATTTCTTTCTACCTTGCCTGTCCTTATGGAAAAAGGCTTTATTGTTGTAGATGATAAGAACATGAGCAATATTCCTGGCCTTTTTGCGGCAGGGGATATCGTGAAAAAACGTTTAAGACAGGTAGTAACCGCGGCAAGCGATGGCGCTATCGCTTCCACAGGCATCCTTTCTTATCTTCATTCCCTTAAGAGAAACGCCAAATGAAAAAAAGAGAAGGAATATCTTTTGCCGAGAAAGTAAAAGAAGAAAGCGCTCGTTCGGAAAGAGACGACGAAGAAAAACGTTCTTTGCTTTCTTCTTTTATCCGTTTAAACGGATACCTTTCTTTAAGAGAAGGCAATGAACGCTTGGACATTTCTTCGGAATCTTCCTCTATCGCTAAAGCCATTTACCAATACCTTCATGACCTTTATGGCATAAATGCTCGTTTTGCCTACACCCGATCCGCAGGTTTTTTAAAACGTATTGTTTACCATGTGTTATTGGAAAAAGAACCGGAAGATATTCTAAACGACCTAGGGATCGACTTCTTTTCTATTGAGAATCCAAAAAACTTGGTCATGAATCAAAAACAGATTACGGCCTATCTTACTGGAACCTTTCTTGCTAAAGGCTCCATCAATAGCCCAAAATCTTCTTCCTATCATTTAGAATTATCCTTTACGGATCCTTCTTTTGCGAAATGGATACAAAAACTTCTAACGCATTATCCCTTCCATTCTTTTAATGCCAAAATGATTCAAAGAAGGAACCATTATGTCGTTTATTTAAAAAGAAGTGATGAGATTTCTGATTTCTTGATTCTTTTGAATGCGAAGTCCTGCTGCTTAGAATTTGAAAACGTTCGCGTAGAAAGAGACTTTGCTAACGTTACAAACCGTTTGAGCAATTTGGATACGGCCAATTACGCTAAAACCCTAAAGTCTTCAGAAATTCAAGTGGAACAAATTCATTATTTTGTGAATAAACTCGGCTGGGATGGAATCGGAAACGAAAAACTGAAAGCTTTAATGAAACTTCGTTTAGAACATCCAGACGCTTCTTTGAATGAACTTGCTCATCTTCTTTCTCAGGAACTAAATACAACGGTTTCTCGAAGCAATATCAATCATTTATTCCGTTATTTGACAGAACAATATAAG
>UQFY01000029.1 GCA_900540385.1 uncultured Mollicutes bacterium
ACTTCCGTACACTGAGGCACGGAAATCGATTAAAATTGATGCGTAATGACTATAAGCGGTGCGTGATGTTGCTATTTCATGGTTTAGTTTTATAATTGTAATGTTAGATTTTTATGAAGAACGTTTTTGAACTTCTTTTGAATTATTACCTAAAAAAACCGAATGATTTTTTGTTTGTGGATTCTGAAAAAGAGGCTTCCGTAAAGGACGTTTTCTTATCTTCTTGTGGAATTGCACACTCTCTTTTAAGAAAAGGAATAGACAATTCTCCCATCTTAGTCTTTGTGGACCGATCCATGAAAGCAATAATTGCTTTCTTTGGAATTGCTTTAAGCCATAATTATTATTTGCCACTCGATGAAAATATTCCCGAAGAAAAGCTGGAACAAATCTTAAAAGATTCCCATGCAAAAGCTTATTTTTCTTTTCACGGGAGAGAAGTACCTTCTCTTCCTAAATTGGACTTCGACTCCTCTATAAAGGAAGTTCTTCCTCAAAACGAGATGAACCGTCTTCTTTCTTCTACTGAAGCGACTTCTCCCTTATATTTAATGTTCACTTCTGGTTCGACAGGTAAGCCAAAAGGGGTCTTGAAATCTCATAAAAACATTCTTTCTTTTGTAGAGAATTTTTCCGAAACGTTCCCTTTCCTCGAAAATGGGCAAAGAATTATGAACCAAACGCCATTCTTCTTTGACGCTTCTAGCAAAGACATTTATTTAACATTGAAATACCAAGGAACACTCTATATTCCAGATAAGAATTCTTTTGCTTTGCCTCAAACAACGATTGAATATCTAAACAACAACAAAATCACAATGATTTCCTGGGTTCCTTCCGCTTTAACATTAATTGCTAAACTGCGAACTCTCGATTTTATGAAACCAGAGTATTTGAAATATGTTTTCTTTGTGGGGGAGGTCTTTCAACCAAAATATCTCAATATATGGCTAAAAGCCTTGCCAAATACACGTTTTTTCAATATCTATGGGTCAACTGAATTAGCTGGAGTTTCGCTTGCCTATGAAGTTACTCATGAGATGAATGAAAACGAACCGTTGCCCACAGGGAAACCCCTTAAAAACAACGAAGTTTCCTTAGATAACGGTGAAATTGTCATTTCTTCCGAACAAATTGCTTTAGGCTACATTAACGATTCGGAAAAGAACAAAACGACTTTCCGTGAAACGAGCAAAGGGAAACTTCTTTATACAGGGGATTATGCTTATTTAGATAAAGATGAGAATTTTGTTTTCTCAACCCGTATGGATTTTCAAATCAAACACTTAGGATACCGTATTGAATTGCAAGAGATCGATACCTTGCTCACTTCTTTGGAATATATCGATTCTTGTTGTGCTCTCTACGACAAAGAGAAAGACAAAATCGTTCTTTTTGCAGTGTTAAACCAAGTAGTTGAAAACCCTGTGAAACAGATTTTATCTGATGCAAAGAAGAAACTTCAGTTCTATATGCTTCCGAATAAGGTGGTTGTATTGGACAAAATGCCCCTTAACGCTAATGGCAAAATTGATCGAACAAAATTAGGAAATTACTTAAAGGAGTAATACATATGGATGAAATTAAACAACAAGTCCTAGAAATTCTTTCCGAAATTAAACCGGACGTGGATGATTTTGAAAGTATTAAAGAATTAGTCCACGGAGGAACCTTAGATTCTTTAAATATTGTTATGTTAGTTGGGGAACTTTCAGATGCTTTTGACATCAGCATCCCACCGCAAGAGATCTCTTATGAGAATTTTGATACTGTGGATGGATTGGTAAAGATGGTTAAGCGTTTGCAAGACTAATTTCGAATGTTTGGCTTTCATCTTAAAATTAATTCTTACTATTTTTTGCTCTTTTTAGCGGCGTCTCTTTTGCTATATTGGCTATGTCCTAAGAAATACCGCTACATTCCTCTTCTTGTTGAGAGTGTGGTTTTTCTTTTGCTTGTCGATTGGAAATCGATTTTCTTCATACTTTTCAGCATGATTGTTATCTTTCTTTGTGCCTATTTTATTGATAAAAACGCGAAGAAACAGAAGGACTACATTTCTCTTCACAAAGGAGAAATGACGCTAGAAGAGAAGAAAGCGTACAAAGCAAAGAATAAACATATTCGTAAGAGTTTACTTGTTGTTGGAATTCTTGCGGTAACGATTCTTCTTGGAATAATGAAGTATTTAGGCTTCCTTTTAGGAAGTGTCCAATCTATTGTCCAATTATTCGGAGGAAACTTTGCTTTTGAATTAAGGGGATGGTTTTTGCCAGTTGGTATCTCTTTTTACACATTTCAGGCGATTGGCTATCTAGTAGATGTCTATTGGGGCAAATACGAGGCGGAAAGAAATCCTTTTCGCTTTGCTCTTTTTATGTTTTATTTCCCAAAGCTTCTTCAAGGGCCTATTGTTCGTTATAACGAGATGAAAGAAACCCTTTTTGAAGAGAAAACATTAACCTATGATAATTTTACAAATGGTTTAAAACGTATGGCCTTTGGGTATCTTAAAAAGATGGTCGTAGCGGATGCTCTTATGGCTTTTTTAAAATTTGCTTTTGCGAATGTGGCTGAACTTTCTGGCGTAGAATCTTTCCTATCCGTGGTTTTGTATTTTATTCAAGATTATTGCGATTTCTCTGGCTATATGGATATTGCAATAGGAGCCTCAATGACCTTTGGAATTGTCCTTCCAGAGAATTTCAATCGTCCATATTTTGCAAGAAATATCGATGAATATTGGCGTAGATGGCACATTACATTAGGTACATGGTTTAAAGATTATATTTTCTACCCTCTTTCAATAAGCCGTTTCTCTTTAGGCATTGGGAAGTTTTTTAAAAAAATCTCTAAAGGCCTAGGACAAAAAATGCCCGCTGTCTTTGGCCTCATCGTCGTTTGGCTTTTAACAGGTCTTTGGCATGGAGCCAGCTGGAACTATGTTCTCTGGGGCGGATATTATGGAGTGATCATCATTATTTCCATTTTCTTAGAACCGTTAAAGAACTGGTTCTATGAAAAGACGAAGATTTCTCGTAACAATGTTTTTATTCAGATTTGGCAACATCTTCTAACCTTATTCCTTCTAGCATTCGGAAAGATTTTATTCATGTGCAATGATCTTTCTTCCACTTGGCAAATGTTCGTTCAATGTTTCCATTGGAACAATCTATCTCTGCAAAATATTTGGAACCAAATCGGAGATAGTTCTTTCTTTACGGCAATCTCTTGTTTCGCTCCTATCTTCATCGTGGACCTTATCCAGGAGATATGGCCGAAAACGTCTTTTCTTTCCAAATTCAATCGCCTGCCTATTTATGTTCGCTGGCCAATCATGATTGCTCTTGTCGTTGTCATTATCTGGTTTGGCTGGTATGGCAATGGGCTTCCTCATTTTGATTTTGGTTACACTCAGTTTTAGGAGAATATCACATGAAAGTTAAAAACATCATAAAATGCATTCTCTTCCCAACTATGTTGCTTACAACACTCGGCTTAATCAACAATTATGTTTTTAAAAAACCGACAATCACCGAAAATTCGGTTACGAATTATGTAAGAGAGGATGAAAACACATTAGATGGAACTTTTTTAGGATCGTCTACTGTTTGGCATGGAATCATTCCTACACAAATTTGGAAAGAAACGGGTTTAACTTCCCGTATCATTGCTAAATCTCCCTTTCACCCAGGGCTCGATTTAGATGCCTTAGAACTTATTTTTAAGAAACAAAAAGACTCTATCCGTTTCGTTTATATTGATTTGGTTAGCTATTTCACTTTAAATGATGAAAATATCCATGATTTTTTGGTGGACTATTATTTTTCTTTCCCTGAAGGAAGTGAAGAAAGGGACACACTTGTTTATAAATATCCGGCTTTGGAGGGATATCAGAAAGGGAACCATAACTTAGATGACACTCTTTTTGAAGAACATAACGATTTCCGAAGAAAAGACTTTTGGCAACAATTTACCGAGGAAGATAGAAACTTCACTAAAGGTTTCTATTCTCAAAACTTCGGCCATCCTTGTAAAAAGATGAAAGTTCCAGATTACAAACCCATTTCGTTAGAGGATAAAAATGCAGACGGATTCAAATATCTAACGGAAGTGCTTTCCTTTGCGGATAAGCATCCTAATACTAAGTTTATTTTTGCGCGCACAGCAAGACAACTTTGTGATAAAGAAGAGACGGAGGTGGACACTTTCGTTTTCAAATGGGTAAAAAACTACATTCAAAATGAAAGACCAAAAGAAATAAAGAATGCTAGGAAAGATTACTTAGTAGAAGATTTCGCCTTAAAAGCAAATGAGATTGGAATTGACGAAAAGACTGATCTAAGAGATGCTAATCATTTAAATGTTAAAGGTGCGATCAAAAACACGAAATATCTTTCTAAATATCTAAAAAAGAACGTTGATGTTACTAATATCAAACATTCTAAAAAAGTGGAAGATGATTTTGAAGAATGCTATAAAAAGACAGAAAATTACCTCCAATACATTCAAAAACATAATATCGGACACTAATTTTTATCATTTCATTTGATTCGGTATTTCGTTCTTTTTTCACAATGTAAGCGTTATCAATAAATTTTTACCTAATAGAATCCGTATAATGTTGCCGGTAAGAAATTACTGATTAAATTATTTCAAATAGAAAGGAACCTCTTATGGCAGAAAAGAAAGAACTTACTCCAAAAGAAATGGCAGAGGCGGAAGTTGACGCCCTCGTCAAAAAAGGCTTAAAAGCCCTTGATGATTTTGCCTCCTACGATCAAGAAAAAATCGACTACATTGTCGCAAAGATGTCCGTTGCTGGTCTTGACAACCACGGAATTTTAGCAAGAAAGGCAATCGATGAAACCCATCGTGGTTGCTTCGAAGATAAAGCGACAAAGAACTTATTCGCCTGCGAATATGTCGTTAACCATATGCGTCATGCTAAGACGGTTGGAATCATCGATTCCGATCCAGTTACGGGCATTACCGAAATTGCTGAACCAGTTGGTGTTATTGCTGGTATTACCCCAGTTACCAACCCAACATCCACCGTTATCTTCAAGTCTTTAATCAGCATTAAGACTCGTAACCCAATCATTTTTGCTTTCCATCCAAATGCACAAGAAAGCTCCAAAGCAGCCGCTATCGTTATGCGTGATGCCGCGGTCGCTGCTGGTGCACCAGAAAACTGCATTCAATGGATTGAACATCCTTCGATGGATGCGACAACCGCTTTAATGCAACATCCTGGCATTGCAACCATCTTAGCAACTGGCGGTAACGCCATGGTGAAAGCCGCTTATAGCTGTGGCAAACCAGCCCTCGGCGTTGGTGCAGGTAACGTTCCTTGCTATATTTGCAAAGATTGCGATCAAGATGAAACCGTCAATGACGTTGTTCTCTCTAAATCCTTCGATAATGGTATGATTTGCGCTTCTGAATCCGCCATCTTCGTTGATCATGATATCTATGATGACATCAAGAAGAAATTACAACGTTTCCACGTTTATTTCGCTTCGAAAGAAGAAAAAGAAAAACTTGAGAAGTTCATGTTCGGCGTCACTGCTAAAGATGCTAATGTCGCAGACGCAAGATTAAATGCCGCTGTTGCTGGCATGAGCCCACAATGGATCGCCGAAAAAGCCGGATTCAAAGTTCCTGCTGACATCTCCATTATTGCCGTCGAATGCAAAGAAGTTGGTGTCAAAGAACCAATGTCGAGAGAAAAACTTTCTCCAGTGCTTGCTGTTTATAATGTCAAAGACTATCAAGAAGGATTCGATTTTTGCGAAAAGATGCTTGAATTCGGTGGCTTAGGACATTCTGCTGCTATTCACTGCAAAACCCAAGAAATGGCCGATCAATTTGGCGATAAAGTCAAAGCAATTCGTATCATTTGGAACTCTCCAAGCACCTTTGGTGGCATCGGTAACGTTTATAACTCCTTCACCCCATCCCTTACTTTAGGATGCGGTAGCTATGGCCATAACTCCGTAGCTGGAAACGTCAGCGCCGTCAATTTGCTTAACATCAAGAAAGTCGGAAAAAGGAGAAATACCATGCAATGGTTCAAAGTCCCACAAAAGATCTATTTTGAGCGTAACTCCATTCAATACTTACGTTCTTGCAAAGATATTCAAAAAGTCTTCATCGTTACCGACCATTCTATGGTCCAACTCGGATTCCTTAACAAGATCATCGATGAATTAAATCAAAGAAGAAATCCTGTTACTTATCAGCTCTTTGCTGATGTCGAACCAGATCCAGATATCACAACCATCAAACGTGGTGTCGATTTGATGAGAGAATTCCAACCAGATACCATCATTGCCTTAGGTGGAGGCTCTCCAATGGATGCCGCTAAAGGTATGTGGATCTTCTATGAACATCCAGAAGTCAACTTCGATGATTTGAAACAAAAATTCATGGATATCCGTAAACGTGCTTTCAAATATCCAGAACTCGGAAGAAAGAGCAAATTAATCGCTATTCCAACAACCTCTGGAACCGGATCCGAAGTTTCTCCATTTGCCGTTATTTCCGATAAGGCAAATCAAAAGAAATACCCATTAACAGACTATTCTTTAACCCCATCTATCGCTATCGTCGATCCTGAGTTCACCACCAACCTTCCTGCTAGAAGCACTGCAGAAACCGGTCTTGATGTCTTAACTCACGCTATTGAGGCTTATACCTCTGTTATGGCAAGTGATTTCACCGACGGGCTTTGCTTAGAAGCCATTCAACTTGTCTTCAAATATCTCCCAAGAGCCGTCAAAGATGGCAAACATGATCTTGTGGCAAGAGAAAAGATGCATAATGCCGCTACCATTGCTGGCATGGCCTTCGCAAACAGCTTCTTAGGCTTAGTTCACTCCTTAGCTCACAAGATGGGTGGAGAATTCCACACTGTCCATGGTAGAACCTGCGCTATCCTTCTTCCACACGTTGTCCGTTATAACGGAACTGCTCCAACTAAGCTCTCCGTTTGGCCAAAGTATGAAGAATATTGCTGCGATGAGAAATATCAAAACATCCTTCGTTATCTTGGCATCGAATGCAAAGATAAGACAGAAGCAGGAGAAAAACTTGCACAAGCCATCCTCGCTCTTGAAAGAGAAGTCGGAATCGATCCAAACTTCGCTTCCATCATCCCTGATGAGAAAAACTATATGAGCAAGTTAGAAGAAGTCGCATATCTTGCTTATGAAGATCAATGCACTCCAGCAAACCCACGTGTTCCTCTCATCCCAGATATGATTCAAATCTTAAAGGATGCCTATAAAGGAAACTAATTCTTAAACCTAGATTTGAGGCTCAGAAATGAGCCTCTTTTCTTTCGTGGTGAATTTACCGTTCAAGTGCAACACTTCTAGACAAAAATAAAGGCTCATATCAATCCTGGTGTAAGATATAGTTGCGACACTTATCTACAGGAGGTTCTTTATGAGCTATTCACATTTTACCATAGAAGAAAGAATTAGTATTAAACATCTGCTTGCTCAAGACATTTCAATTCGTCAGATAGCAAAAGAAATTGGAAGATCACCCAGCTCTGTATCTAGAGAGATAAAACGTAATTCTAGGGAGCCAAATGAATATGGTGAGACATATAGAGTAAGGTTGGCTGAAAAGCTTTATAAAAAACGTGTTTCAAAAGCGCATGATATCGTTCAGTTTCCTTTGGAAATTATTCGAATAATAGAGCAAAGAATCAAAGAAACTTGGTCTCCAGAACAAATTGCGGCCTTTTATAAAAATCAAAATTTCCCATGTTACAAAACCATCTATAAATGGATAAACGAAGGAATAATTATTAATGGAAACAAGAAACTCCTTCGTAGAAAAGGCAAGGGTGGATGGTATGAAACCAGAGGGAAACAAAACAAAGGTAAATCTATTCGTAAAAGAGATAAAAGAATCTATAAACGAGCAGATTACGGGCATTGGGAACTGGATACAGTTGTGTCTGGTCTAGGTAAATCAAAATCATGTTTCATTACTCTTGTAGAAAGGAAATCTAGATTCTATAAAGCTATCAAATCACCTAATCGTCATGCGGATGTTGTAGCGAGGTTAATCATAGATTGCCTTAAGCAGTTTCCATCAGAATTAGTAAAAACAATAACAACTGATAACGGAAAAGAATTTGCAGAATGGGAACAAATAGAAAAAGAACTCAATTGTGAAGTCTACTTCTGTGATACATTCTGTGCTTGGCAGAAAGGATCTAACGAGAATTCTAACGGACTTCTTAGAGAGTTCTTTCCTAAAGGTTATAATTTAAGTAGATATACCCAGGTTTATATTGATAAAAAGGTAAATTTAATTAACAATAGACCTAGGAAATGTAACAACTGGATATCTCCATCAAAATTGATGTCTGAAGCTATCTCTGAGTGTTGCACTTAAGATTACAATTTACCTTCGTATATAGTTTTGTTTTTAAGAGAAACGTTTAATTGCTGAAAAAAAGCTTTTAAAACTTAAAGAAAAAATCCTTATTTGAATAACGACATAAGAGAGGATTTGAAAACCGATTGAAGGTGAAATTTTTTCAAACTATAATAAGTCCGATTTAAAAAAAGGGACCGATATGGAAATTGGAACTTTAATAATTTCGTCTTTTCTTTCTCTTTGCGCTCTTTCTACCAACGCTGTAAGGAAACCTGCTGAAAAGAATGTTGTTGGAACATTGAGTGAAGTTACTGCTTTTTTTGACGCAAACATTTCTTCTATGCGTTTAGCTTACGAGCGAGAATTCAACAAGGAATGGGATGTAAATAAAATTGAGAGGACCGCATATCTTTTCGAAAAACAATCAGAGGAACAACTTGGCTATGTCGTGAAGTTTGATGTTGGATATCTTTCATACTCTTTTGATATGTCCATCTACGCTTTTGATGCCGAAAATGAACTGACAGTTACACTGGATAAGTACTATTTAGAGAATGGTTATATAGGCTATTTTGATAATGATGTTTTCCTGCCTCTTATAAAAACAAGTAAGCCTGAAAATTCTGATGCGAAAAGCGTTGGTTCTGACGATCCAATGGCAAAGATTAGCGCAGTAACAAGCTTTAATCAATTTCAGATTGGAGACTGCCTATCCCCGATACCATATCTTCAAGAACATTATCCTTCCGTGCAGTACGGAAATTATTTGCCTTTATGTACGGAACAACAAGGCGCAACCTGTGCACCAAGGGCTTTAACAAACTTATTTTGCGGTTATAAAGCAAGTGGCTATGCCGACTTCATGATGGGATTCAGCATTGATGACATCTATGGTTGGATTCACGATAAAATGAAATGTGATGATGTCCACGGAACTTCTAACAAGAACATTAAACCGGCTATGAATGATTGCGTAACGATGGGAAGCAAAGGAACCTGGTGGGTAGCGGCTGGACAAAATGATAATTATCCGTCTTTAGAAACCTTCAATAAAGGCGATTGGGGACATGCAGTTGTTGGAATTGGTAATGCTAATAGCGTATATTGGTGGATTTTTAAAACATATTGGAGAATTGTGGTGAGCTGGAAACAAAATTTTGACGAAAGCAATTTTTATTGGAAACCATCAGATACGGGAATTTACGTTATCGATGCCCAATATGAGACAAATGCATGGACAATATTGCCAATAAAATGAAGAAAAAAATGCTGTTGTTACTACTTCCTTTTTTAGCTTCTTGTGAACGCACTTATCCAGGGCGGCCTACGCTATCAATGGACAAAGAAAAGTTAACAGATCTTTTTACGAATGTTAAAAATATAAACGATAAACTTGCTTATCGAGTTCGTGTAGGAAAATCCGAAAAAGACGCTTATTTTTATGAGGACAAAAATAAAAATATAGTAGGAGAAATTTCCGATGTTGATGGGTGTTACTACATTCTTGATGGAAGATTATACACAGGTGATTATTATACTGAAGACCCTTCAAGTAAAACAAAGCCTTCTGAATATTTGGAAAAGAACCTAAGCGTTGAACAGATAGCAAATTTGATGTTTGAAAAGAATAATGCTGAAATTGTTATTTCAAGTAATGATTTGTTCCCTTTTAACGAAGATCTTTTTTTGAAAAACGAAGAAAAATGGCTGGTTTCCACAGAATATCCAATCAAATCAATTTACTTTTGGTTAACGGAAGACGAATTCAAAAACTGTGGATGGAATATGAAAGACTCTTTTATTGCTTTGTTGGGAGGCGAAGAGGAATATGAAACCTGGTTAAAGAAAACCTTTGTTATCCGTACAAAAGAGGGTCTAAAAGGAGAATTTAGCATCTTTGTCTCAGATGAAGATGATAGATTATATCCTGGGATGAATTTCGGGGCTTTCCGCTTATATTACTGGGAATGAAAAAAACAATTGTTCTTTTACAAAGCGAACAAAATAACCAAGCAATTGAAACTACGATTAAAAATGAATCTGAAATGGCCTTTGGGCCTTTTTTTAATAACCGAAAACTGCGTATAAAACGATTTACGAATTGATTAAAATGACTAAAATCTTGTTTTTAAATAATGAGAAAACATAATTTTTTATTCAAACAAGTATAAATATTAAAAAAGCGGATATAGAAAAAGATAATAAAATGACTAAAAATAATATTTAATTGAATTTTTCAAACGCTATATTGAATATAAAAATATATTGACTAAATAAAACATCATATTTTAGAGGCGTTTAAAAAGGAATGGTTACATTTTTTGAAAAAAACACTAAAATAAAAACAAATTTAGAAAAAGGTAATTCTATGAGCATTTTAATTACAGTTGGTCGTGAGTTTGGATCAGGTGGGAGAGAATTAGGACGTCGCTTGGCAGATGAACTAGGCATTGCTTATTACGACAATGAAATTCTTGAAGAGATAATCAAAGAAACGCCTTATAGCAAAGCGTATGTTCAAGAGATTTGCGAATCTCGGCCAACCGCCTTGTATCCGATTCATTTTGGCGTTAGTTGGGCTCACTCTAATGCTCCGCTTAATCAGACTATGGATGTTTATGCGAAACAAAATGAAGTGCTTCATAAACTTGCTTCAGCTTCTTCTTGCGTGATTATCGGAAGAGCTGCTGACTACGTTCTTAAAGAACTTCATCCGTTCCGTATCTTCGTCTATGCGGATATGGAGTCAAAAATCAAACGTTGCCGTGAACGTAATGCAGATAAAAACATTACGGATAAAGAAATCATCAAACATATCAAGAAAATAGAAAAAGGAAGACGTTCTTTCTATGATTTCTATACAAACTCAAAGTGGGGCGATAGAAATAATTATGACTTGTTAATCAATACAACAAATCAGGATATTAAAAAACTAGCGCATATCTTGTCTTTGAGTTTTAAAGATGTAGAAAAATAAAAATACACCACCGAAGATTAGAAAAAAATCATCGGTGGTTTTTTGGAATTAAATCGAAGTTTCACCCGTTTTTGTATGGATGTCGACGCCTCTTGTTTCTTTTACAAAAAGCATGAGAATGATTAAAGAAATAATCCAAGATGGTAAGGAAATACAAAGATAGGCAAGGGATAGATAAGTGGTTCCTGCTAATTTAGGAACGAGCGCAGAAATTCCATAGGAAAGAATCATTCCAATTCCAAAGAAAGTGGACCATGCGGACATAACGGAAGAACGAATGTTTGTAGGGGCGCTTTCTCCTGCCATTAAAGAAAGAACATCACCATTTGCCCAATCTGCCCCAAGAACTCCGCCTAAAAGAAGACCGATAACCCATGCTGGCCAACCGTAATAAAGTCCCAGGAATTCGAGAATGAAACATAGGGTGCAGAAGGATAGAAGGAGAATGGAGGTTTTCTTTCTTCCGATCCAATCCGAAACAAACCCATAGGCAAACGTTACTAAAGCACAAGAGAAAGGGAAAAAGAAAGTTACTGCGGTAGTGGTTTCTTGCGTTAATCCCCCTTCTCCTAAGAAACCATAGGTTAAGATGGAAGAATAATTATTACAGGCGGAATAACAAAGTTCTGCAATGGCTGTAGCGATGCAAATGAAGAGAACCTGTTTGTTATGAAAAGTATACTTCAAAGCGGAAAGGAAACCTCCTTGCGCTTTTGAGGCGTCTTTTTGCTTTTTAAGTTCCTCTAGCTCTTCGGGAGTCTTCTTTAAGTAAGAAATTCTTTGCTCTAAAAAAGCGTCTGATTCTCTCGAAAAAAGAAGAGCTAAGAAAGAAATGATAATCGCTGCGATTGCCACTGTTAAAAATATCCATTTATAATCATAGATATCGTTTTCTTTTAGTGAATTTGGATCAGCGGTTAAAAATATCTTTCTTAATAGCCAAATGAAAACGAGTCCGAATTCAGCAATACCTTTGATGCTAGAAAAAATAGCGTTACGGTATTTTTTAGGAGCAAGTTCAAAGATATAGACGACTTGTTGATTAGGTGTAACAAAGAAACGAAGGCAAAAGAAACCAATGACATATCCAACAAAATTAGTTGCGCTAAAGAACACAAGTAAGGATAAAGCCAACCCAAAGGTGTTAATAAAAAGAAATATCTTTCTTCCATAACGATCGGATAAAGAACGATAGAACATTGAGGCAATTAACATCAAATTAGCTAAGGTATGCACTAAATTGATATCGGATAAGCCGCTCGCAATTTTTTGTTGAATCTCTTGAATAAAAGAAGTTCCGTTTGCAGGGTAAACTTGGTCCCAAATGGTCGTTAATGAATACACGGGGTCGCTATGTTGAGCCCATGGCCAAACATTAATCGCAAGATTGATTTCCGTTTGAAGAGAGTTTGGAAGGTTCGTAGCAACCTCATCAACAACATAAATTAATGCCAATATAAGCATCATATAAGCTAGGTACCATTTCCAAAATTTCTTTGGCTTTTGGTATTCTTTTTCTAAACGCTTCAATTCCTTTTGTCTTCGAAATTGCTGGCGTTCGTCCTTTGTGGGGCGGGAAACGACATTCATATTTTTACCTCGTTATTCATATATTAGAGGAAAAAAGACTTTTTGCCATTGAATAAATACATATTTTTTACAAAAAGGACTTGCAAGAAAGCAGAATACAAATAACAATGAAATAATGATGACTGACGAAGAAATAGACGCTCTTATACCTGGATTCGAATTAAAAGGAAATCCAGATGAATGCATTTTTATGATTCATGGCTTCACCGGATCCGCACCGGAACTTTATCCTTTAGCCAAACTTCTTCAAGAAAAAGGCTATTCCGTAGTGGCTCACGCTCTTCCAGGGCACGGAACATCTAGCATTAAGGCCCTAAGAAAGGCAAGTGCTGAGGATTGGATGGAATCCGTGAAGAAGGGTTATGAAGAAGTGGCTAAGAGATACAAAAAGGTATACGTCTTTGGCTATTCTATGGGTGGAGCACTTGCTATCACTTTGACAAAAGAACACAATCTCGATGGGCTCATTCTATGCGAGCCAGCTTTAATACCGAACAATAAATTTGCTTGGGCATCAAAATTATTCCGTTTCACTCATTTAAAGGTGAAATGGAGCGGGCCCAATTGGGAGTTCCCCGATCATTCCGAAAGATATTGGAGAGGACAAAAAGGCTTTTATGTGAAATCTGCCGCGGACTTATTAACCGTAGCTTCAAAAGCAAAGAAACTTCTTCCTCAGATAGTTTGCCCAATTATGATGACATGGGCGGATAAAGATACGTCCATTTTAAAAAAAGGCGTAGATATGATTGAAGAATTGACGCCAGCAAACATCAAAACTTATATAACCTATCCAAACAACACTCATCATCTTCCAAGTGAGCCAGAAAAAGAAATACTTGCAAAAGATATTGACGAATTTATAAAGAAAACGATGCCTCAAAAATAAGGCATCGTTTTTCTCTTATGTGGACCGATAGGGACAACCTAGAACCGCCTGCTATGCGGGCGA
>UQFY01000030.1 GCA_900540385.1 uncultured Mollicutes bacterium
CTCAGACTAAAAGCAGGATTTTGAGAAAAACCGGAATTTAGTTTAAGAATTCACAAAAGAAAAAATAAGTAAGAACTACTATCTCTATTTTTGAAATATGTTGGTACAATATGCATTGCTTTATGGAACAAGATTCTTTATTTTACAACCAAAAAATAGACGCACCTCTTCCAGAAAGAATGAGACCACGTTCCCTTGATGAATTTGTAGGTCAAGAGAATCTTCTAGGCCAAGGGAAGGTTTTAAGGAAGCTAATCGATGAAGATAAGGTGTCTTCAATGATTTTCTGGGGGCCTCCAGGCGTTGGCAAAACGACTTTAGCAGAGATTATCGCCAATAAGACAAAGAGCAAATTCATTATTTTTAGTGCGGTTACTGCGGGGATTAAAGAAATCAAGGCCGTCATGGAAGAAGCGGATAAGAATAAACGTTTCGGTGAAAGAACAATACTCTTCGTAGATGAAATCCATCGTTTTAATAAAGCTCAGCAAGACGCTTTCTTGCCTTACGTCGAAAGAGGGTCCATCGTTTTAATCGGTGCAACAACCGAAAATCCTTCTTTTGAGGTAAATAACGCGTTACTTTCCCGTTGCAAGGTTTTCGTTTTAAATGCGTTAAGCCCAAATGATATCGTCACTCTTTTAAAAAGAGCAATCACCTCTCCTAATGGTTTCGGAAACGAAAACATCTCCATTAGTGACGATGTCTTAAATGACATTGCTATTTTCTCTAACGGAGATGCAAGAAATGCTTTGTCCACTTTAGAAATGCTTGTTCTAAATTCCGATAAACAAGGCGATAAAATCATTGCTAAACGAGAGATGTTAGAACAAATCACATCTAAGAAAACCTTCCTTTACGATAAAAAGGGGGAGGAACATTACAACATTATTTCCGCTTTGCATAAATCGATGAGAAATTCGGATCCAGATGCAGCCATATATTGGCTTGCTAGAATGCTAGAAGCGGGTGAAGATCCTCTCTATATTGCAAGACGTTGCATCCGTTTTGCTTCCGAAGATGTAGGTATGGCCGATCCGAAGGCTTTAGAGTTTGCCGTTGCTGCTTATCAAGCTTGTCATTTTATTGGCATGCCTGAATGTTCGGTAAACCTCACTCAAATTGTTACTTACCTCTCTTTAGCACCAAAATCAAACGCAATGGAAGTTTCATACAATACCGCTAGGGAAGATGCTAGGAAGATGTTAGATGAACCTGTGCCGATGAACATTCGAAACGCCCCTACCTCTCTTATGGAAGAATTAGGATATGGGGAAGGCTATATCTATGCTCATGATACAAAGGAGAAGGTTGCAGCCATGCAATGTCTTCCAGACGCATTAAAAGAAAAAGAATACTACAAACCAGGAACACAAGGGCTTGAAGCAAAATATGGGGAGCGCCTAAAAGCCATAAAAAATTGGAAAAAGGCTCATATGAGCAAGGAGAAAGGCAAATGAAAATCCTCTTAGTGGAAGACGAAAAAGATCTTTCAAACGCTCTCGTACGCATCCTTTTGGCAAACAAGTATAACGTCGATACGGCTTATGATGGTTTGCAAGGCTTGGAACTAACGCATAATAACACCTACGATTTAATTATCACCGACGTGATGATGCCGAAGATGGATGGTTTGGAATTCATCCGAACGATTCGAAGAGAAAACAATCCGACTCCCGTATTGATACTTACGGCTAAATCGGAAATAGACGATAAAGTTGAGGGGCTTGATGCAGGTGCAGACGATTACCTGACCAAGCCATTTTCTTTGAAAGAATTCTTAGCTAGAATCCGTTCCTTACTCAGAAGAAAAGGCGGTTTGATTGAGCCTTATTGTGTTGGCAATCTCGAATTAGACCACAACACCTTTGAGATTAAAACGCCATACGCCTCCCTTCCTTTGACGGATACCGAGTATCGTTTAATGGAATATCTCATCCGAAATAAAAACGTCGTTCTTCCAACGGAAAGAATCATGGATAACATTTGGGGATATGATTCCGAAGCGGAAATCAACGTTGTTTGGGCTTACCTTTCTAACCTAAGAAAAAAGCTCAATGAAATTCATTCCGATGTAACGATTAAAGCCATGCGAGGGGTTGGCTATAAACTTGTTAAGGTTGGAGAAGAATAAAAAGGAAGCTGGAAATCCAGTTTCTTTTACTTCTTTTGCTTTGCTAAATAATCTTCGTAGGCTTTTTGTTGCTCATGAGCACGCTTATAGGCCCTTTGTTGTTTTTCGATAAGTTTATGATTTTCAAAATAGTCGATACCCATTGCACGTTTTGCACGAAGTCCAATATATCTTGCTTTCTCTTGAGCTTTTTTCGTTCCTTCCATCAAGATTTCATAAACATGAGGGATGTCTTTTTCTAATTCATGACGACGGACACGCATCGGTTCAAGAACGTCATTGAGGCACTTTGCGAGGAATTTCTTTACTGTAACATCGCCAATTCCTCCCTTTTCATAGGCTTCTTTTAATTCTGGAAGGTTATGAAACTCAGGATAATATTTGCTAAACATTTCATCGGTTGCAAACGCTTCAAGATAGATGAAAACCGGATTATCTTTCGTATGTCCTGGATCGGTTGGCTTTAAATGGGTTGGATCGGTAAACATGGACATGACTTTTTTGTTTACGGTTGCTTCATCATCCGTTAAATAGATGCAATTCCCTAAGGATTTTGACATTTTAGCTTTGCCGTCCGTTCCAGGAAGTCTTCTTGCGTATGCGTTTTCTGGCAACATGATTTTTGGTTCGGCAAAAACCGGTTTATATAAAGAGTTGAACTTATGAGCGATTTCTTGCGCTTGTTCCACCATCGGTTGTTGGTCTTCTCCTGCAGGGACGATTGTCGTTCCAAAAAGAAGAATATCCGCGGCTTGTGAAATAGGATAAGTCATAAAACCAACAGGGATAGATTCTCCAAATTGACGCATGGCCAATTCAGATTTTACGGTTGGATTTCTTTCTAAACGAGAAAGGGTCACAAGATCCATGAAATAGCAGGTAAATTCACTTAATTCTGGAATGCGTGATTGAACAAAGATGGTTACTTTATTTGGATCAATACCGGCAGCAAGATAATCAAGAGCAACTTCGATGACGTTGTCTTCCACTTTTTGAATATTGCCAGCATTGTCGGTTAGAGCTTGCGTGTCTGCAATCATGATATACATCTCATCAAAAGACCCGCTATTTTGTAATTCCACGCGACGTCTAAGGGAACCAACATAATGGCCAATATGAAGACGTCCTGTTGGGCGGTCTCCTGTTAACATGACTCTAGGCATTTTCTTTTCTTCTTCCATATTATTCACCTACTAAAACCGACGTTTAGTTTATCACGGGATACCCAATCATTCCACGCTCTTAAGGGATTCCACCATTAAAACCTTACGAATTCGTTTCGTTAAAAGAAGATTAACCATGAAAGCGACAACAAAGGTTAGAACAAAAGAGAGGAAATAAGAGAGGGCTTTGATGCAATAGAGATATTCCACAAGTTCTACAACATTCGTGCCTAATACCCCAAGCATAAAAGGATAGCCAAGAGCCAAACCAAACAGGACTCCTACTGCAGTTAAAGACATTGTTTCAAAAAGCAATGACAAAGAAATTTCGTTCCGTGAAAAGCCCAACACTTTTAAAGTAGCAATATCCCTCGTTCTTTCCTTAAAATTCATTAAAGCAAGGTTATAAAGAACGACGATTGCAAGAAGGATAGCAAACACCTTTACAGCATTCGTCATCACTTTGACTCCCGACATAACATCCTGAATCATGGCATTTCTAATTTTAGCTGTAGTAACATTGCTAATGGTGTCCGTTTTTTTACGCATTCTCTTTGCTAATTGGTCAATGTCAGTGTTTTCTTTGACTTTGACGTAAGCGGTGTTGTAGCTCAAAGAAGGAGCGTTTTTTAAAAACGGGGCATCCGTGTAGCAATATATGCCATGGTAAACAAAAGCGTCTTGCACGAAAGCCACTTCTGCTTCATAAGAAAGACTGTTGTATTGAAAATGAAGTACGTCCCCTGCTTTAGCTCCTGTTTTAGTAGAAATCTTTTGAGTGATAACAACCTTGTCATGATCAAAATTCAGATGAATCGTATCACCATCCTCTTGCATCAAATATATTTTGCACTCGCTTTGAGGACCATTTGGCATATAGGCAGTTGCCGCTCCAGAAGCATACGGTTCCACCTCTTTTATTTCGGGATATTCCAAAAGAGTGGAGATCATATTCTCTTTCGACATCGTATTTTTAAAAGTAATGGCTAAATCTGTGTTATAGAAAATAGAAAAGTCATGTTCGATTCCGTAATCAATCGTGTCTTCAATTCCAAAGCCACAAGCAAGCAAAGCCGTGCAACCCATTACCCCAATAATTACCATGAGGGATTTGACTTTATTGATACGGATGTTTCGAAAAGCCATCTTTAAAGAAAGCATAGAAACCTTTTCTTTTTTGCTTTGATGGATGTGATGTAACTTCATTTTCGGCGGTTCCGGACGCATGGAATCTACCGGTTTTAAAGAAACTTCCTTATGGCAAATCAAGAAAGTTACAAGTGAAGAAATCCCTAAGAAAACAACCGCTGTTAAAATGCCTTCCAAAATAGGGAAGACGTAACGCAAAGTGGGCAAAGAATAAAGGATCGAATATTTTTGCCCTAGAATCCAAGGAACGATAAGAGGGCCCAATGCTTCCCCTAAAAAAGTCCCAATTCCCACAAGCAAACAAGTTAAACGTATATAGTGCCAATATATTTGGGATTTCTTTAAACCAATGGCTTTCATTGTGCCTATTTGGGAACGTTCTTGTAGCACACGTTGAGATAAAGTAGTTAGGATAACGAGGATTGCTACAGCAAAAAAGACAAACGGAAAGACGAATGTGAATTGTCTTGCTTGGGTAACATCGTTGTTGATGGTTACATAAAAAGGCATCTCTGAACGGGAGGTCGTAAGATAGAGATTGTTATCTTCCTTACTAGCAAAATGTTGGTTAATTTTATCTTTCAATATTGCTACACGTCCCGGCTCTTTTACGGAAATAAGATATTGATTTGGGTTTGATAAGGTTTCGGAATCAAGGGAATTAAAACCAAGGAAAGCTTCTAAAGCAGCAAAAATAAAATGGGTTCCTGCTTCATTGAAATTCTCTTCCACTACTGCCCTCAATCCTTTTTTAAACATCGAATCAGACATCAAAACAAGGGAAGTGTTGTAGCTTGATTTCGTGATATTTTCTGGAAAATTCATGAATCCTGTAACGGGTGCATGAAAACAGATGGTTTCATCTTTAAAAATGTTGGTTTTCCCTTCTTTTAGATAAGGGTCGACATAGGAGGCGTACTTGTTTAAGCCATAGGAAGCAAGACTCAAATAGAAAGGAACATCTTGATTCAAGATGAAAGCACTGCTCCCAGTCAAATTATTGGTTTTGCTTTTAAGCTCTTTATCAAAATAAACGAAATCCGTGTCCGTAGACTTGTTTGAAAGTTCCATCTCACCATAAGGTTTTGATATTTGTGGGTGAGAAGAAACAACAGCCAAATAAACGGATTTGGCATTGGCTTCACAAGGAAGATAAAGGCGTCCATCCATCTCCTCTCCTTCTTCTAAAAAGGAAGAAATCATTTCTTGATCTTCTTTTTCATAACGCGTTGTTGTTACCCATAGAGAGGCTAGATTTCCTTCAGAATAGACTTCGTTAACACGGTTTTCAAATGATTGGGCGTTTGCTAAAAGGCCGACAAACAAAGTAACCGCGATAGCGCCAATGGCAATTACAGCCAAGAATTGAGCCCACGCCTTCTTAAAAGAGCGGAGGAGCATCTTATTTAAAAGAGAATGAGTTGATGTCTTTTCCATTACCAGTCTACCTTTTCTGGGCTTATTGGATGTTCATTGATGACATCGGAGACGATTTTCCCATCGGAAATACGAATGACACGGGTCGCGCATTCGGCAATTTTTTGGTTATGAGTGACGATAATAACGGTTTTCTTATAGTTAAGCGAAACATCGTGCAGAAGTTTTAGAATCTGAGCTCCAGTTTTCGAATCCAATGCACCCGTGGGTTCGTCACATAAAAGAAGCCTTGGGTTTTTAACAATCGCTCTAGCAATAGCAACACGTTGTTGTTCTCCACCCGATAATTGAGAAGGAAAATTAAAAGCGCGTTTTTCTAAACCCACTTCTTCAAGGATTTTTTCCGAATCAAAAGGATTTTTTGCAACGGATGCAGCTAATTGCACATTCTCAAGCGCCGTTAAATTAGGCATTAGATTATAGAATTGAAAAACAAAGCCGATATCTTCTCTTCGAAAACGAGAAAGCTCTTTGAAATCATATTTAGCGACATCCTCATTTCCGATAAGATAGGAGCCCCCTGTCGCATTATCCATTCCACCAAGGATGTTTAAGAGAGTGGATTTTCCTGCACCAGAAGCGCCTAAGATAATCGTGAAAGAGCCTTCTTCCAAAGAGAAAGAAACGTCATTTAAAGCACGAACTTCATTTTCTTGCCCGGGATTATATATTTTAGATAAATCTTTGACTTCGATTTCGTTCATTTTTCTTTCCTTTTGGAGACAAAATAATTATGAAGTTTCCTTAAGGAAAAGAGAAGAATAAGTATTATTTGGTTTACTTTTTATTAACGAAAGAAAAGATTCCGTAATATACAGGTATTGCAAGGAAAAGGATCCAAGTTGGATGCCATATGCCCAAGCACATGCCAACGAAACAATAAATGCCTGTGACAAGCAAAGGAATGCAGAATTTATTTGGATTCCTATCAATAATAGCCCCGACTAAACTAGAAATAACGGGTGGAAAAAGGAATAATGGCCAAAGTAAAGCCCACATATTTTGTTCTTTTATTAAAAGCCCAAAGAGGACGTAAAGGATGCTGACGATGGCCATGCCTATTCCACCAATAAGGGCTTCAATCCAAGCATATGGGTGTTTCTTTTCCTTGTTTTCATCTAATTTGTTTTCTTTTTCGGCCGTCTCTTCTTTGATTTCTTGAGCAATCTCTTCCACACTTTGATCAGAATTTAATAAATCATCCAAAGAAACGTTATAAATCTTTGCTAAGCAGATTAAGTTATCCGTATCAGGTGAAGCTTCTGCTCTTTCCCATTTGGATACAGCTTGACGTGATAAGCCAAGTTTCTCCGCCAATTGTTCTTGCGAAAGACCACTTTTCTTTCTTAATTCAATAAGTCTGTTTGCGATTTCAATGTTCATTTTGTTTGCCTCCATTTAGAACAACACCAATTTATAAAGTTGCACCAAAAGTTACTAGCAAGTCTGCTTTTCAAAGCCGCAACCAGCGGTTGCGCACCAATAAAACCCCTATTTTTGCCCTTTTATTCTACAATGCCAAGTTAGAAGAGGCCAATCATTAAAGGCGAAATTGTAGTTCCGCTTGCGATATTCGACTGGATAAATACTTTACTAAGTTTCCTTTCTATGTCTATTGATGCGATGATGGTAAGCACAACGAACGGTTTAAAAAAGAACATGCCTTCTTGGAAGATATTACTACAGCAATCGATGCGTTATGCATCGGCTTTGTTTATCTTGGGTTATCTATTGGAAATGCTCTGATCGTCTTTTCGATTATTGACATTACAACATTCGTTCTTTCTTTTTAAGTGTTCTTTTAGCAAAACAAATCGCCAAATACTTAGAAAAACGGGCAGGACTTATTGCGGCAATCGTTTTCCTTGCCGTTGGATTAAAAATCTTGCTTGAAGGTATTTTGTAATTTCTTAGAAAAACTTATAATGAGTTTGCTAGGAAACTAGCTACCAGAGGGAAACATTGTTCCCCTACAACTTATTTTAAAGGTATCCTGACTGGAGACGCTGGTGTTGAAAGCCTGACCATTATGGAATCAGGAATCCTAAAAGCCGACCAAGGAGACCACCTCATTCACACGAGGAAACTTATCCTTCCCTCTGGGGATATGAAAAACGGCTATCAAGCGATAGCCTTTTCTTTTAATTCCAATACTCGACTTTAATTTCATCAAACATCTTTGCTACTTCAGCGGAAGGATCGACGTAGCTTTGAATCATTTGATCAATAACGTTATCAGGAACCCATTTGTCTTTGATACGCATCTTATTTTGTTTATAACAAATGGAATAATCATGCATCTTAATCATAAAAAGAAGAGAGTGATCATATCCTTTTAAGCGATCCATGTAATATTTACGTCTATAGTCTTCAAGGAAAATGGAATCTTCAATAACCGTGCATTCCTCGTATTTGGCAAAAATCTCATTGCTTTGACGAATCATTTCATCAAAAATAACTTCCATATGCTCCGGAAAGATAAGGTATGAGCCGGTTATTTGTTTTCTTGTCTCATCTGTATCGATGATAAAAACGTTTTTATGTGTCTTTTGATATTCCTTGCACCAAGTGGACTTGCCACTTCCGGGAATACCGGCCATCAATATCAGGTTTTTCATTAGACGAGTCTCTTTCTTAAGAAACTAGAAACTGCGTTGATGCCAATAACAAGAATCAAAATACCAATAATGCAAGCGCCGAGGTTATGGTAATGGTTCGCTTCGGTAGAAAGATAGTAACCAATACCACCATCAACACCAAGAACAACGCCTAAGATTGTTGCAGTACGAATGTTGATATCAAAACGATATAAGGCAACAGAAATTAAATTTGGACGAACTTGAGGCAAAACAGCCAAATGTATTTGTTGCCATTTGCCTGCTCCACAAGCTAGTACCCCTTCAATCGGCTCTTCTTGAATGCCGTCTATTTGGTCAGCATAAAGTTTTCCAATCATGCCAATAGAGTGAACGCCAATAACCAAGATACCTGAAACATAGCTAAAGCCGGAGAACATAACAAGAATTAAAGCGAAGATAATCTCAGGGAAAGTACGGATGGCAATTAAAATGATTTCGCATGGCCAAGCAGCATTTCCAAAGAGTTTATGCGAAGCTAATAAGCCAAAAGGTATAGCAACAATGGAGGCAATTAAAGTGCCAATATAAGCAATGCCAAAGGTTTTGATAATGAACCAAACAACACTTTCTTGGAAAGTATAAGAACCATATCCAAAGAAGAAAGACCAATCTGGCTGAACCAGTAATCCAAGGTTATACCAACCTTGTTTGATATTTCCACCAATGGCAAATTCATCGTTCATATTTAAATCGAAATGAACGAAAAGAAGCATGGAGATGAGGGCTACGATAAACAATAAATCAACAACCCAGTCCAAAGG
The DNA here is from genome assembly GCA_900540385.1 of uncultured Mollicutes bacterium. GTDB lineage: Bacteria > Bacillota_I > Bacilli_A > RFN20 > CAG-826 > UBA4951. The sequence goes on from UQFY01000030.1 coordinate 9,284, forward strand.
ACGTTTTTTATACGCTTCCTCTGCAGAACCAAAATTCTTCGCTTTGCGATAAGTGATTTGATCAATCACAAGCATGGCGAGGAGGGCGATAACAAGAAAAATGGAACTAACACCAAAAGTGATACTCATCTTGATTTCCTCCCTAACATGTTTGAAATGATTTGCAAGAAGATAACCTCAATAAATAAAGGAATCATCATTGCGCCAATCTTGTCATAATAACCGGATGCATAGTTATTTTTTAAAGCATAACCATATCCGCCAGCTCCAACATAACCAAGAATGACAGAAGCACGAATGTTAATTTCAAACGTGTATAAGACGTTGGCAAAGAACATTGGTTGAACTTGTGGGTGAATGCCAAGCAAAATACATTGAATTGTGCCACCACCATTACTTCTTATGGCTTCAAATGGTGACATTTCAACCGTTTCGACATATTCATACATCATTTGGTACATGATGCCTAAAGTAAATATAGCAATAGATAAGACACCGGTAACTAAGGAAGCGCCAAAGAATAAACGGAGAATTAAAGCCATTACCAATTGAGGCACGGTTCTAAGAATATCGTTAATGGTTCTAACCGTTCCTCTAAGAACACGGTTTTTATTGATGTTTTGTGCGCAAAGATAATAAATAGGGACAGAGAGGACGCAGCCAATAATCGTGCCCAAGAAACACATTTCATTGGTTGTCCAAATATCCTTAATAGCGGTACCCCACATATAACCCCAGTAAGCATCCCATGTCTTTAAGGAATTAGGAAGAGGAGAGAACATTTTTACAAATATGGCACCAAGCTGATCCCATTTAAAACCAGAGAAGGTTTTATAATCGATTGTAAATAAACAACCGATAAGCAAAAGAACAACAGCAACTAAAGAAACGATCAAAGCAATCGGCTTCTTTTTACGGATGATGCGTGTACAAGAGCCATCGTGTGCCTCAGAAAGATCAACTGTAACATCGTAATAAAAGTATTTATCAACAAACTCTTTTTTCTTCAATGCACGGGCTTGTTTCTTCTTGTACGCTTCAATTTTCTTTAATTGCTCAGGCGTGTATTCTTCAGAATGATTCGTAGCATCCATTATTTTTCCTCCGAAGAATCAAGGCCAAGATTTTCGTTTTTGTTAAGTGCACGTCCGTAAATTTTCATTGTCACTTCATCGGTGACTTCTTCTGGTTTGCCATCGAAAACAACTTGTCCAGCTTTAACGCCAATAATACGGGTTGAATAACGTTTTGCTAAATCAACGTGGTGCATATTGGCAATAATGGTGATTCCGAGTTTATTAATACGAGTGAAATCATCCATGACACTAATGGTGGTCACCGGGTCAAGAGAGGCAACAGGTTCATCAGCTAAGATGAGTTTTGGGTCTTGCGTTAGAGCTCTTGCTAAAGCGACACGTTGCTGTTGTCCACCAGATAACTGGTCGGCACGAACATATGCTTTATCAAGAATTCCAAGCTTGTCTAAGCTACGCAAAGCAAGCATTTTTTCGTCTTTTGAATAGATATTGAATAAGGTTTCAAAAGTATTGTGATAACCAACTCTTCCAGCCAAAACGTTTTTGAAAACGGTTGAACGTTTCACAAGGTTGAAAGATTGGAAAATCATGCCAATGTCTTTACGAGCAGAACGGAGTTTCTTTCCTTTTAAAGAAGAAATATCCACTCCATCGATGAGAATTTCACCACCACTGATGTCATGCATTCTATTAATGCAACGAATAAGGGTGGATTTCCCAGCTCCGGAAAGGCCGATGATTGAAACGAACTCACCATCTTGGATGGTAAGATTAACGTCACTTAAAGCTTTGAATCCGTTTGGATACACTTTATCTACATGTTTAATTTCAATCATAGGGCCTCTCCGAATATTTTTATGGATTAATTTTAACCTAATTTAGAATTAGGCGATATCGTTTCCTTGGGCATCAACTTCGCCGTTCATAGCTTTTCTTTGAAGGATCTTGTGGGCTTCATCGAACATTTCAGAGCTAGAATTGCCAGCGAAATCATCAGCTTGGACTTTATATCCTGCACGGGAAGCAGAAAGAAGAACATCAACTTTTCCTGGGTTGGCAACATATGCGGAAGCATAAGAAGCGGCAGGTAAGAAAGCGGCATCAATTTGCTTAGCAACAAGAGCTTGTGTGGTCATTTCATAACCGCTAGAAGCTGGAGCAACAGTGATAGTGAAATCGAATTTATTGTCGACATAGCCAGAAAGTTTTGGAGCAAGAGCTTTTGCTCTAGATTCCAAAGTAGAGGCATCATTGGATGGAACTAATTGGATGTTGATCTTCTTTTCCGCATCGGTGGAAGGAGCATCTTTTGGATCGTTGGTTACATTTTCTGGAATGGTAACGGTGTTGCCTTTTTGGGCTTCGCTCCACTTATACATTTCTTTAGCAGATTTATAGTCGGAGTCTTTTGCATCAACATAACCGGTGTGGCTATAGATTTGATAGACCAACCAGGCGGCAGAACCTTCTGCATCCTTGGTTCCATCTTTAACGGCAGCTTTGAAGGCTTTAGAGATAGCAGCACGTTTTGCATCACTTAAGGAAGAACGAACAGAGACAGTATCGTTCATGATTGGATCAGTGATGGCAATGGTGTAAGTATTGGCAAATAATTCGTCTCTCTTTTCATATTTGCCACCTTTTTGAACATAAGCAGAACCGTATCTGGTATCCATGAAACCGCAGGTAACATCGATAACACCGGTCATTAAGCTATCAACACCATCTGGATAGGTGCCTTGTTCGACACAAATGACAGCTTTTGCTTTATCAGCTTCGCTTAAAGCGTTGTATTCAGCACGGGTCTTGAAGCCAAGAGTGTATCCATGTTGATAGAGATAATAGGTTGGATAGACATAGCCAGCGGAAGAAGTAGAAGACATAACGCCCCAAACGGCATTCTTGTCATGTAATTTCTTGAGCATTTGTTCTTCGGTGTCACCTTTTGTGATGCCAAATTTGTCTTTTCCGATATATTCACGGGCTTGGTCACGAAGAGTGTAGATGACGGCGCTATAGAACATGACTTCGGTTTTGGATTGTTGTCCACGATAAACATAAGCATTGCTTGCAAGTTCATCGACTTTTGCATCAATGGCGTTTCCGGTGCCGCCGTTACCGCATGATGCGAGCATGGAGGCGAACATAACGCCATTCATGATGAGGAGACTTAATTTCTTTTTCATAAGTTTTTTCCTTTCGGGCCTTTGCCCATTATCTGATGCAACACAATAAGTTTGATTAAAAGAAAGATTCTCCAATGCGCATTATCCTCTACAGATTAATGTAAGCATATGGCCCTTTACAAAAAGACATATCGTATTCATCAGCCTTAAGTTTAACCACGGTTTTGCCTCTAGTGGTAGCAGTATTTGTTAAGAAAGCGTTTTCTAATAAAAACACTTTTACATTTTCATTTTTTATAAGATAATAATTATTCTCAAAAATGCTAAAAAATATAGTTTTTATCGATATTTCTCTTTGGGAAAGTCTTATATTATACAACACATTTTTGTGGATATAAACCAGTTTAAAAATATCGATATTTTTAGAATGCAAAATCTTCTAAATGTCTATTAGATTGAATGCTCATAAAAACCATTTTGAAAGAACAAAAGCGAAATGAATTTCGCATGAAACTCGGAATTGCAATCCGAGTT
>UQFY01000031.1 GCA_900540385.1 uncultured Mollicutes bacterium
ACCGGCCTTATAGGCCAGATCGAAAAACCGCGCCTTGAAGACGCGGATTTTTATTATTACATACATGGGTCGATTATTGTCGGACACAACAAGCAAGAATCGTTAATAAAACGATGGTTATAGTGACTCCTCCAAAGCCAATCCAATTTTTGGGATTAAAATGAAATCCGCCATTCGTTAAAACAATAGAGAAATAATAGATTGCACCCCAAAGGATAAAGAAGATAGGGGCGATAATGCCAAATCCAGAATATAAGGTTCCAATAAAGGAAGCTAAAAATAATCCAACTACGAAAGCAAAAACGTGAGGATATAAAGAAACATAGAGATTGACTGGGGTCCCTTTTCCAGCATATTCACCTGATGGATCTTTCTTACCGAATAGCATGTACCATCCTAAGAACAATCCAAGGGAAACAAAACACGAAGAGCAAACGATACGCGTGATAGTCTCTAGCTGAGTGATTGTGAATTGTTTTAGGATTAGCTGGGAAAACAAAAATGTGACATACATAGGCTCAATGAATGAAAGGGATGGCATAGCAAGCATCAAGTTAGATAATGTATCGCTTCCGCTATTGATTGAGAAACACGCTATAAGGACTAAGAAAGAAGAAACCGTTAATCCTAAAATGAACTGTCCAAAAATCAAATAGAAGACGGAATCAAGTATTCTTGTTCCCAAAGAAACGAAATAAGAAGAAATAAAATAATTACAAGTGAAAGAGAAAAGTAACACTAGATAATATGGTAAGAAATAAACGTAATTGTAGAAGAACGGATCGTTTTTGAAATAATCGCTTTGATCATTCAAGGAGACTTGCCTCACATAAATGAAAAGCACACCAATCCAATAAACGACGGATATAATAATCAAAGCAATCACTAAATTAAGCAAAAGACGAAGTCTTCTAAGTTCTTTTTCCTTCAAAGGAACTTGGTAAAAGAAATCAGAACGAATATGACTTGTTTGATAAGAGAAAGTTCCAAAAGGAAGAACGAAAGAAAGAATAATAACGGGGACCCCTATAGCAAATAGAGGCGGAAGAGCGTTGTAATAGTATAAATATGTTGCATTCAATGTTCCATCTGGGCCGTAGTTTTCAAAGACTTTAGGCAATAAATTAGAATTAAGAATCGTAAACCAGAAAATGACAGCCAGAAGAGCAAAGGAAATGATGTAAACAGGCAAGAGTTCTTTTACTTGCCACTTAATAAAAGCTTTCTTATTCATGTAAAACTCCTTTCTTGGCTAACAATAATTCTAAAGAGATGATTTCGCTTGTTTCTAATGGGCATTGTTCCATGAGAGTAGGTGAGTATACCGTACGGATAATATTCTCGATTTTGGGAGTTTTTAAGAAAACGATGGTGGTGATGGAACCAACCTTTTTTAAAGAAACAACGATTAATCCGAGTCCTTCTAAAACCTCTTTTTTAATAGGTTCTTGAGTGATGAGCTGATACTTTACGAATTCCTTTCCCATATCATTCTTTTCTTCCTTTTCGGATAAAGAACCACGGTAGAGAACCATGATGGAGTCCGCTATTTTTTGAATAGAAGACATATTATGAGAAGAAAGAATAACTGTTTTTTTCTCATCCGCGGTTAGTTTGACGATTTCTTCTCCGATTAAATCCAAAACGAGGGGATCTAATCCATCAAAGGCTTCATCAAGGAGAATGTTTTTGCATTTCATTGAAAAAGCGATTAAAAGAAACAATTGTCTTCTCATTCCTTTGGAGAAGGTAGAAATTTTTCGATCTTCTGGCAAAGAAATCTTTTGGAGCAGTTCTTTGAATTTGTCCATATCCATGTCATAGAAAATATGGTAGAAGTTAGCAGCCTCTTTAACCGTATAACGAGCAGGGGCATATGGTTCATCTGGCAAGAAAAAGAGATTGGATTTTGCTTCTTTCGTGGTGTTAACGCACCCATCGATAAGAATCTCTCCATCACCCTTTTCGATAATGCCTGCAATCAAACGGAAAAGAGTGGATTTACCAGCTCCGTTTTCTCCCACCAATCCTGTGACACCTTCTTTAAAGGAAACAGTAAGATTCTTTACAGCGTGAACGGGCTTGCCTTTTTTGTCAAAAGTCTTATCTAAACCTACAATTTCAATCATCTTTTTCCTCCAATTCAGATAACGCTTGGCGTATCTCCTCGGCTTTATAGCCTTCTTTCAGCAATGCGGATATTGTTGCTTTTAGCCTTTCTTCTTTGTTTAAAAGAACATCTCTTTTCAGGATGAAAAATCCTTTCTTTGGAATATTCTTCAAATAGCCATCTTTTACGAGGATTGTGAAAGCTTTTTCAACAGTATTCGGATTAATTTTCTCCTCGATTGCCACTTCACGCACTGAAGGCATTATCTCACCGGGCTTTAAAGCCCCTCTGTCTATTAAATCTTTATAAAAAGAAACAATCTCTTGATAAATAGGTTTAGTTCCATTGAAATCAATCATAAAGTGTCCTTTAATCTGTCTTAATTGTATTATATCTAAATAAAACCAACAAGAAAGGTTCAACTATATACCTATAAAGTTGTAAAATTTCCATTGTCTCTTTGGAGATGCCTATGAAACAAAACAACCCTTATTTTGGAATCTTATTACCGATCTTCTCTTTACCTTCTCCCCATGGAATTGGAACACTGGGGAAAAGTGCTTTTCACTTTATTGACTTTTTGAAGGAAAGCGGTGCAAAAGTGTGGCAGATGTTGCCACTCAATGTCACCAGTTATGGCGATTCTCCCTATCAATCTCCTTCAAGCAAAGGGCTTAACTATTATTTCATTGATTTAGATACTCTTGTGGAAGAGGGTCTTCTTTTAAAGGAAGAAATCGATGATTCTTTGTTATATAACGACGAAAGACGTGTGAATTATCAAATGCTCTTTCATGAACGTTTGCCAATTCTAAAAAAAGCTTTTTCACGTTTTAACAAAAATGATCCTCTTTTTGCTGAATTCTTGGAGCAAAAAGAATATCACGATTTTGCTTTCTATATGCTTTTAAAAGAAATACATAACTATCAGCCTTTTTCCTCTTGGGAAGACGCAGATAAAAACTATTCCCCTGAGCGCGAAAAGGAATCCATATCAAAGCATTACGATCTCTATCTATTTTATATATGGACACAATTCGAATTCTTGAAACAATATAAAGCGTTAAAAAAATACGCGAACGAAAATGGCATAAAAATCATGGGAGATATGCCTATTTATGTCGCCTATGATTCTGTGGAATCTTATAAGTATCCTGAATTATTCCTCTTCGATGAAGAACATAAACCTACTTTTATAGCGGGTGTTCCGCCAGATGCATTCTCGGAACTTGGTCAGCTATGGGGCAATCCTATTTATAATTGGGAATACCAAAAGAAGACGGGATATCAGTGGTTTAATAAACGTATATCCGATAATCTCCAAATATTTGATATGCTTCGTATCGACCATTTTAGAGGTTTCAGTGCTTTTTATAAAATTCCTTTCGGAAGAGAAGACGCAAGAATCGGTGAATGGTGCGATGGACCTAAGTTTGATCTCTTTAAGGACAAAAAAGAACTTCCGATTATCGCAGAGAACCTTGGGGTAATTGACCAAGGCGTAATCGATTTGTTAACGGAAACGGGATATCCTGGAATGGAAGTAGTTCTTTTTGCTATAAACAATGATTATTATCCCGATAGCAATAAACCATGGAACGCCCCAAAACATTCTGTGACTTATGTAGGAACGCATGATAATGAAACGTTAATGGGATTTTTAAAGGAAGCGGATGAAGAGCATCTTACTTTATATAAGAAAGTAATTCATGATTGTGCAACCTATCTTCACGTCGATTATGAAGACGAAACGCTAGATAAATTAACAAATACCGTGAATCAAATTGCCCTTGCTTATCCTTCGGAAGGTTGCTTCATTAGTATGCAAGATCTCTTGCATTTAGATAACGAAGCCCGTATTAATCACCCATCTACACTTTCCGATAGGAACTGGTCTTATCGTTTCGTGAAAGATGATTTCACGTTCGAAAATGCCAGAAAAATATCGGATATGATCCATTCAAGCGGACGCTAAAGATTTGAGCGTTGCAACAAACATTGCTCATTAGATTTAAATTAAAGAAAAAGAAATTACAAAATATTTTGCTGACTTCTATCGCGAAAGATAGAGAAGGATGCGAATTATATTGACAACATGTCATTAACCTATAGAATTCTCTAGGAGATTAAAAATGAAGAAGTATTACACACGAGAAAAAGTACTTGAAATCCGCAAAGATATCATGAAAGCGGCAGAAAGCCTTTATAAAAAACATGGCTATGAATATGTCAATCTTTTACGCATTTCTACCCTGACTCATCTTTCTCGTCCGTCTATTTATAACTATTATCATTCAAAGGAAGAAATCTTCTTAGATATTCTTTTAAGGGAATATAACTCCTTAGGAAATGATATTAAAAAAACTCTTGGGAAAAAGAAGGTAGACGGAGAAACGCTTGCAAACGAGTTGAGTGAAGTTATCTTAAAACATCTGTATCTTTTAAAGCTTATTTCCTCCTATGAGAATGCGATCGAAGAAAATTCATCTTCTGAGCATCTTAAAGAATATCGTGAAGAATGGGAAAAAGGCTATTACAGTGATTTTATGGAAGCCTTGACCGTTCAATTTCCTGAGGCAAGTAGGCAAGAGAAAGATGACATCATTAATCTCTTTACGACAGCTCTCTATGGAATATATCCAATGATTTGCCCATCGGAAGAAAGAATTGCCTCGATGAAGGAAAGAGGAAGCTTCAAAGAAATGGATCGTCATAAATTCGTAAGCAAGGCAATTAAACTTCTATTGAGTAATATTGATTGACGAAACTAAATTAAAATGCATCTGAGTAAATCAGGTGCTTTTTTCTTACAAATAAAAAATATTAAAATGACTATAGTAAACAATGTAATAAAAAATATATTACTATATCAAATAATGGAAAAATGATATTACAAAGTCTATAGTATAAATATGGTCAGCAAATTAACCAATCAAATTGAAGAAGGACTTGAAAAGAGAAAACAGCTCGAAAATCCATTAGGGATCACTTATCGTGATTTTCGTTTTTCGTACTCCTTAGATTATTTAGGCAAGGTTTTTAATCTATTGAGTGAACTATGCTCATTACAAAATTCTTTCGATGAAATGGATTCTTTTGCTAAAAATTGCTTTCTTAGAGAGAATGCAATTGATGAATTAGAATTAATTTTTAGAGAGCATTTCATTCCACTAAAAAGAGAAAGCGTATTTGCTTCTTGGATTTATGAAAAAGAAGATTCCAATGCTTATTTCATTGAAGCATACAAACAATTGCTCGAAGGAAAAAGAAAAGCGCCTAGAAATGTTCAGGAACTGAACCGCGTTTATGAAGAAGTGGTCTTTAAAAGAAATGTGGCTTTTCATCGGAAAAACATCAAGCGTTTCCATCTTTTTCGAACCGACGCACTTTCTCTTAATGAAACTACAAATTTTCTTCCTGACTACCTAGGATCATCTTCTGAGGCCGAAATCATTCAAGAAATAAGCTTCACTTTGCAACTATTAGATTCTTCTTTTGACGTTTTTACGAAAATGAGTTTGGTGTTCTTTTTCTTTCTTTATTCCATGCCTTACTACAATGAAAATTTCTTTCTATGTAAGTACGTTCTTTCGACCTATTTATTCGAAAAAAACTATTCTTTATTGGCGTTAACGCTTGGCCAACTCATCGAAAGAAACAAGCAGGAGTTAGAAACGAGGCTTTCTAAAATCTTAAAAGAAGGACATGGAGATCTTTCCGATTTTGTTTCTTTTTGTGCTGATTTTTTCCACGATGGAATTTCTTCTTTGTCTTTTGAATTAGCAAAAAAGAAATATGCATGTTTAAAAAATAGTCAACCTAAAGAAAAAAATGACGAAAAACTAAAATATTGTCTTTCGCTTGGAAGTATTTTCACTTCCTATGGTTTAAACATTTTCGAAATTGAAGAAGAAACAAAAATATCCATCCCTACAATTAACCGTTATTTGAAAAAAATGAGGGAAGGGGGGTGTCTTAACCAAAAGAGAATTGGGAAACGAGAATTTTTCTCTTTAAAATAAGATTTATGGATAATAAGGATATTCTAAGAGGGAAACTTCATGATTGGATAAATAAGGCAGAAAAATACTCCATGCCCGTTTTTTCGAAATTCTTAAATCAAACTGAGATTTCTTTATTAAAGAGATTATTTTGGAAGACAGACTCATCACCGAAAAAGATAAAATCGGTGATCTTTATTATTTCTTTTTCGGTGGACAAGATGAAAACGATGCTGCTTGCCTCTTTCTCTTGCCGGATTTCTTTTCGTTGGATGGTTTTAAAAATAGTTTGAATAACGAGACTTCGACTATCGCTTGTTTACATATTTATCCAAAAAACGAGAAATATGCTGAAGAGCTGACTCATCGTGACGTGCTTGGTTCTCTAATGAGCTTAGGATTTGAGAGAAATGAATTTGGAGACATCCTCATTCAAGGCCATGATGTCTATCTTTTTCTCTTGGATACGAACGCCTCTGTTATTTCTGATGAACTAAAAAAGATTAGGAACACCTATGTTAAAATTGAAAAGATTCCTCCATCGTCTTGTCCGATTCATCGAGAATTTGAAAAAAGAGAAATACGCATCCCTTCTTTACGAATCGATGCCATCTTAGGGGAAGTCTTTTATCTCTCTAGATCAGTTACAGAAGAACTTTTGTCCGGGAAAAACGTTTTTCTTTCCGGTGAAACGATTACAGAAAAAGACTTTAAAGTAAAAGAGAATAGCCGAATTTCTGTTCGTGGATATGGGAAGTTTGTTTTCCTAGGAGTAGTGGGGGAAAGCAAAAAAGGAAAGCTTATCGCTTCAGTTAAAATCTATAAATAAAAAGCCCTTTTATACAAAGGGATGAATGTAATAAAAAAGGTGTCAAATTGTCGAAAGAGGGGAACTTTTCGCCAATTTAATGGCAGACAATTTGGCACAACGAAATGATATTTCTTTTAATTAAAAATAACTTAAAAAATATAGATTTTGAAGCGGACTTATTGATAAAAGAAAAAAGAGATTTTTTATGATTGTTACTTAAAGTGCGGATATTCAAGCTTGCTGCATAAAATGTAATGTTAATTTTAAGATGAACAAATTTAAATTTTTCTTTTAGAAAAACTTTCAAGAAAAAATAGTTGGAACAATGAAATCCAACGAATTTTTACCTTGAATCGTGAATAAAAAATAAGTCAAACATATATCTATTAAATGGGAAAGAATGTTGGAATCAAGGATTTTTCTATTTGAAAGGCGCTTTCAAAAAAATGAAAAAAGAACCTTTGAACTTTCTTTTTCAAACGAATGCATTCACAATAATGGCTATGGAACTAGAAGAATTTCATATGCATGTTGGTGAAATACTCATGTATTGCCAATGCATTGAGCATGATGTTAAGTACATCTATGCTTTCATGGCCGATGGCGGCTTTAAAGAAAATATGATTCGTTTAGAAGAAGAACGACTTACTTTAGGACAAATCGTTCATCTTTTAAAAGAATATGATCAAAGTTGGGAAGAGCCCTTTCTTTCGGAAGAAGACTATGAAACGCTTTTTGAAATCGTTCATAAAAGAAATTATTACGCTCATCACGTTTATTTGTCTTTTTGCTACTTGGACGATGAAGAGGATTTCAACTATTCTTTTGAAAGAGAATCAAAAACCATACTTAAGGATTTGGAGGTTCTCTCTAAACTTTATGACAAGGTAGAGGATAAACGCCTTGAGTATATGAAAAACGATCTGGATTTACGTTATTAGTTATAAGGAGTTTTATGAAAAAGAAAATCGGAATGATTATTGCTGTGGAATTTACTCCATTTGAGCAAGCTTACGGCAAAGCAAGCCAAAAAATAAATAAACAAGGGTATGAAGTCTCCCTTTACGAAAAGGAAAACTATGTACTATACGTTCTCCAATCCGGAGCTGGTGAGATTCAAGCCGCCATGTCCACTCAATTTCTTATTGATGAATTTGGCGTTGAAATGATTCTGAATTATGGTGTAGTCGGTGCTTTAACGGAAAAATTAAGTCATGCGTTGGTTTGCATCGTAAAGGAAGTGGTCGATTACCGCTTCGATATTTCAGAAGTGGACAATGTCCCTGTTGGCCGTCATATTGAATTCCCTGAAAGAAATTTTGAAACGGATTCCTTTTTAAGGAAGAAAGCTTTAGAAGTGGAACCTAATTTATTAGAAGTAGTGGACGCTTCAGGAGATCGCTTTGTTAATAAAGCTGAAGAAAAACAAGCCATTGCAAAAGATTTCGGTGCAGATATTTGCGAGATGGAAGCCTCTGGCATTCTTTTAACATGTATAAGAAATAAAATCCCTGCCCTTTTCATCAAGGTGGTTGCTGATACTCTCTTTGGCGGAGCGGAGGAATACTCGAAGAAAACTGACGAAGCCGTGCGCACTTGTGTTCATATTCTTGATCACATTATGGAGAATTTATAATTTTCTGCTTTTCTTTAATTTTTCCTTGCAATATTTAAAGATTTCGTTAAAGTATTCAAGGACAAAAACCATGAGAAACAGTCAAAGCTTAAGAACAACGAATGCTCTTAGGGGGAGATTTCCCTTCTCTGGCTGTTGTTCGTTATTGAATCTCTTTAAAAATTAAAACCCCCAGTTCATCTAGGGGTTTTCTTTTTTATTCGGAGATCAAAAGAAAGGAAAAAAGACATGGAAAAATCCAAAAATCTCATCCTTGACGTTGATGAGTTCCCTCAAAAAAAGGGTCAAGCCATAATCTTGGCTATCCAACACGTCCTCGCGATGTTCGTCGCCTGTGTTACTGTTCCGCTTATCGTTTATGGTGGAATCACTGTTAATTTCGGAGGCCAAAACCTTCCATTAACATCCTTAATGCTCGCCCCAACTCTTGTGAGTGCTGGCGTTGGCACTATCTTCTATCTTGTCGTTACGAAATTCAGATCTCCTATTTTCTTGGCTTCTTCTTTTGCTTACATGACCGCTATGTCTGAAGCTATCAAAGTTGATGCTACTATTAACAATGGCGTTTTCTCGACAATCAATCTTTGGATTCTTCCTGTTGGTATGTTGATGGTTTGCGCAGTCTATTGCCTCGTTGCCCTTTTAATCAAGGTCTTCGGCGTCAATTGGCTAAACAAACTTCTTCCTCCAATTGTTGTTGGACCAGTAATCATGGTTATCGGTCTTTCCCTTGCTGGAAGTGCTATTTCAAACCTTACAACCGCAACCGGAAGCGGACAAGCCTATAACTGGTGCGCTCTTCTTTCTGGCCTTGTGGCTATGATCGTGACCGCTTTATGCGCTCACTATGGGAAAAAGACTCTTTCCCTCATTCCATTCCTCGTTGGTATGGGTGCTGGTTACGTTTTTGCCGCCATCCTTACGGGCGTTGGCTATTATGGCTTCCACAATGACTACTTCCACGTCATTGATTTCACCCCATTAACAAGCTTATTTAGCAATGTAACCGTTCAATCCTTCATTGACTATCCTAAATTCCTCTTCTTGGTTGGCGCACAATCCGAAAGCGTCGTTCCTCTTACCTGGAGCGCCGTTGGCCAAGCCGCTTTAATCTTCGTTCCAGTTTCTCTTGTTACCATTTGCGAACACATTGGTGACCACAAAAATATGTCCGGCATCTTAGAAAGAGACCTCTTACAAGATCCAGGTTTATCCAGAACCCTTATCGGCGATGGCGTTGCAACTGGCCTCTCAGGCATTCTTTGCGGAGCTGCTAACACCACTTATGGTGAAAACGTCGCTGTCGTCGGTGTTACCAAAATCGCTTCTACAAAAGTTATCTTATTAGCCGCTATCTTCTCCATCCTTCTTGGCTTCCTTAGCCCAATCATGGGTCTTACCGAAACCATCCCAGCTTGCGTCACCGGTGGCGTTTCCTTAATCCTTTATGGTTTCATCGCTTCTAGCGGTGTGAAAATGCTTATCAGTGAAAAGATTGATATGAGCAACACCAAGAATATGTTCGTTGCTTCTACTATCTTAGTCGCTGGCATTGGTGGACTTGTCTTCTCCTTCGGAACAGGAAACACTGTTGTTTCCATCACAAGCGTCTCTGTCGCTATGATCCTTGGCATTGTTATGAACGCCATTCTCCGTGATAAGAAACCTTCTCAAACAGACGTTAAATAACTTATCTTGATACATAAGGTCATCGGAAAACCGGTGGCCTTTTTTCTATGCTTAGAAACGATGTTTTAGGTTATAAAATAATCAAAACAACTACACGTTCCTCCTCTTTATGAATTCAAGAAGAGAAATGTGTATGAAAAGACATTTGACTATATAAAGAAAAAGGATGCATTATTTGTATCCTAAATCTAATAGATGTTTTAGTTTGCTGCCATTTCGCGTTTGATTGCGTCCGCAATAAGCGGAGCAACACTAATTGTCGAAATACTTGGATTCTTGTTTTCGATAGAATCAGAAACCATAAGAGTGGAGACACCAGCGTTAGCAAGACGTTCAAGGGCATTGCCAGAGAAAACGCCATGCGTGGCGGCAACCCAACAACGCTTTGCGCCGTCTTCTAATAATTTAGAGGCGACTGCGCTCATTGTTCCAGCGGTATCGATAATATCATCAACTAATATACAAACTTTATTTCTTACTTCACCATGTAGTCCAAGAACTTTGGCTTTGTTTGGAGCAGGACGATGCTTATCAGCATAAGCAAAAGAAGAACCAGGAATCAAAGCGGCAAAAGCTTGAGCTCTTCCTACACCTCCATGATCAGGTGAAACGACAGTAACATCGTTGAAATTGACGTTTACTGCAGTAAGTCTCTCTTTAAAAACATTAGCAAAGAGCTCCATCGCAGAAAGATTCTCTGTTTCAATACCAAATTTAGGCATGACTTTTAAAGAATGAAGATCGCAAGTAAAGAGCTTATCTGCACCAGCAGCTTTTAATAAATCAGAAACAAGCAAAGCGGAAACAGGATCTCCCTCATCGATAACTCGGTCTTGTCTTGCATATCCATAATATGGAATGAAGACAACAATTCTTCTAGCATCGTCATTTCTTAAAGCATTTAAGAAAACCAAAAGCTCCATAAGCCTCTCATTTGCGGGAGAGAAAGTGGAGTGAATGATGAAGATGTCCTTCCCCTTTACACTGACCATTGGTTTCGAAAAAACCTCACCATCAGCGAAATGCATTACCTTTGCTTTTTCACAATTAACGCCGAGAAGATTTGCTACGTTATTAGCAAGAGTCGGATTCGATCCGAGTGAGAATAGTAAAATTGAAGAGTTCTGTTCCATATACCGTTCCAGGTTTATTTTCCCTTACATAATATACGCTTAATATTTTTCTTTAGGTATCAAAAAATAGGATACCGCTTTCTTTTCTAAAAACGTTTAAGAATGGTGGATATAATAGGATTTATACAATATAATAAAATATCACATTAGGAGATAACACTTTATGAAAGAAATGGTCATGTCGGAAGAAACTATTTTCGGTATTTGTAAACGCTTAGGAGGGGAAATCTCAAAAGACCTTCAAAATGAGGAAAAACTTCCTATTTTCGTTTGCGTAATGAAAGGGGCTATCCAATTTATGGTCGATTTAATGAAACATGTCACCATTCCTTCCATCATTGATTACGTCCAGCTTTCAAGCTATGAAGGAACAAGTTCCACCGGGAATGTCAAACTCATCAAAGACATGTCTTATTCTGTAGATGGAAGAACGATTGTCATCGTGGAAGATGTCGTAGATACAGGCTATTCCATGGGGTTCCTTTTAAAACATCTTCAGAAGATCGGGAAGCCAAAAAGAATTCTTATCTGTGCTCTTTTTAATAAGATCAATGCTCATAAAGTGGATATACACGTTGATTATGTCGGAGAAGAATTAAAAGAAAACAAATTCCTTCTTGGATACGGTTTCGATTATAAAGACATTCAAAGAAATATCCCTTATGTTTATGTTCCAACTACGGAAGAAATCGTGGAAATGGATCGAATTTTGAAAGAAAAACTTTAATTGATAGACCTCGCCCCATGAGAATATGGGCGTGAATTCTTAAACTAAATTCCGGTTTTTCTAATTTCATCCTTTTTATCGAAC
>UQFY01000032.1 GCA_900540385.1 uncultured Mollicutes bacterium
GGGCTTAAGTGCCCGAAAATGAAAAACCACCGGATTGTCCGGTGGATAGTTATTTCGATTATTGCCATTTTTAATAGATGGTTTCTTTCAGGAACATAAAAAAGAGGCGCTAATGGAACACCCCTTTAAGACAATTAACACGAATATATTAAAGTGGAGTGACAACGTCAATTAGAGATACTTTCATGAAAAAATGTGATGAAAACTAGCTTTTTAGAAAATAATAATTGACATATTATGCAGTGTTGATAGTTTTATTTGCGTACTTAAAAGGAGATATTATTCATATGAAAATACAAAAATTTGTTCCGATTCTTTTAGCAAGTGCATTACTTGCTTCTTGCAAAACTCCTACTCCAGCTGTCTCAAGTTCCGCTCCTAGTAACGAACAACCTGCATCATCTGTTTTAACAAGTCAAGAAAGCACAACTCCAGCTTCCTCTGAAGAAAAACCTGCTTCCTCTGAAGAGCCAACACCAGCTGTTATCTCATCCTGGGAACAAATCACTGCGGGTGCAAAAGGTCAAATTAACGAATTCTTCCAATATTTTGATCCAGAAAGTGAAGCACACAAACCAGACGATTATTTACCTGTCTTACCTGTCGCTGCAAGCGTGGAATGGACTTATGACACGTCTTATAATCCAGTTATAATCCAGGAAGAGGCGTTTCCGCTGGTCTTATCGCTCTTACCGGATCTGATGCAAACGAAAATAAGGCTTTAATTGCACAATATAATCAAAGTATCCTAGCAAGAGGCTGGAAAAAAGCCACTGAAGACGATTTGACTAATTATATCGATGCCTATTGCCCTATCTACGGAAAGAATGTTTATAACTTCGATGATCCAGCCTCCGGCGCCTTATTGCTTGCGGAAATCATTCCTTGCGCTGATGCAAAGGGTGATGGCATGAACTCATTTGACCCAATAGATGCCAATGGAAATACCGTGACTACTGGTGTTCTCTTTGTTGTCCAAGTTTACGAAACATTTTAAGAAAGTGGGTGGAATGCATGAAGAAATACTTTCTACCTTTTCTCTCTTTGCTTTTAATTCTACCTTCTTGCAATAATTCAGACGTTACTTCATCCCTTCTTTCCTCGGAAAAGCCTTCTTCTTCCGAGGTGGGAGGGGGTTCTTCGTCTTTACCCTCTTCTAGCAAAGAAGAATTTGTTCCATTGGAATTAAATGCCAAGAACATGATCTCCTCTTTAAAAGAGATTGTTTCCAGCGATAATTTTACTTTTGCGAATAACTATATTTTGAATTACCCTTCAAGCAGGGTCTTTTTCACAGAGAAATATCTTTTCTACTCGGATTATAAAGCTGGATATTTAACCCTTAAGAGCTTTGATACGGAATTCACTAATTCGGAAGAGTTGGTTTATCTCTACCAGATGAATGCTGGAACGGTAAACCTTATGTATCCTGTAACCGACGGAAACATTTTTAGCACGCCAAAACCATACACGTCCCTCGTATCTTTTAACTACATGCTCGATTTAGACCTTTCTTCGCTTCAAGAAAATGAGTTCGAATTGAAGGACGGTTACCTTTATACCAAGAATAAGGCTTTAGTTAGAGCGTTTGCTTCTATGGCGGGATATTCGGCAGATACTTATAAGGATGTTTTCTATAAAGCAAAGCTAAAATTTGATAAGAATAATAATGTAGAATTCATTCTTCAAATGTTCAACGACGCTTACGAAATTGTTGATGTTAAAAACACACATGCTTGTTTCCTAAACGTCAACAAGACTCATTATGCGCCAGTAGAAACATATTTAGCCGAGAATTATGAAATGAATATGCCTTCTTTGAACCTAGAAGAAGCGGCCCCTTTGCTTTTCCTCGATGAGAAAGATGTCATTTCCTTAAATAACGAATCCTATGTCAAAATCACAGGAGGAGAAGAAGGAATTGTCGCCAAAGAAGAAATCAATCGTTCTCAAAACGAATACGAACACACGTCAATTGATGTTTTAACTTCCAGAAGGTTAACGAATCTTGTTCGTAATAACGAGGATGGAATTCCTTCTTATATTGGTTTAGATGGAGAAAACAAACTTTCAGAAGAACGTTTTTCGAAATACTACACCTGGGATTATTCCTATCCTTCTCCAATGGAATTCTTCACAAAACAATTAAAGGCCTTTCGTAAGATCGGAGAGAATCAGTACCGTTATTATGGCTATAACCAGTCTTCTTTCTTCCGTAGTTTATGTAATTTTAATGGGCAAAACGGAATTCAATGGATTGACCTTTTCCTTGTTAACAAACAAATCGACCATGTAGTTTTTACTTATAGACTCGGCCAAGATGAATACGAAAATGGTGATACTTTCACTTATCAAACGACAATTACTTGCCAATTGGTCAAAGATCGTAGCATCACAAATCCAGCCCCTTATGAAGCAAAGACGGAAAACGCTATTTTAGCTAAGGCTTTTGAGAAATTTAACGGAACAGAGAAATTTCAAGTCACTGCCGTTAATGATAAGAGCAGCTATTCTAGATTTATAACCACTTACGATTTAAAGAGCTTTGTGAAAGAAAGAGATTACTACACAGGCGGAGGAGCAAAAACCTTCATCGATGGTTATAAAAAGCTTGATGATTCTTCTTACCAACGTTTCCTCATTGGAACGGATGGCGCGATCAAAACCAATGGCTCTGTTACTCAAGGAGAACTTTCCTCTTTAATTTCCTTTGGATTATCGCCAAACATCTTTGCTAAAACAGGCGAAAATGAATACATGTTTGACTCTTATGTCTTAAAAGGAGCAAAAGATAAGATGATCCTCGGAAGCGATGAGAGATACTTCCTGCCTTCTACTTTCAAATTAACCGTCGATCCAGCAAAAGAAGAAGTGGTTTCCGCCTATTATGAATATAGCGATGGCATCAGCCAATCTGGCTCAGAAACTCTTTCATTCTTATATGGTGAAGATGTTAAACTCGAATCTTCTTTAGAAGAAAAAATGACTAATTTACCTACATGGGTCGAGCCAAAAACATGGAAAGACGAAGATCCAAAGATTTACTCCTACCTTCAAAAGTATTTTGGCGATGAAGCGGATAATGTCCCTTATGTCTACGATGGAGATGTTTATAGCCAATGGTTTGCCTCTGATTCTACTTTGGAGTTAGAGATTTATTCCAATACCCAAACGGCGGATGCTGCATCTTTCTTCCAAAAATATCGAGAGAAATTGCTTGCTAGTGGTTTTGAAACAACGACATTAACCAGCATGCCTGGGGCGACAATCTACGTAAAAGGGAATGTTTCCATTCGCCTTGCTAGCGTCTTGGTTGGTGGCATCTATCTTTGGAAAACAGGAGAGGCGAAATAACGCTTCTCCTTTTCCTTAATTTAAATTAAACGTGCAATCTTTAGAAAAGTTGCTAATATCCTTTACGTATAGGAGTTATTTATGTCTAACGAAATTCGAATTCAAGATGATTTATATCATGCTGTAAACGGCGAATGGTTAAAAAACGCCGTAATTCCTGATGATAGACCTACCACAGGAGGTTTTGCGAAGCTTGATGAAGAGGTGGAAAAACTTCTTCGTGATGATTTTGCTTCCTTCGCAAAAGGAGAGAAGGAAATCCCTCTTCCAGAATTAAAAGAAGCGGTCAAACTTTATAACAAAGTCCTTGATGTGAAACGCAGAGATGAAGAAGGAGTGCAGCCTATTCTTCCTTATTTAAAGGAAATTGAAGACATAAAAGATGTTGTGGATTTAAACAAAAAGGCTAAATCCCTTATTCTTGATGGCGTTGATCTTCCTTTTTCTTTTGGTGTTGATCCAAATATGAAAAACACAGAAAAGAACGCTTTCATTTTAACTGGTCCAAGCATCATTCTTCCTGACACCACTTATTATGCAGAAGATAATGCGGCAGGCAAACAATTGTTAGAAGTCTTTAAGAAGATGGCAAAGGCGATTCTTGCGAAAACTTCGTTAAGTGAAGAAGAACAAGAAAAATACATCGAAGATGCGCTTGCTTTCGATGCGCTTATTGCCAAACAAGTAAAAAGCCAACTTGAATGGGCGGATTATGTTGCAAACTACAATCCAATGAGCACAAAAGAAGCGGCGTCTCTTCTTGAGCCATTCGATTTCCTTCATCTTTTAAAGGACTTCTATGGTGAAGATATCCCTCAGGAAGTGATTGTCTATGATCCTAAAGCCATTCGTAATTTCCGTGAATACTTTAATGAAGAGACTTTCCCTCTCTATAAACACTGGGCTTATGTGAATTATCTTATTGCAGGGGCAAAGAATCTTTCCATTGAACTTCATACTTTAAGCACCACATACCGTAGAAGCCTATATGGTATTGCTAAAGATCCAATTCTCGAGAAACAAGCTTATCAATTGGTTGGCAGAGTTTTCTCAGAGCCAATTGGCGTTTACTATGGCAGAACCTATTTTGGTGAAGAAGCCAAGAAAGATGTTGTCTCATTGGTGAAACGTATCATTGAAGCCTACAAAGGCCGCATGAAAAAGAACACCTTCCTTCAAGAAGAAACCAAAGAGAAAGCTATTTTAAAATTGGATACCATTGCCATTAAAATGGGTTATCCAGATAAGATCGACGAATTCTATTCTTCCTTAAAAGTTGAAGATGAGGATCCTCTCTTCGTTACTCTTTTGAAACTTTCTTCCAAGAGCATTCTTCATTCCTTAGAGAAACTCAATAAACCAGTCGATCGTTCCGAGTGGGGTATGCCAGGACATATGGTTAACGCTTGCTATAACCCATTCTCTAACGACATTACCTTCCCAGCCGCCATCCTCCAAAAACCATTCTATAGTTTAAAACAATCCGAATCTGAAAATCTTGGTGGCATTGGAGCGGTTATCGGACATGAAATTTCTCACGCTTTCGATAACAATGGCGCTTCCTTTGATGAAAAAGGCAACCTAGCTAACTGGTGGAAAGAAGAAGACTATAAAGCCTTTAAAGAACTTACCAAAAAGATGATCGAAGAATTCGACGGCATCGATTTCTATGGTGGCAAAGTAAATGGTGAACTTATCGTTTCTGAAAATATTGCGGATAACGGTGGGATGGGTGTCACCATTAGCATCATGCATGAACTTAAAGACGCTTCTTTCCAAGACTATTTCCGTAACTGGGCAAAGGTGTGGTGCATGAAAGCCAAGCCTCAATACATCCAGCTTTTACTCACAAATGATGTACATGCTCCAGCAGAACTTCGTGCCAATATGCAACCTCGTAACTTTGAAGAGTGGTATGAAGCCTTCCATGTCACAGAAAAAGATGGCATGTATCTTGCTCCAGAGAAACGTGTTCGCATTTGGTAATTATTCTAAATCAAACGAATAGAAATCTAGCCTTCCCTTTCCTTCAAAATGGAAATAGAGGGCTTTTTTCTTATCTTCTGAATTGAAAGATATACAGATTCTTCCCTTTTCCTTTGCGTTCACATCCACACTATATAAATCCTTCCCTTTTTCTTCAAAACGAATAGAGATTTTTCCTTTAAACTTCCCTTTCAAATTCAAAAAGACGTGAGACGTGTGTGATAAATCAAAATATTTATAGCCAATTAACGCGCCATCTCTTATGTTTTGAACATATTGAGGATTCCTATCTTCATCTTTTCCGTCTTGATGAATGCGGAGTCTCCTCTTTTGAAAAGGAAGAGCAAAGAAAGGATAGAAAACATTCTTTCTTTTTCCTTTGTAGTAACAGCAAATCGATGCGGGATAGGATCCTTTTCCTATTAGAGGCCCTCCATTTAATCCACAAGAAGTAATTTCAACTTGAGCGATGCTACCTTCTTTATCTATGTAAATTTCTTCTGCACAATCTTGACGGTCCGTGTTTGTGTAATTCGTATGACGGTGATAAAAAATATAAAACTTATCTTTAATGGAAACGATGCTTCCATGATTGTTGCCGATTGGAGTGACGGCATCCTCTCTTTTTCTTCCGTTTAACCCTACATCACCATTAGAAATAATCACCCCTCTATATTGAAATGGGCCCATAGGAGAAGAAGAGGTCATATAACAAAGTTCATCTCCACTTAAAGAAGAATAAATGAAATAATACGTCCCATTAATCTTTCTTAGGGAACTTGCTTCAAAGAAAGAATGCTCCTTACTGACTCCATTCAAATTGATTTTGTCGTTCGCCTTGGAAAATAGCTTAATGGGTCCCTTCTTTATGGCGAGCATGTCATCCTCTAATTCCATAACAAAGCCACCCATCGGCTTCAACCCATGTTTAATTTGAGGGAAAAAAGAAATAGCGCCAAATCCTGAATAAAGATAAATTCTCCCATCATCGTTTATAAATATGGCTGGATCGAATTGGAAAGCGTCCCCCTTTTTCCTTCCTAGTGTTTCACCATTTGGATATCTAACATCCCCTAAATAATGGAATGGTCCAGTTGGCCTATTCGATACGGCCACGCCAATCGTTCCTTCCCACGCTAAGGAATAATAAAGATAAAACTTGCCATCTTTACCTTGCGTTACGTCTGGTGCATATAGATCTTTTTTCCCATTTCGATTATGGGGGTCCTCTTTTTTATTAAAAATCTCTCCCTCAAAACGCCAATCGCTTAAATCATCGATGGGAGTGGAATAGGTAACGTAATTGTTATGGCAAAAAGGAAACGCCCCATAACGGTCATGCGAACCATATACATAAAGACGATCGCCAAAAACATGAGGCTCACAATCTGGCGTATATTCATATAAAGGAAGATAGGGGTTAAAGACTTGATTTTTCATGCTCTTACATTTTAGGCCAAAAGGTTGTCTCTTCCCAAGGGTATGCTTTTCAGGAAGTTTAAAAAATTCGAGATTATAATGCTTGATTTTTCTGGACAAAAATGCTTCCTAAAAACGCTTTGTCAGTTTCTCGTTTTATCGAAATCGTGAAAGGCTACAAGGGGTCAAATGAAATTGATACCTAAAACGTTTTTTAAAACACTAAAATATTAGAAAACATAGATTTTATCGATGTTTTTTTACCTTCTTTATACACTGTATAACATGAAGGTGCATTCTTCTTGAATTCCCTCTAGGACAAACTAAAATAATCACGCTCGAAGGAAACAAAAGCCTATAGTTTCTTTTTTGTCACACGAGGTATTTTATGAAAACATTTTATGACGAATCCCTAGACGGGAATATGGAAACAGAAGAAACAAAAATCTGCGTTATGAAACGTTCTGGAGAACGTGTTCCTTTCGATCGCCAAAAAATCGTTAACGCCATCAATGGCGCTAATGATGAAGAAGGTATTCCTTCCGAACGTCTCTCCCCTGAAGAGATTGCCAATATTGCCCTCGGTATTCAAAAGGATGCTATCAATGCAGGCCGTGATCTTTCCGTTGAAGAAATTCAAGATAAGGTAGAAGACGCTTTGATGGGCTCTGGCAAATTTAAGGTTGCTAGACTTTATATCACCTATCGCTATAAACACGCGGAAAATCGCAAAATGAGCGATATCGATCAAAAAATCGCTGGCGTTGTCGAAAGAGATAACGAAGAAGTAAAACAAGAAAACTCCAATAAGAATCCAACCATTCTTTCTGTTCAAAGAGACTATATGGCTGGCGAATGGAGCCGTTACTATACCAACAAATACATTCTTCCAGACG
Source organism: uncultured Mollicutes bacterium (assembly GCA_900540385.1). Lineage (GTDB taxonomy): Bacteria > Bacillota_I > Bacilli_A > RFN20 > CAG-826 > UBA4951. Next base: position 7,656 of record UQFY01000032.1, read on the forward strand.
ATATTGTGGAAGCCCATAAAGAAGGCATTATCCATTTCCATGACTCTGATTATTTTGCTCAACACATGCACAATTGCTGCTTGGTTGATTTAAAAGACATGCTTGAGAATGGAACGTGCATCTCTGGCACTCGTATTGATAAACCACATTCTTTTGCTACCGCTTGTACGGTTGCTTCTCAGATTGTTGCCCAAGTCGCGAGCAGCCAATATGGCGGACAAACCATCTCCATGTCACATCTTGCTCCGTTTGTCGATCTCTCTCGTAAGAGAATTGCGAAACGTTTAAGAAGCGAATTCGAATCTACCGGCATTGAAACAACGGAAGATAAATTCAAAGACTTAGTTGAACAAGAAGTTCGTAAAGAAGTGGAAGGTGGTTGCCAAACCATTCAGTACCAGCTTATCACCCTTCAATCCACCAATGGACAAGCTCCATTCGTTACCGTTTTCTTATATTTGCATGAACTTCCAGAAGGGCAAACTAGAGACGACTTAGCTTTAATTACGGAAGTAATGCTTAAACAACGTATCCTTGGCGTTAAAGACCGTACAGGCGCTTATATTACTCCAGCCTTCCCTAAACTCATCTACGTTTTGCAAGATGACAATATTGAAGAAGGTGGCAAATATTATTACTTAACCAAATTAGCCGCAGAATGTACGGCAAAACGTATGGTCCCTGACTATATCTCCGAAAAGATCATGAAAGAACTTAAAGGAGACGTCTATCCTTGCATGGGTTGCCGCTCTTTCTTAACTCCTGATCGTTTTACTCCAGCCGGGTTAGGAAATTTAAGCGATGCTCTTGACTATGTTCCTGGCCAACATCGTTATTACGGCCGTTTTAATCAAGGGGTTGTCACAATCAATCTTGTGGATGCCGCTTGTTCTTCCGGCAAAGATGAAGCTCGTTTCTGGCAAATCATGAACCAGCGTTTGGAACTTTGTCACCGTGCTCTTCAAATTCGTCATAATAGACTCCTTGGAACTCCTAGTGATGTCGCGCCAATTCTTTGGCAAGATGGCGCCCTTGCTCGTTTAAAGCCGGGAGAAACCATTGATAAACTCCTTTATGATGGATATTCCACCATTTCCCTTGGATATGCTGGCTTAGCCGAAGCGGTTTATTACATGAAGGGCGTATCGCATACTTCCCCAGATGGAGAACAATTTGGCTTACGCATCATGCAACTTCTTAACGATAAATGTAACGAATGGAAGAAAATTGAAAATATCGACTATTCTGTTTATGGCACTCCGCTTGAAAGCACGACCTATAAATTCTCGAAATGCTTACAAAAACGTTTTGGCATCATTCCAGGCGTTACTGACCATAACTACATCACCAATAGTTATCACGTTAATGTTCGTGAAAGCATTAACGCTTTCGATAAGCTCACAAAAGAAGCGAAATTCCAACGTCTATCTCCAGGTGGAGCCGTTTCCTATGTCGAAGTTCCAAATATGCAAGATAACATCCCTGCCGTTCTTGCGATTATGAAACATATGTATAACACCATTCTTTACGCAGAATTGAACACAAAGAGTGATTATTGCGATGTCTGTGGATATGATGGTGAAATCAAAATCGTGCGTGATGAAACAGGCAAACTCGTATGGGAATGCCCTAAATGCGGAAATCGCGATCAAAACAAGATGCACGTTGCAAGAAGAACCTGTGGTTACATTGGCACCCAATATTGGAATCAAGGCAGAACCCAAGAGATACAGGACCGTGTCCTTCACCTTTCTTGCCCGACATGCGATGAAGAAAAAGAAAAACACGAACATCAATAATTCAAATCCCTCATAACGAGGGATTTTCTTACTAGAGGTTTACTTATGCATTATGGTCAAATCATGTTAGCGGATTCCGCTAATGGCGAAGGAATTCGCGTCTCTTTATTTGTTTCTGGCTGCACGAATTGCTGCAAAGGCTGTTTTCAACCTGAGACATGGGATTTTCTTTTTGGCCAGGAATATAACGAAAAAGTAGAGGAAAAAATCCTTCAAGAATGTTCCAAGGATTACTATGCTGGTTTAACTCTTCTTGGTGGGGAGCCTTTTGAAATTGAAAATCAAAGAGGAATTATCTCTTTGATTCGTAAATTCAAAGAACGATTCCCTCATAAGAATATTTGGGTATATACAGGTTTTACTTATGATAAAGACCTTGTACCTGGTGGAAAACGTTATTGTGAAGTTACTGATGAGATATTGGATTCTATTGATATTCTTGTAGATGGCAAATTCATACTTGAACAAAAAAACATTTCCTTAAAGTTTAGAGGCTCGGAAAATCAAAGAATTATTGATATGAAACAGACCCGTAAAGAAGGGCATGTCGTTCTTTCTCCTTTAAACGACTGATTCTTAAGCGTTTTTCGTTACTTTTCCTTTCTTTTCTCTTAAGATATGTTTATGGAAAAGAAACTAGAATTATATGAACTACGTCGTCATGGCGAAGACGAGGTGGAATACTTCGACATCGAAGATCTTTTGTTCGCCTTAGTGGATGCGGGATACCACGTTGAAAGACATTTCTATGAAGATGGTGAATTCTCTAACAAGGAAGTTCAGGAAGCCATCGAAAAGAAGGGGCTTTGCATTTTACCTATTGTTTATATGGATGAAAAAATTACTCTTGCAGGACGCTATCCATCTCTTGATGAAATTGCCCATTATTTTGATGTAGAGATTTCTTATCAACAAGAAGAAGGCGAGTGTTGCTGTGGGGATGATGATGGATGCTGTTGTGGAAAACATGCTCAAGAAGATCCTGAATATGAACATGGCTGTTGCCATCATCACGAGCACGAAGAACATGAATGTTGCCATCAACACGAGGGAAAATAAAGATGGAGCAGACAATTATTCAAAAATACGCCGAACTCATTGTTCGTAGCGGAATTGCTTTAAAAGCAGGCGAAAAAGTCATTATTTCCGCAAACGTTGACCAAGAAGATTTTGTTACCCTTCTTGTGGAAGAAGCCTATCGCTTAGGCGCCAAACGCGTCATTGTTCAATGGACCTCTCAAAAAGTTTCAAAAGCAAACTTGCTTTATGGAGATGAAGAAGAGTTATCCCAACTTACTCCAATGGATCTTGCTTATTGGAAATTTCGCGGAGAAGAGCTTCCTTCTTTTATTTGGGTTGATTCGGATGATCCAGATGGTTCAAAAGGAACGGACTCTTCTAAGGCTGCCCGTATTCGTCAAGCTCAATATAAGATATATGGAAAATATAAAGAGATGACCGAAAACAAAATTGCCTGGTGTATTGCTGGAGCGCCAGCAAAAGAATGGGCAATGAAGGTTTTCCCAAAAGAAAATGAAAAAGAAGCAATGGAGAAATTATGGGAGGCGATCCTTCTTACTTCTCGTGCTTTGGATGGAAATGGAATCGTCAATTGGGAGAAGCACGATATCAATCTTAAAAAACGCTGCGATTATCTTAACTCCTTACGTCTTAAAGAACTTCATTACACGTCTAAAAACGGTACGGATCTTCGTGTTGGCTTGATCCCTGGGGTTATCTTCCTTGGAGGTGGGGAACTCACCATGGATGGAAGATTCTTCCAGCCAAACATTCCTTCAGAAGAAGTCTTCACCTCTCCAAAAAGAGGAGAAGCTGAAGGAATTGTCTATTCCGCCAAGCCACTTGTTTATAATGGTGTTTTAATCACAAACTTTTGGGTGAAATTCCACGAAGGGAAAGCAGTGGATGTTCATGCGAAAACAGGAGAAGAAGCTCTTCGCTCTATCCTTTCTTTGGATGAAGGAAGCGCTTATCTTGGAGAATGCGCTCTTGTTCCATTTGACTCTCCAATCAATAATACTGGTCTTCTTTTCTATAACACTCTCTATGATGAGAATGCCGCATGTCACCTTGCCTTAGGAAGAGGATTCACTGAACTTTATCCTGATTATCATAAATATAGTGATGAAGAACTTTACCAATTTGGCATTAACCGTTCTCTAAGCCATGTCGATTTCATGATTGGTTCCAAAGACCTTAACATTGTCGGCACAAAAGAAAATGGGGAAGAAGTCCAACTCTTTAAGAACGGAAACTGGGCCTTCGATATTGACTAAAAAACAAACCATTATTGGCTCCTTCGGGAGCCTTTTTCATTGATTAGGAAATTCTATTTAAGCCTATAAACACAAAAAAAGACCGCATTTTAGC
>UQFY01000033.1 GCA_900540385.1 uncultured Mollicutes bacterium
TCTCAATTTTACGGCAATAAAAATAACACTTGTTTTTTCTTATCTAATTTTTTGTAATAAAACTTCTTTTAAGTTAAGTTGCAATATTTAAGTTAACATAGTCTAAGAATCAACAATTTAAGGCTCTATGAATTCTAATGGGGATGGTAATTTTGCCATCCCCACCGATTGTTACAACTTCTATGAGCTTTTATGCAAAAAAGCCCTGGAAATAAATCCAGAGCTTTGAAGATTCGAGAAAACGATTAACGTTTGCTGAATTGTGGAGCACGACGAGCTGCTTTTAAGCCGTACTTCTTTCTTTCCTTGGAACGGGCGTTTCTGGTTAACATACCAGCAACTTTTAAGGTCTTACGATCTTCGCCAGCTTCCAAAAGGGCACGAGCGATGCCTAAACGGATAGCTTCGGCTTGTCCGGTGAATCCACCACCATTGACATCGGCGTGGATATCATATTTTCCTTCGGCACCAGTCAAGGTAAGAGGTTGCTTAAGGTTTTGGACTAAGGTTGCATAAGGCATATATTCTTCAACGGCAACACCATTGACAAGGATTTCGCCTTTACCAGCACTGATCCAGACACGAGCAACGGAGCTCTTTCTACGGCCAGTACCATAGTATTTCTTTTCTTCTGCCATACTTGTCTACTCCTTATTTGATTTCAAGCACAACTGGTTGTTGGGCTTGTTGCTTGTGTTCAGCACCTGCATAGACGAAGCACTTCTTCATCATGGCTCTTCCTAAGCGGTTGCTTGGAAGCATACCAGAAATGGCTCTTTCGACCATTTCCACAGGGAATTCACGTTTCATAACACCAGCGGTACGGGTTCTTAAACCACCGTTATAGCCGGAAACGTTGTAATAATTCTTCTTGTGTTCGCCGCCCTCTTTACCAGTTAGTTTGACTTTAGCGGCATTGATGATGATGACATAGTCACCACAATCTTCATTTTTTGCAAAGATTGGCTTGCCAGATCCCATTAAGATACCAGCGACTTTGGAGCTTAATCTGCCAAGAACCACATCAGTGGCGTCGACGATATACCATTGTCTTTTGATCTCAAGAGGCTTGGCAACAGTTGTTTGACGTTGCATAGTTATTCCTTCTTTCTTGATTCATCTAGCGACGCTTCATTAAGCGCGCTCAAGTATTATCATCAACCGAAAAAGTCTTGTCAACAAGAAAATGGCAAATTGTAAAGATATTCATTGGACAAATGTAAAGAATTGTCAAATTGTAGGTTACACCGACTTTTTTAGAGGGGTTTCTTCCATTTTTTTCATAAAAAACGGATAGAAAAACGTGCTCATAAGATCAAATAGCAAGAAGCCTAAAAGAAAGCCTGCGGTAACGTCAGTTGCAAAATGTGCCCCAACAATAATTCTTGAGATGGCACAAAGAATTGCCCAAATATAAGCGAATAAACGTAAAAGGAAAGAAGACTTATCAAATTTAGGAAGAATATATCCTAATAAAGAAACTGAGACGACCCCTATCGCGTTAATCGTATGCCCAGATGGGAAGGAAGCAAAGTTGCTAGATAAGTTGCCATTACATCCTAATATATAAACAGGCACAAAATATTGATCTGGGTTCCCTTCCAAAGTGACGATATATCTCCAACGTGGACGATGCCAAAAGAACTTAAATATATTCATCATAAAGAAAGAGCCGACCCACATAATCAAAACAAAGAGGGAGAAGGCAACTGCTTTACGTGGATTTTCAATTTTCGCAAAATAGGCGCATACCCCACCAATTACAAAATGAAGGATGCTAATCCCTACTGCTAAGCCCCAACGAAGGGCTTTGCTCCAGCCATAATTCTTAGAATAGGAAATCAATCTTCCACCACTGTATCCAGAAAAGAATAGTGCAAGGAAAAGGAAAAGAGCTCCCCAAAGGATATTCATGAGTTTGCTTGATTTATTACGATATTTAAACAATAAGCAACACGCAAACACGCAAAGAAGTTGAAATGGCATCTCCGCTAAGTTTTCACCAATTCTTCCATAAATACTTGTAGGGTTATATAAAGCGTGGGTGATATTCAAATCAAAGAAAGCAAAAAGAATTAAAAGACCAACAAGAATAGGATAGATAATAAAACGTTCGATTTTTGTAATTTTCATATCCCTATTGTACACGGAAAGTGGAAATAACGTGACTTTTCATATTATTCGTTTAATATCATTTCCGGAAAAAGGAGTACTTATGGAAAAATACATTGAAATCAATAATCTTGAAAAATTCCAAGAAAACTACCAAGCAAAAAAGAATCTTGCCGTTTCTAGAAGAAGCGTAAGCAAAAACGGTTTAGTCAATTCCGCTATCGATGAAGATGAACTTCATTCTTTAAAAAACACCTTCTCCATTGATGTGGATGCAGGTGCTATCACCAATCAAAAACAATCCGGTCGTTGCTGGATGTTTGCTGGATTAAACGTGATCCGTATGGTTTTAGCAAAGAAATTGAATGCTAAAAGCATGGAATTGTCCCAAGCCTATCTTCAATTTTATGACAAGCTCGAAAAAGCGAATTTTACTTTAGAGAAAGCTTTGCAAATTGCAAATGAGCCAATCGATTCTCGTTTAAACACCTTCTTATTTGATTCTGGCATCGCCGATGGCGGACATTTCGCGATGTTTGTTAGCCTTGTGAAGAAATATGGCGTCGTTCCAAGTGAAATTATGCCAGACAACTGCGTGAATTCTTCGACATCAGAACTCAATTCTCTCCTTACGAACTTAATCGGAAAAGACGTTCTCGTTCTTCGTGAAATGAAAAAAGAGAATAAAACGGAAGAGGAAATCGAAGCAAAGAAAGAAGAAATGCTAAGCGAAATCTATAACGTCCTTTGTGTTTCTCTTGGCGTTCCACCAAAATCTTTCGTCTACGAATACAAAGATAAGGATGACAAGTTTGTTCGTTTGGAAGAATGCACTCCTCTTGAATTCTATAACAAATACATTGGTGTCAATTTAGATGACTATATGGTTCTTAGCGATGCTCCAATGAGTGGATACAAGATGTATCAAAAATATTCTTCCGAATGGGTGAATAATGTCATTGGTGGAGAGCCTGTCGTCTTCTTCAATGTGAAAACAGAGGAAATGAAACAAGCCGTTATTGCTTCCTTAAAAGCCAACGAACTCGTTTGGTTTGGCTCCGATGTATCTGGCCAATCTTTAAGAAAAGAAGGATTACTTGGCTATAGCCTTATCCGCTTAGATGAACTTCTTGATATCAAATTATTAGAAGATAAAGGTGCTCGTATGGATACGAGAGTATCCTTCTGTAACCACGCGATGACCTTCACTGGCGTGAATCTTGTAGATGAGAAACCAAATCGTTGGAAAGTAGAAAACACCTGGGGCAAAGATGTTGGAAAGAATGGTTTCTTCGTTATGGATGACGCATGGTTTGATAACTATGTGTATGAAGTCTTCGTGAAGAAAGAATTCGTACCTGCTGAACTTCTTAAGAAATATGAAGAAAGCGACACAACCTATGTTGATCCATGGGCTGTCATGTGGGCAGAATTAGATTAAGATCTATAGGCAAAAAAGATGGCCAAATTCAAACTTGGTCATCTTTTCTTTTGAGTTATTTAGGCGTCTATGAACACTGACATTGTTCGCATGCTTCCGTTTAACGTATACATCTCGTCCCAACTAAATTCCAAGTGAAGTTTGTTCTGAAATGTTGCAGAGTACCATGCGTAGTATTTTGGATGCCCGTTCCAAGTGTCTTCTTCGCGTTTTTCACTGACAACATCCGTATCGTATCCTCTCTGATAGAGGGCGCTTGGAAGGCTGGTGTATTCTCCACAATGTGACCAAATTGGGTATCCAATCGTGTAACCAAAATAGGAGAAGCCAAATTCGGGGTCCCTCGTCTTAAAACCAACAGCGGCATCGTTTCGATAATAAAATTCGGTTTCTAAACCATTTTTAACGCCGTATGTATAAACGTCAACTCCATCAGAGCGTTTTTCTTTATATTCAAAATCCGTTTGTTTGCCATCGTCAGAAGAGATAGTCTTACTCCCCCCATATTGAAGACCAAGGCAACGATAAATATCCTTTGGCTTGCTTCCAAGAATAGAAAACAACCCTTTATTCACATCATCAATTCTTTCTTGAAATACATCCTTTTTACTGCAAGAAGGAAGGGAAAAAAGTACGGAGGCGACAATTAAAAGATAGGTTTTCTTCATTTTATTCATTCTCCTTAACTAAAGGCAAAGCATCTTTAGGATTTGTATGTATTTTAAACGTTCCTTGGTAGTCATCCTTTGCTCCTTCTTGGGTCAAAGACAGGCACATGAAAGGTAGTAAAAGAATGTCGATCATTTTGTTCCTCTTCAAGAATTTTTTTCTTTGTATTTATATCTTATATCAGGTTTTTATTTGCTTCAAGCGTTCCATTTCTTTTGCTTACTTTTCACCATTTTCATCCGATATTTACTTATTTTTTACATATAAGAAACTTACATTTCGTTTAGGCTTCCAAGAAGACCTCAAGTTCGATAATATTGCCATCAAAAGTGTAGATAGGACTACAAGAAAAATGAATATGAAGTCTATCTTCGAAATTATATTCATACCAGGCATATCTTACATATCCATCGCCTGCTTCAGTGGGTTCTCTATGATGAGAGCAACTTGAGTAGCCTCTATTGATTAAGGTATAGAACGCGGAATCTTCCCAATGTTCAGCGCTGCCATAACAAGGATACCCGATAGTTTTTCCGAAAACGGAAAAGCCGAAGCCAGGATCGCGAGTCCGAAAACCAATTTCGAGTCCATCTTTAAAATAGAACTCCGTGGTAAAGCCATTTTCCGTGCCGCAATTATAAACATTTATCCCATCATTGTTTTTTTGAAGATGGAAATTTTCATTGGACTCACCGCCTGGATGATATTTTTTTCCAACTTGGAGGAAAGTCTTCCAATTTCATCCCAAGCCGAAAATTGCATTGTTCGTTGACCTCATCGATTTCTTTTTCCAAAGAACTCTTTGTGTTGCACGAGCAAATTAACGGGAGCAAAACTCCAAAAATCGACATTTTTTTGACTTTCATATTCGTCTACTCCATTTTAATTAAAGGCATCGAATCAGATAAATCTGTATAAATTTTGAACGTGCCTTGACAGTCACATGTAACCTCAGCCTTAGTTCCTTCTTGGGCTAGGACATTCTTCTCCAAAAGTGTTTTCCTTTTCGTTTATATACTTCATCGGGTTTCGTCTTCCACACGTGGATGCGTCATTTCATTTTTTCTAGTAAAAGAGAAACTACGCGTCTAAAAAGACTTCCATTGTTCGCATACTGTATCCCGCTGAATAAGTGGAATTCCAGGAATAATTGACATGAAGTTTATTTTGAAATGTAAAAAGGCACCATGAATATGCACATTTTTCATTTACCGGATCATCTTCCCAAATGTCCTTTCCTATCTCCTTCTCAAATCCTTTTTGAATTAGCGTGGTAAACAGTTCGGTATCACTGTCTTCCTGTTTTAAATTTCTCCATGCTGGGTAGTCAATTCCATATCCATAGATCGTTAATCCAAACCCCGGATCTCTCGTTTTAAAGCCAACAGCTATATCGTTTCTATAATAAAATTGGGTTTCTAGGTAATATTTCGTCCCAAAAGAGTACACATCTACTCCATCATCACGAGTTTCCTTAAATTGGAAAATAGCCTCCGACCCATCGTCTGAGAGAAAGTTATATCTTATATGAAGGGTGCCTTTAAAGTTTTCCAATTTGCTTCCAAGAAAGCCTTGCAAACCACTGCTATTCAATTCATCAATTGCCTTTTGCATTTCATTTTTAGCGTTACAAGAAACGAGCGATAGGAAACAAAGCGAAAACATCAAAATAGTTTTTTTCTTCATAAAGCCACATCCTTTTTACAAAAACAGCAGATTTTGAAATCAAGCATCTAAAATAACCTCCATCGTATGTAAGGAACCGCCAACGGAATAAAGTTCATTCCAACTAAAGTTAATGTGTAGTTTTTCTTCGAAAACTGCCGAACACCATGGATATCTTACATAGTTTTCGTTTTGATCGATTTCATGTTCGATTAATCCCGTTTCGATTTTAAAACCATGTTTTTCTAAAGCATCAAATAAGGAATCATAGTTTTCATATGGTGAATAAACTGGATATCCTGGGTAGTAGCCATAAATCGTAAGTCCGAATTGAGGGTCTCTCGTTCTAAGCCCAACAGCCATATCATTACGATAATAGAACTGGGTTTCTAATCCATTCTTACTTCCGCATGTATAAACATCTACGCCATCATCACGAGTTTCTTTGAATTGGAAAGTGGCCTTGCTCCAATCATCGGAAAACACCCGCGAAGAAATCTTTAAGGTTTGAAAAAAATCATCTGGCTCACTTCCTAAAAAGGAACGTAAATAATTATTTAATTCATCGGACTTTTTTTGAATTGTGCTTCGTGAGTCACAAGAAAAAAGCGATAAAGCACAAATGGAAATTAACAACATTCTTTTGTTATTCATAAATCCGTACTCTCTTTCAGTAAAGGCAAAATCTCATTTAAGTTTTCATACGTTTTAAATGTGCCTTGGCAGTCACTCACGATTTGATTGGTTTCATTGTGGTTTAGCCACATATCGTAAGTTGGATAAGGCCCCTCATCCCTTTCGACACAACTATAGTTATTTAAAGTCGAGGCTACATAAGGAGCAAATCTAAGTTTATAGACATGATGTTTAATATAATTGTCATCATTTTTGTACAAACGTATCGCGGCATTTTCTTTAAGAGAAATAATTTTCCCGTCATGGGCTTTATCTAAGGCCCCTCTTAAAAAAGCTATTTGTTTTTCGATCATGCCGTCACTTATTTCAACCCCGTCACCGATAAGCATTGCAAGAAGAGAAGTATGAAGGCTTATCGTGGAAACAGCTAAACTGAGTGGGGCTCCTATGTATGGTACAAAACTAAGCGCAATAGAAATCCCGCCCAAAGCAGTTGATGTCCAACTAAATGCGGTCGCAGTTTTTTTGCTTTCTCCACTTTTCTGTGTCAATTCATTAATTTTATTTTCTAAATCGTCTAAATCTTTCCTTAAGGCCTCAAACGAATCTTGGCTCCAAATATAAATTGAGCGATAAAGGAATTCTTCATCCACATTACAGGAATAGAAGCCACCTGTGTATTTCCACGGAGTTCTCCTCCCTTTCGTCCCGCTTTCCACGACGGTACCATCCACCGCTTTCACTCCGCCAGGAACATAGTCAGACTCCCAAACAAGGGCTTTGTATTTGCTCATCATTTCTTCATCTATTGTGACCTTTTCTTCCGATTTGGCTAACTCAGACCACATATAAAACGAATATTCCTGGCTTCCGTTGTAAGAAAGGCCCGTACTCACGACAACAAAATAAATTCCTTTCTTGAAAAGGGCTGTTGGGCCATATTTCTCGTCATCATCCGTTATCTCGAAAAGCTCATTTCCTTGTTCATCATACACATGGCCAAGCATCTCGCACCCCCAAATTCCGAAACGGAAATGAGCGCGAATCCTGTCGGTCACCCGAAAACTATAGACGTCTGTCTTGTTGAATTGGGATTCATTTCCCCTTACTTCAATGTCCTCGTCCTGAATTCCAAATGTCCCTATGCTTTGTGCCCTCCCATAGGAGGCATGTTCGAAAGATACCTCCTCGATAATGGTTCTGGATGAGGAAGTCTTTCTTCTTGTTTGGCTTGACTTGGTGTTAAAGTCAACGCAGGACGTGATTTCATTGACAGAATATGGTTTCCCTTCCGCCTTTGCTCCTTCTTGGGCCAAAGACAAGCACATGAAAGGTAGTAAAAGAATGTCGATCATTTTGTTCCTCCTCAAGATCGTTTTTCTTTGTGATTAAATTTTAACCCTTCAGTTTGTTTGTTTCAACTAACTATTTTCTTTCCCTTACTTTTTGCTTTGTTCATACGATATTTGCTTGCTTTTTTAATATAAAAAGCCTCCATCCATACGGAGAGAGGCAAACAAGTAGTTATTTATGACTTTATGAATTCTATTTGTACTTATAGAAGCCTTCGCCAGAAGACATTCCTAACTTACCAGCGTCGATATATTCCTTAAGGACTTTGGCCATGGCTTTAAAATTGTATGGCATCATCATCTTCTTTAAGATTGGGCTAAGAAGTCCTGGAACCTTTTGATATTGCATAACAATGTTATAGGCGGTCGTTAAACCAACTGTATCAAAGATTTGGAATGGCCCTTTTGGAGCGCCAGTCCCTCTTGTCCAGGCTAAGTCGATGCTCTTAGGATCGGAAACACCAGAAACATAAAGGTCTAAGCCGGAGAGAAGGAAAGGTACCAACATGGAATTAAGGAGATAGCCACTCTTTTCTTTTAGCACAGGCAAGGCAATCATGCGAATATCGTTGGCAAAATCCATCACCTCTTTGAAATATTTCTCATCCGTCTTTGGTTGAGACATAATTTCCGCGGTGTTATTTTTCCAAATGGAATTGGCAAAATGGAGGGAGAGATATTTCTCAGGACGGCCAGTATATTTCGCAAATTCACTTGGCAAAAGAGTGCTGGAATTGGTAACAAGCACACTCTTCTTTGGAAGAAGAGGGGCAAGCATCTTATAGAAATCAGTCTTGTCTTTCGCATTCTCAGACATGGATTCAATGACAAGATCGGCATCCTCCACCGCTTTCTTTAAATCAAGTTCTAGTTTGAGATTCTTGTAAGCTTTTTCAACCTTGTCTAAACATTTTTTGGCATCGAATGTATCTTTATCGGCAATACCAAGGGCAAATACGTTATCCGCTTTTCCTTCTGGGGTATCCATTTCTTGGATGGTCTTAATGTAGGTTTCTTTAAGATGATCCAATTTTGGCTGGCAACGAGTAATGCTGCCTTTGCTCCTAAGCCAAATGGTGACATCAAAACCACAATAGGCCGCTTGGAAAGCAATTTGACTGCCTAAAACACCGCCGCCCGCTACTACGACTTTCTTATAACTCATAAAAATCTCCTTTATTATTTATGAAAATCAGCGATTTAATGATAACGAATTTTTGCATATCGGTATAGTTTTATTTAAAGGAAAAAGGTTACTTAGCGCACCCCATACGTCTTCTTTGAAAATAAGTCAGTCAAAAACGACAATCCATTCTATTGAACGATTCGATGAAAAATCTAAGCAGGCTCTTTCCAAATATAAGCACCATAGAATTTCTCATTGAATTCTTCCGAAAGATTCATAACGAAAAGGAAACCTATAAAATCTTATTTTCCCAACCTGGTGATAACCTTTTCGTTGATAATTTGAAAAACGGCATCTTAAACAGCGAAACTTTTCTTATCAAAAAGAGTGAATTCCCTGAATATTTCTCCGAATTCATCTTATCTGGTGATCTTGCCTTGATTAAAAATGGCTAGATGACGCTTGCGATATCCTCGAAGATAAAAGGCGGATTTGTTTTATGAGATCAACCGTCGCATTGTCTTATAGAAATGAAAATATAAATAGTTTTGAAAGAACAAAAGCGAAATGAATTTCGCATGTAACTCGGAATTGTAATCCGAGTTTTTTATAATATCGCCATGTACTACAGAAACTCCGACCTGAGCATC
>UQFY01000034.1 GCA_900540385.1 uncultured Mollicutes bacterium
ATAAAAGATAGATACAATCTGAAAAAGTGAGCAACCTTTTTGTAAATACTTCTAAAAAAATAAAAAAAGTTCTAAAAAGGATTTTCACTTACCGCTATAATAATATTCCAAGGACAAGAAAAAAATCCTATTAAAACAAACAAGACTCATAAGAAGCTGTTGCGTATTTTAATAGAAACTGGTCCGAATTCATACACTAGGAGGACACACAAGTATGAAAAAATCAGCCCTATTTGTCTTAGGCGCTTCTATCCTCACACTCGCTTCTTGCGGAGGCAAAACGAACTCCACAGAAAGTAACGGTGGCGAAACCACGAAAACCGTTAAAGTCGCTTTAGTCACAGACTCTGGCACGCTTAACGATCACAACTTCAACCAAACATCTTGGGAAGCCGTTAACGCATGGGCCGTCGAAAATGGTGGCGGAACCGTCAAAGATCAAATCGTTAGCAACGGAAACGTTTTGACAAAATATTATCAACCAACTGCCGTCGGTGGAGACTTCACCACAACCGAAAGAGTCGCCGCTATTAAAGCTGCTGCTGACTGGGGTGCGAATTTCATCGTTCTTCCTGGTTACTTATTCCAACCAGTCGTCAAACAAGTTCAAGCCAATGCTAAATACAAAGACATTCATTTCCTTGCTTTGGACTGCGTTAACCAAGACAGCGATAATGGATATGCCGAATATACTCTTCAACAGAACGTCTCTATGACTCAATACCACGAAGAGCAAGCTGGCTTTATGGCCGGTTATGGCGCCGTTAAAGAAGGCTTAAGAAACTTGGGCTTCATCGGTGGTATGGCAGTTCCAGCCGTTGTTCGTTATGGCTATGGCTATATCCAAGGTGCTGAAAAAGCTGCAACCGAACTTAATCTCGCAGACAATGCGATTAAGATGCAATATTACTATGCTGGCGCTTTTGCTTCTACCCCGGAAGCAACCAACTTTGCTACCAGCTGGTATAACGCAGGAACCGAAAGTATCTTCGCTTGTGGTGGTGCCGTCTATAACTCCGTAACCACTGCTCTTTCCGGATTATCCAACAAGACTGGAAAAACCTGGATCGGTGTCGATACCAACCAACACGCTGATACTTCCATTAGACCAGAAGGTACAAGAGAATTACTTCTCACTTCCGCTATGAAAGGCTTAGGAGAATCCATCAAATCTGCTTTGACCGATTGGAAGAATAATGGCTATAAGAATTTCTCTGACAAACTCGCTGGCAAGATCGAAAATCTTGGAATTAACGAAGATGCCGTTGCCCTTCCAACTCCAGAAGTAACCGGCGACGCTGATTGCTGGGGTTTCAAGAACTTCACAATCGATAACTATAAGACTTTGGTTAGCCAAATGAAGGCTGGAAATATCACCATTTCCGCTGCCACCGACGCGAAACCAACCGTCAAAAAAGTTCAAGTCACCTACAACAACGCAGACAACTAAATTGTCTATAATGAGGGGGTCTTTATGGCCCCCTTTCCTTCAAAAAGGAGTTTTTTATATGGAAGAAAACGTTCTTGAGCTGCGACATATTTGCAAATATTTCCCTGGCATTAAAGCAAATGACGACATTTCTTTGACGTTAAGAAAAGGAGAAATACACGCACTCTTAGGCGAAAATGGCGCAGGAAAATCCACTTTGATGTCCATGGTCTCTGGCTTATATGAACCAGATTCTGGTGAAATATTGCTCAATGGTGAAAAAGTTTCTATCAAAGACCCGCATGAAGCTTGTAAATTAGGAATTGGCATGGTCCACCAACATTTCATGCTTGTAGGCGTTTTTTCAGCATTGGAAAACATCATTCTTGGTGAAGAACCAACTGGCCTTTTTGGCTTTATTAAACCAATAGAGGCTCGCAAAAAATTAGAGAGCCTTTGCGAAAAATATAATTTCCATATTGATTTGGACGAAAAAATCGATGACATGTCTGTAGGTGAACAGCAAAAAGTCGAAATTCTGAAGATGCTTTTCCGTGATTCCAACATCTTGATTTTTGATGAACCTACAGCCGTTTTGACGCCTCAAGAAATCGACGACTTAATGATTTCGATGAAGAATTTGGCAAAAGAAGGAAAGTCGATTCTCTTTATTTCACATAAATTAAACGAAATCATGGCTGTCTCTGATCGTGTTAGCGTCTTAAGAAAAGGAAAATGCGTTGAAACGCTCAACACAAAAGATACGACAGAAGAACAGCTTTCCCGTTTAATGGTCGGGAGGGACGTTCAACTTGTCGTTCAAAAAACGGAAGCAAAACCAGGCGCGGATATTCTTACCATCCGTAATTTGACCGTTTTTAACCAAGAAAAAGGAAAAGATACTGTTAATAACGTTTCTCTTTCTGTTCGTCAGGGAGAAATTGTTTGTTTAGCTGGAATTGAAGGCAATGGACAAAGCGATTTAATCTACGCCTTAACGGGTATTTGCAAAGCAAAGTCTGGTGAGATTATCCTTCATAACGTCAAGAACCCCCACTATAACGAAAAGAAAAAAGAAGAATGCAAACAAGCTGGCAAAGAATATAAGGAAGAGCCTTATATCGATGCCCATTTAGAAAAATTAAGCATTAGAAAGAGAGCTTTGGCGGGTCTTTCTCATATTCCTGAAGATCGCCACAAATATGGTTTAGCTTTAGACTTCTCTTTACAAGATAACCTTGTTTTGCAACGTTATTTTGAAAAGCCGTATTCTATTTTTGGCGTAAGAAATAAAAAAGCCATTCGTGAATACGCTCAAAAATTAATTGAGCAATACGATATTCGCTCTTCTTTAGGAGCAAGTACAACAGTCCGTTCAATGTCTGGCGGTAATCAGCAAAAAGCCATCATCGGGCGTCAATTAGATTTGGGTTCTCCTCTTTTAATTGCCGTATCCCCTACACGTGGTTTGGATGTTGGCGCGATTGAGAAAATCCATAATCAACTTATCGAGAGCAGAGACTCGGGAAAAGCCGTTCTCCTTGTTTCTCTAGAATTAGAAGAAGTCATGAACGTTTCTGACCGTATTCTTGTAATGCATAATGGCAAAATTGTTGCGAATTTAAACCCAAAGAAGACAACGGTCGAGGAAATCGGCCTTTATATGTCGGGTGCAAAAGTGCAAGAAGGGTTGGGAGAATAATATGAAAAAATTCAAAGAATCCATGAAAGCCTTCTTTGCTAAGATTGGTGCTTTCTTCAAAAAAGTCGGTTCCTTCCTAAACAAATACGTTTGGCATTATCTCCGTTATGTTTTCGTTCCGATTGCAAAATTCTTTTCTTGGCTTTTCCATTTCCGGGCAGCAAGATCCGTTATCAGTTCGATTATTTGCGTCTTTATTGGTATCTTTGTAGGCTTCATCGTCATGCTTATTCGTGATCCAGCAAACTGTTTCGCTGGATTAAACGTCCTTCTATCTTCTGGCTTCCAAGGAATGTCAGAAGGTGATTTTGACGCAATATCTCACGTCATTGGCACTTTAACTCCAATGATTTTGGCCGGTATTTCCATTTCTTTTGCTTTCAAGCTTGGTTTATTTAACATTGGCATTACAGGTCAATTAACCATGGGGGCCTTCCTTTCTTTGATTTTCTCTTTCATGGGTATGCCTTGGTATGTCTGTTTGTTAGTCGGCATGTTTGGAGGAGCTTTTATTGGTTTCCTTTCTGGGTTCTTGAAAGCGAAATTCAACGTCAATGAAGTTCTTTCTGGCATCATGTTTAACTGGATTGTCTATTATCTTTGTGGTTTGATTGGCGACTATTTACCAAAAGAATGGATCGACGCTTCAAATAAAACTCAGCTTGCCAAAATGGCACAAAACGGAAGACTTCCAGCCCTTTTCTCTGAATACACAGCCGATGGATACATCAATCCGGCTTATTACAATGTAACGGCTGGTATTTTTATCGCGATTGTAATTGCCGTATTCATTTGGTTTATTTTGAAATACACCAAATTCGGTTTTGAACTAAAACTTTGCGGCTCAAATAAGTTTGCAGCGAAATACGCCGGTATTAATCAAAATTCTAACATCATTCTTTCTTTGGTAATTTCTGGTGCAATCGCTGGAATTTGTGGATATATGGTCTTTGCCACTCCTTCTCCTAAAGGATTTACCTTTGGAGCATTAGATGGGGTTATGCTGTCAGATGGATTTAACGGAATATCCGTTGCTTTAATCGGTCAAACCGATCCAATCGGATGTATTTTCTCCTCTTTCTTCCTTGCCTATATAAACGAAGGACAGACACAAATCGTTAACGTCTCTATCCTTTATTCCAAGTATTACATGGAGTTAATTAAGGCGGTTATCATCTACGTTGCTTCATTTAGCGCTTTTATCGCTTATCTCATTAGGAACGCCAATGAAAAGAGCAAAGGACAAATCGACGCTAGTTTCAAAGAACTATATCGTTCCAAAAAGGAGGAAACCGTATGAACTTACTTATTTTAGAAGGCATAAGCATCAGCCCTTATGTTTGGGGAACGCTCATTTTCTCCTTCATTGTATTTGGTGTTGGCTTCACCCTTGGAGGCTTTGGCGGAATGTTTTCTGAATGTTCTGGTATTATCAACATTGCTTTAGACGGTTCTATGTTATTAGGAGCCTTCTCTGGCCTTCTTGTTTGCTCGCAAATCGGAGACGCTTTGAAAGGAAGCGAATTACTAAACAATTGGGCTTTCGTTAATTTCATATATTTGATAGGCCTTTTTGTTTGCGTGATCGTTGCTTTTGCTTTCTCTTTCTTGCTTTCTTTTGTTTCGATTCGTTTGAAAGCAGATCAAACCATTGTAGGCACCGCCTTAAATAGTCTTGTAGCTGCTATCGTCTTGATTGGTAACACAATTCATCGTGCGGCCGATCTTCCGGAAATGGATGTTTCCATGTTCTATAACGTCATGCTTTATAAATTTGAGGATATGGACTTCTTTAATGGCATGTTCTCTAATTTAAACATAACCATTATCGTTGGAATTATTTTGATTGTTGTTTTGACATTGATTATGAACAAGACGAGATTGGGTTTAAGAATCCGTGCTTGCGGTGAAAATCCAGCTGCTGCTGATTCCGTCGGCATAAAAGTCAATAAGATGAGATATATTGGCACTGCTATCGGTTCTGTTTCCGCTGCAATTGGCGGTTATATCATCTTCACTTGCTTACGTTTAGGCGAATGGACCCTAACTTCCGGGGTCTTCGGTTATGGCTTCTTGGTATTAGCAATTGAAATTCTTGGAAACTGGAAAGCGAAAAACATCACTTTCGCCGCTCTATTCTTTGCTTTATTCACTTCCCTTGGAACCTTCATGACAACGGCATTCTCAGGCGGAGTGAAAGCCTTCTATAATTCCAAAGCCTTCTATTGCATGTTGCCATATTTATTAGCAGTTCTCTCCCTTATCTTCTTCTCTAAAAAGAGCCATGCTCCGAAAGCGGAAGGAATTCCTTACGACAAGTCAGCTCGTTAAAAAGAGTTGACCCCTGTATTTGTTTTCAAAAGAATTTGCGTTCTCTTAAGGCTAGGGGAACGCTTTTCATATATAATAGAATAACTTGAAAAAGAGGATTTCCTATTATGTATCAAGAACTTCAAAAAGGATGGCTTGAGGTTATTACTGGGCCTATGTTCGCTGGAAAAAGCGAAGAATTAATTCGTCGTGTAAAGACCCTTTCTTATACCAAGATGAAAATCATTGCTTTTAAACCAGCAATTGATGATCGTTATGATAAAACAGCCATTGCTTCCCACGATGGAGCCAAATATGAGGCTTATGCCATTAAAAACGCACAATCCATTTTAGAATTGGTTAAAGAAGACACCCAAGTTGTTGCCATCGATGAGATTCAATTTTTTGATATGAGTATCGTTAAGATTTGCGAAGAATTAGCGGATAGAGGCATTCGAGTGATTGCCGCAGGATTAGATTTGGACTTCAAAGGCGAACCTTTTGGTCCAATGCCAGAGCTTTTAGCAAGAGCCGAATTCGTGACAAAACTTTCTGCTGTCTGCACAGTATGTGGATGTGCCGCGACAAGAACCCAACGTTTAATTGATGGCAAACCCGCCGATTTCAATGATCCGATCATTAAGGTTGGTGCAAAAGAGAATTACGAAGCTCGTTGTAGAAAGCATCATATTGTCCCTAATAAACCAAAGTTCTAATTTATCTTGTTCGTTTAAGAGCCTTAAGGCTCTTTTCGTATGATAAAACCAAGGGGAACAACAATCTTCTTGGTTTTTCATTT
>UQFY01000035.1 GCA_900540385.1 uncultured Mollicutes bacterium
GCTAAAATGCGGTCTTTTTTTGTGTTTATAGGCTTAAATAGAATTTCCTAATCAACACAAAAAGGCATCCGTATTTGGATGCCTGTAGGTTCATATTGATAATGTCTAATTTAGCACGTCGTTTTAGTTTTGCTTTTTAAACATCGAATCAAATTGATTATTTTGCAGCAAAGCCTAAGGTAATAGAGATTTTACCTGTTTTTGCATTGTCTTGATCATCTTGCATGGTTCCTTCAAGCCACACAGCAACGCCAACTTCGACCGTTTCACCTGCAGCAACATTTTCTTTAACAATTTGTTTTGCAAGAGTCTCATCAGTTGCAGAAGCAACGGTTTCAAAGCTATTTACTGGGGTAGGATTGCAATCAAGTAAAGTTAATGCATCGCCTGCATCATCTGTTGGAGCAATATATTTTTTTGCGTTTTCTTCGCTGACTGGCTTCTTTTGGAAAAGGTAATCGGCTTTTGTTTTTGTTGTTTTTAAGAAACCATTTTCTGATTTTGCGCCAACAATAATTGCAACACGTGTCCATTGTTGCAAAGATAAATCGTGACCTGTTTCGGTTCCACCAATCGCAGAAGAACCATCTAAATAAAGATTAACGGTTCCTTCGCCCTTATTGGTGATTGAAACAATATATTGTGTAAAGAATCCAGTCTCAGTAGAGACGTCTTTTACTTTATAATAACTTTTTGAATTACCAGCTTCCGCTTTCCAATCTGGTTGGGCAAAAGTTAATCCATTTGTTGAAGAAACGTCAGCGGTTTTTGAAAAGGCGCTAGCGGCTTCGGTAGTTTTTCCTTCAGTTCCCTTTGCGGTGGCATCAGTAACACCGGTGATACTGATATTTAGATTGCCCTGCGTTCCTTGTGCAGTGATTTTATTGTAGACTGCCGTGGCCGTCTTGTTGGTGGTGAACCACGCGAGGGTCCCGGTTGCGCCCGCGGCCAACGTGCCTGCGGTGAGGACGGATAGCCCGAGCATTATCTTTGTCTTGTTGTTCATAGTGTGTTTTTTCTCTTTCCGCGGATGCCCGGATATGGCGAAACACCCGCTTGTGCGGGCCCATCGGCGTTCTCGGCAGCGCGGAGGAGGGGGGGTAACTTTTTTAAATAAACGCAACTGAAAAAGAGACCTATATAAATAAAATTAGGGAATAGAAAATATACCGAGGATAATCATATCTCTATAACGTTTTTAATGCGCATCTCACAAAAGTAAAAACATTTTCGTTTAAAAACCTTAATCGCGCTAAGCCATTAGTGTGTTAAATTAAACGTGAAATATAGAGTATAAGTTAGGAGATCTAAAATGACTATGGCAGAGATCATTCAAATAATCATTGGAATACTATCGTTATTAGCAACCATTAGTATACCTATTATGATACATAGATCAGATATAAAAAGAATTGAAGAAGATGCAAAGAAACAATTAGAAAGAGATGCCGAAATGTTTATTCGCATCAATTATGAAGAGATTGAATATCTCCCTTTGTGCATTTTCGCAAATGCAGTGGGGCCATATACTCAAAATAGCAGAAAAATTTATAACAACTTCAATGCTTGTCCAAAGGAAATACAATTCGAAATTCTTAAAAAGAGGAACATTCCTTTCGGGTTGATAAAAAATAAAAACGTATTTGATGTGTACATCTCTTCTTTTGAAAAGCAATCTTTGAAATATAAGCTTTGGGATAGAACATGGCTATATGACAACGCTAAATATTTTCATAGGTCTATTCAGCTTTATCGGAATATTAAGCTTGATACGATGAACCCCCACGTTTTTACACCGATTCATCCAAACAAAGCGATTCAAAGTGTTGCTCCAAATTTTAAAGAGAGCTTAACCACCTATACTTCAGAATTTCTAGAAATATCATTGAAGGGGGACACGCAAATAAATTTAGCTGAATCGTCATTTGTCTCCCCTTTTAACGCTATCAATCAGCTCTTTTATATTGAAAACTCTGAAAGGTGCGGTGAAGATACAACATGCCTTTGGATCATGCGTTTCATTTTCAGCTCCTGCATAGCTTTTTGGCGTAATAACTTAGTCGAAAACAGCAATGATGATTGGAGACAACTGAATGTCAGTGATGACATGATACAAACATATGAAGACATGTATTACGACACTTTACTGACGCTATTTACAACATATGGAAATTTAAACGATACCTATATGAGCAATCACGCTAAAGAAACAAATAAAAAGAAGAACTGAAATTTAAAATCAATAAACACAACAAATAATTATTGAAGAAATAACATCGTGAAGAAATTTACACGTATTTTAAGCGAACTGATATATGAAAAGCCTATTGTTGCATTATTGCCCATTGTATTTTTTTATCACATCATGCGGGGGCAATGGTTTCTTCATTTAGCGATTCTTCATTAAGTTCTAAAGAGGGGTGTCCTTCGCTAAGAATCTTCCGAAATAGAACCAAATACCAAGGTTCTATTAAGAAACAATACACTGGATATGTAACATGTCTCCTTTAGCTGGAACGATGTTTCCATCGATTTTCTTACCATCGACATATAATTCACAAGGTTTGCTCTTCTTTCCTTTAAAAAGAACTTCGATTTCATATACGCATCCGCGGTATTTACGGGTGATTTTTGCATTATTGATGTGACTTGGAAGGGTAGGATCGATATAAAGCCCCTCTTCCATAGGGCGAATGCCAAAGAAATACTCTTTTAAAGCAATATCCATCCATGTAGCAGTGCCAGTTAGCCAACTAACGGCTGCTTCACCGCCACGGAGAGCAAATGGAGCGCGAATATTGGAGGAATAGATATATGGTTCGGCGTTGTAAGCGTCCACGCCAATCTTTGAAATAATATGGTCCGGTAAAAGCTCAGAATAGATATGGTATGCCTCATCTGCCCGGTTAAGTAGGCAAAGAGCAATAATGGACCACGTATTTGCATGGCAGAAAATTCCTCCGTTTTCACCAATTCCAGGTGTGGCCCAGGAGATTTCTTCTTCCTTTGATGGGTAATTTGGTCTTAGTGGGGGATTTTGAATAACAAGACCAAATGGGGAATCGCAATTCTTCATAACCGCATCCATCACGAGATTTGCTCGAGTATTGTCACTTACACCAGCTAAAACCGCCCAGGCATTAGAATTAATCCATACTCTTCCACAAGGCTCTTTCTCTCCGCCTATACGAACACCAGAGTCCGTTATAGCACGGATATAATGGTCCTTTTCAAACATCGTTTCATTAAGGATTTTGGTTTCCTTTTGGGCAAGTTCTTCATAGAAAGAGGAAGGTTTCCCCAGCCTTTTTTCGATTTTTGCCATGATTTTCAATGCTAAAACGTATTGTTCTGCAACCATGACGGATTGGCCTTTTCCCTTACGACAAACCGTATTGAGATTATCATTCCAATCGCTTCCAAGCATTAAAGGAATATCGTCTTTACCCATATGCTCATGGGTGTGACGGATAGATGCCTCAAGATGCTCTAAAACCGTTCCTTCTCCTCCATCATAATAAGGAACTTTTTCATTTAAGAAAGAATCGTCTCCTGTTTCTTTGAGGATTTGATCCACGGTGTATATCATCCAAAGATGATCATCGCTTCGATCGCTTATGTCGGATTTCTTTTTCTCGATGTGGAAGAAACGATGGGTCGTTTTACCACATTGGAATTGTTCACTCATGATTTCTTTAATCCGTTCTTTAACACGTTCTGGACGCACTAAAACTTGTGAGATGGAATCCTGCGAAGCGTCTCTTACCCCAAAACCACGGACTGTACCTGTCGCGTAGAAAGAAATCTCACGGCAAACAAGGAAATTGACATACGCTTGATAAGGCGTCCAAATATTGGCCATACGGTCTAACTCTTTATCGTTTGTAGACACATGGAATGTTTCATCCACTTTTTGCCATTTCTTTAGCACCCCTTCGTAGAGTTCATCTAGATAAGAAAGATCTTTGAAACGATGAACGGTTGAAGGAATGTCTTCTTTTTTATCCATCGTGCCAAGAACAATAGCAAAGTCCTTTTCTTCATCTTTCTTTAAAGAAAGCTTATAAGAGAAAGCAAATATGCCTTCCCCACCTAAAAGTTCGGTGTTAGGGCAACCTCCTTTTTCGATTGCTTCCGGATTAGATAAATCACGATATGCGCCTAAGAAGTCTTTTCTTATGGCCGTGTAAGAATCACTTTTAAGGGTAGAAGTTAAAAAGACATATGGCGTTTCTAAAGGACGTGCTTGGGCATCAATGAAATAGTCATAGACTAAAGCATCCGTTTCTTTGTTATAGAAGATGTTATTGCTTTGTTTCGTGTAACATTGCCATTGCATCTCACGAAGATACTCCATGTTCCCCATCTCTTTAGCAACATAGATTTCTAAATCGGCAGGATGGTTAGAAGCCACTTTAAGGCGATACGTTAAGGCGTTTTCTTTGCCTACAAAGGCAATCACAGAGACGCTAATCCCATCTTTTTTCCCTATATATTTGCTATACCCTCTTCCATGCCTTGACTCAAAGAAATCAAGAGGGGTGTTTGTAGGAATAACAGATGGGTTCCATACCTTTCCCGTTTGTTTGTCCTTGATATAGATAAACAAGCCTTGAACATCCGTAGGTGTTAGAAAGAAGCCATAACGGCCAATACGCCAAATCTCTGGGGATTTATACCAGCTAAGATTCCCACCCGCTTGAGAAATCATTGTGAAGAACGTCTCGTTTGTAAGATAGTTCATCCAAGGGGAGGGCATATCATGTCGATGAAAAACAATCTCTTTGTTCTCATCGTCGAAAGTGTAGAAAGAGTCTTTGTTGTCACGAGGCTTAAGCATGTTGTTCTCCTAAACATTGTAGTTGGTGCTTATATGTTACACGAAAAGGAAAATAGAAACGCCTCTGTTTTTTCGATAGGTAAAAAAGCGAGAATTCAAAAAGAAAAGCTACCATAACAGGTAGCTCATTCTTTCATGTGTTTTAGGCAGCAAGTGGGTCAACTCTTAAGAAGGTGATGCCTGCCATAAGGCTTTCGCCTACACGGCACCACATTTTAAGGGTTTCGTTGTAGTAGGTATTTCCACTTCCTAAAGGGTATCCCTCTTTAGCAACAAAGCCATTTTCCTTTAAGCGCTCAATAAATTGAGGCATATAGGTAGAGGAAACAGTGTCATCTTCTAAGGAAGAGGCTGCAGCAAAAGTGGTGTTATAGAGTTTCACCCAATTATAGGCATAGCCATACTTTGGATATTCATCGTAGTTATCCACAATGCCCCAATTCCCTTCAATTTCTTTGTTATAAAGGAATGGTAATTGGCTGGCTGCATCTTCACCAAAGCTGCTAGCTAAAGTGGTGTACACTTCTTTTGCGCCATCTTTCCATGTCTTTGGTTCAACCCAATCGGTCAAAGTAGAGAAATCCACGTCCATTGGAGCGTTGGTTTCATTCCATTTGCTGAATTCAACATGTTCCTTTCCTTTGTAGATATCTTCTCCGTTAAATTCATATTCAATACGATCAAGAACGGTGATGTCATTTCCATAGGAACCTTTTGCTATTCCAGTGGTTAATTTTAAGGAAGATGGGATGATGTTCTTAGCATTATCTCCGCCTAAGATATGGGAAGAGATATCTTTGACTTCTTCATGTAATTGATAGACGTTTTTAGAAGTAGTTTCGTCTTTCTTCACTTGTTCAAAGAGAAGAGGAGAAACATCCATATTCAATAAGGTTCCAAAGGATTTTGTTTGGAAGGTGGCAGAAGAAGAATAGGCAACACCATCCTCTCCTACCTTAAATGGAATGACTGTATCGCTAGAATAACTATCCACCGGACAATCCGGTGGTTTTTCATTTTCGGGCACTTAAGCCCT
>UQFY01000036.1 GCA_900540385.1 uncultured Mollicutes bacterium
AAGATAGATACAATCTGAAAAAGTGAGCAACCTTTTTGTAAATACTTCTAAAAAATAAAGGAGTACCAAAATGAGTATTTCAGAAAAAATTTACCTTTTAAGAACAAAAAATAATCTTACTCAAGAAGATTTAGCGAATAAACTTTCTGTTTCTCACCAGTCTGTTCAAAAATGGGAGAACGGACTTAGCTTACCAACTCTAGATAAACCCATCACCATCGCTACTATTTTTAACGTATCCATGGATTACCTTTGTGAAAGAGTAGATGATCAAGATAATAGCGGAAGAGCTGATAAAGAGTTCATTCCTGATTATGGCAAAATGCATTCTTGGGAATCATATTCCAAAAGTCTTGAAATTGAATATAGAGAACTTTTTGACGAGGGAAAAGATGTAGAGAATTTAAAAGACGTCTTTTTCTCAATAGCGAAAATGCCTCCTAGCAAATACAAAGACGATATGGCTGATTCTCTCTTTAAAATTAGCGAAACTCTCCCGATTAGAAAAGACTATCCTTTTGTTGAGCCAAACGAATATAACGCTATAAAAGCCTTAAGAAACAGCTCCTATAACGCTCCAGATACTTTAACTCTAACCGATGAAGAACTGCTTAATAAAGTTAAAGGTGGGTGGTATGGCAGAATCTGCGGATGTTATCTTGGCAAACCTGTCGAATGTATAAGAATGCCCGATATGAAAAAGGTCTTAACTCGCACCA
Source organism: uncultured Mollicutes bacterium (assembly GCA_900540385.1). Classification (GTDB taxonomy): domain Bacteria; phylum Bacillota_I; class Bacilli_A; order RFN20; family CAG-826; genus UBA4951. The sequence continues at coordinate 720 of UQFY01000036.1, forward strand.
ATAATTATCCTTTACACCGATATATTGACCTTGAAGATATTGAAAAAATCGATACAAGCGATATCTCTTTCCCAATTAAATCACGTTCATATCCCAAAGATTTTAATAAAATGCCTTCCGATGATGATACTAACTATATTTTAATTGCCTATGAAGTTTTAAAACGTTATGGAAGAGATTTTACTTCCAATGATGTTGCGGAAGTTTGGCTATCTACGCAAACCAAATATGCTTATTGCACCGCTGAAAGAGTTGCTTATAAGAATCTTATAAACGGATTCTTACCCCCTCTAAGTGGAGAATATAAAAACGCCTATAGAGAATGGATCGGTGCCCAAATACGCGCTGATTTCTATGGTTATATTAATCCTGGAAATCCCGAAAAAGCTGCAGAGATGGCTTATAGAGATGCGCGTGTATCCCACGTTAAAAATGGCATATATGGTTCTATGTGGGTAGCGGCGATGATCGCTAAAGCCTTTGAAACAAGCAACATAAAAGCAATCATTAAAGCGGGGCTTTCCCAAATTCCTTCCTCTTCTAGATTATTTAAAGCTGTTTCTAATATTATCGAAACATACGACAAAGGCATCCCAGCGGAAACTTGTCTAGCGGATATTAGAACTCGTTATAACGAAGAAGTCGGATATGATTGGTGCCATACAATATCTAATGCGGAGATTGTTACTGCTGGCCTTTTATACGGAAATAAAGATTATGGCAAATCCATTTGTTTAGCGGTTGGTACTTGCTTTGATACTGATTGTAACGGAGCTACCATTGGCTCGGTCTTAGGAACCGCTATTGGTTATGAGGCAATTCCTGATTATTGGAAAAATAGAGTAAACGACACTTTAGAAAGTACATTAATGGGATATAGCACTGTTTCGATTAGTGATATGGCTAAGAAGACACTTGATTTTATCGAAAAAAACTAAGATAAAAGCAAAAGAAACTATTATTAAATAGGAGCATTTACCAAAGTGTAGGTGGGGAATCCGGAATCCCGCATGCTATAATTTGGGCGCTAGATAAACGGCAAAGGCGAAATCAGGGCGAGGGAGGCGCCTGTGAAGTGCTATCAATAAAGTAGACACGGTATCTTCTAAGGTTCTTTGCTAGACTACGACATTTATGACAGTACCCCCAAACGCACTGTCTTAATTCTTTTGTCGACTATAATCGACATAATTTAGTTATTATTGTAGAATATAATCGACAAAAGGAGAGAATCATGAATCACGAAACGCTCAAGCAAATCATCTTTGACCAACATGAAGTTATCAAGAAATCTCAAATTGTAAGTCGCGATTACGTTTTTGATAAAAACGCCAATTATGTCCTTATCGGTCTAAGGCGTTCTGGCAAATCTACGCTTCTATATAAACGGGTCCAGGACCTCATTTCGAGCGGAGTAGATTGGAAGCAAATCATTTACATCAATTTTGACGACGAACGATTGCTCGGTTTTCAAGCAAACGATTTTGAAGACATTTTGCTTACTGCTGAAGAAATCACAAATCAAAAACATTATTTCTATTTCGATGAGATTCAAAATATCGATGGCTGGGAAAAATTTGCGATCCGAATGGCTAATGCCAAGGAAAAAGTCGACATCACGGGAAGTAACGCGAAAATGCTCTCTCGCGAAGTATCTGCCCAATTAGGCGGACGTTATCTAACAAAAATTATCCATCCTTATTCCTTCAAAGAATTCCTCCGAGCAAAATCATTGGAAGCAAGTTCTGCCTTTTCCGTCTCCGACCGTGCCGAAATTGCGAATGCGCTTCAGGAATTTTATCGATTTGGAGGTTTTCCCGAGTCGCTTGCTTCCGCCGACAAACGTGAATGCGTCTCCAACATTTACGAAAAAATTCTTTTGGGCGACATTATCGCCCGTAACGCCATACGGAGCGAAAACGGCATGAGGGTCTTAATGAAAAAGATTGCAGGCACCATCTCCCAAGACGTTTCTTACACTAATCTTTATAATGCTTTGAAAACCATTGGCTTCTCACTCTCGAAAGACACAATCATCGATTATTGTTTTTATGCCAATCAAAGTTTTTTGCTGTTTGCTCTAAAAAACTACTATGCCGCATTCGTTGACAAAGGAAGCAATTCAAAATTCTATTTTTCCGACAACGGCATCTTAAACTTATTCTTGGCCAAAGACGATACCTCCCTCTTTGAGAATCTGGTTGCAATCTCGTTAAATCAAAAATACCAAGACAAACTCTATTATTTGAAAAGCAGCAAAACCAAAATCGATATTGATTTCTTGGTTGATGAAGATAACATCGCGGTTCAGGCTTGCTATTCCATGGCAAATGCGGATACGGCCAACCGTGAAATCGGACAATTAAAAAAACTAGACGCGACAAATCCTGGGAAATACAAACTCATGATCATAACGATGAACGAAACTGGGGATATTCCACTTGAGCACAACGTGATTCGCGTAATAAAGTTGCAGGATTTCTTGCTTTCAAATTAATGGAACGAGCACATCAATCTACCCTTTATTCTCCGTCAAGAGCGATTCCTTGATTATTTTCGAATAAAGGGATTCGTTGTCTTCATCCTATTAAACCGGAAATCGATTAGTTTGCTCGCATTTTTTGGCTCTCATATCGGCACCAATCCTTCTGAGAAAGAATTGGAAAATCTTTTATCATGGAAAATTAATTTAGGGAAATAACATAGGAATTCGATTCTATTTCCCGAATCAGTTCGAACCTGGTTATATTTGACGCTTACAATGAAGTTCTATAATAAAAAAGTTCGACACATTTCCTGTATCAAACTCGTTTTTTTAATGGTGCCGTCTATAGGACTTGAACCTACGACCTGATGCTTACAAGGCAACTGCTCTACCAGCTGAGCTAAGACGGCATGGTGGGTGTTATAGGTGTCGAACCTACGACCTCTTCCGTGTGAAGGAAGCGCTCTCCCGCTGAGCTAAACACCCATAAGTAACAAATTAGCCCCAGAGTGCTTAACTCACGGGGCATTTTAATCCACATGGTGGGCCTTAATGGACTTGAACCATCGACCTCCCGCTTATCAAGCGGACGCTCTAACCAGCTGAGCTAAAGGCCCGTGGGCTTCAATAATATACAACTCTCAGGAAAAATATACAAGGAAACTAAAAAAGATTTTTTCGATTTCTTAAAATATTAGTATTCTTCGTCAAAAGGCAATGCTGAAAACAAAAAGTTCAATGCCATATTAAGTTGTTAATAAGTCAATTCGCTTACCCTCATTCGTTTTTTCAACACGAGGACAAAACAAATTCTTCTTAATCCTCTTCTTCGTTCTTCCTGCTTTCCCTGAGTTTCTTCTTAATCTCAGGCCAGTTTTTCATTTCTTCGGGATCTTCAATGACGCCTTTATAGCTTCTTCTCAACCACACTTCTTTGCCATCGTGATAATAATAAAGAGGATAGTATATCTCATCGAAGTATTCGTCTTGGAAAGGGCGGAGCAACCGTGGGTCTTTTTTCCATTTCGAATCATCAGGAACCTTTGCTAGTTCTTCATCTAAACAATAACAGACCCTTGGCTCATCTCCACTTATTTCCGGGTCAAAGCATTTATATTTATGTGCGACCTTGTTGTAACCTATAATGGACATTATCCTTTCCGGACGGCCATCTTTATTACTCCAAGGAAGATATAGAACCATGTCACCTATACGGAACCTTTTTTGTTCGACTTCTTTGCCGTGCGGTTTTTGCATTTTCAACCATTCTTGAAACGTTGAATAGGTGTGGGTAGCATCGCGGATTTCCTTCATCTTGTCAGAACCGGTGCACTCATAGGCAGGATAGCATAGCTCGTCAAACCATTCTTCGTTTGTATAATTACGACATTCCTCCGTATCTCTCTCCCCGAAATCTTCCGGAATTAGGCCAAGTTCTTTTTCTTTACAATAAAGAATCTTTTTAAAGGAATCATCATATATCCCTAAATCAAAACATTTGTATCTCTGCTTTTTTGCGTCAAAGCCCAGGACGTACATCATTGTATCGCCGCCCATGACCTGAGGGTATGACAATGGCAGACAGAAAACAAAGTCCCCTCTCTTAAATTTCAATTCATTTTTCTCTTTCATAGTAACCCCGTTCAAGTTTCTTTAAGGGTAACAGGTTTTTTCTAAAAGGAAATGAATACTTACCAAATCAACGGATGGTTTTAAAAAGGCGTTAATAGTCGTTATAACAACCGACAATGATTAACAAATCCATTCATATTCAGTCTCATTTCATGATAAATGGCAAGGGCTATAGTCGAAAAGATACAATTAGGCCCATATCAATCTTCATTGTCTACGAAGTATTTTCAAAAAACTCAATCGCAAAAAGAAAGCCAAGAAGAAGACGAACTGACGTATAAAAGCGCGTAACCGTCATTCTCTTAAGCAGGAAATAATACAGGCGTGCGTTTATTTCATCTCTTGAATCTTCCTTTCAGCTTTCTTTTCCGTTCTTTTGACGATAAAACGCGTTAAAGAAAATACAAAATAGATGCCTGCAAGAATGCTACCAAGCAAGAACGAAACAACGGTAAAAACATTTCTTCCGTTTGTGTAAAAGAAATAGAACAAACCTAACCACGCAGTGATAATCGATCCAAAGAATTCTAGAAGGCCCAACAAGAAAGACGTTTTCTTAAAAACACTAAGAAGAGTCGTAATCATGCCAAAGAAAACAAAAATGCCTAAAAGGACATAGAAAGTAACGTAATAGGGCCCCGTTGATGGATTGTAAACTAAAGAAGACGCTTCGAAGACATTATATATTTCCTCACCATCTTGAAAAATATCGCTCCATGGGTAAAGCAAAATAAAAGAAATTGCAGAAATGAAAATGAAATAGAAGCCTAAACAAATGCTATATCGATATAACTTCGTTTCTTTTTCCATAATCACATAATATAGCAAAAACCCTTTAACAGGTTTGAGATATTCCGTGTCATTACCTACGTTCTTAACTCTTTTCGTATGATAAAACCAAGGGGAACAACAATCTTCTTGGTTTTTCATTTT
>UQFY01000037.1 GCA_900540385.1 uncultured Mollicutes bacterium
AAATCTTAAAAAGCAAAAGATTTCCTTTTCTAATAAGCTTCTTTTTGGAAACTCCATATTCTGCCTTCTTTTGGCTTTGGGCGTTTCCACTGGTTTTGCTGTTTATGGAGCAAACTCTTCTAAGAGCAATAGCCTAAACTCTATTTCTTCAAATAAAGATCTAAGCCAATACGCTAAAGTAACTTACCATTATGATTTGCTTAATTTAGATCATGTGGAATTAGTCCTCAAAGGAGAACACGCTCCTTCTCCTTCTTTAAAAGAAGAAGGCTATCTTTTGAAAGGATATTTTTATCAAGATAAAGAATTTGATTTTTCTTCACCAATCATGAACGATATCACCCTCATTGGTAAGCTAGAAATTAAAACCTATGATGTTTATTTCATGTCTTTTGACTCTCAAAGAGTTATCGATCATCAAAAGATAGAATTCAAAAAAGACGCCACTCCTCCTGAGGCTGAAGTTGTTCCTGGATATCAGTTTGTTTCTTGGGGGAATTATCAATGCATTACAAGAGAGACATTCGTTTATCCTCAATATGAAAAATTAGGAGATATCACCGTTCATCTTGATCCGGATGGAGGAGATTTAGGTGATAAAGGCAATATCATTAACCAATATAGCCAAGACATGTATGATTCTTTGCCAAAACCAACAAAGAAAGGCTATGCCTTCCAATATTGGGAATATCAAGGTGAGGAATTCTTAAAAACCACTCCTATTTCCAATGAAATCGTCTATCTTAAAGCCATTTATAAGGCAAACACCTATACGATTACTTTCGCTCAAACATCTCTACCACCAAAAGAAATAGCCTATGGTCAAACAATTGAGTGGGAGGATATGCCTCAGATCGATCCTTTAAGTGGCTCAAAAATTGCAGATTGGACATATAACAATGAACTGCTTACCTACCCATTCACCTATTCCTATGATTTTAATATTGTCGTCTATCCAAACTTTGAGACTGTTGGTTACACCTATAACGAAAACGAAGACGGAACATTAACCCTTGTTAAAGTAGAGAACACAAAAGAAGAACCAGTCATTATTCCATCAGAGGTTCAAGGGAAAAGAATTTCCAAAATAGCCAACTCCTGTCTTGTTAACGACGGAAAAGTACCTCAAATCACATTCCTTTCTCAACAAATTGAAATAGAAGAAGGTGCTTTCCAAAACCTTCCAAATTTGAAGAAAGTAGAATTTGAAAACATTACAAGCAGCTCCGTTTTTGCACCTAATATTTTTGTGAATTGCCCGAATGTGACTTCCTTAACGATTGGTGAAGCAAAAACCCCTAATGGAGAGCCTTATTATTTAAAATACTATGGTTTACAAGGAAATGAGACTTTCAAACTAACGTTCAATTCTTCTTTTAAGAACATTCCCGAAAAATTTAATGAAGGGTTTGGAAAAATACACACCATCGTCCTTGGTGATTCTATCCAAAGGGTTGGTTTCGGCTGCATCCATACTTATGGGATTGGTTTGAAAGAATTTTATCCAGGTTCTTCTTTGAAAGAATTAGAAATTGCCTTACCTGATTTGGATCAAAATATTCTTCAATTTAATTCCCCAATCAAATTCACGCTTGAAGGAGAATATAAAGGCAAGGTGAAGCAATTCATTCTTTCCCAAGGTGGAACTTTAAAGAACTTCAAAGGATTTACAGCAAACACCTTTAAATCCTTCGGAGAAACAAAATTCATCAACGAAACTCTCATTGCTAGCAAAGATGTTCATTTAGGAAAGAATGTCTCCGTTTACAATACAGACACGTTATTTACCAATCTAGACGAAACAGGAATTGATATTACTTTCTATGGCACAAAAACAATACCATCAGGTATTTCTAACATCCATTTTTATGTTGGAACGGGCGAAGAAAGAATCCATTTTAATAACGATATCACTTACGAAGAAATCGAATCCGGTTCTTCTTCTGACGATTTCGGTTATGAAGAAATCGGTGATGGCAACAAATGACGTTGAAGCCATCTAGTTTCTACTTTGCATAAAATCCGTGATGTATTGGTAAGTATTAGATTTCTCACAATATGAGGTGTTCGTTTTTTCGAACGCTTCTTTTAAGACATCAAAAGTGTCTGTTTTAAGATTGGCCTTCTTCTTACCATTAACGAGATTCAATTTTTGAGTATAGACAGACCAGGAAGTCGTCCACCAGCCAGTTACCGACGCCTTATAGGTCCACATCGTCCAAGAATAGCCTCTTTTCTCATACATGGATAATTGTTTTTGCCAGGCATCTTTATCTTCAAAGAAGGTGAATTCTCCAATGAAATAAGGAACTTCATAATCATGTCCCCAGTTATGAAGCTCGTGATAGCTATTAAAAAGCCAATATGGGACTTTATTTGCATTCCAGTTATAGAAATGCGTTTCGTATTGGACATTCTCCCAACCATAGTCTTTTGGATTAGTGAAATTATTAAAGCTCCACACTCCTTCAATGGTGATAACGTGTTGATCGTCTACCGAACGGATAGCTTTATAAATCTGGTCAAATACTGGAGCGCATATTTTCATGTTTGTGCCGGAATTAGGATTATCGAAATCAGCACATGGCTCATTCATAATGTCATAGGTAGCAATGCTTTCGCCTAATTCTCTAGCCGTTCTCGTATAGTGTTCCGCAACATATTTCCATAAATCCGCTGTGGCATTCTGGCATTCTTTCTTTTTCCAAAGATCAGCAGCTTTCATGTTGCCTGAATGTTCATATCCATTTTGCCCTCCTACCGTTCCATGAAGGTCAAGGACGCAGTAAAGATCATATTTTTTGCAATTGCTGACAAATTCATCTAGATAAGAGAACGCTTCCGTTTCTTCTTTACGCACAAATTGGCCGTTCTTTTCCTCTAAAATATCACGCCAATAGAAAGGAAGACGGATCGTGTTTAAACCCATTTCTTTCACGTTCTTAAAATCTATTTCGCTAAACCAATTATGACGATAGATGTCAATCAATTCTTTTCTTTGTTCGTCATTCAAATTCGGGTTGGCTTTAAAGCCTTCGATGCTCTTTTCCATTGGAAGAGTAGGATAAGTTGGCAAATTATCGTGGTCATAGATAATATTCCCTTCTTCATCTAATTTTTCACCGATGCTAAAAGGAGAGAGCCAACCTTCAGAAACAAGAAGATTCCCAGCGTTAACTCCCCTAAGAAGAAGGTAATTGCCATCCTTATCATAAAGAGCCTTCCCTCTTGCTTGGACAAGGTTGGTTTGGTTATCAATCGTAGAATCTTTTGAGACGTTTGTTTTACGCCCTGCTGACACGCCTGCAACAATGCCAACGAAAGCGCAGCACGAAGCAATAATTCCCCCTAAAACAGACAAGGAAACGATTAAAATCTTCTTTTTCTTTTTCATAACCCACTCCTATTTTCGCCTTAACAAAACCATTATACCATTTCAAAAAATATGTCTAATCCTTATTTAAGAAATGACAGCGAAAATGAAGTTAAAAAGAGAATTAAAGACGATGGCCGCAACGGTAGCAATAAGAAGAGCTGCCATCGTTTTCAGCTTTGCAGTTTGGACAAATGACTTTCGTTCTGATTTTCTCGCCACATTGTGAGCAATAAATAGAGCCAGGTTGATTCATATGATGGCAATAGTTACATTCCACGCCACCCACTTCTGCATGGTCAAAAGAATAATCTTGTTTACGGTCAAAAGAATAATCTTGATATGGGGCTTCAGCTGTTTGTTTTCTAACGCTCTTTTTTGAGGAAGCCAAAACAATCGCAGCCATAACCACCATTATGAGAAAGGATACTCCGAAAAAGGAGAAAAAGACTCCAATAATGATAAGCGGGGAAAAACCAAAATAGTCTTCATTTGCCATTTGGGCTATCCCAAGAGAAATAAGGACAATGCCTAAAATGAGAAATAATGTCCCTACGGTTATGAAAACACCACGCGTTTTCTTGTTAGCAAGATCGACTTGCTTACGGTTTTTGGATCGAATCATGTTCTTGCCCCCTTTAAATATAACAAGGGGCGATTAAGAGTAAAAGAATTAATCCGAAAAAGTCTAGATATAGGTGCAAATGTTGGAACAAAATCAAAGCCACGTCGAAGTTTTTTTGAATGAATTACCGTAATTGTGGCTCTTAGGCGTTCCGCAAACCCTCGAAACCATGAACGATATTGCGTCCTTGAGGCCGTGCTTTCTGACGTGCGACCACCGGTACAAAAAGAAATTCGCATACGCTTCGAGCTTGGAGAACTTTATTCCGCAATGGGATTCGAAGGAATGCCTGATGCAGCTGCAGCAATTGCTCATCAGCTTCATTTTGGATTCGTATCCCTTGTCGCCTGGCACGAATTTGCACCAATCGTCATCCAATCCCAATTTCTTCACCAGGAGATTGTGGGCAAGCGCCCCGTCGTGCGTCAGCTTGGATCCTTTCACGATCCTTCCGCCCAGAGCTTCGGCGACCATGTCCCTCGTCGGCATGCCTAGTTTTTCCGAATAAAGCTTGCAGAAGCCGCCTCCGCCAGAATCGAACGCAATCTCTAAGTAAGCGTCTTTTGCTATCTTCCCGGCGTATGTCGTCCAGACCCCGTCGACGAAGCCTCCCGCTCTTGTCGGCGCAAAGCGCATCTCGTCGATCCAAACGTGTTTGGAAAGCATAGATTCCGCCGACCATTTTTTGCTGGCATCCAGGCATCGGTCCCTCCAGAACTGAGCGGTTTTCTGATCGATCCCGAGTATCCATGAGATCACCCAATCGGGGCAATCTAGGAATATCAGAGTGATCACTTTCTGTATCGTTGCTAAGCTGAGTTTCGAGGATGACAACGATGTGCACGTCGTGTCGCACGAATGGCGGCCACAAACCGGGCATTCGTACCTTTGGGCACCGTCTTTCCTCCTTCCGTCTTTCCTTAGTCGGCAAAGGCAATTCGGGCAGCGCAGATCGCGTTTCATAGATTTCGCGACTTCGCCTTTTTGAACGCAAGATTTCTTTTTCTCCCTGGCCGCCTTTTCCGATTTTAGCGAGGAGAGAAGCTGTGAAAGCTCTTCGTCCGAAAGCGCGGATAGTTCTTCTTTTGTCAAAATAAAAAATCCCTTCCGGCCATTGGGAGGCACCCCGGGGAAGGCTATCGCCAAACAACCAGACCGGGAATGCCTCCCAATCGCCTCTGATTGTTTGGCAAAAAAATTATATCACGGCATTATTTTTCCAACATTTGCACCTATATCTAGGAAAAAGTGATGTCGGTTAAAGAATAGCAGTCATTCGTTTTATTATAAAGAATTTCGAAAGGTAGATTCGCTTCGATGAGGAAACAACGAATATCCGCAAGATATCTAGCGAAAGTAAGGCTATTAATACCACAATCGCATAAAATTTCGGACTTACGAATCGTCTTTTGGGTATAAAGACGATAGAAAATAATCAAAACAACTTCACTTTTGCTCATAGCATTCTCGTATGGATTCACCATACGCTCCAAGGGATTTGTGTTAGTTGTTTTCTCAAGATTCACTAACAAAATTATTGTCTATGAGATATTCATTTTTTGATATGAACATCCCCTTCATTTTTTAAACAAACCTAAATATTTAGCCTATTTTTTGTTGAATTCACGAAAAATATGCCACCCATGTAGCAATTTTCAAAATAAAAATCCGCGTCTTCAAGGCGCGGTTTTTCGATCTGGCCTATAAGGCC
>UQFY01000038.1 GCA_900540385.1 uncultured Mollicutes bacterium
CTCAGACTAAAAGCAGGATTTTGAGAAAAACCGGAATTTAGTTTAAGAATTCACACCATGAGAATATGGGGCTTTTCTTTTTTCTTCTTAAATTTATATAATCTTGATATGGCTGACCTTACAAAGAAAGCGTTGTCTTTTTCTCTTAAAGAACTCCTCAAAGAAAAAACAATTAGCAAAATAACAATAAATGACATCTGTGAGAAGGCAGGCGTTCGTCGCCAGACTTTTTATTATCATTTTGCCGACCTTCCAGAACTAGTCGAATGGACTTGCTATACCGAGGTTGAATCCGTTTTAAAAGAAAACCGCACATACAATAGCTGGCAAGAAGGCTTTTTAGACATTTTTAAACTAGCAAAAAAAGAAAAAAGTTTCTTGTTAAACATCTACCATGGCGTTTCTTTAGAGCTTCTTCAGAATTATCTATGCAAACTCACTTTCCCTTTGCTTAAAAAAGTAGTGGATGAAGTTTGCCTTTCTTTAGGTGTAGATGACGTTTCCGAAACAGATAAAGGCTTCATCGAACGTTTTTATACGATTGCTTTCGTTGATATTATGATTTCGTGGGCGGATAGAGATATGAAAGAAGATCCAAAAGACATCATTGATCACCTCTCTCCTTTAGTGAAAGGAACTATTCCTAACGCTTTGAAAGCCTATTCTTGTAGAAAATGACACGTGTCAAAATTTTTGACATTATATTTTTCTTGTAAATTTTTTTGACAAAATGATTTTTTTGACCGTTTTTACTGCTTGATTTTCTTTTTATTCTTAATGTGCTCAAAAGGCAAAGGAGAATTAAAAATGTATTACTCAGCAGGAAATTATGAAGCTTTCGCCCATCCAAGAAAACCAAAGGATGCGGACAAGAAAAGCGCCTACATCATTGGTAGTGGCTTAGCAGGTTTGACCGCTGCCTTTTATCTCGTAAGAGATGCTCAATTAGACCCTAAGAAAATTCATATCTTAGACCGTGATCCTCTTGCAGGTGGTGCTTGCGATGGCTACCACGATCCAAAGAATGGATTCGTCATGCGTGGTGGCAGAGAAATGGATAACCATTTCGAAGTTATGTGGGATGTTTATCGTGACGTTCCTTCAAAGGATGATCCGAACGTTTCCGTTCTTGATGATTATTACTGGTTAAACAAGGAAGATCCTAACTATTCCTTATGCCGTGCAACAGCACATTGCGGAAAGAAACTTCCTACAGGAAAAGATTTCACCCTTGATAAAGAAGCGCAAAAAGAACTTTTGAAGCTATATCTCACCCCTGAAAAAGATCTAGAAGATAAGAAAATCAGCGATTGCTTCGACGATCATTTCTGGAAATCGAATTTCTGGCTCTATTGGCAAACAATGTTCGCCTTCCAAGAATGGAGCAGTGCTTTGGAAATGAAACGTTATCTTCAACGTTATGTTCACCACATTGATGGCTTACCAGATTTCACCGCTCTTCGTTTCACACGTTATAACCAATATGAATCTATGATCCTTCCTTTACTTCATTATTTAACAAGCAGAGGAGTGGAATTCATCCCGCATTGTGAAGTAACGAATATCGTTATCGATGCAAAAGATCCAGCACACAAAGTTGCAAAAGCCATTGAATGCACCCTTTCTGGAAAAGGCAAGGCCTTCGAATTAAGCGAAGATGATCTCGTCTTCGTCACCAACGGTTCTTGCGTCGATAGCACACGCTATGGCAATCAAACTACCGCCCCAGCCTGGCAAAGTGTGAAAAACGGCGAGGGAAACTCTTGGGATCTTTGGAAGAAACTCGTTAGCCAAGTAAAAGATGGAAGCTTCGGCAATCCAGATGCCTTCTGCAAAAATATTGAAGCAACCAATTGGATGAGTGCGACTATTGATGTGGATGATACCCTTCTTCCATATATCATGAAGATCACTCAAAGAAATCCTCATGATCACCGTGTTTGCACGGGTGGCATCGTTACTGTCAAAGATTCTTGGGATTTCTGGAGATGCTCTTGGACCATTAACCGTCAAGGACAGTTCGCTGATCAACCAGAAGGTCGTATTTTAGTTTGGTTCTATGGCTTATATACCAACCGTCCAGGAAACTACATCAAGAAACCAATGAGAGAATGCACCGGTATCGAAATTGCTGAAGAGTGGATGTATCACATTGGTGTGCCAACAGACAAGATTGAAGAATATGCGAAGAAACATGCAAATACGACTACTGCGTATATGCCTTATATCGACGCTTTCTTTGAACCACGTAAGAATAGCGACCGTCCACATGTCGTTCCAAAGGGTTCTGTGAATCTTGCCTTTATTGGTCAGTTTGCCGAAATTCCAGCAGATACCATCTTCACTACAGAATATTCGATGCGTTCTGGTATGGAATCCGTCTATACATTGATGAATGTCGATCGTGGCGTCCCTGAGGTTTGGAGTTCTCGTTATGATGTGAGAGAAATGCTCCGTGCTTCTTATTACGCAATCGATCGTAAGCAATTAAAAGATATGGATTTGACGGTTGCAGAACGTTTCCTCTTAAAGAAGGTCTTAAAGAAAATCAAAAACACAGATGTTGAGACTCTCTTAAAAGATTCCAATTTGATTTAAGAGATAAAAAACGAGAAATAGGCAGGTTTTCCTGCCTATTTTTTATAATTTAACACTGATTTTGAAAATATCATTCATGCCATTGGCGGATATTTGGCCATGATGAATAGAGACGATTTCTTTGGCCATTGATAGACCAATTCCATTTCCGGAAACATTGGAAGAACGCGCTTCTTCAAGACGATAGAAACGTTCGAATACAGCATTTAAGTTTCCTTCAGGAATGCCATTCGTGTCATTTTCCACTTTCATGATGATGTTTTTATTGCTGGAATAAATCTTTATCGAAATAAAGGATTTGCTATATTTCACGGCATTATCTAACAAAATAGAAATAAGTCTTTTGATTTTCTCGGGATTGCCAATGTAGGTTAAATTCTCTTCAATTTCATATTCAAAAGATTTTTGATATTGATTGGCGATTCCTTTAAAGGAAGTGATTGTTTCTTTTGCTAGGGTTGTTAAATCGAAAGGAGTGAAAGGCACTTTTTCATCTTCATCTAATTTTGCCAATTCATTTAAACTGGCGACAATCTTATTTAATTGTTTGACTTGCTTAGAAATATTTGCGGTATTGGCATTCTCACCATGTTCCGCCATTTCAATATCGTTATTTAAAGCGATGATTGCTAAAGGAGTTTTTAATTCATGAGAAGCATCGGAAATAAAACGTTTTTGCTTTGCGAAATTCTCTTCAATCGGCTTGACCATTAAATTAGAGATAGGTAAAAGGATAAGAGAAATAATGCAAAGAGCAACAAACGAACCAATAAGAGAAGCCCATAAAACATGGAAAGCGGGTTCTAATTCTCTTTTTTGATCAACTAAAGTTACATAGCTTTTCCCATCAAGGACGTATTTTTTGTAACGATAGTTGCTTTTAATCCAACCGTTGTTTGAATTTTTATTTTGGACCTGGATGATAATTTTTCTTGCTTCTTTTATGTGGACCGATAGGGACAACCTAGAACCGCCTGCTATGCGGGCGAG
>UQFY01000039.1 GCA_900540385.1 uncultured Mollicutes bacterium
ACTTGTAATAGACGGTGCAACCCCAAAACTTGCTTGCCATTGCAAGGCAATATCTACAAGTTTATCTCTTAGCTTTATCTTTTCTTCCATAGTTGTATTATTTAGCCTTGCGGATTGAAATCCGCAGAAAGTGATTAATCATTGCACTAATATCATTTGACGTATCTCACCACATCCATTCCGAGGCATCCGTGCTGATAAGTAACGGTTACGGTGTCGCCCACATGATAGTCTTCCTTGTTGAATCCTCCACCGACATTTACCTTTTGTCCATTGTCCGCAAAACGAAGAACACACCGCGTTGTTCTCATCTTGCCTCCCGAACCGTAAAGGTCTTGGATAACAGCTTGGCGTTGTTGCGTAGAAATCGGAATATAAAAGTTTGTAGTGAAGACTATTGCCCCCAATACAATGGCAAGGGTACACGTATGCATTGAAACATAGTCATCATCCTTGAATAGTTTGACGAGCAGATAGGAAACTACTGCAATTCCTCCGATGAGCCACCAACTATCATCGACTGTTCGCATCGCCGTAATAAGTCCCCAATATACACAAGCCAACAACAATATGGTTTTGACAAACTGCACCAAGCAAGAGTCTTCATCGTCTTTCCTTCGTTTCTTCATGATTCCTACAATTTTATTCCGTTCATCGTTTGTTCTTGCCACCGTAAGATTTGGCTAATACCTTTATCGTAATCGCCTCTTTCTATAAAATCTTTCAGCAATCGAGCGTTTTCTATCTTATCTAAGAAAAGGTTGTAATCTTCCCTCTTTCTCAACGATATTATTTTATCCAAAAAGGACATCGACTTGCGATAGTCTTCCAAAATGTAATAGGTCAATGCATAGTATTCGTCACGACCAGAACTTGAGCCATAATATGGATGTTTTTTAAGGAAAAGCAGAATGTCTTCAAATGTATTCAGCTTATCAAACACATCAAATTCATTCAGTTTGCCTTGAAGTTCAGACATTCTATTAATATCCCAATAAGAGCCAAGCCTGCCCCCTAAGCTGAAATTATAAGTGCTAAATGGCGCATAAAGGCATTGAGCGAAATAGTTGACGAAGAACGAATTTGGGTCTATGGAATTATCCAAATAGAATCCGACCAATACCATTGCCCCTGTTTTATGAGCCAAGGTGTAATATGCTAACCGCCCCTTTTTCTTAAACCTATCGGGGAGTATCAGCTTTCTCGTTATCTTTCTCAATTCTGTTGATTTCATACTGCTCACTCCTCATTCGTTCTTCACTATATTAGTTGAAGATATATTTTTGCAAATATACCCTACGACATATTCTATTGGGGTAAAAAGCTCCACATCATTGTTCTCAACTAATTCTTCTATTGAGGACTTTACAAGTCCCCAAAGTTTGGATGTTTCATATTCTTTATAAGGATGTTTCATTTCTTGTATTTTAAAGCTGCGGATTTGCAATCCGCAGGAAGTGAATTATAGCTTTTGTTCCATTAGGATTCTATCAATCATAGAGCTTTTCTTGAAAAAGGGATACGTATGATAAAAACTCTTCGGCTCAATGGAATCAGGATCTTGCTCCATCATCCATGCCGAAACAATCAAAACCATCATTTCGTAGTTTGCCTTTTCCCTCTGTTTGGGTGGCAATCGTTTCAATGCTTTCCGCAGTCCTTCTATCTTTTGGGGATATTTCCGTAGCATTCGGCTTAATCCCTCAGAAAGGGTCTCGTCATACGACTCATCGGTATGAGCCAAGCAATGCCTTATCACCAAATTGTAGTCCAGCTCTTCGGAATGTTCTTGGTCAAAGAAATCCTCATCAATGATTCGGCTAAAAAATAGGCTGTCTGCATTCGTCTCTTTTTTGCCTTTTAACTCTATTCTTCTTATACTTTTATCACAGAAAAGAACTCCATCTGGAGAATCGTTTATCGCATAAATATAACTTCTTTCCTTTTCTCTTTTAAACAAGTATTTGATGTCATAAAAGATTTCTCCAGCCAAAGTTAGCGTATCAGCCTCTAATGAGGCAAAATAAGATTCTTCAATTTTGGTTTTGCCAAGCCTTTTGTTCCATTTGGAAATTTTCAATGTGCCAATGTTGGCATCATCAAATGTAAGTCTTATAGACATTCTTGTGTCGGAAAGTTTCACCTCTCCGACATAACTATTTATACCTGTTGGCGGAATTAATTTAGTGCATACTTAATTCTGCCAATGGGCTT